>CACIKW010000001.1:0-225000 GCA_902587315.1 uncultured Pelagibacteraceae bacterium
CAAACGAAGCAATAAAGGTAACTATTAGATTTCTATCTCCTGAAATAAGGGTGGATGGATTAGAGATATTAATTCACCAGAAAAAATGTGATGTAAATAATTTGAATGACTGTGTGGTTAAAAAATTAAATACAAAACTTGGAGATGAAATAAAATTGGCAATTTTAAAAAGAGCTGTACAAATTGACAAAAAATTAACTAAACAGAAAGTAAAAGAATTTAAAAAGCAGTTTCCAGAATTTAAAACAAAGGGTAGCTCACAAGCTAATTAGGTTTTTAACAACATCTAATGTCACGATATAATTTCACAATAGTTGAAAAAAAATGGCAAGATAAATGGGAAAAAAATTCCGATTTTAAATCTAAATTAGATAAAACAAAAAAAAAATTTTACTGCTTGGAAATGTTTCCATATCCTTCTGGGAAAATTCATATGGGACATGTTAGAAATTATACAATCGGAGATGTGCTAGCAAGATACAAAAAATTAAGAGGTTATAATGTTTTACATCCAATGGGCTGGGATTCATTTGGTATGCCGGCAGAAAACGCTGCTAAACAAAATAACTTAGATCCTAAAACTTGGACTAAAAAAAATATTACAACTATGAAAAATCAACTACAACAACTTGGTTTTTCTATTGATTGGGATAGAGAAATATCCACTCATTCACCAGAATATTATAAGCATCAACAAAATTTTTTCTTAGAGCTTTTAAATAAAGGTTTAGTTTATCGAAAAGAAAATTATGTTAACTGGGATCCTGTCGATAAAACTGTTTTAGCAAATGAACAGGTTATTGATGGAAAGGGCTGGAGGTCTGGAGCTGTAGTGGAAAGAAAAAAATTAAACCAATGGTTTTTTAATATTTCTAAATTTTCAGATGATTTGCTTAATGATTTAGAAATTTTAGAAAATTGGCCAAATAAAGTAAAAGTCATGCAAAAAAATTGGATTGGTAAATCTTTTGGCTGCGAAGTTAAATTTAAAATTTCAAACAACAGCAAAATTTCTGAAATTATGTGTTTTACTACCAGACCCGATACTCTTTTTGGGTCATCATTTCTAGCCTTATCAATAGATCACCCGATTTCTAAATATTATGAGAATGATAAAAAGTTTATTAAATTTAAAAATGAATGTTCAAAAACAGGTACAACTGAAGAATCAATTGCCCAAGCAGAAAAATTAGGATTCAAAACTGATTTAATTGCTATAAATCCTTTGAATGATAAAATTAAGATACCAGTATATTTCGCAAATTTTGTTCTTATGGATTATGGTTTAGGAGCTGTTTTTGGGTGTCCAGCCCATGATCAAAGAGATTTGGAATTCGCAAAAAAATACAATTTGAATATATTGCCAGTAGTAAAACCTAATGATCATAAAGGCATATTTAAAATAAATAAAGAGGCATACACTGGACCAGGCATAATCATAAATTCAAATTTTTTAAATAATTTAAAAGTTCCTGAAGAATCGATAATAAAAACTATTGAAATATTGGAAAAAAAAAAATTAGGTGTTAAAAAAATTAATTTTAGGTTGAAAGACTGGGGTGTTTCTAGACAAAGGTATTGGGGTTGTCCCATTCCCATCGCATATGATGAAAACAACAAAATAGTACAAATACCAAAAGAACAATTGCCTGTTAAATTGCCTGAAAATATAAACCTAAATACAACAGGAAATCCTCTTGATCATCAAGAGGAGTGGAAAACTGTTATTATTGATGGAAAAAAATGTAAAAGAGAAACAGATACTTTGGATACTTTTGTAGATTCTTCATGGTATTTTTTACGCTTCTGTTCAAACAATGAAAATAAATATGGGTACAATTATGATGAAATTAATTATTGGATGCCTGTTGATCAATATATAGGTGGAGTTGAACATGCAATTCTTCATCTTCTTTATTCACGCTTCTTTATGAGAGCATTGGGATATAAAAATAATAAATTTAAAATTAAAGAGCCCTTCTTAGGTTTATTCACCCAAGGAATGGTATGCCACGAAACTTATAAAGATAAAAAAAATAATTGGTTATTTCCAGATGAAGTTTTCACTCAAGATGGAAAAACATATTATAAAAAAAATTACCCCAAAGAAAAAATAATTCGTGGAAGTCCTGAATCTATGTCCAAATCTAAAAAGAATATTATTGATCCTGAAAGCATAATATCAAATTATGGTGCAGATGCAGTAAGAATTTTTATCCTATCTGATAGTCCACCTGAAAAAGAAATTAAATGGACTGAACAAGGAATAACTGGAGCCTATAAATTCATCCAAAAATTTTGGAATTTGCATGAAAAAATAAAACAAAAAATAAATTCTTCAAATGAAGAAGATAAGACAAGTAATGAGAACTTAAACAAATTTACTAATATGTTAATTGATAAAATAACAAAAAATTTAGAGAAATTTAATTTAAATGTAGTTGTAGCAAATTTTTATGAAACATATAATTTTCTAAATAAAATAATAGACAAAAATATAAATAAGAAAATATTAGAAGAAAATTATTACAATATTTTAAAACTTATTTTTCCAATAGCACCTCATTTTTCATCCGAGTGTATTAATGATTTAAAAAAAAACTCTTACTTTACTTGGCCAAATCCAATAAAAGATTATCTGGTAGATACTAAAATTAATGTAGTCATTCAAATAAATGGAAAAAAAAGAGCTTTAATTATTGCAGAAAAAGGATGTGATGAAGAAAATATTATAAATAAGGCAATTATTGAAAAAAACGTTAAAAAATACTTAGAAAATAAAAAAATAATTAAAAAAATATATGTTAAAGATAGGCTGCTTAATCTAATAATAAAATGAGAAGTTTTATTTTAATTTTTTCGATTATTTTTTTATATGGTTGTGGATATACACCATTATATAAATCATCAGCTGTCAATTTCTATTTTTCAGAGGTTAAATCAAAAAATGAAAACACTTATTTTAAAATTTTTGAAACATTTATTTCACAATATAAAATAAACAAAGGACAAAAAAATAATTATTCTTTAGAAATAAATATCGAAAAAAACAGAAAAATATTATCAAAAGATTCTAGCGGAAATCCCTTGGTTTACGTAATGATACTAGCTGCAGATGTTGAGGTTGCAAATTATGAAAGAAAAATTATTTCAAAAAAATATGAAAAGAAATTTAAATATAGTCATGATTCAAATATATTTGATTTAAATCTTTATGAAAAAGATATTGAAAAAAAACTATTAAAGCAAATTGCTGATGAATTGATTATATCTATTATCACTTTAAATAATACTAGTTTAATTTTAAATACAAATAAAATTAAAGTTAAAGTAAGTAGTAATCCAAAAGTAGGATACGCCAAAGATAGCTGATCAAAAAATGATTGTAAAAAGTTTTGAAATAAACAAAATAAATTTAGAAAAGTATAATTTGTTTTTATTTTATGGTGAAAATGAGGGGTATAAAATTGAAAGCATAAAAAACATTCATAAAAAATTAATTAATTTTAAAATTATTAAATATGAAGAAAAAGAGATTATAGAAAATTCTGATAATTTTATGTCTGAAATACTAAATAAATCGCTATTTGATGAAAAAAAAATAATAGTAATAAATAGATCTTCGGATAAATCGATTAGTATAATTCAAGATTTATATTCGAAAGAAATATTTGATACTAAAATTATTTTTGTTTCAGAAATACTTCAAAAAAAATCCAAATTAAGAGCCTATTTTGAAAAAGAAAAACAATTGATCTGTGTTCCCTTTTATAATGATAAGGAAAGTATCCTTGTATCATTAGCAAATAACTTTTTTAAAAAAAAAAATATTCATATTTCAAGTGAGTCAATAAATTTAATTGTACAAAGATCAGCTGGTGATCGTATTAATTTATATAATGAAATAAAAAAAATAGAAAATTTTTCAGAAAAAAATAAAAAAATATCTTACGAAAATATATCAAAATTAACAAACCTAGCAGAAAACTATTCTGTTTCGGAAATAACAGATAACTGTTTAGCAAAAAATATAAAAAAAATAGTTAATATTTTAAATGAAAATAATTTTTCATCAGAAGATTGTATTACCATATTAAGGACGCTATTATATAAATCAAAAAGACTTTTAAATTTAATCAGCGATGTACAAAATACGAATAATTTAGATAAAACAATAAATTCATATAAACCTACCATATTCTGGAAAGAAAAAGAAATTGTAAAAAAACAAGTTAAAATATGGACTAAAAATGATGTGATAAAATTAATTGATGAAATTTGTGAAATAGAGATTTTAATTAAAAAAAACTCAACAAGTTCACTTAATATTATATATGACTTTATTATAAATAAATCAAAAGCAGCTTAATAATTTTTTTTTATAACTTCTATTAATCTATTCAACTGATCTAAACTTTTATATTCAAAGTAAATAAATCCTGAATTATTTTTTTTATTTTTTATAAAAGTTCTTAATCCAATTTTATCTTTTAATGAATCTTCTAAAAATTTTAAATTAGGATCTGTTTTTACAATTTTAATTTTATTTGTATTTTTATATACTTTAACCAAATTTTCGGCCTGTCTTACTGACAAATTTTTTTCTATAATTTTCTTTGCAATTAAATATGAATTATTTAATCCTACTAATATTTTTGCATGCCCTTGGGATATTTTTTCTTCTTCTATTAAAGTAATCACTTCTTTAGGAAGGGACAAAAGCCTTAAAGAATTTGAAATATGCGCTCTGCTCTTACCAATAAAATTGGCCACTTTTTCTTGATCATACCCAAATTCATCAATTAATTTTTGGTAACTTTCAGCTTCTTCTATTGGATTTAGATCTTTTCTTTGAATATTTTCTACAATTGCAAATTCTAATGATTTTAAATTATCAGCTTGAATTATAACAACGGGTACTTCGTGAAGACCTGCATTTTGCGCCGCCAACCATCTTCTTTCACCAGCAATTATTTCATACTTATCAGCAATATTATCCGATTTTCTAACAATAATAGGTTGAATTATTCCTCTATTTTTTATCGAAGTAGTTAATTCATCAAGGCTATTTTTGTCAAAAAGTCTTCTTGGTTGATATTTATTTTTTATAATAGAGCTTATTGAGAGCTTATTTGTTGTCTTTGAAATTTCGCTATCTCCAATTAAAGATGAAAGCCCTCTTCCTAATCCTTTTTTCATTTTAAATGGATTCATCATGCTGCACTTTCTAATATTTTTTCCTGGTTTAAAAATTCGTCTGTAAAATTAAAATATGATTTACTACCAGGACAGCCTTTGTCATATATTAATACGGGCACCCCATGAGATGGTGCTTCTGATAATCTAACATTACGAGGAACAATTGTTTGATAAACTTTTTCTTTAAAATACTCCCTGGCTTCTTTCTCAACTTCGCCAGATAGTTTGTTCCTCTTGTCATACATTGTAAGAAGTATTCCTTTAATCAACAGCTCTGGGTTCAAGTTATTTTTTATACGATCTATAGTTTTCATAAGTTGTGTGAGGCCTTCAAGTGCAAAGAATTCAGTTTGTAATGGCACTATAAGGGAATTTGATGCTACTAAAGCCATTATCGTAAGCAAACTCAGTGATGGAGGACAATCAATGAGCACATAATCATAAAATCCCCCAGAATCGTTTAAATAAACCATTATTTGCTCCTTTAAAATGAATGCTCTACGATTGTCACCTGCAGTCTCCACTTCCAAACCGGAGAGATCTACATTTGATGTTATTAAATTCAAATTTTCAAATTTAGTTTTTTTTATGACATCTGAAATATTCTTTGCTCCATTAAGTACGCTATATATTGTTTGATCTGATTTTTCTGTATTTGATAATCCAAGTCCTGTTGTGGCGTTTCCCTGTGGATCTAAATCAATTACTAAAATTTTTTTTCCTTTCATTGAAAGTCCAGCAGCTAAGTTAATTACTGTTGTGGTTTTTCCTACACCGCCTTTTTGATTTATTATAGATATAATTTTTTCTTTCATATTTTTTTTAAATTCTTAATTTTTATTAATGAAGAATTTTCATTAGTTAAACTTTTTTTTCCTACATACTCAAATCTCCATTTTTTTAACGAAACTTCCAAAGATTTTTTTCCATTTTTCCCAAAAAACAAAATTATACTTTTGAACTTTGAGAAATTATTATTTACTAAATCTAATATTATGGGTAGTGGTTTAAATGCACGTGATACAATTACGTCGGTTTTTAATTTTTTTTCATCAAAAATATTTTTTTGGTAAATTTTTGTATTTAAACTAAATCTTTTTGATACCTCCTTTAGAAAAATACTTTTATGATAACTTTTTTCATATAAATGGAATTCCATATTTGATTTTCTATGCTTCATTATAATTGCCAAAACTATGCCTGGAAGTCCTGATCCTGATCCTATATCTGTACATATATGATCGTTTTCTTCAATTAAATCAATTATTTGCGCGCTATCTATTATATGTCTTTCCCTTGAATCTTCCTCTGAGTTTGAGCTAATTAGATTAATATCTTTATTTTTTTTTAAAATTAAAGTCCGAAACTCCTCTAGCTCTGGAAATGTTTCACGTGAAACATTTAGAGGTTCTAATTTTGAATATTCTATAATGTTCGAATCAATCAAGCTATATGCTTAATAGACCTTCTTTTGATATGTGACAACAAAATATATGCAGCTGCGGGAGTTATTCCATCAATTCTTAGTGCTTGACCCATAGTTTTAGGCTTAATTTGCTTAAATTTAGACTTAACTTCATTCGAAAGTCCAGAAAAACTATCATAATCTAAGTTTTCAGGAATAACTAGATTTTCATCTCTTTTAAATGCTAAAATATCAGCACTTTGTTTACTTAAATAACCCTTATAATGTGAGTTAATTTCGAGTTGCTCATCAATTTCACGTGAAACATGCTTAATTTCAGGCCATATTTCGCGTATTTTACTCATATTTATTGATTTCTGGCTTAGTAATTTAGTAGCGCTGCGCAAAATACCGTCTTTAGCAATGTTTATACCATATTTTAGTACTTTTGATGGAGATATAGTTAATTTATCCATTTTTAACTGAATTTTATTTAGTTCGCGGAATTTACTCTGATAAAGCTTTTTTCTATCATTATTTACCAATCCTATATCAATGCCTTTTTGAGTAAGTCTAATATCAGCATTATCTGATCTAAGAGAAAGCCTGTATTCGGCTCGAGAAGTAAACATTCTATAAGGCTCAGCAATACCTTTTGTTATTAAGTCATCAATCATGACGCCAATATAAGCCTCGGATCTATCCAGTATAAATGGTTCTATTCCCTTAACAGATAAAGCAGCATTTATTCCAGCTATGAGACCCTGCGCGGCAGCCTCTTCATATCCTGTTGTGCCATTGATTTGTCCTGCCAAATACAAATTTTTAATTTTTTTTGTCTCTAAAGTTAAAAAAAGCTCTCTAGGATCCACAAAATCATATTCTATTGCATATCCAGGTCTTAATATTTTAACATTCTCTAAACCATTGATTTTATTACATATTTCTTGCTGTATATCTGCTGGTAAGGAAGTTGATATGCCATTTGGGTAAATAGTGTTATCGTTTAAACCCTCAGGCTCTAAAAATATCTGGTGTCTTTGCTTATCCGCAAATTTCATAATTTTATCTTCTATGGAAGGGCAATATCTTGGGCCAACTCCTTTGATGTTGCCTGAGTACATAGCGCTTCGTTTTATATTTTTAGAAATTATCTTATGAACGGACTCATTAGTGTATGTCATTCTACATGAGATTTGTTTATTTAATTTTTTATTAGTTAAAAAAGAAAAAAAATATGGATCATTATCAGCGAACTGTTCTTCTAAATTTTCTAAATTAATTGTCCTAGCATCTAGTCTTGGTGGAGTTCCTGTTTTTAATCTTCCAATTTTAAAATTATATTTCTCCAATTGCTCAGATAAACCTGTTGAAGGCTTTTCATTATAACGACCGGCTGGTGTCGTTTCACCTCCTATATGTATCAATCCGTTCAAAAAAGTTCCCGTTGTTAGAATTACTCTTGACGATTTTATTTCTTTACCTGATTGAGTTATAAAGCCATTTATATAGTTTTTCGCAAATTTGAACTTAATTACAGGATCTGAATATATCGTTAGATTACAGTAGTTTACAAGTTTTTCTTGCATATATTTTTTGTATAGTGATCTATCACTCTGTGTTCTTGGTCCTCTAACAGCAGGACCTCTGCTTCTATTTAATAATCTAAACTGTATACCTGACTTATCTGCTACATCGCCCATTACTCCGTCTAAGGCATCTATTTCTCTTACGAGATGACCCTTTCCCAAACCTCCTATAGCAGGATTACAAGACATTTCGCCTATAGTTTCAAATTTATGTGTAAATAAAGCTGTATTAAGTCCTAAACGTGCAGAAGCGGCCGCAGCTTCACATCCTGCATGACCTCCTCCTATTATTACTACATCAAATGATAAGTCGTTTTTCATGTTATTAATCTATTATTTGATATTAAAATTTACAAGAAAAACACTTAAAAATAATTAAAATAATTTTAATCAAAACTTATTTGCCAATGCAAAATTCACTAAAAATAGAGCCTAAAATTTCCTCAACATCTACCTTGCCAACTATCTTTCCTAAATATCTAGTTGCTAATCTAAGATCTTCAGCTGCTTTGTCATAATCTTCTAATCCACTTTTATTTTTAAAATTTTCTAGATGTAATACGCATTGTTCTAAATTTTGTCTATGTCTTTCCCTTGTAATTAATATATCACTTAAATTTACAAAATTTTTTTTTAATCTTTTTTTTATTTCTTTAATTAATCCATCTATATTGTTTTCATTTTTTAATGATATATAAATTGGTTCATATTTTTTAAATTCACCTATTATATTATCTACTCCTAGGTCTGATTTATTAACCACTAATATTGATTTGGTAGATATTAGACCCTTTAAAAACCCTGTAAAATGTGCACTTTTTGGCTCTATAAGTACAATGTTTAAATCTGCATCTTCAGCTCTCTTAAGAGCCAATTTAATTCCTCTCTTTTCTATTTCATTTTTTGAATCTCTAATTCCAGCTGTATCCGAAACCACAACTGGCATACCATCAATATTTAAATGTGTTTCAATTACATCTCTTGTTGTTCCTGCTATTTCTGAAACTATTGCTACTTCTCTTCTTGATAAATAGTTTAGAAGGCTAGATTTACCTACGTTAGTTGGACCTACAATTGCAATTTTAAAGCCTTCTCGTATTCTTTCTCCTACTTTTTGGTCATTCAGTGTTTTTTTTATTTCTTTCTGTATTTTTTCTGATTTTTTTTTAATTTCTGCTAGTATATCTTTTGGTAGGTCTTCATCTGGAAAATCGATTTTTGCTTCAATATTAGATAACATTTTTAATAACTCGTCTCTCCAATAATTAAATTTTACTGAACTTTTTCCTGACATTATATTTATTGCTTGTTGTCTTTGAATTTCAGTTTCTGATGAAATTAGATCAGCTATACTTTCTGCTTTGATTAAATTTATTTTACTATTCAGAAATGCAATTTTTGTAAACTCACCAGGTTCTGCCAGCCTGCAATTTTTTATTTTTGAGATTGAACTATGTATAGCTTCTATAACTGCTCTGCTACCATGCACATGAAATTCTGCCATATCTTCACCTGTGTAGCTATTAGGCCCAGGAAACCATATTAATATTCCTTCGTCAATTAATTCTTTAGTGTTTATTTTGTTAATCTTTTTGATTGTTGCTATCCTTGGTTTAGGGATTTCGCTCTGTGTGAGTTCCTGAATTACTTTTTTTGTCTCTGGACCCGAAACCCTTATAACACTTATTCCTGAAATACCTGGCCCAGAAGAAAGAGCATATATTGTCATAAAAAAAATTAATTATATCCTGTTTTTATAATAAATATACTTTACGATTTTTTATTAAATCCAATTCCTGGCATTAATTCTTGAATTTTTTTAAAGAAAATTTGTCTTTTTTCATCACTATTGGCATTCATAGATTGTTTTAATAATTCTGAATTATCTATTTTTTTGAATAGTTTATTAAATAACTCAAATTTTTTATCAACCAATTTATTGCTACTTTTTTCAAAATTGTTTCGTAACAAAAAAATATCATCATAATCAACAAGAAGAGAAGCATGCAATGTATCAATTGCCTGGTATATTCTATCTTCTAAAGTTAAATATTCTGCCATAAGAAACAAATAATCTGGATGCAATGCATATTTTGATCTATATGAAATCAAGTTATTATTAGCATCTTTCTTATTATTTTCTTTAAGAAGATTATAAATTTTTTCAAACTCTTTAATATTAAACATTTATTTTATCTCTAATATTTTGCTTTAGTGTTAATTTGTATTCTAGCCACCAATTATTTGTTGATTTTGATATATCTAAAATTTTATTTTTATCTTTGTTGAATTTATCAATGATTTTCGTTGCTTCATTCCATAGTTTAATTTTAATAATTGGATTTCCTAGCAAAAAATTATCAAAAAAACTGTGTGGATTTTCAATTATAGGTATGCACCCGGATTCTAGTGCTTCATATAGTCTGTAGGTTTCTGGATGAAAATATCCGTGAGATACTAATGCAAACTTTGTGTCTCCCATTATTTTATAATATTCATCTGCACTAAGACTATTTTGTCCACCAAATTTTTTGGTTATGTTAATATAATTTGGTTTTATATTTTTATTTTGTAAAATTAAATCATATCTACTTGCACCATGTATGGTGCCCAAAAAATTCCATATATATTTTCTATTGGTTATTCTATTTAAGTTATTTATTGAACCGGTTTTATATCCTATGGGAATACATGTAATATTTAAATTTTTTGCAAAAGAGTTTAAGTAAAAAGTCCTAAATACATGTTTAAAATTTGAATAAAAATCTTTATCGACTTTTCCACCTTCGTCGCCTAAATGTATTAGATAAACTTTATTATATTTTTTAAAAAAACTTTTATAAAAACTTTCTTTTTTCTCAATCTCTGAATCTACTATTAATATAGTTTCTGAACTATCTATATCGTTTAAATTATCAACTTCTGTAAAATTAACTTTACTTAAAATATCAAATATCCATTTTTTTGAATTTATTCGATGATATTCACCCCAAAAACTTTTATTATAATTATGTGAATTCCAAATAAGCTTCATTACTATTAATTTATATTAATATGATTAAATCGAGACAATAATAGTTTGTAAATATAATAATTTATAATATTTATAATTTATATGAACAGTTTAAATGAAAAAAATAATTTAGAAAAAAAAGTAAAAGATATTCTTTTATTTTATTCATCTGGAAACTATGAGGAGGTTGTATTCAGAACTAGGCCCTTAATAAAGAAATATCCTGACATTATAGAGTTATACAATCTTTTAGCTTTGGCCTACTATGGTTTAAATAATTCATTTGAAGCAATAAAATTGTTAAATGGTGTATTAAGAAGAGAACCAAATAATATTCATGCATTAAATAATCTGGGAATGATACATTCTGCAATAAATAATTTTAAAGAATCAAATGAGTTTTTAAGTAAAGCATTAAAATTAAAAAACGATTTTTTTCAAGCTGCAAATAATCAAGCTAATTTATTTTTAAAAATAAATAAAGCTAATGATGCTATAGAGTTATTAAAAAAATTTGAAAATGATGAAAATTCAAAAAATTATATATTAAATTTTACCCTAGCAAACGCATATCAACAATCTGGCGATTTCAATAATTCAAGAAAATATTATGAAAAATGTTTAAATATAAATCCAAAAAGTTGTGAACCGGACAAGGCCATTAGTTTAATGACCAACTACAAAAATGACGGCACTGATCATCTCGCAAATATGAAAAAAAAATTAAATAGTAAATTAGGCAAAGTTGATCTTATGTTGTTAAATTTTAGTTTGGGTAAAGCTTATGAAGATTTGGATGATTATAAAAATTCTTTAAACTATTTAAAAAACGCAAATAAATTAAATAACGAACTTACCGAATATAATTCAACAAAAGAAAAAAAAATTTTTGAAAATATCAAATTAATATTTAAAGAAAAAATTAATATCAATAGTCAGAATAACAAAGGTAACAAAAAAATTATATTTATAATTGGCATGCCACGATCTGGAACAACTTTAATTGAACAAATATTATCTTCAAATGATAATATTTATGGAGGTGGCGAACTTCCTTTTATTGATAATTTTGCTTTAAATTTATTTTTTAAAAATAATGGAGAAATAAACTCTAGTTCTATAAAAAAAATTAAAGAAGAAAAATTTGAAGAATTTAGAAAAAACTACCTCAACAAAGTATTATCTTACAATATAAAAGAAGATATTATTACAGACAAAACACCATTTAATTTTAAGTGGGTAGGTTTAATTTTAAAAACTTTTCCAAATTGTAAAATAATTCATTGTGAAAGAAACGGTATGGATATTTGTTGGTCGAATTATAAAAATTTTTTTTCATCTGCTAAAATGAGCTATTCAAACAGCTTTGAAAATATAGCTAATTACTACAAATTATACTTGGATATTATGAATTTTTGGAAAAAAAAATATTCTGGAAGTATTTATAACATTAGTTATGAAAAACTAATTCAAGATCCTAAGAAAGAAATAAAAAATATGGTTAATTTTTGTGATATTGATTGGACTGATAATTATTTAAATTTTTATAAAAATAAAAAAATAGTACAAACCGCTAGTTTAGCTCAAGTTCGAAGTCCATTATATAAATCTTCAATAAATAAATGGGAAAAATACGGAAAAGAGCTTGATGAGCTAAAAAAACTAATCAATTAATAATTTTAGCTACCTTTATTCATTGAATTAAAAAACTCTGAATTATTTTTTGTTAATTTTAATTTTGAATTAATAAAATCTATTGCGTCCATAGCTCCCATTGGGGCAATTATTCTTCTTAAAACATTCATTTTTCCAAGATCATTCTTGTCAAATAAAAGTTCTTCTCTTCTAGTTCCTGATTTTGTTATATCAATAGCAGGAAATATTCTTTTCTCTGATATTTTTCTATCTAATATTAATTCACTGTTACCTGTTCCTTTAAATTCCTCAAATATAACTTCATCCATTCTACTTCCAGTGTCAATTAATGCTGTTGCAATAATTGTTAGAGAACCACCTTCTTCTATGTTTCTTGCGGCACCAAAAAATCTTTTAGGTCTTTGCAATGCATTTGCATCAACACCACCTGTTAAAACCTTTCCAGAACTGGGAACAACCGCATTGTAAGCTCTTCCTAATCTTGTAATAGAATCTAACAAAATAACCACATCTTTCTTATGTTCTGTTAATCTCTTTGCTTTTTCAATTACCATTTCAGCAACAGCCACATGTCTTTGAGCAGGTTCATCAAATGTTGAACTAATAACTTCTCCTTTAACTGTTCTTTGCATATCGGTTACTTCTTCCGGTCTTTCGTCGATTAGCAAAACCATAAGATAACATTCGGGATGATTGGCAGTTATCGAATTGGCTATACTTTGTAGTATCATTGTTTTACCAGCTTTTGGAGGTGAAATAATTAATGACCGCTGTCCCTTTCCAATAGGACTTACTAGATCGATTAGCCTTGGGGTTAAGTCAGGTTTTTTTTCAACCTTTGTGGATTCTACTTCCATTATTAATTGTTTATTAGGATATAGTGGTGTTAAGTTGTCAAATGCGATTTTGTGCCTTATTTTTTGTGGATCTTCATAATTAATTTTACTGACTTGTAACAAGGCAAAATATCTTTCTCCATCTTTTGGTGCTCTTACCGGTCCTTCTACTGTATCGCCTGTCCTTAGACCAAATTTTCTAATTTGATTTGGACTAACATAAATATCATCTGGACCAGGAAGATAATTTGATTCAATTGCTCTTAAAAAACCAAAACCATCCTGTAATAATTGAAGTACACCTACACCCGTAATCTCTTCGCCCTTTTCTGCATATTTTTTAAGTATTGAAAATAAGATCTCTTGCCTTCTTAATGTACTGGCATTCTCTATTCCTAGATTTTCTGCATCAGAAATTAATACTTCAGAAGTTTTATTTTTTAGTTCTTCAATATTCATTTTGGGAGTTATTGTTTGTTAGATAAACAGAATATATATACTAAAACTTAAATTTCAAGCCTATAAAGGTTTAAATATAACAACAAATACTATAAATATAAGTAAAACAGTAGGTATTTCGTTAATTATTCTAAAGAATTTTGAAGATCTAGTATTTGTATTATTTTTTAGAGACCTAAGACATTTTCCAAGATAATCATTATAGACCGACAACAAAACAACTAAAACTATTTTTATTTGAATCCATAATTGAGAAAATATTTCTACTCCATTTAGATAAATTAAGATTAAGCCAAAAATCCAAGTAAAAATCATTGCTGGAAGCATGATATAAAAGAAAAGTCTCTTTTCCATAACCTCAAATATGTCTGTTGCTTCTTTTTTTTCTTTATTCTCTACATGATAAACAAAAATTCTTGGAAGATATAAAAGACCAGCCATCCAAGAAAATACCGCAATCAAGTGTAAGCTTTTAAATAAGAAATAACTATTCATAACTTAAACATGGACATTTTTTAAATTGGTTTGGGCATTGTATTTTTGGAGGAAAAAGCTCTCCATTAAAACTATAATCTTGTTTGTTAATTATTAAATTAGACATTCCTTTTATATAATTTTCATTTGTTCCAAGCGCTGGTACCCTTGAATAGTTTTTACATCCATTTTTGTCTGCCAATTCTTTATATTCTATATCTAGCTCAACTAAAGTTTCAGAATGTTCTGATACAAAAGCTATAGGTACAAGAACGATATGTTTTCCTAACTTTGAATTCTCAACTATTATATCTTCAGTGGAAGGACCAATCCATTTTAAGGGTCCTACGCGACTTTGATAGCTTAATACCCAGTCTAAATTTTCAACATCTAGGACCTCTACAATTTTATTAACTGATTGTTCTACTTGCCATTGATATGGGTCTCCTTTTTTAATATTTTTTTCAGGTAATCCATGAGCAGAAAAAATTAATTTGAAGTTCTCTAAATTTTTTATCTTTTTCATTATTTCATCTTTGTGTGCTTGAATAAAATTTTCATCAGTTGGATAACAACAAATGATGCTTGTTTTAACTTTAAAACTATTTTTTTCACAAATATCATCCCATTCTTTTATTGACGAACCAGATGTTGCTGCCGAATACTGCGGATAAAGCGGCATTAAAATTATTTCGTTTGGATTATAATTAATTACTTTATTAATAACATTATCTGCTCTTGGGTGCCAACACCTCATAACTATAAAACATTTATATTCTGACAAACCATCATCTTTATTTAGTTTTCTCTCCAAGGCAGAAGCTTGCTCTTGCGTAAGATGCAAAATGGGTGAGGACCCTCCTAATTCTTTATAAATTTTTTTTGCTGTTGGGGCTCTTCTGTTTGCTATTAATTTTGCTAAAGGATATCTGAAAAAACCAGGTAAATTTAAAATTGCTGGATCATTAAATAAATTGAATAAAAAAGGCTCAACGTTTTCTAACTTATCTGGACCCCCTAGATTAAATAGAACTACAGCTTTTTTCATTTATATTCTTTTACCGTTTTAACTAAATATTCTACCATTTCTGGATTGGTTTCGGGCAATACTCCATGTCCAAGATTAAAAATATAGGGATGATTTTTAAATATTTCTAAATATTTTAATGTCTCTTTTTTTAATGTTTCTTTATCAGTAAGTAAAATTTTTGGATCTAATCCACCTTGAACAGGGATTTTTATATTTTTGATGATTTCTTTAGGATCAACGTTATAGTCAATATTAACAGCATCTGGTTTTGTAACTTCGCAAAATTCTTTATAATCTTTTATTTCTCTTGGAAAACATATTGCGGGCACATTTAAAGATTTAACATATTCAACTATTTCCAGAGTAGGATCATATATATATTTAGATATTTTTTTTTCTTCTACAAGACCAGCCCAGCTGTCAAATATTTGAATTATAGATGCGCCTCTTTTAACTTGATTTTTTATATGAATTTTTAAAAATTTTTTAATTAAAATTAATAATTCATCAATCAGTTTTTCATTATTAAATAAGCTACTAGTAATTTTTTTTTTGGGTGACTGTTTATTAAGCATATAAACTAAAATAGTCCATGGTGCACCAACAAAACCAATTAAATCTTTATTATTTAGCAATCTGTTTTCTGAGGTTAATTTTAAAGACTCATATATAGAATTTAATTTTTTAGTAAAATTTTCTTCTTCTATTTTTTTAAAAATATTTAAATCAATATCTCCTAATATTGGTCCAAAATCTTTTTTAAATTCAACTTTTTGCCCTAAACCATATGGAACAATCAAAATATCTGAAAAAATTATTGCAGCATCTATCTTAAATCTTTTTAGCGGTTGTAAAGTTATTTCGGAAGATAGTTCTTTATTTAAACACAGTTGAATGAAATTTTGATTTTTTTTTCTTATTTCTCTAAACTCAGGCAGGTATCTACCTGCTTGTCTCATAAACCAAATAGGTTTGCAATGAATCTTTTTATTTATTATACAATCTTTAATTGGGGTCATATTAAATATTACTTAATTATATTTTAGTAGTTGTTATATGACTTGTGAATAAAGTAAATTATTTTTAAACAACATTTTACTAACTATTTATCAACACTACATATTTAACAAAATTCCTTATAAAATAAGCTTTTTTTACAAAAACACCTTATATTTAACAAAATTGTATAATAATTTTACACATGTTTAATTTTGTTACTTAAATGAAGGTTTTTACATAAAAATTTTTAAAAAAAAAATCCTTAATATATTTAGTAAATTTATTAATAAGTTATAAACAACATATACATGACTACTATACATCAAATTTATCTTATTTCAGACTCCACAGGCGAAACTATAGATAGAATATTTATGGCATTAAAAGCTCAATTTAAAAATTTTAAATATAAAGTTCATCAATTTTCTTTTACTAGAACAGAAAACCAAATTAATAAAATATTAATTAATGCAAAAAAAAACGAAGACTTAATAATTTTATATACAATAGTAGACAATAAGTTAGCAAAATATCTTACACAAGAAGCACAAAAAAAAAACATTCCTTGTTTTGGAGTATTGGGAGATTTAATTTTAAATTTTACAAAATTGTTAAATCAAAAAGCAACACATATACCAAGTGGTCAACATATTTTAGATGAAGAATATTATGAAAGAGTTGAGGCCATACAGTTCACCATGAATCATGATGACGGTAACATGATTAGAGATATAGAAAATTCTGATATCATATTATTAGGAGTTAGTAGAACTAGTAAAACTCCCACATCAATGTATTTGGCTAATAGAGGTTATAAAACATCTAATATTCCTTTGGTTAACGAAAACTCAGTACCCGAATATTTAAAAAAAAATCCATCTTCTATTTGTGTTGTTGGATTAACAACGGAACCAAGTAGATTAATTGATTTAAGAAAAAATAGAATGAATACAATTAAAGAGAAAGAAAATATTGAATATATAAATTTAGATAAAATTGTTAAAGAAGTTGAAGAAGCAAAAAAAACATTTAAAAAATATAAATGGCCAATTATAGACGTGACAAGAAAGTCAGTAGAGGAAACAGCAGCTTCAATAATAAAAATACATGAAATAAAAAAAAATGCATAACATTATCCTTGCATCCAAAAGCAAAGTAAGAAAAAAAATTTTAGAAAAAAACCTTATTAATTGTGTAGTAGAACCATCAAATGTTGATGAAGAAACTGTCAAAAACAGCCTTTTAAAAGAAGGAGCAACACCAGAAATAATTTCTAAAAGTT
The DNA here is from genome assembly GCA_902587315.1 of uncultured Pelagibacteraceae bacterium. Lineage (GTDB taxonomy): Bacteria > Pseudomonadota > Alphaproteobacteria > Pelagibacterales > Pelagibacteraceae > Pelagibacter. The sequence goes on from CACIKW010000001.1 coordinate 17,943, forward strand.
TAGCAGAATTAAAAGCCAATAAAGTAAGTCAAAAAAAAAATGAAGAATTAATTTTAGGAGCAGATAGTGTTATTGATTTAGAAGGTGAATTAATATCAAAACCAACATGCAGAGCAGATGCAATGAAAATATTAAAAAAATTAAATGGAAAAAAACATCATTTAATAAGTTCGGTATGTATCTCAAAAAATGGATCTATGATTTGGAATTATACAGATAAAGCCGAATTAACAATGAAACATATGTCTGAAAAAAATCTTGAAGAATATTTGTCAAAAATTAGTGATGAAACCCTGTATGCTTATAATGTTTACCAAATCGAAGGTGAGGGAAAGACTTTATTTTCTAAGATAGAAGGTGATGAAAATACAATTATGGGTTTACCAATTAATAAAATTAAGGAATATATAAATTCATTATAACTAAAAATGAAAAAATATTTTGTAATAGGGAATCCAATAGACCACTCATTATCGCCCAAACTTCATAATTATTGGATTAAAAAAAAAAAAATTGATGCGGTTTATGATAAAATAAAATTAGAAGAAAATGAATTAGAAAATATTATTTCCAAAGTTAGAGAAAAAAAAATAACAGGTATAAATGTAACTGTCCCATACAAAAAAAAAATTATACCCTTTCTAGACAAATTAAGCCCCGAAGCTGAAAAGTCCCAGTCTGTTAATACTATTTATAAAGAAGAAAATGTTATTATTGGACATAATACCGATATAGCAGGATTTGAGTTAGCAATAAGACACTCCAAATATGATTTAAAAGGTAAAAATATTTTTATTTTAGGTGCTGGTGGAGTTGTTTCTTCATTAATTGTTGCTATAAAAAAATTAGATGCATCTAAAATTATAGTAAGCAATAGAACCAAAAAAAAAGCAGATAATTTAAAATTTTTTTTTAAAGATATAGACATAGTTAATTGGAGGGAAATTCCGGATTTTGATATGATCATTAATGCTACGAGCATAGGTTTAAAAAATGAAGATGGGATTAAATTTGATTATTCTGCCGTGAAATCTAATAAATTTTTTTATGATCTTATATATAATCCTAAAGAAACAATTTTTTTAAAAAAGGCAAAACAATTTGGTAACAGAACAGAAAATGGAAAAATGATGTTTATTTACCAAGCACATCAAGCATTTACACTTTGGCACAAAGTTATGCCAATTATAGATGATGAAACTATAAATTTATTAAATTAATGATTAAAATAGGTGTAATCGGCGATATCGGCTCTGGGAAAAGTTTTGTAAGCAAACTATTAAATTATCCAGTATTTGATGCCGATAAAGAAGTAATTAAAATTTATAAAAAAGATAAAAGCTGCTACAAAAAATTAAGAAAAAAACTTCCAAAATATGTTTTTTCTTTTCCAATTAAAAAAAAAGAACTTGGTAATGCTATAATTAACAATTTTAAAAATATTAGAGAAATATCAAATATAGTCCATCCTTTAATAAAAATTAGATTAAAAAAATTTTTAGAAAAATATAAAAAAAATAGAATTGTAGTTTTGGATATTCCTTTGTTATTAGAAAATAAAATAAATGAAAAAGAATATGTTTTAGTTTTTGTAGATGCGAAAAAAAGTGATATTTTAAAAAGATTGAAAAAAAGACCTAATTACAACTCTAAAACTTTAGCTATTTTAAAAAAATTTCAACTTCCTATAGAAATTAAAAAAAAAAAATCAAACTATATAATTAAAAATAATTTTAAAAGACTAAATTTAAAAAAAAATGTTAAATTATTAAAAATTAAAATTTTAAATAATGAAAGAAATTGTTCTTGATACAGAAACAACCGGTCTAACAGTCAAAGATGGACATAGAATAGTTGAAATAGGGTGTATAGAAATTAACAATTTAATTCCTACCAATAAAAAATTTCATTGTTATTTAAATCCCGAAAGAAAAGTTTCTGAAAATGCTTTTAAAGTTCATGGTTATACTGACCAATTTTTATCTGATAAAAAAAAATTTAAAGAAATAGCTGAAGAATTTTTAGAATTTATTAAAGACAGCAAACTTATAATTCATAATGCAGAATTTGATTTGTCTCATTTAAATAATGAATTATATTTAATTGGTAAAAAAAAAATATCTAAAGATAATGTTGTTGACACTTTAGAATTAGCAAAAAATAAATATCCAGGATCAGCAAATAGTCTAGATGCTCTTTGTAAAAGATATAGTATTGATAATTCAAGAAGAAAAAAACATACGGCTTTAATTGATTGTGAATTATTAACTAAAGTCTATATTAATTTAATTGATCAAAAAGAACCCAAGTTAGAATTAGATACAAAATTAGATAATTTTTCTTCAGAAGATGCAGGGGTATTTTCGGAGTACTGTAAAAATGTTATTTTACCTTCTGAAAATGAAATTCAACTACATAAAAGTTTTATTAAAGAAAATTTAAAAAAAAATTTTTTTAACTAAATCTACTTTCAAATAACTTTTGAAAATCAATTTTTTTATCAATTGTAAATTCATTATATCCTGAACCATGAATCATATTTAGAAATGATTTTTCTAGATCAGGATAAATTTCTTTTTGTACTTCAATCAATATTATTTTTTCTAAATTTTCCTTAGTAATATTATCGTCAACTAATTTTATTACGGTTGTATAAGTCATTTCAAAATTAGATCTAAATTCATTTGCTTTTTTGTCTTCAAAAATTAAACCAGTATCTATTTCAATCATTTTATTTTTTATAGCTTTTGAATTTATGCTAATCTTCAGATGGTAGTCTCTGATATTTTCCTTAACAAAAAGATATGTTTGAGCGTCTTTAGTTTCCACAGATATATCTTTTATAAATTTTGTTAAAATTTTATAATTTTTTTCCATATTTATTTTTTATTGTCGTCAATATCTTCAAACTCTCCTTCTATAAAGTCTTTTTTATTTTTTTGTTTGTTTAAATTATTAGAAAATAAATTAAATAGTAATTTTCTAGTAAAAGGAAAAATTAATAAAAATCCAATTATATCAGTTGCAAAGCCCGGAAAAATTAATAACAAAGATGCAAAAGCCAATGTTGCCCCAGATATAATTTCGTAAACAGGTAATTTATTGCTAATAATTTGAGATAAGCCTGATTTTAGAGTATTCAGTCCTTCATACCTTGCATAATATATTCCGATGACAGCTGTAATTAAAATTAAAGAAATTGTATTAAATGCCCCAATTTGGGATCCTATTTTAATAAATAAATATATTTCAATTAGAGGTATAGCGATTATTAATAATAAAATTTTGTTCATTTATGTGAATTTGTTACCTTGAAATTAAACACTATAGTACATATTATTTCCATATGAATTATAGCTTTGAATATATTGATATAATACTTCTTGCAATGATTGCTGGTTTTATTTTTCTAAGATTAAGAGGAATTTTAGGTAAAAAAAGTGGATTTGAAGAAAATATTTCAACCTCGTTTGCTCATGAGGCTGATCCAAAAAAAAATGAAAAAAAAATCAATTCAGAAAATTTTGATGAAAATGCGAAAAAAGAATTTTTAACTGGAGCAAAAATTGCATACGAAGCAATAATTACAAATTTTGCAAAAGGTGATTTAAAAAGCATTAAATCTTTAATTGATGTAAAAATTTTTGAACAATTTAATAATGTAATAGAAGATAGAGCATCTAAAGGGCTAGTTTCAGATACAACTTTCATCGGAATTAATTCCGCAAAGATAAAAGAACATAGAGAAAATAATAATATATTTGAAGTAACAGTAGATTTTGTAAGTGAAATTATTTCCTGTATAAGAGATAAAGATAAAAAAATAATTTCTGGAGATCCGAAAAAAATTAAAAAAGTGTATGATACTTGGAAATTTTCAAGAGATATTAGATCATCAAATCCGAACTGGTCTCTTATAGAAACTCAAACTTAATTGAAAAAAAAAATTTCAAAAAAAGACAAACAAGATTGGTTAAATTTTATTAGTAGTAATGAAAAGGTTATTGATAAAGAAATTCAAAGAGAAAATAAATTTAATGTATTTAAAGAAAAAATCATAGATTTACATGGTTTTTCTTTGGGTAATGCAAATAAATTGATTGATGAGTTTATTTTAAAATGTTTCGAAGAAAAAGTAACAAAAATTGTGGTTATAACCGGCAAAGGATCTAGATCAAAAAATATTGAAGATCCATATAAATCAAAAGATTTGTCTATTTTGAAGTTTTCTGTTCCAGATTACATTAAATCAAAAAATCACTTAATGAAAATAATTAAAGAAATTAATTATAATAAAATAAATGATAGTTCTTCAGGTAGTTTTGATATTTTATTAAAGAATATTAAAGTATAAATTTTGATAAATCGTTGTCTTTTACTAGTTCGCCAATATTTTTCTTTATATAATTTGCATCGATTACTATTTTTTCACCCGATCTATCGGTTGCTGTAAAGCTTATTTCGTCTAATACTCTTTCAATTATAGTATGTAATCTTCTTGCTCCAATATTTTCAACAGTTGAATTTATTTCTGTAGCTATGTTTGCAATTGCATCTATTCCATCCTCACTAAATTCAAGGATTACATTTTCTGTTTTTAGAAGGGCTTTATATTGTTTTATTAAACTATTATCAGGCTCTTTTAATATTCTTTTAAAATCTTCACTGTTCAAAGCGTCTAATTCTACTCTTATCGGAAGTCTTCCCTGCAGTTCTGGCAATAAATCAGAAGGTTTAGCTAGTTGGAAAGCTCCTGAAGCAATAAATAAAATATGATCAGTTTTAATTGGTCCATATTTTGTGCTTACTGTTGTTCCTTCAATTAAAGGTAACAGATCTCTTTGAACACCTTCCCTTGAAACATCTCCACCAACTCTGTCAGTTCTTCCTGAAATTTTATCAATTTCGTCAAGAAAAACAATTCCATTATCTTCAGTCGAATTTTTTGCTGATTTAATAATTTTATCTTGTTCAATTAGTTTATCAGACTCTTCATTAATTAAAATATCATGAGATTCTTTTACCGTCATTTTCTTCTTTTTAGGCTTTTGACCAACTGATTTTCCTAGTACATCTGAAATATTGATCATTCCTATATTTGCACCAGGCATTCCAGGTATTTCAAAAGATGGCATTTGATTTGCATCATTTATTGCTATTTCAATTTCATTATTATCTAAGTCTCCATTTCTTAATCTCTTTCTAAAACTTTCTCTAGTAGCAACACTTGCTTTAGCGCCAACAATTGCATCAAGGACTCTTTCTTCTGCTAATTTTTGAGCTTGAGCATGAACTTCTTTTCTTTTTTTAACTTTTTCCATTGAAATTGCTATCTCAAGAAGATCCCTTACAATTTGCTCAACATCTCTTCCTACATATCCAACTTCCGTAAATCTTGTAGCTTCAACTTTAACAAATGGAGCTTCAGCTAACTTTGAAAGTCTTCTGGATATTTCAGTTTTGCCAACTCCAGTAGGGCCTATCATTAAAATATTTTTTGGAAGAACTTCATCCTTCATATCGCTTTCTAAAGCTTGTCTTCTCCATCTATTTCTTAATGCAATCGCGACTGCTCTTTTTGCTTTATTTTGTCCAACTACAAATCTGTCTAATTCTGATACTATTTCTCTTGGTGAAAGAGAATTAAGAGTTGATTTTGCGTCATTAGACTTAACTTCTTTTGGAACAAATGTTTTTATATTAGATTCTTCCATTAAATTTTTTGAATATTGATATTATTATTTGTAAATACACAAATTTCAGATGCAACTTTAATTGCTTTTTTTGCAATTTCTTCAGCAGAATTTTCTGTTTCCATTAATACTTTTGCAGCAGCAAGTGCGTAATTGCCGCCCGATCCGATTCCAATAACATCACCTTCTGGCTCTAAAACATCTCCTGTTCCAGAAATTATAAAACTTTTCTCTTTGTCTCCTACTGCCATCAAAGCCTCTAGTCTTCTTAAATATTTATCCGTTCTCCAATCTTTAGCTAATTCAACAGATGCTCTTGTTAAATTTCCGGCATGCTTTTCTAGTTTTGCTTCAAGTCTTTCAAATAATGTTAAAGCATCAGCTGTAGATCCAGCAAAACCAGCAATCACATTTCTTTTCTCAATTTTTCTAACTTTATTTGCAGTTTTCTTGATAACAGTATTGCCCATGCTGACCTGACCATCACTAGCAACTACTACATCATTGTTTTTTCTTACTAATACTATCGTTGTCATATGATATAAATGGATATTAATTTGAATAGTTCAAGACCAGGTCTAGTATTATTGCCATAATTGAATAATAGATATATACCGTTTTTGTATTATGAACAGAAAAGCTAAAATAAGCAGAAAAACTAAAGAAACGAACATTAATGTTGATTTAAACATTAATGGGAAAGGAAAGTATAAAATTGAAACGGGCATTGGATTTTTAAATCACATGCTTGAACAATTATCAAAACATTCTTCAATAGATATAAATCTTAAGGCAAAAGGCGATACTCACATTGATCTTCATCACACAACAGAAGATACAGGTATCGCAATAGGTGAAGCTCTAAAGAAAGCTTCAAAAAAATTTGTAGGCATAAAAAGATATGCACATGCAATTATACCAATGGATGAAACATTAACTCGTGTTGCAATTGATGTATCAAACAGACCCTATTTAATTTGGAAAGTAAATCTTAAAGTAGAAAAACTTGGTGAAATGGATACAGAACTATTTAAAGAATGGTTTCAAGCATTTTCACAAGCTGCTGGAATTACTCTACATGTTGAAAATATATATGGTGATAATAGTCACCACATTATTGAGTCTTGCTTTAAAGGATTAGCAAGATCTTTAAGAACTGCATTGGAAATGGACCCTAGGAATAAAAAATCAATTCCTTCTACAAAGGGTTCTTTATAAGTTTAAATGAACATCACAATTGTTGACTATAACTCGGGCAATATTAGCTCTGTAATAAACTCCTTCAATGAAGTTGCTAAAGATAAAGCAAATATCGAAGTAACTTCAGATTTAAATAAGATTAAATTTAGCGATAAGTTGGTTTTGCCAGGACAAGGTTCGTTTAAAAGTTGTGTAGATGCTTTAAATAAAATTAATGGTTTAAAGGATGCTTTAAACGAATTTGCAATTATTAATAAAAAACCACTTCTTGGAATATGTGTAGGTTTACAAATGTTTGCGGATATTGGCTATGAAGAAACTGAAACAAAAGGATTAGGATGGATTTCAGGCAAAGTTTCAAAAATAGATAACCAAAATGGAAAATATAAATTACCCCATATAGGATGGAACCAGATAAATATTGTTAAAGAAAGTAAGATATTTAAAGATATAGAAAATAATTCGCATATGTATTTTGTGCATAGTTATGAATTTATTCCAAGTGATAAAAATGTAATTTCTGCGACAACAGATTATTCATCAAACATTGTTTGTTCAGTTGAAAAAGAAAATATCTTTGGAACCCAATTTCACCCTGAAAAGAGTGATAAAACTGGATTAAAAATAATTAATAACTTTATGAATTTATAAAAATGAAAATATTTCCAGCAATAGATATTAAAGATAAAAAGTGTGTCAGGTTAGTTAAAGGAGACTTTGATAATAAAACTGAATATAAAATATACCCAGTCGATCAAGCACATAAGTATAAAGATCACGGTTTTAAAAATTTACACATAGTAGACTTGGATGGAGCGTTAACCGGTGAAACAGTTAATTTGAATATTATTCAAGAAATAGTTAGTAAATTTGATCTTAAAATTGAGATAGGTGGTGGTGTTAGAAGCTTTGAAAGCATTCAAAAATATACTGATGCAGGAGTTGAAAAAGTAATCTTAGGAAGTGCTGCTATAAAAGATAAAAATTTTTTAAAGGAAGCATGTCAAAAATTTCCAAATAAAATTGCTTTAGGTTTAGATGCTAAAGACGGATATTTGTCAGTATCAGGGTGGAGAGAAAATTCTAATAAATTAACTTTAGATTTTCTAAAAGAAATTAATGATTTTGGTTCTAGTAGATTAATTTATACTGATATTAATAGAGATGGTACTAAGCAAAGTCCAAATTTTGAAGAAACAGCTAAAGTTGCTGATATTTCTAATTGTCCAGTGGTTATATCTGGTGGAGTCTCTTCAATTGAAGATATTAAAAAAGCAAAGAGTTTAAAAAATATTGAGGGTATAATAGTTGGTAAAGCTATTTACGATGGTGATATTAAATTAGAAGAACTAGCGAAAGAAATAGATGCTTAAAAATAGAATAATACCTTGTTTAGATGTCAAAAATGGTCGTGTTGTTAAAGGTATTAACTTTGTAGATTTAAAGGATGCAGGGGATCCTGTAGAGCAAGCAAAGATTTATAGTGATGGTGGAGCTGACGAAATTTGTTTTTTAGATATTACGGCTTCAAATGAAAATAGAAATACAATTTATGATGTTGTAGAGAAAACTTCTAAGAAATGTTTTGTTCCTTTAACAGTTGGTGGTGGTGTTAGAAGTGTTGATGATATAAGCAAATTACTTAATTGTGGTGCAGACAAAGTATCCATAAATACTGAAGCAGTAAAAAATCCAAAAATTGTTGTAGATAGCTCTAAAAAGTTTGGTTCTCAGTGCATCGTTGTTGCAATAGATGCTAAGAAAAACAATAATAAATGGGAAATTTTTACTCATGGAGGTAGAAACAATACTGGAATTGACGCAATAGAATTTGCAAAAAAAATGGAAGAAAATCGTGCCGGAGAATTATTGGTGACGTCTATGGATAGAGATGGAACACAAGTTGGTTATGATATTGATTTAATGTCTAAAATATCATCAAAAGTAAACATTCCAGTGATCGCATCAGGTGGAGTAGGAAATTTAGACCACCTTGTTGATGGAATAAAACTTGGCAATGCAAGTGCTGTTTTAGCTGCATCTATATTTCACTATGGAAAATATTCTGTTAAAGAGGCTAAAGAATATTTGAACTCAAAAGGAATTCCAGTTAGGATTTAGTATGTTAGATACTTTGGAAAACCTATTTAAACTTGCAAGAGATAGAAAGAAGAATCCTGTTGAAAGTTCTTATACTAGCAAGCTTCTTAGTGATAAATCTTTAAGTAAAGAAAAAGTTTTAGAAGAAATTAATGAATTGATAGAATCTGTAGAAAAAAATAATAATAAAATTCATGAAGCTGCTGATGTTTTTTATCATTTGATAATGTATTTAGAAGCAAATGAAATTAAGATTGAAGATGTAATGTCGGAGTTAAATAAAAGAAAGAAGTAAAATTAATGAACAAGATAAAAATTATTCTTTTCATTATTATTGGTTTTGTAATTTATAAAGGGGTGGTTGCATTTAAAAATTTTGAAATTGGAGTTAGTGATAAAGTAGCGGAAATTGAAGAACTAGCTGATTTTGAAAAAGAAGGTGAGGTCATAGGTCTTATGATGTATTTAGGTAATCCATTAGAATTGAAAGAACATCTTTATACTGCATCAAGATCAAAATGTTTAGAACTTAAAGAAATTGCTGAAGAAAGCTCATTTGCTTATTATGAATGTGCTAAAGTTAATGCGGTTCTAAAAGGTAAAAAAATAGTTAGTATAATAGAGGAAATAGAGGTTATAGAATGAAATACGATGATAATAATATTTTTGCAAAAATTTTGAGAGGGGAAATTCCTTGTAAAAAAATTTATGAAGATGAGTTTGTTCTATCTTTTCATGATATTAATCCACAAAAAAAAATACATGCCTTAGTAATTCCCAAAGGAAAATACATTGATTTAGATGATTTTAGTTCTAACGCGTCTTCTGAAGAAATGGTTGGTTTATTAAAAGGTATAAACATTGTAGCAAAAAAATTAGGAATATCAGTGGATACTGGTAGGGGTTACAGAGTTTTGGCAAACATTAATGAAGATGGTGGTCAAGAAGTTCCACACTTACATTTTCATTTATTTGGTGGCGAAAAAGTAGGAAAAATGGTTCAGTGAAAACCGAGGTTAAAAGAAAATTTCTAGAAATAAAGTCAATTGAAGATCTATTGGTTGCTATTCAACCTAATAAATTATGTACTTTGAATTTGGTTGAACCACCAGATTTTCAAATTAATAAATTTTTTTATAAACAAATTGGAAAAAATTGTAGATGGATAGATAGACTTTCATGGAGTGATCAGAAATGGATTGATTATTTAAATAATAAAAATGTAAAAACATATATTTTAAGGGATAAAGAAGAATTAGTAGGTTATTTTGAGCAAATATTTTCGAATGAAGACAAAAGTTGTGAAATTGCATATTTAGGGATTTTAGAGGAATATTTTGAAAAAAAATATGGAGGATATTTATTAACAGAAGCTATAAAAAAATCATTTTTAAACAGAACCAAAAAAGTATGGGTCCATACGTGTTCTTTAGATCATAAAAATGCTTTAAAAAACTATTTAGCAAGAGGAATGAAAGTATTTAAATCAGAGACTATATTTTTAAATCTAGATTAGTTTTTTGAAGGAAGAGTAAATAATTTTTTGTCAATATTGCTATTAATTTTTAAATCATAAATAAATGTAATTATTAAATTTTGATATATATCTTCAGTCTGCCAACCCATTAATTTATAATTATTATTGTTAAAAAATACATTAATTTCATAATTATTTTTATTTATTGTGAAATAGTAATATTTTTCGTTAGCTACTTTTAATTTAGATTTTTTGATATGATTTAAAATAAAATTTTTATCTAACAATAATTCGAAAGGCGTGCTTTTCAAAGGATAGTAATAATATTGATTAATATGATCACTTTTAATTACTAGAGATTTTCCATTTGATACTAAAACTTTATTATGTTTTAATTTATATGAACAATAAATTTTTTTTGGATATTGAATTTTACAACTACCCCGTTCTGTTTTTCCATTTATAGTTTGATTAAAACTAAAGCTTAAATTTTCAATTTTTTTAAAATTATCTATTATTTTATTTTTTTCATCGGATTGCACAGGAAAGCAAATTAAAAAAAAAAATAATGCAATTAATGTTCTTATCATTTAAGAACTTCTCTTTTACCTACATGATTTGGTTTGCTTACTTCGCCATTAGCTTCCATCATATCTATAATTCTAGCCGCTCTATTATATCCAATTTGCAATTTTCTTTGTAAAAAAGATGTTGAAGCTTTTCCTTCTGTCTTTATAATTTCAAGCGCCGAATTATAAAGCTCATCTTGATTTTCATTGTTAGAAAGATTTGAAATATTTTCTTTTTCATCAGCAAAACTTAATATTTCATCAACATAATCTGGCTCTGCTTGAGATCGTAAAAAATTATTTATTTTGTCAATTTCATTTTCCGAAACAAATGGAGCGTGAATTCTCACTATTTTATTTGCAGAAGACATAAAAAGCATATCTCCTTTTCCTAGCAATTGTTCAGCTCCTTGCTCACCAAGGATTGTTCTACTGTCAATTTTTGAAGTAACTTGAAAAGAAATCCTAGTAGGAAAATTTGCTTTAATAGTTCCAGTAATAACGTCAACACTAGGTCTTTGAGTTGCCATTATAATATGAATACCAGCGGCTCTCGCCATTTGAGACAGTTTTTGAATATATCCTTCAATTTCTTTGCCATGTACTAACATTAGATCAGACATTTCATCAACTATTACAACTATGTATGGCATCGCCAGCTTATGTTTACTGTTGTAACCATCAATGTTTTTAACGCTCACTTTTGTCATCAATCTATATCTGCTTTCCATTTCTTTAACTACCCAGCCTAAAACAGATGCTGCTTTTTTTGCTTCTGTAATAACAGGACACAATAAATGTGGAATGCCTTCGTAAGTAGATAATTCTAACATTTTTGGATCAATCAAAATGAATTTACACTTGTCTGGACCATGCTTATATAACAAAGATAAAATTATTGTATTAATACATACAGATTTTCCCGATCCAGTTGTTCCAGCTATTAACAAATGTGGCATAGATGATAAATCGCTAGTTATAGGAATTCCAGAAATACTCTTACCAAGAGCAATAGGCAAATCAATTTCTTTTTTTGAAAAGGATGAGTGATTTATAATTTCACGAAGATATACATTTTCTCTAAAAGAATTTGGAAGTTCAATGCCAATAGTGTTACTTCCAGGTATTGTTGCTATTCTCGCAGATTCTGAACTTGTGTTACGTGCAATATCTTCAGATAAGTTTATTATTTTGGAGACTTTAATTCCAGCCGCGGGCTCAAATTCATTTAATGTAACTACTGGGCCACGACTTACTTTTTTAATTTTTCCTTCCACACCAAAGTCTAATAATATTTTTTCTAAAAAAGTTTCATCAATCGAATCTTTTTGTAAACTTTTGTCATTTTCTTTTTTTGAAGGTGATTTTAAAAAATCAATAGTAGGTAATTTAAATTTTTTTGATAATTTTTTTGTTTCAGATGTACTAGTTGAAAAAGGTAAATTTTCTTGTATTAAATTAGTTGTTTTATTTTCATCGTGTGTTGTATTTTGTAATAAAATATCAGATGGTGAATCTAAATTTTTTTTATTAAATTTAAATAATTTTTTAATTAGCGAATAAAAATCAACTATTGACTTTATACTAAAATTTATACTTAAAAGAAAAAGTGTAAAAATAATTATTAATAAAAAATAGTATGAAATATTTTTATTTAAATTCAATATAGTAGATAGAAAACCATTATTAACAAAATTTCCAAAAAAACCACCATTACCATTAACAACTAGTAAAAAAGAATTAGAATAAAATGCTGAAAAAAATAATGAGCCAAAAAAACAATAAACAACTATGTAGAATAAATTGTCTATTATTATTATTATTTTTTTTGTTTTAAATATGTTTAACCCTGTAAAAAATATACTAATTGGTATTAAAAAAGATATTAATCCAATACTTTGAAAAAAAAGATCAGAAGTATAACTTCCGTGGAATCCTAAAAAGTTATTAGTATTTGAATTTGTTTGAAAAATAAAGTTTGGGTCTGCAGGAGAATAGCTTAAAAGTGCAGTTAATAATAAAATTGATATTAAAATTAGGCCTATCCCAATTATTTCCACAACTCTTTTTATAGTAAAATCAAGGCTTTTATCAGTAAATTCTTTTATGTTCATTTTAATATGAATCAGATTTGTAACTTTGTATCATTTAATTTTTATTGTTAAAATTAATTTTTATTATGAATATTTGTTTAATAGGGAATAATCTGTCCAATTTGGTTTTAGCTAAAAGTTTGTTGGATAAAAAAATGAATGTGGACCTTTATTATAAACCAGAAATAATGGTCACAAAAAATACAAGAACAATTGGAATATCAGAAAGCAATTTAAATTTTATTAATTATAGTATATCTAATTTAGAAAAAATAAGCTGGCCAATCAATGAAATTAAAGTATTCAATGATACTAATCAAAAAAAACCAATTCTTAATTTTGAATCAAAAGATAAAAAGTTATTTTCTGTTGTCAAATATGATGATTTATTTAATAGGTTAAGTAATTTATTAAAGAAAAAAAAAAATTTTAAAAAATATATAATTAAAAAAAATTCATTATACAAAATTAAATCAAGCAAAAAATATGATTTAATAATAAACTCTGATAAAAAAAATAGTATTACTGAAGATCATTTTTTTAATTTTATTAATAAAGATTATAACAGTACAGCTTATACTACTTTAATAAAACATGATTATTGTAAGAACAATATGGCTTTTCAAATATTTACAAAAATTGGTCCATTGGCTTTTTTGCCATTATCAAATAATAAAACATCAGTTGTATTTTCAGCAATTAATCAACCAAACAATATCGAAGATAAAATAATTAAAGAATATATAAAAAAATATAATATTAATTATAAAATAAACTCATTTTCAAAAATTCAAAAGTTTAAATTAATATTCTCATTTGCTAGGAAATATTATCATAATAATATTTTGTTATTTGGAGACGCACTACATCAAATTCATCCATTAACTGGACAGGGCTTTAATATGACAATGAGAGATATCCAAATATTACTAAATTTAATTGATGAACAACAAAATTTGGGATTGCCACTGGACAAAAGTTTGTTAATAAAATTTGAAAATAAAATTAAACATTTAAGTTTTATTTTTGCTTCAGGTGTAGATTTTATTCATGAGTTTTTTATTTTTGATAATAAATTAAATAATTCAATAACAAAAAATGTTTTTAAATTTTTAGATAAAAGTAATTTATTTAACCATCATATACCAAATGTAGCTAACAGAGGTATTATTTTTTAGTTTATTGAAGTGTTTTGTTACCAAAACTATCTACTAAATATGTTTTTAATATTTTTTCTAATTTTTCTTTTCTAGTTTCTAAATTAATACTTTCTAATAATATTTGTTTTTCTTCTAATGAAAAAGGAGAAGCCATTGAAAGAGTATTAATTGTTTGATCTAAACTTTGTTTTTCAATTTCTTTCCAATTGATTATGTATCCCTTTTTTTTGAATAATGATTTTAAATTTTTAAATATAAGTTCTAAATCTGAAAATTTTATTTCTGTTTTTTTTTTATTTACGTCTTCACTATATTCTTTAAAGCTTACATCAAATTTTCTATAAAGTTTATTAGATTCAATTTCTTTTAATATTTTAAATCTACTTAGACCATTCAAAACAATTAAATATCTTCCATCTTCAGTTTCACTGAAGCTTGTGATTTTACCCGCGCACCCAATTTTATAGAGTTCCATCGCATCATTTTTTGGCTGAACCATTCCTATAATTCTGTCATTTTTCATACAATCATCGACCATTTGAATGTATCTTGGCTCGAATATATTTAATGGAACCATTGTATCTGGAAAAATTATAAAATTTGACAAGGGGAAAATAGGAATGCTTTTTGGTAAATTTAATATTTCCTTCATATAAACATAATTAAAATATTAAATATAACATTGCTTGAATTAAAAAAAACCTCTATCTATAATAACTTTTATTATGCGGGCATAGCTCAGTGGTAGAGCGTCTCGTTGCCAACGAGAAGGTCGAGGGTTCAAGTCCCTTTGCCCGCTCCATAAAAGACCATGAATAATTTTGAAACTGGTAAAAAGAAATTTGATCTCGGATTATCTTTTTTATTGGAAGAAAAATATGGTGAAGCAGAAATTGAATTTTTAAATTCACTAAAATTAGTACCAGATAGAATTTCAACAATAAAAAATTTAATTTTAATTTATATTAAAACAGAAAATAAGAATAAATTATCAAAATTACTAATAAATTTAAAACATATTAAAAATAAAACAGAAATAGTTTTCGCAAGAGCATATGAGTATTATTTTGATAAAAAATATGAAGAATCTATTAATTTATGTAATTCGATTATAAATAAATTAGATAAAGAATTTGAATTTGAAACATTAGGTTTATTAGCCAGATGTTATAGGGAAAAATTTTATTTTTTAGAATCACTAAAAATTTATAAAAAATCACTTTTTAAATTCAAGAAAAATTTTATTACTTATTCAAAAATAGGTTATCTATTTTTAGAGATAGGAAAATTAAAAAAAGCTAAAATTTATTTTGAAAAAAGTCGTAAATTAAAACCAAATGATAAAATTAATTTGTGGAACCTATCATTCTGTTTATTAAAATTAAAAGAATTAAAAAATGGTTTTGTATTGTATGAAAATAGGTGGGCGCCAGTAATTAGTTCAAAAAAAAAATATCAAAATATAAAAGAAGTAAAAAAATTAGACGAAGTTAAAGGAAAAAATTTACTTATTTGGGGTGAACAGGGACTTGGAGATAATTTATTGTTTTCGAGATTTATTTCGGGATTAATCAATTTTACAAATAAAATTACACTACAAGTCGGTGGAAATATAGAAATATTTAAATCATTATATCCGGAAATCAATATTGTTGATGGTAGCAAAATTGATACAAATCAATTTAATTATCAAATTCCTATTTGTAGCTTGCCACACATATTGGGAATTAATAAATCGGAAGATTTAAAACTTAATAAAACAAATTTGATTCAAAAAATAAAAAAACAAAATAATTTTAAATTAAAAAAAAATAAATTAAATATAGGATTTTCATTTTATGGCAATCAAAAGAGTACTTACGCTAAGTACCGATCTTTACCATTAAAATATTTTTATGAATTGTTAAAAAATAAAAATTTACAATTCTATAATTTGTCCAAGGGAGCAAGGCAACATCATCATTCAGATTTTGACTTTTTCAATATAATTGATTTAGGTGAAAAAAACTTTTTACAATTAGCAGAAATTTTAAAGGAATTAGATTTAATTATTTCTATAGACACGGCATTAATTCATTTATCTGGTACTTTAAATTTAGAATCTTATCTCTTATTAAATTTTAATTCAGATTGGCGCTGGTTTAATGATTATGAAAATACAATTTGGTATCCAAACGTAAAAATAATTAAACAAGATAAATTTAATAGATGGGAAAAAGTTATTGAAAAAATAACAAAAATTATTAATAATAAAATTAATAAGAAATTTAATGAGCAAATTAGCAAATAAAAGCTGTATACCTTGCAAAGGAAATATACCAGGTTTTGATATAAGTGAAATTCACAAATATCTTAAAATGGTTGATGGATGGAAAGTTGAATCTGATGAATCAAAAATTTATTATTTAATCAAAGAATTTAATTTTAAAAATTTTCAGGAAAGTCTTAATTTTGTTAATAAAGTAAGTGAGATTGCAGAAAAAGAAGGGCACCATCCAGATATATGGTTTGGATGGGGATATGCAAAGATAAAAATTTTTACACATGCAATCAAAGGACTACATGAAAGTGATTTTGTTCTTGCAGCTAAAGTTGATCTAGTTTCCTAATGTTTAAAATGTCTAGTTTTGGCAAAAACCAATATGGTTTTTGTTTCATTGGCAAATTTTATAATTTTTTTGTCATTAATTGAACCATATGGTTGAATTACAGCTTTAACACCCGCTTGAACTAATCTTTCAAACCCATCTACAAAAGGGAAAAAAGCATCAGATGCAGCTATAATTTCATCTTTGTTTATTGACTTTTGAAATTTATTCATTTTATTTATTGCAATATTGCAGCTGTCAATTCTGCTTGGTTGTCCTCCCCCTATACCAACTGTGGAATTTTTATTTACCAAAACAATTGCATTTGATTTTACAAATCTACAAACATTAAATGCAAATATTAAATTGTTAAAAGTTTTTGAATTAGGTTTTTTTATTGAAACAACTTTAAAATTTTTTTTTGTGAATTTATTAATATCAGATTTTTGAATAAGCATAGTATTGAAATTTGATAAGATATTTTCAATATCAACCAATTTAACTTTATTTACATCAATAATTCTTAGATTTTTTTTTCTTTTTAAAATTCTTAAAGCGTCTTTTTCAAAACCATTAGCAAGAACAACTTCAAAAAATAACTTATTTATTTCTGTTGCTAACTTAACATTAACTTTAAAATTACAAGAAACTACACCTCCAAATGCACTTGTCGGATCACACGCTAATGCGTATTGATAACTTTTTAATTTGTCTTTATTGATTGAAACACCACAAGGATTTGTATGTTTTACAATTACTGTTCCTTTATTTTTTGGAAGAGATTTTGATATAGTTAGCGAGGAAAAAATATCATTATAATTATTATAACTTAATTTTTTACCATTTATTTGGACTAGATTTATATTTTCAAAAAAAGAATAAATAGCAGCTTCTTGATGAGGGTTTTCTCCATATCTTAATTTTTCAATTAAGCTACCATATAAAATTTTTTTTTTAGGAAATTTTTCACCCAGAAGATTGTTAAAATAATTTGAAATTAAAGCATCATAGTATGCAGTTTCAGCAAAAGCTTCTTTAGATAATTTTTGTCTAAATGATAAAGAAGTTGAACCATTATTTTTTATTAACTCTGCTATAAGCTCTTTATATTGATTTGGATTGGTAATAACCACTACATCTTTATAATTTTTTGCTGCAGCCCGTACTAATGCCGGACCACCTATATCTATATTTTCTAAAATAATTTTATGACTTTTTGTATTTTCTAAAGTTTTTTCAAAGGGATAAAAATTTACAACTACTAAGTCAATTTCTTTAAAATTATTTTTAGTCATATCTTTCTTATGTAGTTTGTTTTTTCTTTTACTTAAAATTCCAGCGTGGATTTTAGGATGTAAAGTTTTTACTCTTCCGTTTAATGTTTCAGGCGAACCTGTAAATTCAGAAACTTCAAGACATTTAAAACCAAGCCTCTTTATGTTTTTATATGTGCCACCAGAACTTATTAAATGCACTTTTTCTTTTACGAGTCTTTTTATCAAATTCTTTAAATTAGTTTTGTCCCATGTAGAAATTAAAGCTCTTTTTATTTTTTTCATGCTATTTTTTCAATTTCCCATTTTATTATTTGATCTTCATTTTGAGTAATTCCTGAAATAAATATATTTTGATTTTCCGTAAAAGAATTTTTTTTCCCAAAATACAAACCTGTTTCTATATAAATATTATGATCTTTACAAAAAAATTTCCATCCGGAGTTTTCTAGTTCAATTAATATAGATCTATTGTCTTGTGTTTTGGTGATCTTAATATTAGGTAAAAAATGAAAGCGTATTTCAAAATTACTTGATTTAAAATTTCTTTTTTTAATTAATTTATCCTGACCAACTAATTTAAACGCATCTGATAAAAATTTTATTTCTCTTTCATGTATGATTCCATATTCTTTTAAATATCCATCGTGAGATCCATTTATATTCCAGTAGTTTTTTTCAGTAAAAATTTTTTTTTTCAAAATTTTTGACCCCTTTTCAACTTTTGAAATACCAGATAAGTTTTTTTTTAATTTTGTGGAAGATCTATTATCAACAACCAAAGTTGAATGATTAGCTGAAGATTTTGAAATCTGATTTAGTTGATGATTTTGTTTTTGAAAATAACCAGAATTACAAATAATTTTTTGATTTTTATATAAAAATTCAAATGATAAAGAACCAGATTGATAATTAGAAGAAAATTTTTTTTCTGGAGGTGATCCTAAATCCATTATTAATGCAAAATTTTTATTTTTAAGGATTGCATAACCACCGATAAAATTTATTTTATTATTAAATTTATATCCGTATTTTTCAAGATATTGGTCAAAATCAGAATGATCAGTTTCGTGATTTCCATTAAATAATAATGGTTGTTTAATTGATTGCCAAACAAAATTATATGCATTACCTAAATGGAAAATTATTTCATTTATATATTCAGGTATTTCATTTTGAGATTCTTTTAGCCATTCTCTAATTAGCACTAAATATTTTAAATAAAAAAAAAGTTGTCGAAAATTTCTAGATTTAGGAAATCCATCTTGATCAAAAGAAAAATTGATAATTTTTTTTAGAAGATTAAGTCCATAATTAAGATAATTCTCTTTGTCTTGAAATGATAATCCAGCAATAATTATAGCAGAACAACCTATCATTTTGTCGTCGACAGATTCAGATCTATCAATTTCATTTATTAAGTGATTTATTTGTTTTTTGATAATATTATTAAATTTGTCTTTGTAATCTTTACTACTTTCTTCATAAGTTAATTTTGAGTTAGATATCCAAGAAATTATCCGTTTTGATAAAGTATCAATTTCCCAATTATTTTGATTATAATTTTGATTTGAATCAATCCAATTTAAAATAATTGATTGAGTAACTTTTTTTGATGATTTTAAATCTATACTAAATAACCAAAAAAAACTGTGAAGTTTTTTATAATCATTTTGATTTATTTTTGTGTTAGTCCATATAGAATTTATAAAATAATCTTCAATATTCTTTTTCTTTTTGTCATATTTTATAATGCAATCTAATAGACTAGGACTGGGAGTATATTGTAAATCTTTATCATTAATTTTTGAAATTTTATTATTATAAAGTGATGAATTAAGATAAAATTTTCTTAAATGATTTGATACAAGTAAAAAAAATTCATTAATTTGATTGAATGAACTTTTTATAATCATTTTAAATAGATTTCAAGATTTCAATATTTTTTTTTATATCACCACTATTTTCTTTAAATATTGTTGTGCCAGATACAAGAATATTTGCTCCAGCTTCGATAACAGACTTGGAATTTTCAAAGTTTATTCCTCCATCTACTTCAATATCAAAATTCAAATTTTTATCTTTTTTTATTCTGCTTAACTCCTTTATTTTTGGAATCACATTAGGAATAAATTTTTGACCTCCAAAACCCGGATTAACACTCATGATAAGAACTAAATTTATTTTTTCTAAATATTTTTCGACTACCGAAATTTCTGTTTTAGGATTTAATGAAACACCTGCTTTTTTACCTAAATCTTTAATATGATTTATTGAGTCAATTAGACTATCCGTTGTTTCAGGGTGAATAGTAATAATATCTGCACCAGCATCCGAAAAATTTTTTATATATTTGTGCACTGGCGATATCATCAAATGTACGTCAAAAGGTAATTTGGTATGAGATCTTAAGGCCTTAATTATAGGAGGTCCCAAAGTTAAATTTGGAACAAAATGACCGTCCATGACATCAACATGAATCATATCGGCACCGCCATTTTCTAATTTTTTTATTTCAGAGCTTAATTGACTAAAATCCGCTGATAAAATAGATGGAGATATTTGTATTTTTTTCATTGATTACTAAATTACTAGTATCAATTTTTGTTTTTTTTTTGAATCAATTTTTACCAAAAATTCTATATATTTCTCCCGCAATCTCACTTTCTAATGGAAAAGATAGCATTCCCATTACCGAATATCCAAGTAAATAAGGCATTAAATAAAATCTAAACATATAAAAAAACCAAGCTACATAAAGGGGGACCAAGGGTCCAATTATAAAGCTAGGTGTAATAAATTTAAATAGTTTAATTATTGGATTTGTATATTTCACAAATACTCTCATGAAAAAGAATTCCGAATCTTCTCTTTGAAAAATGTTCATCGCTGATCTGCCAATAAGTGTCCACATTACAACTCCAAGAATGTAATCAATAACTAAAATATATAGAGGCATTTCAAGAAATAATTATGGAGGCGGAAATATCCGCCCCCAAAATATAATTTATTTAGTGTTGTTTTCCAAGAATAGTTCTACCACTTGGTACACGAACATCGTCCACCATTCTTTGAGTAGCACTATCTGGCGCTTTAGTCATTAAGCTTACTACAACCATAACTACTAAACATACAGAAGCTCCGATTATACCAAATCTTAAATGGTCAATACCTAACCATGCAGGGTTACCCATAAACTTAGGATATACATAGATTAGATAAGCGGTTCCTGATCCTAGTCCTGCAATCATTCCTGCAATTGCACCTTCTCTAGTTGCTCTCTTCCACCATACTCCAAGTATTAATGGAAAGAATAGCCCAGACATTGCAAAGTCAAATGCCCAAGCAACCGCACCAAGGATACTAGTGATCCTCATAGATGCAATGTAAGCTGCTGCAGCACCAATTACTATTAATAGTGATCTTGCAACTAACAATCTTTTTCTAACATCAGCTTTTGGATCAATGATTTTGTAGTAAATATCATGTGATAAAGCATTTGCGATCGCTAGAATTAAACCGTCAGCAGTACTCATTGCAGCCGCCATTCCTCCAGCAGCAACTAGTCCAGAAATAACATATGGTAGTCCAGCAACTTCAGGAGTTGATAAAACTACAACGTCACCTCTCATAAACCACTCATTTAATTGAAGAACACCATCTCCGTTAAAGTCAGCAATGAACGCTTGTTTTTGCGCAGTCCATGCAGAAACCCAATCAATTGCCATAACAGCAGATATGTCTTTTCCAATAATACCAGTCGGTAAATTTGGATCCATTAATGACAATTTAGACAAAGTAGCTAACATAGGTGCAGAAGTATAAAGTATTGCAATAAAGAACAATGACCATGCCACTGATTTTCTTGCAGCTTTAATACTAGGTGTTGTGAAATATCTCATTAGGATATGTGGTAAAGAAGCAGTTCCTACCATCATACATAGTGCTAATGAAATAAATTTCCAAGCAGCCATTCCACCTTCAGGCACACCTGCGTGTGGCACCGAAATAGATTTTAATCCACCTGGAACACCTGCAGCTTTAATATCTGCCGCAGCGTTTTTAACTAAACCAAATTGACTTTCTAGTTCACCTAATCTTGCAACTTCTTCTCCCAACATTAAATGTGGGATAAAACCAAAGCCACCCTTGTTACTTATCCAGAAAATTGGAATTAAGTATGCGATGATCAATACGATGTACTGAGCAACTTGCGTCCAAGTAACTGCTCTCATACCACCTAACATTGAACAAAGTAATATACTTACTAACCCAACCCAGACTCCTAACTCGAATGGAATACTAAGCGCTCTAGCAGCAATAGTTCCTGTTGCGTTAATTTGAGCTGTCACATATGTGAAAGAAGCCAAAGATAAAACTACTACAGCACAGAACCTTGAAAAGTTTCCGCCATATCTAGTTCCAATGAAATCTGGCACAGTGTAACATCCAAACTTTCTTAAATATGGTGCTAGTAGTGATGCTACTAATACGTAACCCCCAGTCCATCCGACCAAGAATGCCATATAAGTGTAACCACCAAAGTAAATTCCACCTGCCATTGCAACGAATGACGCACCTGACATCCAGTCAGCTGCAGTAGCCATTCCATTGAAAACCGTTGGAACTTGTCTTCCAGCAACATAATACGCATCGACTTGTACAGTTCTAGATAAATACCCAATTACAGCATATATACAAACCGTAAAAGCCACAAACAAAATACCTATTGTCTTTGCGGTCATGCCAGCTGACTCTGCAATAGCCATCAAAATGATGAATACAAGAAATCCTCCAGTGTATGTTCCGTAAATTTTAGGTAAATTGTCTACAAATTTTCCTTTAAACATTAATCGTCCTCCCCTCGTTCAGTGAAGCCAAATTCTTCGTCAATCTGCTCTTGCTTATTAGCAAACCAAAAAATCAATACAACGAAAGCAATAATAGAACCTTGTGCACACATATAGTATGCTAATGGGTATCCAAGAAAGCTCGATGTATTTAGGCTTGATCCAAACATGAAGATTAAATAACCGAAAATAAACCAAATAATTAATGTAAGAATCATTAATCCCTTAGTTTTTTCCCAGTGTTTTTCTTTGTTTGACATTTATTTTCCTCCCTATAGGTTAAAAAATAAGAAACATACCCAATTGAAATTGGATTGAAAGAATTAAAATTCTTAAATTATGGGGAAAAATTGAAATATGGGAATAAAATACAAGCTGAAGTTGAAAGATTTAAAACTGAAATATTTGTTAGAATATTTTTCACCGATATTAAAATATCTAAAACCAAAAAGAAAAATTAATAATTATCAAGATCTTGAAGAGTTTATACAAAAAAAATCTGCATGGGTGAGTCAGGTGACATTGTATGGGTATTTAAAAACTCGCATGGGAGCAAAGTATGTTTTAATGTTTGAAGATGAAATATTTTTAGAATCAATAAATAAAGCCAAATGGAACATCTATGTTGTGGCACTGCAAGATTTAAGTTTTTATACAATTTCATATTTAAAAGATATTAAAAATCTTCATGATACAGATAAATCTAAAGAAATTTTTTTTAAAATTTTAGATAAAGAAAAACAAAATGAAATTCCAAACGATATTTTTGAAAAAGCAAAAAAAAAATTTGAAGAAAGATATAAAGAAATAGATTGGATTAAATATCACGACTCTTTACCGTTTAATACTAGTGCACTGGCTTTATACGAATGGTCTCCGATTGCAGAAGAATTAAAAACACTTGATAAAAAAATTGTACTAAATTCTATGATACTTAAATGGGATAATATAAAAACAGAATTTAATGAATTAATTAATTTTTAAGTATTTTTTCTATTATCTACTAAATTTTTTACCACACTTGGATCTGCAAGAGTTGTTGTATCTCCAAGTTGATCGTGCTCGTTAGCTGCAATTTTTCTTAAAATTCTTCTCATTATTTTTCCAGACCTTGTTTTTGGTAGTCCTGGAGAAAATTGAATTAAATCAGGTGTTGCTATTGGTCCTATTTGCTTTCTAACCCAAAGTTTTAATTCCCTTTCCAGATCGCCATCATGATTTTCTCCGGCATTTAGTGTAACATAACAATACAAGCCATTACCTTTAATGTCATGTGGGTATCCGACAACTGCAGCCTCAGCTACCTTTGGGTGAGCAACAAATGCACTTTCAATCTCCGCTGTTCCAAGATTATGTCCTGAAACAATTATTACATCATCAACTCTTCCAGTTATCCAATAATATCCATCTTTATCTCTTCTACATCCATCTCCTGTAAAATATTTTCCACTAAATTGAGAAAAATAAGTATCTATGAACCTTTGATGGTTTCCGTATACTGTTCTCATTTGGCCTGGCCATGATTGGGCTATGCAAAGTCTTCCTTTTGCTACTCCCTTTAAATTGTTACCATCTTGATCAACTATTACAGGTTTTATTCCGTAGAAAGGCTTTGTTGCTGATCCTGGCTTAAGATCTATAGCCCCTGTTTGAGGACTTATTAAAATTCCGCCAGTTTCTGTTTGCCACCATGTATCGACAATTGGACATTTAGAATCTCCAACTATTTTATAATACCACTGCCAAGCTTCTGGATTAATTGGTTCACCTACAGTTCCCAATAATTTTAAAGATTTTCTCGATGTTTTCTTAACAGGCTCGTCACCCTCTCTCATCAAGGCTCTGATTGCGGTTGGTGCAGTATAAAAAATATTAACTTTATATTTATCAACAATTTGCCACCATCTAGATGTATCAGGATAGGTTGGTATTCCTTCAAACATAATTGTAGTAGCACCATTTGAAAGTGGTCCGTAGATTATATAGCTATGCCCAGTTATCCATCCAATATCAGCAGTACACCAATAAATTTCTTTGGGTTTATAATTAAATATATATTGGTGTGTCATAGATGCGTAAACCATATATCCGCCAGTTGTGTGCAATACACCTTTTGGTTTACCAGTTGATCCAGATGTATAAAGTATGAATAAAGGATCTTCAGCATTCATTTCTTCAGGCTTACAATCATTTGAAGCATTTTTTGTTATTTCGTGATACCAAACATCTCTTTCTTCATCCCAATTAATTCTATTTCCTGTTCTTTTAACAACTATACATTTTTTTACATTTGGACAGTTTACTAAAGCTTCATCTGTGATTGATTTTAATGGAATAATTTTACCGCCTCTTACTCCTTCATCAGCAGTTACTATATAGTCCGATTTACAATCATTAATTCTTCCAGCAATACTATCTGGTGAAAATCCTCCAAATATAATTGAATGAATAGCACCAATTCTTGCGCAGGCTAGCATTGTATATGCAAGTTCAGGTATCATTGTTAAATAAATTGTTACTCGATCACCTTTTTTAATTCCTAATGATTTTAGACCGTTGGCAGTTTTTGAAACTTCTTGATGTAGGTGTTTGTATGATATTTTTTTTTGTATCTTTGGATCATCACCAACCCATATAATTGCAGTTTTGTTTTTATATTTTTTTAGATGTCTATCAATACAGTTTTCAGAAGCATTTAGTGTTCCATCATAATACCATTTAATGTGAACATCTGTTTTACTATATTTAACATCTTTTATTTTTGTATAGGGTTTTATCCAATTAATTCTCTTTCCTTCTTTTTTCCAAAATCCGTCATTGTCTTTTATCGATTGATTATATTTTTTTTCATATTCTTTTTTGTTTACCAATGATTGACGAATCCATTCTTTTTTTGTTTTATAAATAAGCTCATCATTTAAATGGCTGTTCTTTTTTTTTGAAATTTTAATTTTTCTTCTAATTTTTTTCTTAAATTTTCTATTTTTTATTTTCTTAGATTTTTTCTTTTTTTTAGACATTATTTTTTTACGCTAATAATACCCATCTTCAAAATAATTTTCCAGCACTTACTATCTATAGGTATAACCGACAGTCTACTTTGCCTTAAAAGCTGCAAATTCTTAAGTTTTTTATTCTTTTTGATACTTTTAAGACTAACTGGATATTTCAATTTCTTTTTAAATTTTACTCTGACAGCAAAAAATTTATTTGATTTATCCGTTGGATCTAAAAATGCTTTTTTAGTTACTTCTACTAGACCAACAATTTCTTTTCCAATATTTGAGTGATAAAAAAAACACAAATCTCCAATTTCCATTTTTTTTAAATTATTTGCTGCTTGGTAATTTCTTACACCATCCCAGTTTGATCCTTTCATACCACTTTTTTTTTGCTGATCAATTGACCAAATATTAGGCTCTGATTTAAGTAACCAGTACTTCATCTAATTGTTTTCCTTACAGGCCACCATAATAATTTTTGACACTTTCATTTTACGCCATTTTATTAAAACACGTGATATGCAACGTGCTATACATTTCCAGAACCACGATCCCTAAAAGTTTTTTCATTTACCTTTTTTAATTGCTGAATGAACAATTTTTTTCCAATTATAGTTTTTGTAAAGTGAATTGACGACAATTATTCTTTTGTTATCCAAATCAATCAAAATTTGCTGACCTGCAAATCCACTCAATCCTATAATTTTTCTTGTTTTTTTTAGTCCAAAAATATCAAAATGGAATTGGCCCCCATAACTTTTTGTATAAAGACCTACATCATCTGCTTCTTTTGTATTATCTTTCTTTTTAACTCTATTTTCGTAAATAGTTTTTAAATATTTCCCGGCACAAGTATCATTATGCCAGTCATCCATCATTGTTTTTGCAATTCTTAAAAAATCATATCTGTTTGCATAAAAGGAGTATCTTGCTGAAACAAAATCTGATTTTAAATACTTTTTTGATCTTTGAAGATAAACACTATTTTTGACTCCAACATGTTCATTATAAACTTTGTTTAATAATTTTTCCCAATCATTCCCTGTTTTGTATTTAACGTAGTTCAGTATAACGTTGGTTGTTAAAGCACTATAATTATAAATTAATTTACTTTTTTCTGTGCCTTTCAAATATTCATTCATTACTTTCATTAAACCAATGACATTTACATTTTCATTCTTGGGGCCTTTAATTCTATTATCTGAACCAACATTTCTTCTTTCACCAACCCATTTCTGGTCCCCTGCTTTCATATTTAAAAGATCAAGCAATATAGAATTTTCATATAGAGTGTTTTTGATTAATGGCCAGTCATCTAACTTTACATTTACGTTATCAATATAACCTTCACAAATAGCATGTCCTGTAACATACGATACTAAGCTTTTACCCATTGAATGAGATGGTAACGAACCATCGATAATATCGTCTCCTTGAACTGAAGTTGGTATATCTGACTCGTCGATGACAATTTTATCATCTTCGAATAATAAATAACTAATTATCCCTGTTTCTTTATTATTTTTAAATTCTTTTAAAACGTTTTTGTCTTGTCTTAAGTTTGATTTAAACTTGTAATGATTTTCTGACCCTTTAATTTCCCAACCTTTATAAGCTAAAAGTGGATAATCCCAGGTATTTTTATTTTTTTTTGCAAAAGTTATATTGCAAACCAACAAACCCAGAACCACGATTCCTAAAAGTTTTTTCATTTGTAAATAATTTAGCACAATTTAGAAAGCCGTGCTATGCAACGTGATATACCTTTGCTGATTATAATTAGCTTTAATCAACATTTTTAATTGTAAAGATAAGGTAAAGGTTAGTGGGAGTCGGTAGAGTCTTATTGATGTATCGCAAGTGTTGGTTTCATTAACCAGTACTTCATCTAATTATTTTATTGTTAAAACTCCAATTGAAGCGCTAGTATCAAAAAACAAGAAAATTTTATTTAAATTTGGAATATATTTCATATCTCTAATTCTTTCATTAATTTTTAAAACTTCGTGTTCTATAACTTTAAAATTGTTGTCTGTTTTTATGTAATGTAATGATAAGTCACCTTCTTCAATAAGACTTCCCATGCTTCCTACTAATAAATTGTTAAATTCGTCATCTTCTGAATTATTTTCTAATTTTATAATTTCAGAAATTCCTATTGAAGGATAGAAATATTTTAAAGGTTCAACAAATCCATATTTGCTATGGCTTTTATGCAATGGAAACAATTTACTAAGCTGATGATCATATACATTATATTTGTGGTCTCCATATGAAGAAATTGGCCAACCATAGTTTTCTATTTTATCACCACCAGGGTTTATATTGTGATTTACTTCATCACCTCCATCAGGTCCATGTTCTGTAGAAAATATAACATCATTTTTTTCATCATAAAAAAGTCCTTGTGGGTTACGATGACCCATCGATATTATTTCAGGATTTTTTCCATCAATATCTAGAGAAATTATTTTTCCAAAAAAATTATCTTTTTCCTGCGCCACATTGTATGCACGATATTCTCCAATAGAGAACAATATTTTATTTTCCTTATATTTGACAATTCTTCCTCCTGACTGAGCAGCTAGAAAATCTTTATATCTTTCATCTTTGTATTTGAGCTGTTTATTGTTTTTTATGCAATTTTTTTGTGTAAAAAATTCATTAAATTTTAAATTTTCATAATTTAAATCAGCAACCATTATTGCTGTATTATAACAATTAACTCTCCATTGATTTGAATTTGTATCATCTTTTTGTTTATTGTATGAAATATAAATTTTATTATTTAAAATAAATAAATCTTTAATCCCATAACTGTCATTTTTATTCTTAATATAGAATCTGTCGTATTTTATTTTTTCTCTAATGTTAGTTTTAATTACTTTAGCTTTAAATGAGTCTTTACTAAATTTATCAATGTCTACATAAAAAAACATTCCATTAGCAGATGCTAAAATAAGTTTATTATTATTATATTCAATATATGCGGTACCTTTACCAAGATATTTTGGGACTAAAATTGCACTTGTTTCAAATTTTTCAAGAGTGAGTTTTTTTTTGCTAATTTGAAATTTTTTTATATCACTCTTTTTTTTTATTTTCATGTAACCATAATTTTCTATTAGATTTATTATTGCTTTTTCCTTAACCGAGATTAAAAATTCTTGTCTTGCATGATTATTTTTAAGATCCTCTTTTAATGTTTTTAAATTATTTTCTAAAGAGTTTTGATAATTAACAAAAAATATATATTTCTTTGCAAAATTTCTTATTTCTTGAGGAAATAATTGTTTAAAACTTCTTAAAGATTTATATTTACCAACTGAACTACTTAAAATAAAATATCCACCTAAAAAAATAATTGCTATAGTAATTAATATAATTTTTTTTTTCATTATCTCTTATTAAATTTATTAAATAAAAAATCTAAAATCACTATATTTTTAGGAATTAATCTCCAAATTATTTTTTTTAAAAAGGTTTTATTATTATAATTAACAAAAATTTTATGTAAATAATAATGTAATTTGTCATTTAAGAAAAAATTGGATTTTATCAAATTTTCATTAAAATTTTTTTTGTTTAAGTAAAAACAATTACCATTAAAAAATATCAAATAATAATTTCTTTTAAACTCATTATGTATAGATGAAAAGCTATTGAGATTATTATCTATAGAATGTTCAGATAAAATTCCATAATCTTGCCTACCTGCTTCAATTATAATTAATTTTGGAGAATATAATTTAATGCTTCTAAAAACATCTAAATCGTAACTATCAATATCAATTGATAAAATATCAAAATTTATTTCTAAATTATTTTTTTTTAATATTTTGTCTAAAGTAAATTCACTATTCTTATCAAAATCAACGTAAGCATTTATGGGAATTATTTCCTTGTGTTTTTTGGAGAGTTCTACCAAAAGTTTAAAATGTTTTTTTTCCGCTTCAATATATATGGCAGTTTTAACTAATTTATTAACAATTAAATTATATGTATTTGAAAAATATTTTCCATCATGTGCTCCAAACTCAACTACGTTTAAATCTTTTTTTTTAGGAAAAATTCTATTTATAATTTCTAAAATTATACCATCCTCTCCATTTTGACTAAATATATTTTTTTTAAACAAATGTAAATTTTTCATTAATAATTTAAAGTTTGACTCCAGCTCCTTTTAGAAATTTTGCTTTTTCATCTAATGCCCATCTTGGATTTACTTTAAAATCTAAACCATCAAATAATCCTAATTTATATTTTTCAAGACCAACCATGGCTATCATAGCAGCATTATCACTACAAAGACTAATTTCTGGAAAAATAGTTTCAAAATTGTGTTCTTTACTTAATTTATTAAGGATATTTCTTATTCCTTTATTTGCAGCAACACCGCCCGCTATAACGAAAATATTTTTATTATTTTTATTTTTTTTTTTAAACTCTTTGAATGCTATCTTAGTTTTTTCATGTAAAATTTTTTCAATCGTTTTTTGGAATGATGAAGCTAAATTAAATTTTTCTTCATTAGATCTAATATTTTTTGCAATTCTTAAAACTGCAGTTTTTAATCCTGCAAAGGATAAATTACACCCACCTTTGTTTAATATAGGTTTTGGAAGTTTAAATTGATTTGGATTACCAATTTCTGCTAACTTTTCGATTTTTGGTCCTCCTGGAAATTCAATCCCAAGCAGTTTGGCTGTTTTGTCATATGCTTCTCCTAACGCATCATCAATTGTAGTTCCTAATCTTTCGTAGTGACCCAAACCTTTAACACACAAGTATTGTGTATGTCCTCCCGAAATTAATAATAACAAATACGGATAATCTATTTTTGAATTTAGTTTTGGACTTAATGCATGACCTTCTAGATGATTTACAGCGATAAAGGGCTTATTTAAAGATTTAGAAAAAGTTTTTCCAAAATTCAATCCAACAGTTAAACAAACAATTAATCCTGGACCCGCAGTTGCTGCAACTGCATCAATGTCGTTTATACTTGTTCCACTTTTTTTAAATGCTTCTTTTGTAATTAAATCAATTTTTTCAGCGTGTGATCTGGCAGCTAACTCAGGCACTACACCACCAAATTCTTTGTGTACATCAAATTGACTCGAGACTATATTTGACAATATTTTTGGTATATTGTTTTCTTCTCCCTCTATAATTGCAGCCGCAGTTTCATCACAGCTAGTTTCTATTCCAAGTATTATAGGATTTTTTTTCACAAATTTTTTTTTTAATTAATATAATTAAACTATAAGTATTAAATATAAATAAATATTATGAAAGAAGAGAAGATAATTATTGGATCAAGAGGAAGCAAATTAGCTCTTATTTATGCAGATAAGGTCAAAAACAAATTAAGAGAGAATTTTTCAAACCAAATTGAAATAAAATCAATAATTACAGATGGAGATACAAACCAAAAAGACAGACTTTCAGAATTGGGTGGTAAAGGCTTGTTTTCAAAAAAAATCGAATCAGAATTACTAGAAAATAAAATCGATATGGCGGTTCATGCACTGAAAGATATGCCAGGTATTGAAACTCAAGGCTTAACTACAAATTGTTTTTTAAAGAGAAATTATATAAATGAAATACTGATTAGTAAAAATAATATTAAATTTAATAAACTTAAGTCCAAATCAATAATTGGAACATCTTCTTATAGAAGGGAATATCAACTTAAGAATATTAGAAAGGATTTAAATTATAAATTGATTAGAGGAAATGTTGATACGAGAATAAAAAAATTAAATGAAGGTTTATATGATGCAATTATCTTATCCAAAGCTGGGATTGACTCATTAAATTTAAATAATCATATAACACAAGAATTTTCAATTGAAGAAATAGTACCTAGTGCGGGACAAGGTGTGATAGCAGTTCAGTGTAGAAATGACGATGAAAAGATAAAAAAAATTTTAAAAAAAATAAATCATGAAGAAACCAGAACTTGTTGTCTTGCAGAAAGAGAATTACTAAAGACTTTGGAAGGAGATTGTAACACAGCAATTGGTGCAATTTCTACCATTAAAAAAAATTCTATTACACTTACCGTTGAATTATTTTCAACAGATGGGAAAAATAGATATTTTATTAAAGACTCAAAAGATTTAAGTTTAGCCAAAGAACTTGGAAATGAAATTGGTGAATTATTAAAAAAAAAATCTAAAGGATCTTACAAATAGTAAAATGCATATATTATTAACTAGACCGATTGAAGACTGTGAGAATTTAATTCTAAAATTTAGAAATCTCGGACATAAAGTTTCACATTTTCCTGTGATTAAAATAAAAAAAAAGAAATACAATCCAATTAATTTTTCAGAATATAATTGTTTTATTTTTACAAGCGCAAATGCAATTAAAAATTTAAATTTAAGTGGAATAAACAAAAATACCAATTGTTTTTGTGTTGGTAATGCAACTGAAAAAATGGCACTATCTTTTGGTTTCCAAAACGTATTTTCCGCAGAAGGCAATGTAAACAATTTAAAGGAATTAGTTTTACAAAATATAAATAAAAAAGACAGCAAAATGCTATATGTAAGTGGCGAAATTGTATCTTCTGACTTAGATAGGGATTTAATTAAAGAAGGGTACAAAATTGAGAGACTTATCAATTATTCTGTAGAGCCAATTGAGAAACTAGATGTTGATTTTATAGAAAAATTAAAAAAAAACATACCAGAAATAGTATTTATTTATTCACAAAATAGTGGAAATAATTTCTTAAATTTAATCAATAAATACGAATTAGTTGACTATTGGATGAATACTAACTTAATGTGCATAGGGGAAAAAACTTCATCTTCTTTAAACAAGATAAAATGGAAGAAGATTTTTTTGTTTAACCCCGGAGAGGAAGAATTTTTGTTAAATAGATTGTAATTATGGAAGCAATTAAAAACTTAAAAGATTTATTTATTTCAGTTTGGGGAAAAGGAATTTTAGGTATCAACTTTGTTGAAATAATTATTGGACTTATAATATTTTTAATTTTTCTAATTTTTAGAGGACTAATTGGGAGATTAATCGTTAAAAAATTAAAACTTATTTCGAAAAAAACCACAAATAAATTAGACGATAATTTTGTAAAAGCTATGGAGGGTCCTGCAAGATTTTTACCTATAGTTCTAGGTTTTTTCTTTGCAAGTTATTACATGAGCTTTACCGAAGGAACTCAAAACTTTGTAGAAGATGTTAATAGAACATTAATAACAATTTTAATATTTTGGATTATGCATCAAATTATAGAACCCGTATCTTATATAATGAGTGGCCTTAATAAATTATTAACAAAAGAATTAATAGGATGGATAATTAAATCATTAAAAATATTAATATTAATTTTAGGAGTAGCAGCAGTTCTTGAATTATGGGGAATAAAAATAGGACCTATCATTGCTGGTTTGGGTTTGTTTGGTGTTGCAGTAGCTCTAGGAGCACAAGATTTATTTAAAAATTTAATATCTGGAATTTTAGTTTTGATAGAAAAAAGATTCAAAGTAGGCGACTGGATACTAGTTGACGAAATTATAGAGGGAATAGTTGAAAAAATTGGATTTAGATCAACAACAATTAGGAAATTTGATAAATCGATTGCAATAATACCAAACTTTCAGTTCGCTGAAAATGCTGTAATAAATATTAGTGAAACTACAAGTTGGATTATAAGTTGGACTATAAATTTACAGTATGACACCACAGTAGAACAACTAAAAACTATAAGAAATGAAATTGAAAATTATATTAAAAGCCACGAAGATTATAAAACAGAAAATGGATATGCTGTAAGAATAGACAAGTTTTCAGACAGTTCCATTGATATGTATATAAGATGTTTTACAAAAACCGATGACTGGGATGAATGGCTAGCAGTTAAGGAAAGACTTGCAATTGAAATAAAACAAATAGTTGAAAAAAACAAAGCATCTTTTGCATTTCCAAGCCAATCTATTTATGTTGAAAAAAAATGATTGCTATTTTCTATTTAGTTTTACAAATACTAAAAATTTATTCTTATGTAGTAATAGCAAATGTAATTATTAGTTGGTTGATAGCTTTCAATGTCCTAAATACATCGAATAAATTTGTATATTCGGTTCTAGATTTTACCTACCGATTAACAGATCCTATTTTAAATAAGATAAGAAGATTTTTACCTAATTTAGGCACTTTTGATATTTCACCAATAATTCTTCTTTTATTGATTTGGTTTATTGAAATGTGTATGAAGCTTTACTTAGCACCATTAATTTTTTAGTTAATTTATGATTTTAATAGACGGAAAAAAAGAAGCGGCAGAATTAAGAGAAAGATTAAAGAAAGAAGTTTCTGAATTAAAATCTAAATATAATAAAGTACCAGGATTAACTGTAATTTTAATAGGCGATATGGCACCAAGCCAAATTTATGTTCGTATGAAAGAAAAAGCTGCAAATGAAGCGGGCTTGAAATCTGAGGTTGTAAGATATCCAGACTCTATAGAAGAAAAAAAAGTTTTAGATAAGATTAATGAACTAAATAAAGATGACAGTGTATCGGGTATTTTAGTTCAACTACCATTACCAAAACATATTGATAAACAAAAGGTTATAGAAGCAATTTTACCAAGTAAAGATGTTGATGGATTTCATCCTATGAATGTTGGGAATTTATCTTCAGGTTATGAGAGCTTAGTTCCTTGTACACCTCTTGGATGTTATTTATTAATTAAAAAAATTGAACCTAATTTAAATGGAAAAAAAGCAGTTATTGTTGGTAGATCAAATTTAAATGGAAAACCAATGACTCAACTTCTTTTAAAAGAAAATTGTACAGTTACAATTACACACTCTAAAACAAAAGATCTAAAAAGTGAATGTTTACAAGGTGATATTATAGTTGCAGCAGTTGGAATGCCTGAACTTATTAAAGGTGACTGGGTTAAAAAAGATGCAATCGTAATTGATGTAGGAATTAATAAAACTGATAAAGGAATTATTGGTGACGTTGCATTTGATGAAGTTTCAAAAGTTGCAAAAGCCTTAACACCTGTTCCAGGTGGTGTTGGTCCTATGACCATTGCTTGTTTATTAAAAAATACTATTAAATGTTTTAAAAGATCGCAAAAAAATTAATATGTCAAATTCAATTAGGTGGATTATATTTGTTACTGGATGGATGACATTTAGAGCAATCGGTTCTAGTTTATTTTTATTTTGGAACATAACTGGAAATGAAAGAGGAGCACCCCCGGAATGGGTTTTGGCATTAATTGGAGATTTTATAATTGGTACAACAGCATTTTTTTTAGTTTATTGTATATTAAAAAAACCCTCTTATTTAATTTGGGGATTATTACTTTCTTGGAATATTTTAGGACTTATAGATTTACTTGGTGCTATAAGAACCAGTTTATTAGTACCTTTCGGCCCAATACCAGAAATGGGCTTAACAAGTTTAGGTGTGAGATCTATTTTGATTTTAAATACTTTTTTACAAATATCTTGCATATATTTACTATTTAAGGATAGCGTTAGAAACTATTTTAAAAATTATACATAAATTTTACTGAATTTATTTTTTTAAATTTTTTTTATGAAAATTAATAAATCTTTCAACGTTAGATTTATTGAATGTTTTATTTTCTTCAAAAGAAACCTTTTTCATTGAATAAGCATTACTTTTAGTTTGTCTAGATACAATTGTAATATTACCTTTGTATAGTTTAAGCTTAACAGATCCGTTGACTTTACTTCTTTTTAGATCAACAATTTTTTGAAGCTTAAATCTTGCTTTTGAATACCAATAACCATTATAAATAAGTTCTGCATATTTTGGCATTATTTCATCTTTTTTATGCATAGTTTCTTTATCTAAAGTTACAGATTCCATTGCTCTATGAGCATTAATTAATAAAGTTCCACCGGGAGTTTCGTATACACCTCTTGATTTTATTCCAATAAATCTATTTTCAACCAGATCAACTCTACCAATTCCATTTTTACCAGCCAATATATTTAACTTTTCTAATAGTTTTGAAGGTGTTAATTTTTTTCCATTAATAGCTATAGGATCTCCCTTTTTAAATCCTATGGTTACAAAAGATGCTTTGTTAGGTGCTTTTTCTGGAGAAGTTGTTCTTTGAAAAATAAATTCGGGAGCTGGACTTTTAGGATTTTCTAAAACTTTTCCTTCTGTTGATGTATGGAATAAATTATCGTCCACTGAAAATGGCGGAGCTCCCTTTTTATCTTTAGGAATAGGTATTTTATTTTTTTTTGCATAATTAATTAAATCAGTTCTAGACTTAAGTTTCCAAATTCTCCAAGGAGCTATTATTTTTATTTTTTGTCCGAAGTAATGATAGCCAAGTTCAAACCTTACCTGGTCGTTACCTTTGCCCGTAGAACCATGAGAAACAGCATAAGCTTTGAATTTTTTAGCAACTCTAATTTGATCTTTAGCAATTAATGGTCTTGCAATAGAGGTTCCTAATAAATAAATACCTTCATAAACAGCATGTCCCCTTATCATTGGGTAAACATAATTTTTTACAAAAATATCTTTCAGATCTTTTATTATTATTTTTTTTACTCCAAGTTTTTTTGCATTTTTAATTATTTTTTCTTTATTAATTTCTTGACCAATATCAGCTGTATAAGCAATAACTTCTGCATTATAATTTTTTTGAAGCCACTTTAATATAATTGATGTATCAAGTCCTCCTGAATAGGCTAGGACTATTTTTTTCTTTACCTTCATTTATTTTAAGTGCAATTTTTTTTGGCGGCGCTGTAAGCTTTTGTAAAACCCAACAAAGAATAATGATCAATTGTTTGTGATCCAGACTTATTAAATCCTGTAACCATAATTCTAGATCCTTTTTTCATCGTTCGTATCATTTTTTTTTCAATTTTATTATCAGCTATCCAGGCAAATCCTTCTTGAGATATATCAAATTTATATTTATTTTTACCCGATTTAGCTCTTATTGAATTTTGAGTATTATATTCATATCCTGATGTTGTGCTAATTTCATCTGCAATGTTGTCTTTTGGCCTAAAGCTTACAAATAATCTTGCTTCCCTATTCTCACCTTTTGGAGATTGCAAAACAGGTTTTGTTTGAGCAAAACAAACTTTTTCTGAATTATTAATTAAAACCATCACTTCCCAATCTTTAAATTTACCAATTTTTTTTAATTCTTCAGAATAAACTAGAGTAGTATTTAAAAAAAATAATAAAAAAAAACCTATTAGTGTATTTTTAATTAAGGACATGGGTTTGGGTAAATTTTTTGAACTTCATTAATTTCTTTAATAATTTCATCAGTTAATTTTACATTTACACTTTCCATATCAGTTTTCAACTGCTCCATAGTAGTAGCACCAATAATTACACTTGTCATAAATGGCTGGATTTCACAAAATTTTAACGACATTTGACTCATATCAAGATTATACTTTTTACTTATTTTGTAATATTCTTCTACTGCATTTTTCAAGTTGGGCGTGTTGTATCTATATTTCCAAAAATCCCAATCTCTTTCCATTCTAGATCCTTTTGGATATGTCTCATTTCTATATTTTCCACTCAAGTATCCACTTGCCAAAGGAGAATAAGCTAGTAATCCAATTTGTTCTCTAATAGAAACCTCAGCTAAACCAATTTCATAAGTTCTATTTAATAAGCTATAAGGATTTTGAACTGACATCATTCTGGGCAAATTTTGATCTTTTGAAATTTCTAGAAATTTTTTAACACCCCATGCAGTTTCATTAGATAAACCAACTTCTCGTATTTTTCCAGTATCAATAAATTTTTTTAGATTTCCAAGTACATCTTCAAATTTATTCCAATAACCATTGTCCTTATGTTCATAACCCAGTTTTCCAAACGTGTTTGTATTTCTTTCGGGCCAGTGTAATTGATATAGATCTATGTAATCTGTTTGTAATCTTTTTAGGCTACCATTTATAGCTTCAGTCATTTTTTCTATACCATAATTATTTCCACCTCCTCTTAAATATTCTCTCATGGGACCAGCTACTTTTGTTGCTAAAATAACTTTCTCTCTTTTTTTTGATTTTTTAAACCAATTTCCAATTATAATTTCTGTATGACCATAAGTTTCTTTTTTTGGAGGAACAGAATAAAGTTCTGCAGTATCCCAAAAATTTACACCTTGATCTAAAGCATAATCCATTTGTTCAAAACCTTCGTTTTGAGTATTTTGTTCTCCCCAAGTCATAGTACCCAAGCAAATAGTGCTTACATTAAGTTCAGTATTTCCTAATTTTCTATAATTCATTGAATTTTTATTATTTTTTTAAATTTTTATGACATCTTGAATAAATAGTAAAAGGCTATTATATAAATGTTATGGAATTTAATAAAGAAAACATCTTAAACAAAGTAAAGGTAGCTCAACAAAAGACAGTTGTAATGGATGAAGGCCTAAGAGCCTACATGTTAAAAGTATATAACTACATGGCAACTGGAATTCTCTTAACTGGAATTATAGCACTAATGTCTTTCAAAATGTCAGTAGTAACTGACGCAAGTGGTGCAATATCTGGATTTACAAGTTTTGGAAATGCATTATTTTTTTCGGGATTAAAATGGATTGTGATGCTGGCGCCTTTGGGAATAGTTTTTTATATGAGTTTTGGAATAAATAAAATGAGCGCAGCTAAAGCACAAACGGTATTTTGGGTATTTGCTGCCCTTATGGGTTTATCGTTGTCTTGGATACTATTAGTTTATACAGGAGTAAGTGTTGCGAGAGTATTCTTTATAACTTCTGCAACTTTCGGTGCTATGAGCATATATGGGTATACGACTAAAAGAGATTTGACAAAAATGGGATCCTTTTTAATGATGGGCCTAATTGGAATTATAATAGCTTCTCTAGTAAATATATTTTTAAAATCATCAATGATGTATTTTGTAATTTCAATTTTAGGAGTTTTAATTTTTGTTGGCCTAACAGCATATGATACACAAAAAATTAAGAATATGTATGCAGCTTCTGATACTGGAGAGTTAATGGGAAAAAAAGCTGTTATGGGCGCATTAACTTTATATTTAGATTTTATTAATTTATTTATAATGCTTCTAAGACTTTTCGGCCAAAGAAGATAATTATAATTTTTTCCAATTAATATTTTTCAGTAGGTTTTGAAGGTTATTAGAATTTTTTAATATTTTTCCATTAGTATCAGTAATTAAATATTTTAAATTTTTATTACCAGGTTTAAAATTTTTACAAATTTTATACATCTCGTTTTCTGCAGCATTTTTAAAAATACTAAATCCCACTTGTTTACTTGAAATAGTTAAACCATAATCTTTCCAAGATCCGTGAGAAACCATTTTAGCATACAAATCTAATATTATTTTTAGTTCATCTTTTTCAAAAAAATGTCTTTGTTCTTTTTCTGATAGAGTATTATTTATTATTAATTTTAAATTCTTGTTCATCTAATTTGTATTTATTAATTATGTTTACTTGGAAAACTGCAAAAACAAATGTTATTGGCAAAAGACCCCATACTTTAAAATTTACCCAAAATTCTTCTGATTGAGTTCTCCATACCAATTCGTTTATAATGGCCAGACAAAAGAAAAAATACATCCATCTCACATTTAATACTTTCCATCCTTGATCATTTAATTTAATTGATTTACCAAGAATTTTTTTTAGAACTGGTTCATTGCTAAAAAATTTACCAAAAAACAAAGCAATACCAAATAATATATTTATTATAGTTGGCTTCATATATATGAAAATTGGGTTATCAAAATAAATAGTTAGTCCACCAAAAAAAGAAATTAATATTCCTCCCAATAAAGGAACATACGGTATTTTTTTTTCAACAAACCAAACAATTATAACTGCTAATATAGTTGCAATAATAAGCGGAGGAATTGCAACTCTTAGATTTTTTCCACTGTTATAATAAATTATAAAGAATATTAATAAGGGGCCAAAATCTGTGAGGAATTTAATGATAGACCTTTTCACGGGGACATATTAACAGAATAATAAAATATTCACATTTTTTTTATTGATTTTTATAATTAAATATCCATATTTATAGCTGTGAGTATTCAGAAAGCAAAATTTTCAATAGGCGATGTGGTTAAGCATAAGCATTTTGACTTTAGAGGTGTGATTTATGATGTTGATTTTGAATTTAATAATTCAGAGGAATGGTACCAGTCAATTCCCAAAAAGGTTAGACCTAGGAAAGATCAGCCTTTTTATCATTTGCTTGCAGAAAATGAAGATATAACCTACGAAGCTTATGTATCTGAGCAAAACTTAATCGCGGATGAATCTGAAGAACCAATAAAACATCCTTTAATAAATGAAATATTTTCTGGCAAAAAAGGATCAAGTTATTTTAAACCTTCAAACTAGAATAAAAGTCAATTTTTAAACACAATTAATTCAAATCTTAGACATAAGAATAAGTTAAATATTAATTAATTTCGATCAAGGGCACTATTCCATTCCCTTATTTATCTCCCTCAGTGTTCTTGATCGAGAGGAATTTCAAGAAATTATAAATTAATCTAAATTTGATATATATATATATAAATGTTTAGTTTTATAAATAATAGTAAGATTTTTTCAATTACGTCAAAAGCACCAAAATATGTTTTTTTTATTTTTGTCATAGTTTTATGTATAGGATTAATTGAGGCATTAGTTTTATCACCTAAAGATTATATTCAAAGCCACTCAGTTCGAATAATGTATGTTCATGTCCCATCAGCATGGATAGCGGTGGGAATTTTTTTATTTATTGGAATATTATCATTTGGAAGTTTAATTTTTAAAAATAAAAATTTTTCTATTATTTCAAAAAGTTTAGCTCCATCTGGTTTGATTTTTAATATTACCGCTTTGGTGACTGGATCCATTTGGGGCAAACCAACATGGGGAACGTGGTGGGCTTGGGACTCTAGAATTACCTCAATGCTTATTCTTTGTTTATTTTATTTTATGTATATTTTGGCCTGGAGAATTATAGAAGACAAGACCAGAGCAGATCAGATTACATCTATTATAGCTATTTTTGGTTTAATAAATATACCTATAATTAAATTTTCAGTTGATTGGTGGTCTACTTTGCATCAACCATCATCAATTAAATTAATGGAAAACAGCACAATTCATCCTTCTATGCTATTACCACTTACATTAATGACTGCGGCATTTGCTCTATTTTCTATTTTGATATTTTTAATGAAATATAATACAGAACTGATAAAGATAAAAAACAAAGGACTAGATAGGTTATGATGCAGGAAATATTATTAATGGAGGGATATGGATCATATGTATGGTCAGCATTTGGCTTTACATTAATAAGTTTTTTTATTTTGTTTAGGATCATAAAGATTCAGTATGTTAAAGAGCAAAATAGATTTAATGCTAAATTTCAAAGATTATCTTACAATCAGAAAGAATTAGCGAAGAATCAAAAAATATATAGAGAAGTTTTATCAGATATTTCTGCTTCAAAAATTTAACTTGAATTTTAATGTATGGTAAAAAGGTTAAGTTAAGAATACTTTTTTTATCTCTAGCCTTACTGGCTGCTGTTTTAACAATTTTTTTAATACTGAAATCGCTAGAGGAAAATGTTGTGTATTTTAAATCCCCTACCGAAATAAAAAATATTAATGAGTTAAGTGATAAAAAAATTAGAGTTGGAGGATTAGTTAAAAAGGGATCTATTTTATCATCAGCAGAGAAAATAAACTTTGTAATAACAGATTTTAAAAATGAAATTAGTGTGAGCTACAAAGGAGCTGTTCCAAATTTATTTGCCGAAGGCAAAGGCGTTGTTGCCGAGGGTTTTTTGAAAGACAGAAACTTTCTAGTAGCTAAGAAAATATTAGCAAAACACGATGAAAATTATATGCCCCCAGAAGTGAAAAAGGCATTGGAGAATAATTAAGGTGATTTATAATTATTTAGGAAATTATTCTTTGGTATTTTGTTTAATTTTTTCATTAATAATTTTTTTTTTGTGTTTCAAAAGCATTAATGATCCTAGAAAAATAATAGAAAAAAATATTTTTTCATTATTATTTCTTCAGCTATTAACAATTATTATAAGTTTTTTTTCTTTAATAATATTATTTGTACTTTCTGATTTTAGTAACGAAACAGTTTATAATCATTCTCACACAACAAAACCAATTTTTTATAAGATTTCTGGCTCATGGGGCAACCATGAAGGTAGCCTATTACTTTGGCTATTTGTTTTAGTTTTATTTATTTTTATTTTTTCTTTAACTTCAAAAAAACATCCCAAAAAATATAGAATTTTTACAATTATTTTTCATGAAATAATTGTTTTAGGATTTATAATTTTTTTATTATCAGTTTCCAATCCTTTTAACATGAATTATCCAATACCTTATGAAGGTTTAGGATTAAATCCTATATTGCAAGATCCAGCTTTAGCAATTCATCCACCAATTTTGTATTTAGGTTATGTTGGTTCATCAATAATATTCTCATCGGCACTTGCCGCCCTGGTTCAAGGCTATGTAAATAAAAATTGGGCATCACATATAAAAAAATGGATTATAATTTCTTGGATTTTTCTTACATTAGGAATAATGATTGGATCTATTTGGGCATATTATGAGTTAGGCTGGGGGGGATTTTGGTTTTGGGATGCTGTAGAAAATGTATCTTTAATGCCATGGTTTTGTCTAACTGCATTGTTGCATACAATTATTGTTTTAGAGAAAAGAAATATTCTCAAATCATGGACTTTAATACTATCTATTGCAACATTTATATTAAGTTTAGGTGGAACATTTTTAGTTAGGTCAGGAATTTTAAATTCAGTTCATACTTTTGCCAACGATCCAAGCAGGGGAATATTTATTTTAATCTTCCTATTTATTATAATTTTTTTATCAGTTATAATTTTTTTCTTGTTTCAAATTGAAGAATCAACATCTAGGAAAACATTTTTTTTAAGTAAGGAAACCTCATTAATTATTAACAACTGGTTTATGATGTATTTTTTGTCTGTTGTTTTAATTGGAACAACTTATCCAATTTTTTTAGAAGTACTGACTAGTGATAAAGTTTCTGTTGGTCCACCTTTTTATAATAAATTATTAATACCTTTTCTAATACCTTTTTTTGTTGTTATGGCGTTTGGTCCAAAATTACAATGGATTAAAACAAAATTTTCAAAGATAAAATACACAAATTTTTTTTATTTTTTTATATCTCTTGCTGCTTCTGTTTTTATTATTAGATATAGCGAAGCCAAGTATTTGTTTTCTACAGCTATATTTGTAACTAGCTTTATATTATTAATTAAAACAATTGAGGGATTTTTTGAAAAAAAAAACAATTTTTCTCAAAAATTATCTCATTTTTCCTTTAGCATATTTATTTTAAGCATTTTATTGAATGGTGCTTTTTCAACTGAATTTTCTGCAAATATGAAGCAAGGTGATGAATTAAATATAAATAATAATTCAATTAAATTTATTAATTTAAAAACTTTAAATAAAAATAACTATAAAACAGTAATTACAACCTTTGAAATTAAAGATAAGCAAGGAAGAATTTTAAAATTTAATCCAGAGGTGAGAATTTACAATCAACCTGAAATTTTAACAAGTGAAGCAGATATTAAATCAAACATTTTTTCAGATAAATTTTTGGTAGTAAATCTTCTAAAAGATGATGGCTATTTTAATGTTCGTTATCAAGTTAAACCATTCATGTCCTGGATATGGTTTTCTATTATT
This sequence comes from uncultured Pelagibacteraceae bacterium, assembly GCA_902587315.1. Taxonomy (GTDB): domain Bacteria; phylum Pseudomonadota; class Alphaproteobacteria; order Pelagibacterales; family Pelagibacteraceae; genus Pelagibacter. Next base: position 61,751 of record CACIKW010000001.1, read on the forward strand.
TTATTAACCATCGGAGGAATATTAAGTTTTTTTAGAAAGATATGAAAAAAAAAATAATATTTTTCTGTGTATTTTTATCTTTTTTGTTTATTTTTTTTATATTTTTTAAAAGTATTTATAATAAAAATTACTATACACCCCAAGAATTTACAAAAAATTATATTAATTTTGAAGCTAAAGAATTATTTACAAAAAAAGATTTTAATTCAAATCAATTATTTTTAGATGAAAAAATTACAATAATTAATATTTGGGCCTCATGGTGCATACCCTGTTTACAAGAACATAAATATTTGATGAATTTAAAAAATAATAACAATATTAATTTAATTGGACTTAACTATAAAGATAAAGAAAATAATGCAAAAAAATTTATTTATAAAAATGGAAATCCATATGATCTAATTCTAACTGATAATGAGGGAATAATATCCATAGAGCTAGGAGCTTTCGGAGTTCCTGAAACATTTATAATTCAAAATAAAAAAATAATAAAAAAATACATTGGTCCTTTAAATCAACAAAATATTATTGAAATAAAAAATATAATAACAAAATGAAAAAAAAAATTATTTTTTTAACTTTATTATTTTTAACAATTGTGAGTCACTCTATTAGTTTAGAAAAAAATAATAAACTTGAAAATAAAATTTCAAAAAATCTCAGATGTTTAGTTTGCCAAGGTCAATCTGTATATGATTCTCAATCAGATTTTGCAATAAGTATGAAAATATTAATAAAAAATAAAATTAATAAAGGTGAATCAGAAAAAGAAATTTATGAATTTTTTAGAACCCAATATGGAGATTGGATTCTTTATGAACCTAATTTAAACAAAAATACTATTTTTCTTTGGATATTTCCTATAATTTTATTTATTTTTGGAGGATATTTGATTTTTCGAAACTTCTTTAAAAAATAATTAAATAAGCTAATTTAATATAATTAATATGAAAAAATTAATAAATTTTTTTTTTGTTATACTATCTGTTAGTATATTTTTGTCTTCAATAACGAAAGCTGAAGATACAAAGTATTCTTTTGGAAATCATGAATTAAATTTCTTTTCAGGAATGTTTGATTTTAGTGACAAAGGAAAAAGATCTGCAATATTTGGAATTCAGCATCAAGATGAGAATTTACTAAGAAATAGTTTTTTAGGAACTTTATCACCTGTTACTGGCATTATGATCACAGCAGATAATGCAAGTTATTTTTACACAGGAGTGCAAGCTCAATATAAAATGGGAAAATTGAATATTGTTCCAAGCTTTACTCCGGGAATTTATAATGAAGGCGATGGGAAAGATTTGGGTCACCCAATAGAATTTAAAAGCGAACTTCAAGTGTCTTTAGACATTTTTAGCAATAGCGAATTAGGTTTTTCATATAATCATTTATCTAATGCAAGTTTAGGAGATAAAAATCCAGGCGCAAATAGCTATATGATTAATTTTCTTAAAAATTTTTAATTTAAAAAATGAATTTGAAGGATTGTCATAATTTTTATGACTTTAGAAAATTAGCAAAAAAAAAATTACCAGCCCCAATTTTCCATTACATTGATGGTGCTGCTGATGATGAAATTACATATCGAAGAAACACATCAGCATTTAATGAAGTTGATCTAGTTCCAAATGTTCTAAAAGGAGTAGAGCACGTAGACCTATCAACAACTATATTTGGCAAAAAATTAAACCTTCCTTTTTATTGTGCACCGACGGCACTACAAAGACTTTTTCATTATGATGGAGAAAGGGCAGTAGGTAAAGCCGCAAAAAAATATAATACGATGTTTGGAGTTTCAGCTTTATCAACAGTAAGTGTTGAAGAAATTTCTTCGATTATTGATACACCAAAAATGTTTCAATTCTATTTTCATAAAGACAGAGGATTAAATGATGCTGTTTTGGAAAGAGTTAAGGCTGCAAAATTTGATGTTATGGCTTTAACAGTTGATACAATAACTGGAGGTAATCGTGAAAGAGATTTAAGAACTGGATTTACTTCTCCACCAAAACTTACACTATCAAGTCTTTTTAGTTTTGCGGTAAAGCCGATGTGGGGAATAAATTATTTAACAAAGGGTAAATTTGAACTACCTCATCTTCAAGATTATGTTGGTGAAGGAACTAGTACAGCAGTATCAATTGGAAATTACTTTTCAACCATGTTGGATCAGTCAATGAACTGGAGCGATGCTGAAAAACTTTGTTCTAAATGGGGAGGACATTTTGCGTTAAAAGGAATAATGAGTGTTGAAGATGCTAAGCGTGCAGTAGATATTGGATGTACAGGAATAATGGTTTCAAATCACGGAGGAAGACAATTAGATGGTTCAAGAGCACCCTTTGATCAACTTGCTGAAATAGTAGATGCCGTCGGAGATAAAATTGATGTGATTTGTGAAGGGGGGATTCAAAGAGGCACCCATATACTTAAAGCATTATCTATGGGAGCAAAAGCATGCTCAGGTGGGAGACTTTACCTTTATGCATTAGCTGCCGCGGGACAAGATGGTGTTGAAAGAGCTTTAAATCAATACCGCTCAGAAATAGAACGGGGCATGAAACTCATGGGCTGTACTAAAATAAGTGATTTAAATAGAAATAATTTAAGATTTAGAAAAAAATGAAATTGAGTGATTGTCATAATTTTGAAGATTTTAGAAAGTTAGCTAAAAAAAAATTACCCTCTCCAATATTTCACTATATTGATGGAGGTTCTGACGATGAAATTACTTTAAATAGAAACACGAGCTCATTTAATAATTATGATTTGATTCCGAGTGTTTTGAATGATGTTTCAAATGTAGACATGTCCACAACTGTACTAGGAGAAAAAATTGATTTTCCATTATTTCCTGCGGCTACTGCTATGCATCGTCTTTACCATCATAAAGGAGAGAGAGCTTCAGCAAGAGCTACAGAAAAAATGGGTACTATTTTTGGTACATCAACTATGGGAACTGTAAGTATTGAAGAAATTGCAAAAGTAAACAAGGGTCCAAAACTATTTCAATTGTATATTCACAAAGACAGAGGACTTACAGACAATCTAATAGAAAGATGTAAAAAAGCTGGTTTTAGCAGCATGTGTTTAACCGTTGATACTGTTGTTGCTGGAAATAGAGAGAGAGACCGAAGAACTGGATTTACAACTCCTCCAAAATTAACTTTAGGAAGCCTTTTAAGTTTTATATTACATCCAGGCTGGACAATTAATAATTTGACTCACGAAAAATTTAAATTAGCAAATATTATTCACATAACTCAAAAAGGAACTAGTATAGATAAATCAGTCATTGATTATATAAACGAACAATTTGATCCGGCAATGAATTGGAAAGATGCAGAGTATTGTGTTAAAAAATGGAATGGACCCTTTGCCTTAAAAGGAGTTATGAGTGTTGAAGATGCAAAGAAAGCAGTTGATATTGGTTGTACAGCCATAATGATTTCTAATCATGGTGGCAGACAATTAGATGGTTCAAGAGCACCCTTTGACCAACTTGCTGAAATAGTAGATGCAGTTGGGGATAAAATCGAAGTAATACTAGATGGAGGAATTAGAAGAGGAACACATGTACTTAAAGCTTTATGTCTAGGAGCAAAAGCATGTAGTTTTGGTAAAGGCTATTTATTTGCTTTAGCAGCTGGAGGACAAAAAGGTGTAGAAAAAATTTTAGAAAATATGAAAACAGAAATTAATCGTGATATGAAATTAATGGGATGTAAAAATATAAGTGAATTAAATAGTTCCAAAATTGTTTTTAGAAAAAGTTAAATATGAAAATAGCAAAAAATGTAAATAATTTGGGAACCGAACTAGTTTATGACATTTTTTCAAAAACAAAAAAGTTACAAGCGCAAGGTAAAAAAATTATTGATTTAAGCTTAGGACAGTCAGCAGAAAGTCCTCCAGAATATGTAATTGAAGCTACAATTAAAGCTTTAAGAGATGGAAATAACGGATATACCGTTCCAAACGGAATACTAGAGTGTAGAGAAGCAGTAAGTAGAAAAATTCAAAAACTTTATAATGCAAAAATTTCTCCTGAACGAATCTTTATAGTACCAGGTGGAAAACCAACAATGCACTATGCAATTTCTTTTTTTGGCGAACCTGGAACCGAAATTATTTATCCTGACCCAGGATTTCCAATATATGAATCTATGATTAGGTATACTGGAGCAAAACCTGTTTCTTATAACTTATCAGACAAAGATAATTTTAATATTAACGTAGAAAAAATAGTTTCATTAATTAATGATAAAACAAGGCTTTTCATTATAAATAATCCACATAATCCAACAGGAAGTTTTGCAGATAAATCTTTAATTGATAAGTTAGCAAATGCTTTACTAAAATATCCTAATGTAGCAATTTTAAGTGATGAGATTTATGGTAGACTAATATTTGAAAAAAAAGAATTTCCAACATTTTTTAATTATCCAGAGCTTTATGAAAGATTAATTGTGTTAGACGGATGGAGCAAAACATATGCCATGACCGGATGGAGATTAGGGTGGGGAGTTTGGCCAGAAAAATTATTAGATAAAATGTTTAAATTTTGTGTGAATAATCACTCCTGTGTAAATGCTGCTATTCAATATGGTGCAATTGCTGCTTTAGATGGCCCAGATGATAGCATCAATAATATGATTGATAAATTTATTAAAAGAAAAAATTTAATGTGTGATGGTTTAAAAAAAATTTCTGGAATTAAGTTTGTTGAAGCAAAATCTGGTTTTTTTATTTTTCCAAATGTGAAAGATACAGGAATGAATGGAGATCAGTTTGCAGAAAAATGTTTAAATGAGGCAGGAGTTTCTTTAATCCAGGGTACTGCTTTTGGTAAATTTTCATTAGATAATGTAAGAATTAATTTTACGACATCAGAAGAAAATATCTCTCAAGCACTGGAAAATATCAAAAAAATGTTAAGCTAATTGTAGTGTTTTTTTTATATAACTCCTATATTATTATAAAAAAAAATGAACGAACAAGTACAAAAAGAATTAAAGAAAATATTTAATGGTAGATTTTCAATGTCTGAATCTACCAGAGCAAACTATGCCCGAGGCGAGGATACTTATGACCCAGTTTTATCTAAAGCGGTAGTTTTTCCAGAAACCAATGAAGAAGTTTCAAAAATATTAAAGTTATGCAATGATCACAAAATTCCGATTGTTCCATTTGGAACAGGAACTTCTCTTGAAGGAAATGTAGTAGGCAATGAAAATGGTATTACAATTTCTTTAGAAAAAATGAACAAAGTTTTAAGTGTTAATGCAGCTGATTTTGATTGTAGAGTTCAAGCGAACGTAACAAGAAAGCAATTAAATGAATATTTAAGAGAAGATGGAGTTTTTTTCCCTATTGATCCAGGTGCTGATGCTGCTCTTGGTGGAATGGCAGCAACTTCAGCTTCAGGAACTATGGCGGTAAAATATGGAACAATGAGAACAATAATAACGGGATTAACAGTTGTTTTAGCTAATGGAGAAATTATTAAAACAGGTGGAAGAGCAAAAAAGTCTTCTGCAGGATATAATTTAACTAATTTATTTATTGGTTCTGAAGGAACGCTAGGAATTATAACTGAAGTACAATTAAGACTATCTCCAATTCCAGAAAGTATTATGAGTGCTGTTTGTTATTTTCCTGATCTAGACTCAGCAGTTTTAACATCTCAAGAAATAATCCAATACGGAGTTAATATTGCAAGAATTGAAATGCTAAACAAAGATCAAATGGAAATAAGTATTAAATATTCTAAATTAGAAAATGTAAAAGCTTCCCCAACTCTTTTTTTTGAATTTCATGGAAGCGAGCAGTCAAATAAAGAGTCAATAAAAATTGTTGAAGAATTATCAAAAAATAATGGAGGCGGTGATTTTAAATGGGCTGAATCAATTGAAGAAAGAAATAAGTTATGGCAGGCAAGGCACGATGTTTATTATTCAGTCAAAGCTTTAGGAAATAATATGAAAGTATATTCAACAGATATATGCGTTCCAATTTCAAAACTTGTAGAATGTGTTTCCTGGGCTGAAAAACATGTTAAAGATAATGGTTTAATTGCTCCAATGGTTGGTCATGTCGGAGATGGTAATTTTCATTCTATTATTTTGTATGATCCTAATGATAAAGAAAAACAGAAACTAATAAGAGATTATAGTGACAAACTTATTCAGAAAGCTTTAGACCTAGAGGGAACAATAACTGGAGAACACGGCATCGGTTTACAAAAAAAACATTATTTATTGAAACAACATCCTGATAACTTGCCAGCAATGAAATCCATTAAAAGAAGTATGGATCCAAACAATATAATGAATCCAGGAAAAATTTTTGATCTAAATTAAATAAAATATAAGATATTTAAATAATATAATACACCTTAGAGTTGAATATAGTTTTTTTATTAAGACTCCTTAAAATTTTTGTGATTAACTATTAGCAAGTTAATTAACTATAAGAGGAGAGAAAATGATTAAAGATAAAAATGTTTTGAAGACAAAAACTCCTTCAAGACGAAAATTCTTTAAGGCTGCTGCTGCAACAGGTGTTGCTGCTGTAGCTGCATCATCTTTAGCTGCTCCAGCTGTTGCTGCTGAAAGAGTAGAAGCTGCAATGGTAGCTACTTGGCCAAGAGATTTTCCTGGTCTAGGTACAGGTGCACAAAGATTTGCAAAAAGACTAGCAGACATGAGTGATGGACGTATACAAGTTACTTATTATGCTTCTGGCGAAAGAGTAAAAGCATTTGACTCATTTGATGAAGTTGCTTCAGGTAACTCTCAAATGTATCACGCTGCAGACTACTATTGGGTTAAAAAACACCCAGCTTTTGGATACTTTACTGCATGTCCATTTGGTTTTACTTACTCAGAAATAAATGCTTGGATACACCATGGTGGAGGACAAGCGCTTTGGGATGAACTAACTGATGATTATGGAACTCAAAGTTTTATAGCTGGTAACACAGGAGTTCAAATGGGTGGTTGGTTTAATAAAAAAATTAGATCAGCTAATGACTTTAAAGGTTTAAAAATGCGTATGCCTGGATTAGGTGGACAAGTACTAGGAAAACTTGGAGGTTCTCCAATTTCACTTCCTGGCGGACAAATTTATGAAAACCTTGTTTCAGGAGCAATTGATGCAACTGAATGGGTAGGTCCTTGGAATGACGAAGCCATGAAGTTCCATGAAGCTGCTAAATACTATTACTATCCTGGTATGCATGAGCCTGGATCGATGTTAGCATGTGGTGTTAACAAATCATGGTTTACAAGCTTAACAAAATCAGATCAAACGACGATTAAAACTGCTTGCGCATGGGCAGATGAAATTACGATGGCTGAGTACAATGCTAAAAATGGTGCAGCATTAGCTCGTCTAGTAAATGATCATGGTGTTAAACTTGAGAAATTTAATGATAAAGTTTATGACGCATTTGCTAAAGGTGCTAAAGAAGTTTACGATGAAGTTCAACAACATAGTGCACTTGCTGCTAAAACGCATAAAGCTTTTGTTAAAGCACGTAAAGAAATTGGTGCTTGGACTAACTTGTCAGACTCACCATATATTCAGCAAAGAAATAGAGCTTTAGGAATTTAATAAGACTTAAAGTTTTAGTAAAATTTGATATAAGGGCCCTTTATTAAGGGCCCTTTATTTTATGGGGTTTTGTTAAATATAGTATTTCGATTTATGATTAAAAAAAATAATTTACCTGTATTAATTAGAATATTTAGTTATTCGATATTGGCTATTACTTTTGTTTTTTTAGTAAACAATGTTTTAACAGTTTGGTTTGATTGGCCTGGTGTTAAACAGTTATTTTCACAATATGGTTTATTTGGATTTGAAAAATTAAGTAAACCTTCAGAAGGATCAGCATTAACTTTTGCTTTTATTCAGTTATTTTTTTACATTGCTGCATTGTTAATGGTAATTTTTTACGTTTTTAAATCTATTAAACAAACTTTAGAATCTGATGCAAAAATTCTCACTAAATTTACAGCTTATATTATTCGATCATCTTTCTGGGCAGTTTTAATTGTTGGAATTGCAGATGCAATAGTTTCATTTATGGTTGTTGAAAAATTAACTGGTCCAATCTTAGGTGAATATTTGAGAGTAAAATTAGTTATTCCAAATTTTAGAATTACGTATGTCCATTTTCCTTTAATATTGATTTCATTTGTAGTGGGATATTTTACAAGAACAGTAGGTTTTATTTGGTTGGCGATTTTAGTTGTTGCAAGTGAATTTTCAATTGTTCTATCTAGATTTATATTTGAGTATGAACAAGCTTTTCAAGGAGATTTAGTTCGTTTCTGGTATTCTGCTCTTTATCTTTTCGCTAGCGCATATGCTTTAATGCACGAAGGTCATGTACGAGTAGATGTTTTATACACTGGTTTTAGCGAGCGAAAAAAAGCTTGGACAAACTCCATTGGATCATTGGTATTAGGAATTCCACTTTGTCTTATTGTTATATTTTTAGGGATGGTTAATAAAGCGAGTATTATTAATGGTCCAGTTATTTCATTTGAAATTACGCAGCAAGGTTCAAATGGACTTTATTTGCTTTATTTAATGGCAATATATTTAGCTGTATTTGCCGTAACTATGTTAACCCAATTTACTAGTTATTTTATGAGTAGCAGTCATAAACTTTTGAAAAATTAAACTATGGAACATTTATTTTTATCTCTGCTTGTAATAATAATGATAGCAGCATTAGCTTCAGGTTTTCCCGTTGCTTTTGCATTACCGGGTTCAGCTATTATTTCAATAGGTCTTGCAGCTTTTTTTGGATATCTCTTTGAAGGAAACGCTAGTGCTTATTTTGCAACTGATGGTCCCATAGAATGGTTAACGGCAGGTATTACAAATTTCAGGAGTAACTATTGGGATGTAGAAACCGACACTTTAATTGCAATACCTTTGTTTATTTTTATGGGAATAATGTTGCAAAAATCTAAAATTGCAGAAGATCTTTTAGTAACCATGGGACAATTATTTGGTCCTATTCCAGGTGGATTAGGTATTTCGGTAATTTTTGTTGGGGCATTACTTGCGGCAACAACGGGAATAGTTGGAGCCACAGTAATTGCAATGGGTCTAATTTCACTGCCTACTATGTTGAATAATAAATATGATAGAAGTCTCGCAAGTGGAATTGTCTGTTCATCCGGAACACTAGGTCAAATAATACCTCCATCAATCGTTTTAATTATTATAGCTGATCAATTAGCTAGTGCATCCGATGTTGCAAATACAATTAGACAGTCAGATTATAAGTTAATTACTGGTGAATTTAATATGCCTGGTGAGTTAAGAGTTGGATCCACAAGCGCTGGCGATATGTTTCTTGGAGCCTTGCTACCTGGATTAGTATTAGTTGGATTATATATGTTGTATGTGTTTGTATATGCAAGAATAAATCCAAAAGCAGCACCTCCCGTTCCATTCAAAGGTCAATTAGATTACAAATTTTGGATAAAAGTTATTATGGTAATAATTCCACCACTTGCATTAATTTTTGCAGTTCTTGGATCCATTTTAATGGGTATAGCAACAGTAAATCAAGCTGGTTCAATTGGAGCAATAGGAGCAACTTTGATGGCAGGTTATCGACTTCATCAAGGTAAAAAAGATGCTTTTTATCCTCTGATAATAACTATCGTATCATTAATTCCTATTTTTATAATATCGAACAATTATAACTTAAACATTAAAGCTTTAGAAACTAGAAACTTAACTGCAATTTTGATCACCGGTTTTTTTACTATAATATTTTTAATTGGTATTTCATGGAGTTTTTGGAGATCTTACAAGGTTGATAATGTTTTAAAAGAAGTCGTTACAGAAACTTGTGTGACCACATCGATGGTATTTATAATTCTTTTAGGAGCAGCGATGTTAACTTCAGGTTTCAGAGCTTTTGGAGGAGAAGAATTAGTAAGAGATTTTTTACAAGATTTGCCCGGAGGATTTTGGACTCAGTTTATTGTTGTTATGGCAGTAATATTTTTATTGGGTTTTTTCCTTGATTTTATTGAAATTGCTGTTGTTGTTGTTCCTATTATTGCACCAATATTGCTAGCCGAAACTGGTGCTAACGTTAGTGCAATTTGGTTAGGCGTTATGATTGGAGTAAACTTGCAAACATCTTTCCTAACCCCTCCATTTGGTTTTGCTTTGTTTTATCTAAAAGGTGTTGCACCCAAGTATGTTACAACTTTAAATATTTGGAAAGGTGTTGTTCCTTTCATAATATTACAACTTGTGGGACTTGGGATTGTTGGTTTTTATCCAAGTCTAGTAAATTATTTACCTGCAAGAACATATTTAACATCTCATGTAGCTCCGCCTCCAATGAATCCTAAGCTTCAACACTGTTTACAAGAATACAAATTTGCTATTTATAATAATGAAGAACAAAAAATCAGATCTGCAATTTCAAACTTTGAAAAATTGGTACCTTCAAATCTTCCTAATGATAAATTGGATATTTTCGAAGAACATTTTGAAAATGCATTAGGAACTTTTGCATTAGTTAAAAAACTTCAAAAAACTGAAAAAGAATACAATTTGTTTGTTAAAGATTACAGAGATCTGCATTATGGTGCAAGAAAAAGAGAGAAAAAAATTAGAAAAATAGAAAATAGAATAGAAAATTTAAAAGCTGAAATTAGAAATTTAGATAAAGATAAAGTTAGCGAAAAAAATAAAATAGAGCTTAAAATCGAAGATTATAAATTAGAAATTGATGAAATAACTAAAAAAATACCTGAGAATTGGAAATCTAGAAATAAAGAATTTGAAATTATTAATAAAGCAAAAAATACTCAGACAAAAAGATATAGAAAAAATGTTGATGAAGCGTATGATAACTTAGATCAAATCGCCATGTTTATAAAAGATCATGATAAGTTAAATGAACTTTCTCCAGATATTAATAATTTAAAGAAAAATGTTGTTAATGAAGATTATCAAAATTCAACTTCAATTATAGATAGTTTGTTTGAAAAAATTGGGGAAATTTCTGGAACAGAGGAATTTGCAAACAGATTAGATGATTTATATTCCTTACTTGATAGTGAAGAAAAAGATGTAGACAAGATTTCAGAAGCAAACTCAGAAGTTGTTATGTTATTTGATAAAGAAATAAAATGGAGAAAAGATGCATCAGAAAATTTGATGCCAGAACTTGAAAAATATAATTTAGTAATAAAAAATAATATAGGTTTAAGACTCCAGTCTCGTTTAACTAAAGTTCAAGCTAAATTTGTTGCAAAATGTAATTCCATACATCGTGATATATCTTTAAATTTTTAATATAATTTAATGGAAAAAAATATTTTACCGATCAAAAAAGCGGTCTTAATCTTTTTTGTATTTGCTTGTGGATATTTTATATCAGCTCTTTTAAGAGCAATTACAGCAACTTTATCACCATTATTAACTTTGGAATTTAATTTAACTGCTGGTGATCTTGGATTATTAGCCGGTGGTTATTTTTTAGGATTTGCATCTATGCAAATACCTCTTGGCTATTTACTTGATAGGCACGGTCCAAAAAAAGTTGTTTCGTCATTTTTGTTAATTGCAATTATTGGTACGGTAGCATTTGCTTTGGCTCAAAGCTTTTCTGGTTTACTTATATCTAGAATTTTGATTGGAGTTGGTGTCAGTGCTTGCTTAATGGGACCTTTAACTGGTTACAGAATTTGGTTTGCAGATGAATACCAGCAAAGAGCTAATGCATGGATGTTAATGGTACTTTCAATGGGTTTTGTTTTTTCAACATTACCCGTACAGCTTTTATTACCAATCATTGGATGGAGATGGATATTTGGTTTAATTGGTATTTTAATATTTCTTATTATTTTTTTAACAATACTTTTTATTCCATCATGGGAGTCAAAAGATAATAATCATGAGAATAATGCAGGAACTTTATCAGATGTCTGGAAAAATAAATTTTTTAGAAGCACAATTCCTTTAGGCTTATTTAATTATGGGGGTATGGTTGCAATTCAAACTTTATGGGCAGGTCCTTGGATGGTTAGAGTTGCAGGTTATACACCATTACAAAGCGCAACCGGACTTTTTTGGATAAATACAACAATGCTAATTGCATTTTTTTTATTTGGTTACATTTTACCTAAAATTACAAAGCTAGGATTAGAGTCTAAGAAATTAATGAAAATTGGATTGCCAATTAGTTATTTATCATTATTTGTAATTATTATTTCAGGTGAAAGTGCAGGTGCAGTACATTTTACAATTTATTTACTTACTTCAATTGTGTTAACCCTTACACAGCCTGCTGTAGCATTATCTTTTCCAACTAGTTTAGCAGGAAAATCACTTACATCATTTAATTTACTTATTTTTGTTGGAACCTTTTTAATGCAGTGGGGTATTGGTTTAATAATTGATTTATCACAATTTTATGGCAAAGGAGAAATACTGAGTTTTCAAATTTCTTTTTTTGTTTATTTAATAATATGTATTTTTAGTTATTTATATTTTTTGTTAAAAAATAGAAATGAATAATATTTATATCAAATCATTTTTTTTATTAATTCTGATTTATGTTGGTATCACAGTTGTTATATACTTTTATCAAAGGAAACTGCTTTATCATCCATTTAGTACTCAGATAACAGGAGAAGGTTTAATACATAATTTTGAAACTATTAATTTTAAAACTCCTGATAATCTTTTGTTAAAAGGGTGGTTTCACTTAAAAGACTCTAAAAAAAAAACAATACTTTTTTTACATGGCAATGCAGGCAATTTAGATAATAGAATTGATAAACTTAATTCCATAGGACGTATGGATGTAAATTTTTTAATAATTGCATGGAGAGGATATAGTGGAAATCCAGGCAAACCTAGCGAAGAAGGTTTATATAAAGACGCGCTCGGTGGTATAAAATGGCTTAATGAAAAAGGAATTTCCAAAGATCAAATTGTATTATATGGGGAGTCTCTTGGAACAGCCATAGCCACTGAAGTTGGTCAAAATAATAATTTTGCAGGCATAATTTTAGAAGCACCATTTACTTCGATGGTAGATATGGGTCAAAAGATATATCCAATTTTTCCAGTTAAATTTCTTCTTAAGGACAAATATGAAACAAAAAAAAAAATTCACAATATCAAATATCCTATTTTAATTATGCACGGTAAAAAAGATAAAATAGTTCCATTTTATATGGGTGAAAAAATTTATTCTCTGGCAAATGAAAAAAAATCAAAGTATTTCACTGAAAATGATGATCATATGATGGTGTTTGATATTAATTTAAATAATGCAATAAGTGATTTTTTAAAGAGTTTAAGTTAACTATTTTTGAACAAAAGCTTTAGCAAATTTTTCTGCGTCAAAAGTTTGTAGATCATCTTCTTTTTCTCCAAGACCCAAACCTATAATTGGTAATTTATATTTTTTAGCCAGAGCCAGAAGAATGCCTCCTTTTGCCGTTCCATCCAATTTAGTCATAATTAAACCTGTTAAAGGAATAATTTTATTAAATTCTTCTACTTGATTAATAACATTTTGACCTGAAGTAGCATCCAATACCAGTATTATTTGGTGTGGTGCCTCATTATCAATTTTTTTAGCAACATTTGCAATTTTTTTGTATTCATCCATTAAATTTTTTTTATTTTGTAATCTTCCAGCTGTATCAATAATTACTTGATTTAAATTTTTTTCTTTCGCATGTTGAATTGCTTTAAATGCAACAGACGCCGGGTCAGAACCTGGATTAGATTTAATAATTTCAACACCTATTTTTTTGGCCCATTTTTCTAATTGATCAATTGCAGCGGCTCTAAATGTATCACTCGCGGAAAAGACAACTCTGCTTCCATTATCTTTTAAGATTTTACCAATTTTTCCAATAGTTGTTGTTTTCCCAACGCCATTAACTCCTGAAATTAAAACTATATTCAATTTATTCTGATTGTTAAAAAAATCATTTTTTTCTAATGGTTTCATTGTGTTTATAATGTAATCAATTAATATTTTATTCACTTCATCAACTGGATTTAATTTTGGATCAATTTTTTTTTCTGAAATAATTTTTCTTATATCTGAGGATGCTTCAACACCCACATCAGATTTAATTAATAGTTCTTCAATTTCATCAAGAGTTTTATCATCAATCTCTTTTTTTATTATAATTTCTCTAAGTCCTGACGTAATATTTTCAGCACTTTTTTTAAAACCTAATTTAAATTTTTCAAATATTCCCATTATAATTTTATTTGAATTTCTTTTATTTTTGAAACTGGACCAAGCATAGAAATTGAATTATCAGTTTCAATTTTTATTGAAAGATCACCTAACTCGAATTTAATTATTGTTTCGTTTAATGTTAGTCCATTTACAAATCCTGCAAATGCTGTAGCGCAAGCAGCAGTACCACAAGCTTTAGTTAGGCCAGCTCCCCTTTCCCATACTTTTACTTTAACGCTTTTATTGTCTAAAATATTTGCAATTGTGACATTGCATTTTTCAGGAAACAATTCATGATTTTCTATCTCTGGTCCAATTTTTTCTAATTTGTAATTTTCTATATTTTCTACAAAAAATATAATATGAGGATTTCCTACATTTACTGCCATTCCACCTTTAAAGTTTTCATTATTTATTGATTTTATATTTATTCCTAAATTTTTTGTATTTATTTTTCTTGATAATGGAATTTTTTCCCATTCCATTGTGCCTTTTCCAATATTTGTTTCAACTATATCGTTGTCCAGTATCTTTGAAATTAAATTACCCGAAGATGTTTCTACATCAATTACATTTTTTTTACTTTCTTGCGAAAGGAGTTTTGCTACACATCTTGTTCCATTTCCACATGCATTTGAAACACTTCCATCAGAATTATAAAAAAATAATGAATTTTTATTTGAATTTATTTTATTTATTAAAATTAGCTGATCACAACCAATATAATTTCTGTCACAAATTTGTATAACTTGTTCTTTTGTCAGATTTAAATCTTTTGATCTTTGATCAATAATGACAAAATCATTTCCTAACCCATCCATTTTAAATGCTTTAAAATCCATATATTTAAATACTTAACTTATTTATTGACTTTTTGAACCTCTATTATAGGTTGTTGCCGTTTCCGCAAAAAACAACAATTTGCGGTGCCTTTGGAAACAAAGGGATCGACACTAGTCAGCGAGGGTTCGCCCACTAGTGCGTTAGTTGCTGGATGAAATTATGTTTGAAAATTTAACAAATAAATTTGAAGAAGTATTTTCTTCATTTAAAAAAGCGCCTTCACTTGATGAAAAACAAGTTGATGAAGGATTAAGAGTAATTAGACAGGCTTTACTAGAAGCAGACGTAGCAGTAGATGTAGCAAAAGAATTCATTAACAAAGTAAAACCTAAAGCCTTAGGCCAAGAAATAATCAGATCTACATCACCAGGCCAAATGGTCGTTAAAATTGTTCATGATGAACTAGTTGATTTTTTAGGATCTAGTAATTCTGCAATAAGTCTCAATGCTGTTCCACCAGTTCCAATAATGTTAGTAGGTCTTCAAGGTTCAGGAAAAACTACTACAACAGCTAAAATTGCTAGGTACTTGGAAAAAAATAATAAAAAAAAAGTAATGATGGTCAGCTTGGACGTATACAGACCAGCGGCTCAAGAACAGTTAAAATTACTAGGAGAACAAAATAACATATTAACTCTACCAGTGGTCGAAGACCAGCAACCCCCTGATATATGTAGAAGGGCAATAAGTGCAGCTAATCTTAATGGGGCTGAAGTTATTTTATTTGATACAGCAGGAAGAACACAAATTGATCTACAAATGATGGGTGAAATAAAACAGGTAGCCAGCATAATTAATCCAACAGAAACTCTTTTAGTAGCAGATTCATTAACGGGACAAGTAGCAGCTGAGGTTGCAAAAGAATTTAATAAAACCGTTAATCTTTCAGGAATTGTTTTGACTAGGGCAGACGGGGATGCACGAGGTGGTGCTGCTTTAAGTATGAAATATGTTGCAGAAGTTCCTGTAAAATTTTTAGGAATTGGAGAAAAAATCGATAATATTGAAGTATTTCATCCAGATAGAATAGCTAATCGTATTTTAGGCATGGGAGATATTGTTTCTCTAGTAGAAAAAGCAGCAGATGAGATTGATGAAGAAAAATTAAAAAAAACAGAAGAAAATTTAAAAAAAGGTCAATTTTCAATGGAAGATTATTTATCTCAACTAAGACAAATGAAAAAAATGGGAGGCATTGAGGGAGTGATGTCTTTTTTACCAGGTGTTTCTAAAATTAAATCTCAAATGGATCAAGCAGGGATAGATGAAAAAATAGTCACTCAGAATGAAGCGATAATATTGTCTATGACAAAAAAAGAGAGAGAAAATCCAAAAATAATAAATGGATCAAGACGAAAAAGAATTGCTAATGGCTCTGGAACAGATGTGGCCACTATCAATAAATTGTTAAAACAATTTAAAATGATGTCTGAAATGATGAAAAAGATGTCAAAAGGAAATATTAAAGGAATGGCAGACAAAGGAATACCGCCAGAACTATTTAATCAACTAAAATAAAAAAGGAGAGAAATGTTAAAACTTAGACTATCAATGGGAGGAACCAAAAAAAGACCAGTATACAAAATTGTAGTTGCAGACAGTAGATTTCCAAGAGATGGAAGATTTATTGAAAAGCTGGGATTCTTCAATCCACTACTACCCAAAGAAAAAAAAGAAAGAATTGGTTTGCAATCTGAAAGAATTAAATATTGGTTAGGTCAAGGAGCAAAACCAACAATAAGAGTTGCTAGAATTTTAGGAGAAAATAAATTAATTGAAATGCCAGCTAGTGGAAACAATCCATTAAAAGCCATTCCTAAAAAAGATAGAAAAAAAGAGGAAACCAAAGAGAAAAAAGCAGAAGCACCTAAGGCAGAAGAGAAAAAAGCAGAAGCACCTAAGGCAGAAGAGAAAAAATAATTATGTTTAGAGTTCAAATATTTACGCTTTATCCAGATTTGTTTCCAGGACCTTTAGGAGAAGGTTTATATGGAAAAGCGTTATCAAAAAAAATTTGGGATTTAAAGGTAACAAATATTAGAAACTATGCTTTAGACAAACATAAAACAGTTGATGATACTACATTTGGCGGTGGGTCAGGAATGTTAATTAAGCCTGATGTAGTTGCTAAGTCATTGGATGAAAATATTTCAGATGGAGAAAAAATATTTTATCTTACTCCGAAAGGAAGCTTATTTAATCAAAATACAGCAAAAGAACTTTCAAAAGAAAAGTCAATTAATTTAATTTGTGGTCACTTCGAAGGCATTGACCAAAGAGTAATTGATAACAGAAAAATACAAGAATTAAGCATCGGAGATTTTGTATTATCCGGAGGAGAAACTGCCGCTTTTGTAATATTAGATTCTATATTAAGATTAATTCCAGGAGTAATTGGAAATAAAAATTCAATTACTGAAGAAAGTTTTGAAAATGGGTTATTGGAGTATCCACAATACACAAAACCTCAAATTTGGGAAAAAAATAGCGTACCAGAAGTACTTTTATCGGGAGATCATGGTAAAATTAAAGACTGGCGTTTATCTCAATCTGAAGCTATAACTCGCGACCGAAGACCAGACTTGTGGCAAAAATATAAAAAGGACTAAATTGATAAATATTAACATGAAAACAATTGAAGATATCAACAGAGCAAATATTAAAAAAATAATAGCTGAAAAAAAAATTCCTGATTTTTTTCCTGGCGACATAGTAAAAGTTGGTGTTAGAATTACAGAAGGAAAAAGAGATAGAATTCAATATTTTGAAGGTGTATGTATTGCAAAAAAAAATAGAGATTTGAATTCATCATTTACCGTAAGAAAAATTTCTTTTGGAGAAGGCGTTGAAAGAACATTTGCTTTATATAGTTCAATAATAAGCTCAATAAAAGTAATTAGGTTAGGAAAAGTAAGAAAAGCAAAACTATATTATTTAAGAGATAGAACAGGAAAATCTGCAAGAATAACTGAAAAAATAAAAAAGAAAATTGGTATTGATATTGATGTTAAAGCAGAACCTTCCAGTGAAGAAAAATTAGAGATAAAATCTGAAAATAAAGTAGAAGAAAATTTTAAAGCTGAAGACAAAAAACAAGAAGCTTCAAATGTTAAAGAAAAAAAAGATGAACCAAAAAAGAAAGTTTTAAAAGAAAAAAGTCCTGAAAAGAAAAAATAATTTTTTTCTAAATGCCTCAAACAATTTACGATAAAATTTGGAACGAACATCTTGTTCATCAACAAGAGGATGGAACATCATTACTTTTTGTTGACAGACATTTAATTCATGAAGTTACAAGTCCACAAGCTTTTGAAGGTTTAAGAAACTCAAAAAGAAAAGTAAGACAGCCAAATCTTACCTTAGCAGTTGCTGATCACAATGTTCCAACAACTGATAGGTCAAAAGGAATTTCGGACAAAGAATCAAAAATACAAGTCGATACTTTAAACAATAATTGTAAAGAGTTTGGGATTCAATTATTTGGAATGAACGATAAAAGACAAGGCATAGTGCATATAATTGGACCAGAACAAGGATTTACTCAGCCAGGAGCAATTATTGTATGTGGAGATAGTCATACAGCAACGCATGGCGCTTTTGGAGCCTTGGCATTTGGAATTGGAACTTCAGAAGTTGAGCATGTTTTAGCAACACAAACATTAGTTCAGAAAAAATCAAAAAATTTTAGAATAAATGTTCAAGGCCAATTATCGACAGGCGTAACATCAAAAGATGTTATTTTACAAATAATTGGAAAAATAGGAACCGCAGGTGGAACGGGATATGTAATTGAGTATGCTGGAAATTTAATTTCAAAACTTAGTGTTGAGCAGAGAATGACAATCTGCAATATGACAATTGAAGGTGGCGCTAGAGCTGGGTTAATTCAACCTGATCAAAAAATATTTAATTATCTTAAGAATAAACCAATGTCTCCAAAAAAAGAAAACTGGGAAAAAGCTTTAGAATTCTGGAGTAAACTAAAATCTGACAATGATGCTAAATTTGATAAAGAAATAACTTTAGAAGGAAAGGACATTAAACCAATGGTTACCTGGGGAACATCACCCCAAGATGTTGTAACTATTGATGGCAAAGTTCCAAATCCAGATCAAGAAAATGATCCAGATAAAAAAGCATCAATAGAAAGATCATTAAAGTATATGGGTTTAAAACCCGATATTAACGTTAAAGACATTAAAATTGATAAAGTTTTTATTGGCAGTTGTACCAATGGAAGAATTGAAGATTTAAGAGATGCTGCAAAAATTTTGAAAGATAAAAAAATTGCAAATCATATAAATGCGATTGTTGTTCCGGGTTCTGGTTTGGTTAAAGAACAGGCAGAGCAAGAAGGATTAGATAAAATATTTAAAAAATCTGGTTTTGAATGGAGGGAACCTGGTTGCTCTATGTGTCTAGCTATGAATGCTGACAAATTAAAGCCAGAAGAAAGATGCGCTTCTACTTCAAACAGAAATTTTGAAGGGCGTCAGGGAAGAGGAGGAAGAACGCATCTTGTAAGTCCAGCAATGGCAGCTGCAGCCGCAATATCTGGAACATTAGATGATGTTAGAAAGTATATAAATTAAATGAAAAAATTTTCTACATTAAAAAGTATTCCAGCATATCTGCCTATTGTTAATATAGATACTGATATGATAATTCCAAAGCAGTTTTTAAAAACAATTAAAAGAACCGGTTTAGGCAAAAATCTTTTTTTTGAAATGAGATATGATGAAAATGGGAAACAAATTAAAGATTTTGTTTTAAACAAACAGCCATATGATAAATCAAATATTTTAATAGCGGGCAAGAATTTTGGATGTGGTTCTTCAAGAGAACATGCACCTTGGGCCCTTTTAGATTTTGGTATTACTTGTGTTATCAGTTCAAGTTACGCAGATATATTTTATAACAACTGTTTTAAAAATGGAATTTTGCCTATTACAGTATCGGAAGATCAGATTAAAGAATTATCTGAATATTCAAAAAGAAAGGAAGAAATAAATATAGTTTTAGAAGATCAGAAAATATCATTTGGTAATAAAGAATTAAAATTTGAGATTGATCAGTTTAAAAAGAAATGTTTAATTGAGGGTTTAGACGACATAGCTTTGTCTCTTGAACAAAAGCCAAAAATCGAAGCATATGAAAATAGATTAAAATCTATAAAACCATGGATTTTTAATGATTAAAGTTAAAAAAAGAAAAATATTACTTTTACCAGGCGATGGTATAGGACCCGAAGTTGTTGCAGAAGTAAAAAAAATAATAAACTGGTTAAACAAAAATAAGTCTTTAGATTTTGAAATTGATCAAGATTTAGTAGGAGGTGCTGCATATGATAAGCATGGCATACCAATTACTGATGAAGTTTTCTATAAAGCTTTAGAGAGTGAAGCAGTTATTCTAGGGGCAGTTGGTGGTCCAAAATGGGATAATTTAGAATTTTCTAAAAAACCAGAACGAGCCCTACTTAAATTAAGAAAAGAACTTAAACTGTTTGCAAATTTAAGACCCGCTATTTGTTTTAAACAATTGGTTGATGCTTCAAGCTTAAAACCCGAAATAGTAACAGGTTTAGATATTATGATAGTAAGAGAACTTACAGGAGGTATATATTTTGGTGAGCCCAGAGGAATAAAACCAGTAGACAACGGAGAAAGAAAAGGAATTAATACCCATGTATATACTAGCAATGAAATTCAAAGAGTTGCAAAGGTTGCTTTTGATCTTGCAAAAAAAAGAAATAATAAAGTTACATCATGTGAAAAGTCAAACGTAATGGAAGCTGGTCAGTTATGGAAAGAAGAAGTTCAAACTTTACATGATAAAGAATATAAAGAAGTAAAATTAGAACACATGCTAGCAGATAATTGTGCAATGCAATTACTAAGAGACCCAAAACAATTTGATGTAATTGTTACAGATAATTTATTTGGAGATATTTTATCAGATGAAGCTGCTATGCTTACCGGATCACTTGGACTATTGCCCTCCGCGTCTTTAGGATCAAAAGACAAGAATGGAAATATAAGATCAATGTATGAGCCAGTCCACGGATCAGCTCCTGATATAGCCGGAAAAGGTCTTGCAAACCCGATTGCTACAATTTTAAGCTTTGCTATGGCTTTAAAATATTCTTTGAATTTAGATAAAGAAGCTGAGACATTGGAAAAAGCGGTACAAAATGTTTTAGATGATGGTCTTAGAACTAAAGATATTTTATCAAAAGGAAAAAAAGAAGTATCCACAATTCAAATGGGAGACGCAATTATTTCCAAATTGAAATAATTAATTAATTATCCTAAGATATTATAATGCCAACTTATACCGCACCTCTGGAAGATATGATGTTTCTTTATGAAAAATTGAGAAATAATAAAAATTATAATGAAATAGAAAAGTACAAAGAGATTACTTCTGAACTCGTAAAAGATGTTTTACAAGAGGCTGCAAAAATTAATCAAAATATTATTTTACCATTAGCCAAAATTGGTGATGAAAATCCAACAATTCTAGAAAATGGAGTAGTCAGGACACCACCAGGTTATAAAGAAGCCTATAAAAAATTTATAGAAGATGGTTGGCAGTCGTTATCATGTGATCCAAAATATGGCGGACAAGGAATGCCAAAAACAGTTAGTGCATTTTTTGATGAAATGCTGTCTTCTTCAAGTTTGGCATTTAAACTTTATACTGAATTAAGTATAGGTGCATATAACTGTATTCACCATCATGCATCAGATACTATAAAAAATAAATTTTTACCCAAAATGGTAGAAGGAAAATGGAGCGGCACGATGTGTTTGACAGAGCCAGTATGTGGAACTGATTTAGGTTTATTAAAAACAAAGGCAATAGAACAAGCTGATGGAACTTTTAAGCTAAGCGGACAAAAAATATTTATTACGTCTGGCGATCATGATCTTACTGAAAATATAATTCATCTAGTTATTGCTAGAGCCGCTGACTCACCACCTGGCACCAAAGGAATAAGTTTGTTTCTAGTACCTAAATTTATAGTTAATGATGATGGATCAATTGGCTCAAGAAATGGAGTGTCTACCGGTTCTATAGAAAGTAAAATGGGAATTAAAGGATCAGCAACTTGTGTATTAAACTTTGATAACGCTACTGGATATATGATTGGTCCTAAAAATAAGGGATTAAATTCAATGTTTACTATGATGAATTTGGAAAGAATAGTTGTTGGAATTCAAGGATTAGGAATTTCTGAAATTGCTTACCAAAATTCATTAAGTTATTCAAAAGAAAGAAAGCAAGGAAAAAGTAATAATAACAAATCGAATAATGCAGCAGATTTTATAATAGACCATGCCGATATTAGAAAATCATTATTAAATATGAAATCAATAATAGAAGGAGAGAGAGCGTTATGTTTTTGGCTGTCTCAACAAACCGAAGTAAGTCTTTACCATGAAGATGAAAAAACTAGAAAAGAAGCTTCTGATTTAGTTTCTTTATTGACACCAGTAGTTAAATCTCTTTTTACTGACATGGGCATGGAAATCACAAGTGATGCTATGCAAATATTTGGAGGATATGGATATACGAAAGATCAAGGAATTGAACAATTATATCGTGACAATAGAATCACCCCTATTTATGAAGGAACAAATTCTGTACAAGCAATAGATTTAGTATTTAGAAAATTAATTAATAAAAATGAAAATATAATAGACAAATATATTTCATTAATAAAAAAAGATACTCAAATAAATAATGATAAAATTAAACCATTTACCGAAAAATTTAATAAAAATCTTAAAACCTTAGTAAATTTTACTCAATGGATAAATGAAAAGATGAAAAATTCAAAAGACGATGTTAGTGCAGCATGCAATGATTATCTAAAGGTACTCGGTTTAATTGCTGTAGCACATTCTTGGATTAAGGTTTTAGAGGTTAGTTATAAAGATTATGAAAAAAATAAAAAATTTTATGAAGAAAAAATTCAAACAGCAAATTTTTTCTTTAACAGGGTTCTTCCAAGAATAGATAGCTATTATTTGACAGCAACTACTGGAAGTAAGTATATTATGGATTTTAAATTTAATTAGTATGAGTCATTACGATAAAAATTTAGACAAGAATAAAGCGAATTTTGTACCATTAACACCATTATCTTTTTTACAAAGAGCAAAAGATATCTATCCAAATTATGAAGCTTTAGTTTATGAAGATAAAAAATATACCTGGAGCGAGGTATATAAAAGATGCATTAAGTTTGCCAGCGCACTTGAAAAGATTGGCATTGGCAAAGGAGATACGGTTTCATTTCTAGCCTTTAATACTCCTGAAATTTTTGAAGCTCATTATTCTGTTCCTATGACTGGTGGAGTTTTAAATACAATTAATATTAGATTAGATGCTAAAACGATTGCATATATTTTAGAGCATAGTGATGCAAAGGTACTAGTTGTGGATAGACAACTTCATGTAGAGGTTAAAAAAGCATTAAGCACTATAAATAAAAAAATTATTATAATTGATATAAATGATAAGTATGCGGACCAATCAAAATTAGAAAAAATTGGTGATCTAGAGTATGAAGAATTTTTAAATACTGGTGATGAAAATTATCAATGGAAGTTTCCAGAAGATGAGTGGCAAGCTATTTCATTAAGCTATACTTCGGGAACAACAGGAAATCCAAAAGGAGTTGTTTATCATCATAGAGGATCATATTTAATGTCAACTGGAAGTGCAGCAGCTTGGAATATGCCTAATAGATTAAATTTTTTAACTATTGTGCCAATGTTTCATTGTAATGGCTGGTGTTACCCTTGGACTGTACCAATGCTAAATGGAAAAACAATTTGTTTAAGAAATATTGATATTAAAAAGATATTTGAATTAATCGATAAACATAATGTAACTCATTTTGGAGGAGCTCCGATTGTGCTTAATATGATTACTGGAGCACCTGAGACTGATCGTAAAAAATTAAAGCAAAAAGTTTATGTATTAACTGCTGGTGCACCACCACCAAGTATTATTTTTAAAAAAATGAAAAGTCTTGGTTTTGAAGTAATGCATGTTTATGGTCTTACAGAAACCTATGGACATGTAACACAATGCGCTTGGAATGAAGCTTGGGATGAATTTGATGAGGAAAAGCAAAACGAGATAAAAGCTAGACAGGGAGTAAGATATCCGAATACAGAAGGTGTTACAATAATGGATCCAGAAACTATGAAGGAAGTTCCTAGAGATGGCAAAACAATTGGAGAAATAATGATCAGAGGGAATGTAGTTATGAAAGGATACTTTAAAGACAAGGACGCTACAGACAAAGCAATGAAAGGAGGATGGTTTCATACCGGAGACCTAGCGGTAATGCATCCAGATGGATATGTAAAAATTCAGGATAGATCTAAAGATATAATTATTTCGGGTGGCGAAAATATATCATCAATTGAAATTGAAAATACATTAGCAAAACACCCCTCAGTATCCATTGCAGCAGTGGTGGCAAAACCAGATGAAAAATGGGGAGAGGTTCCTTGTGCATTTATTGAGTCCGTTAAAGATAAACCTGTTACAGAAAAGGAATTAATTGATTTTTGCAAGGAAACTTTAGCTAAATTTAAAGTTCCAAAAAAAATAGAATTTTGTGAACTACCAAAAACTTCAACAGGAAAAATTCAAAAATTTGAATTAAGAAAAAAGGCCAAGGAGCTAAGCTGATTTTAGAAGTTAACGATAAAAGCGTGTTCATCTCAACAGGTGGCATGGAATTTGATAAAAAAAAACCTTCAATACTTTTGATTCATGGAAGTGGATTAACACATATTGTTTGGTCTCTTCATGAACAGTTTTATGCATCCCAAGGATTTAATGTATTGTCAGTTGATCTTCCGGGGCACGGTAATTCTGAAGGTCCATCACTTAAATCAATCAAAGATATCTCAGACTGGATAAAATTACTCATGGGCTCTCTTGATATATTTAAAATTACTATAATTGGCCATTCTCAAGGTTCGCTCATTGGTATAGATTTTGCATCAAGATATCCTGATCTCATGTCAAAATTGGTCTTAGTTGCAGGGTCATACAAAATGCCCGTAAACCAAGATTTAATTGATTTAGCTGAAGCAGGGGATGAAAAAGCAATTTTACTAATGATGAAGTGGGGCTATGAAGGCTCAAAAGCTTTTATTGGAGGAAATCCAGTTAAAAAAATTATTAATTCTTCAAGAGATATTATAGAAGTTTTAGCAGTAGACTTAAATGCATGTAATAATTATAAGAGTGGCGCTGAATCTTTAGAAAAAATTAACTGTCCAACTTTATGTATTTTTGGAGATTTAGACAAAATGGTACCAGTCAAAGCAGGAACAAAAATGGCAGAAAGAATAAATAAATCGGAAACTAAAATAATAGCAAATTGTGGACATATGATAATTTTTGAAAAAGCATTTGAAATGAGACAAGTTGTTAAAGAATTTTTAATGAAATAAAAATAATGAAAAATTATTTTATTGCAAAGTCACGAAGAGTTAGAAGCACACCTTATACTGAAAGAATTGAAAATCAGGGCGTGACAGCTTATACAATTTATAACCACATGCTATTGCCAACTGCATTCGGATCTTTGGAGGATTCTTATCATCATTTAAAAGAACATGTGCAGGTTTGGGATGTAGCTGGTGAAAGACAAGTTGAAATTTCAGGAAAAGATTCTGCAAAATTAGTTCAATTAATGACTTGTAGAGATCTTTCAAAATCTAAAGTAGGAAGATGCTACTATTGCCCAATAATAGATGATAATGCAGGTCTAATAAATGATCCTGTAATTTTAAAACTTAATGATCAACGCTGGTGGATCTCTATTGCAGATTCAGATGTCATTTTATTTGCCAAAGGTTTGGCAATTGGTCAGAAATTTAATGTTAAGATAGTTGAACCAAATGTGGATATATTAGCTGTACAAGGTCCAAAATCATTTAAACTAATGGAAAAGATATTTGGAAAAAAAATTTTGGAAATGAAATTTTTTGGTTTTGATTATTTTGAATTTGCAGGAGCGAAACATCTAATTGCAAGATCGGGTTGGTCAAAACAAGGAGGTTTTGAAATTTATGTAGAAAATACAAAAAGTGGACTTGCTTTATATGATAAATTATTTGAGGTTGGAAAAGAATTTAATGTGAAACCCGGTTGTCCAAATTTAATTGAAAGAATTGAAAGTGCATTGCTATCCTACGGTAACGACATAGATAATGGTGATAATCCACTTGAATGTGGTTTAGATAAGTATGTTAATTTAGATACAGATGCAGAGTTTATTGGAAAAGAAAAATTAATAGAAGTAAAAAAAAAAGGTATTTTAAGAAAGTTAATGGGAGTTAAAATTGAGGCGAAAGAAATAAATATAACTAAATCCATAGATCTTATTAATGAACAAAACTCAAAAATAGGCGAATTAAGATCAGGAATTTATTCACCAAATTTTAGAAAAGTAATTGGAATTGCAATGTTGGACAAACCTTATTGGGAAGCAGATCAGACATTTAAAATATCAATAAATGATAGTATTTTTAAGGGAAAAGTTTGCGATTTACCTTTCATTTAGTATAACTAAATCATCATGAATATAGCAATTGTAGGAGCAACAGGCAATGTTGGTAGAAAGATTATTGAAGTTTTAGAGAAAAAAAAACTTCCAATAACTGAGCTGTTTTTAATTGCTTCATCTAAGAGTGCAGGAAAAAAAATTAATTTTAAAGATAAAGAACTTGTTGTTGTTGATTTAGAAAAATTTGATTTTTCTAAAGTAAAAATTGCTTTTTTTGCAGCAGGAAGCTCTATAGCAGAAAAATGGGCTAATTTAGCAGCAGAAAAAACTATTGTGATAGACAATTCAAAATTTTTTAGAAAAGATCCTGAAATTCCTTTAATTGTACCGGAAGTTAATTCAAAAGATTTAGTTAATGTTAAAAATAAAAGTATAATTGCAAATGCAAACTGTTCAGTGATACCACTGGTTGTTGTACTAAAACCTCTTCATGATCTATATAATGTTAAAAGAGTAGTTGTGTCGACCTATCAGTCTGTATCAGGAGCCGGGAAAGCTCCTATGGACGAGTTATTATCTCAGACTAAAGAATATTTTGAAAGTAAAAATTTGAAGTCAAAATTTTTTACAAAACAAATAGCATTTAATATTATTCCACATATTGATAATTTTTTAGACAATGGCTACACAAAAGAAGAACAAAAAACTACAGATGAAGTTAAAAAAATATTAGACAAAAAAATTAAAATCACATCAACTTGTGTTAGAATACCTGTTCTTGTATCACATTCTCTAAGCGTGAATGTAGAATTCAATAAAAAATGCAATTTAAAAGAAATAAAAAATGTTCTATCCTCATCTCCAGGATGTAAGGTTATTGATGAAAAAAAAGATGGTGGATATATTACCCCTGTCGAAGCAGAAAATAGGTATGAGACATTTATTTCAAGAATTAGGCAAGATGATTCTCAGCCTAATTCCATTAACTTGTGGCTTGTGTCTGATAATTTACTAAAAGGTGCTGCATTAAATGCAGTTGAAATTGCAGAAAGTTTAATAAAAAATAATTTACATGAAAGATAAAAATCCTTTATCACCGCATATACAAATTTATAATTGGCATATATCTTCGTTAGTTTCAATTTCTCATAGAATAACAGGTATAATCAATATAATTATTGTGACCTTAATTTGTTTTTGGGTAGCCTATTTGCTTTTAGGGAATTCAAACTATGAAATAATACAGAAATTTTTTCAGACCTATATCGGTAAATTTTTAATTGTAGGTATTGTTTGGTCTTTTTCTTTTCAAATTTTGAGTGAAATTAGACATTTATTTTGGGATCTGGGATATGGATTTGAATTAAAAACATCAAATATAACTGGTTTATTAGTTATTTTTGGATCGTTATTTTTAACGATTATTATTTTAGGAAAAAGTTTAACTTTATGATGAATGCTACTAAAAAATGGATATTTTTAAAAATAAGTTCAGCAATATTAGTTCTATTGATGGTATGGTTTTTATTCAATCTAGTATCATTCTACGATAAAAATTATGATGAAGTATTATTATTTTTTGTTAGTCAACCAACAAAATTTTTATTTTCATTATTTGTGATCTTTGCTTATTTTTACTCTGCACTAAGCATTAGTGAAGTTTTTGAAGATTATATTGGAAATAAAAAGTTAAAAGATTTTGCAAATAAATTACTTTATTTATTTGCCATAATAATTCCAATATCAACATTACTTATAATATATAAATTAAGTTTATGAGCTCAAATAAAATTATAAATCATCAATATGATGTTATTGTTCTAGGTGCTGGAGGATCTGGTTTAAGAGCTGCAGTTGGGCTTAGCGAGGCTGGTTTGAAAACAGCTTGTATATCAAAAGTTTTTCCTACTCGAAGCCATACCTCAGCCGCCCAAGGAGGTATTTCTGCAGCATTGGGCAATATGGGAGAAGATGACTGGAGATGGCATATGTATGATACAGTTAAAGGATCAGATTGGTTAGGTGATCAAGATTGTATTGAATATTTATGCAAAGAGGCTCCAAGAGCTGTTTTGGAGTTAGAAAAATATGGAGTACCATTTAGTCGTACCGAAGATGGAAAAATATATCAAAGACCATTTGGTGGAATGACCAAAAACTATGGTAATGAGACTGTTCAGAGAACCTGCGCAGCAGCGGATAGAACTGGCCATGCAATATTACATACAATGTATGGACAGGCAGTGAAACACAATACTGAATTTTTCATTGAGTATTTTGCATTAGACTTATTAATGAAAAATGGCGAATGCAAAGGTTTAATAGCTTGGAATTTAAATGATGGAACCATTCATAGATTTAGAGCCCACATAACTATAATTGCAACTGGTGGATATGGAAAAACATATTATTCATCAACCTCAGCTCATACATGTACTGGTGATGGTAACGCTATGGTTTTAAGAGCCGGTTTACCTTTACAAGATATGGAATTTGTTCAATTTCATCCGACAGGCATTTATGGTCATGGTACATTAATTTCAGAAGGAGTTAGGGGCGAAGGTGGTTATTTATTAAATTCTAAAGGAGAAAGATTTATGGAGCGATATGCTCCAAAGGCAAAAGATCTCGCATCTAGAGATGTAGTAAGCAGATCAATAGCTATCGAAATTAATGAAGGAAGAGGCGTCGGTAAAGAAAAAGATCATGTTCATCTTCATTTAAACCATTTAGATCCAAAAGTTATTGAAAAAAGACTTCCAGGAATTTCAGAATCATCAAAATTATTTGCCAATGTTGATGTAACAAAAGAACCAATACCAGTAGTTCCTACAGTGCATTATAACATGGGAGGCATTCCAACAAATTATAAAGCTGAAGTTATAACAGTTAATGGTTCTGAAAAAGTTGTACCTGGTCTTATGGCAATAGGAGAAGCAGCATGTGTTTCTGTTCATGGAGCTAATAGATTAGGATCAAATTCATTAATTGATCTTGTTGTTTTTGGAAGAGCTGCAGCGAAAAGAGCAGCAGAGATAATAAAACCTGGAACTTCTCATGAAGAAATTTCAAAAACAGAAACTGATAAATGTTTAGATAGATTTGAAAAATTAAGAAATGGAAATGGAACTAACAAAACAGCTGATTTGAGACTATCCATGCAAAAAACTATGCAATCAAAATGTGCGGTATTTAGAACAGAAAAAACTTTAAAAGAAGGCAAAGAAGAAATAAGAAAACCATTTGAAGGAATGGATTCGATATCAGTAAAAGATAAATCATTAATTTTTAACACAGATTTAGTTGAAACCTTGGAATTTGATAATTTAATTAGACAGGCAATAGTTACTATAGATTCGGCATATGAACGTAAAGAAAGCAGAGGAGCACATGCAAGAGAAGACCATCCTAAAAGAGATGATACTAATTTTATGAAACACACATTGTCTTGGTGTAATGGTAGCGAAACAAAGATTTCGTACAAAGATGTCCATAGATCCACATTGACCAACGAAGTACAGTACTTCCCACCTCAAGAAAGGGTATATTAATGGTACAAATAAGCTTACCTAAAAATTCAAAAGTAGAAAAAGGAGAATACTACAAAGATAAAACAGGATCAAAAAATATTAGAAAAGTTAATATTTATAGATGGGATCCATCAAACGGAAAAAATCCTAGAATAGATACTTATGAAGTTGATATGGATAACTGTGCTTCAAAAGTATTAGATCTGTTAAACAAAATTAAAAATGAAATAGATTCATCGATTGCTTACAGAAGATCTTGCTCTCATGGAGTTTGTGGTTCTTGTGCTATGAATATGGATGGAAAAAACGGACTAGCTTGCACTAAACCACACGCAGAAATAAAAGGTGATATAAATATATACCCACTACCTCATTTAAGAGTTGAAAAGGATTTAATCGGAGATTTAAGCACTTTATATAAACAGTATAACTCCATAGAACCATGGTTAAAAAACTCTAAAAAAGATGATAATAAAGAAAATTTACAATCTATAGAAGATAGATCAAAATTAGATGGTCTTTACGAATGTATAATGTGTGCTTGTTGTTCAACTTCATGTCCAAGCTACTGGTGGAACGGTGACAAATATCTTGGACCAGCTGTTTTACTTCAAGCATATAGATGGATTATAGATAGTAGAGATGAAGAAAGAAAAGAAAGGTTAAAGAAAGTTGCTGATGAACTAAAACTTTATAGATGTCATACTATAATGAATTGTACAAATGCTTGTCCTAAAGGATTAAATCCAGCAAAGGCAATTGCATCAATAAAGAAAATGCTTGCAACAACCTAGTTACTTATATTAAATATTTTTTTCTATGAATTTAATTCAACATTTTATTGATGGCAAAATAGTTCCGGGAAATTCAAAAAGAGTAGGAAAAGTATTTGATCCTGCTACTGGAGATCAAAAATCAGAAGTTAAGTTAGGAACACAATCAGATCTGATGGAAGCAGTAAAAATTGCAAAAAAAGCTTTTGAAACATGGTCATTAAAACCACCAATTCAAAGAGCAAGAATAATGTTTAAATTTAAAGAATTAATAGAAAAAAATTCTGATGAACTTACAAAGATGATTGTTTCTGAACATGGAAAAGTTTATGAGGATGCAAAAGGGTCCCTAATAAGAGGATTGGAAGTAGTTGAATTTACTTGTGGCATACCACAAGTTTTAAAAGGAGAGTTTACTGAAAATGTAGGAACAGATATTGATAGTTGGTCAATTAGACAGCCTCTTGGAGTTTGTGCGGGAATAACACCATTTAATTTTCCTGCAATGG
This sequence comes from uncultured Pelagibacteraceae bacterium, assembly GCA_902587315.1. GTDB lineage: Bacteria > Pseudomonadota > Alphaproteobacteria > Pelagibacterales > Pelagibacteraceae > Pelagibacter. The sequence goes on from CACIKW010000001.1 coordinate 93,229, forward strand.
TACCAATGTGGATGTTTCCAATGGCAATAGCATGTGGAAATACTTTTATACTTAAACCTTCAGAAAAAGATCCCTCATGCTCAATTAAGTTAGCAGAATTGTTTAAAGAAGCAGGTTTACCCGATGGAGTTTTTAATGTTGTTAATGGAGATAAAGAGGTAGTTGACGCTATATTAACGAACAAAGATATACAGGCAGTTAGCTTTGTAGGATCTACTCCAATAGCAAAATATATTTATGAAAATGCCGCAAAAAATGAAAAAAGAGTCCAGGCTCTTGGTGGAGCAAAAAATCATTGTGTTGTAATGCCAGATTGCGATTTAGATCAAGCAGTTAATGGATTAATGGGAGCTGCATATGGGTCGGCAGGCGAAAGATGTATGGCTCAGTCAGTTGCTGTGGCCGTAGGAGATATTGCAGACAATTTAGTTAATCAATTATCCAAAAAAGTTGAAGTACTAAAAATTGGACCAGGAATGGATAAGAGTTCTGAAATGGGACCTTTAGTTACTAGAGAACATTTAGAAAAAGTTAAAGGGTATGTGGATCTTGGAGTAAAAGAGGGAGCAAAACTAGTGGTAGATGGAAGAAACATAAAGTTACAAGGTTATGAAAATGGTTTTTATATTGGAGGATGCTTATTTGATAATGTAAAAAAAAATATGAGAATTTATAAAGAAGAAATATTTGGACCTGTACTTTCGGTAGTTAGAGTAAAAGATTTTGATGAAGCAACAAAACTTATTAACGATCATGAATTTGGAAATGGAACAAGTGTTTACACAAGAGACGGTGACGTGGGCAGAACTTTTGCGAGCAAAATTAAAGTTGGTATGGTGGGCATAAATATTCCTATACCTGTTCCAGTTGCTTTTCATAGTTTTGGAGGTTGGAAAAGATCATTATTTGGAGATCAACATATGCATGGAATAGAAGGTGTTAGATTTTATACTAAATTAAAAACAATAACTTCAAGATGGCCATCAGGGATAAGATCAAATCCTGAGTTTGTTATGCCAACTATGAAGTAAAAAATATGTCAAAAAAAATATCATTAATTGGTGCTGGACAAATTGGTGGAACATTAGCCCATTTGATTGGTTTAAAAGAATTAGTAAATGAAGTTGTATTATTTGATGTTGCAAGCGGGATAGCAAAAGGAAAAGCATTAGATATTGCTCAATCCTCTTCAGTTGATGGTTTCAATGTTAAATTTTCAGGAACTGATAATTATGAAGATATTAAAAACTCTGATGTAATTATTATAACCGCAGGCGTACCAAGAAAACCTGGAATGAGTAGAGATGATCTTTTAGGAATTAATTTAAAAATTATCAAACAGGTAGCCGAAGGTATAAAAAAAAACGCTCCTAATGCTTTCGTAATATGTATTACTAATCCATTAGATGTTATGGTAATGGCATTTCGAAAATATTCTGGTCTCCCTGTAAAAAAGATAGTTGGAATGGCCGGAATATTAGACAGCTCAAGGTTTAAATTATTTTTATCAATTGAACTTAAAGTTCCAGTAAAAGAAATAGAAGCAATGGTTATGGGTGGCCATGGAGACACTATGGTTCCTCTGCCAAGATTTACAAAAGTATCGGGTAAACCATTATTAGATTTAGTAAAAGAGGGTCGACTATCATTAGAAAGGTTAGAAAAAATTAATCAAAGAACTAGAGATGGAGGAGCAGAAATTGTTAAATATTTAGAAAAAGGTTCTGCATTTTATGCACCAGCTGCTTCAGGAGTACAAATGGCAGAGGCTTATTTAAAAGATGAAAAAAAACTACTTCCTTGTGCAGTTCATTTAAATGGCGAATATGGAGTCAAAGATATTTTTGCAGGTGTTCCTGTTATAATTGGAAAAGGTGGGGTAGAAAAAATAGAAGAAATAAGCTTGGATGAAAAGGAAAAAGGTCAATTTATGCATTCAATAGATGCAGTTAAAAAATTATGGGAAGCGGCATCAGCTATTGATAAAGATCTTTTAAAATAATAATGAATATTCATGAGCACCAAGCTAAAGAAATTTTAAAAAAAAATGGTGCGCTTGTTCCGGAAGGATTTTTTGCACTTTCAGTTGAAGAACTTATTCAAAAGGCAAAGTCTTTAAAGACTGAAAAATTTGTATTAAAAGCACAAATTCATTCAGGAGGAAGAGGGAAAGCTGGTGGTGTAAAAATATTAAATACGATAGAAGAACTAAGCATTGCAGCAAAAGAATTGCTAGGTAAAAAATTAGTTACTCATCAGACAGGGCCACAAGGAAGAGTGGTTAAAAGACTATATGTTGAATCATCTTCTAAAATTGATAAAGAATTTTATCTTTCCTGCCTAGTTGATAGAGCGAGTTCTAAAATTGCATTTATTTCAAGTGATCAAGGAGGAATGGATATTGAAGAAGTTGCAAGAAATAATCCCTCGAAAATCATAACAACCAAAGTTAGTTTAGAAGATCAAATATCAGATGATGATTGTGATAAAATTGTTGAAATATTTAATTTAGATACTAGTGCAAAAAAACAAGCAGTAAATTTAATTAAATCAATATATAAAATGTTTATTGATACAGATGCTAATCTTGTTGAAATAAACCCATTGATTTTATCAAAAGATAAAAAAATTATCTGTCTAGACGCAAAAATGAATTTTGATGATAATGCATTATTTAGAAATCCAGAGATTTTAAATCTAAGAGATCTTAATGAAGAAGAGGAAACGGAAATAGAAGCAAGCAAACATGATTTATCCTATATAAAATTAGATGGAAACATTGGATGTATGGTTAATGGCGCAGGTTTGGCAATGGCTACAATGGATATAATTAAACTTTATGGTGAAGAGCCAGCAAATTTTTTGGATGTTGGTGGTGGTGCTTCCAAAGAAAAAGTTTCGGCAGCATTCAAAATAATTTTATCAGATAAAAATGTTAAGGGAATTTTAATAAATATTTTTGGAGGTATAATGAGGTGCGATATTCTTGCACAAGGAGTTGTAGATGCAGCAAAAGAAATTAAAATTAAAGTTCCTTTAGTTGTAAGATTAGCGGGAACTAAATTCGAAGAAGGTAGAAAAATTTTAAATAATTCGGGTTTAAAGCTTATATCTGCATCAGATTTATCGGATGCAGCAAAAAAAGTAGTAGGAGCAATTAAATAAAATGTCAGTTTTAGTAAATAAGAATACCAGAGTAATTTGTCAGGGATTTACCGGATCTCATGGAACATTTCATTCTGAACAGGCCATTAAATATGGAACAAATCTAGTTGGAGGAGTAACTCCTAAAAAAGGAGGACAAATTCATTTAGAAAAACCTGTTTTTAATTCAGTTAAAGAAGCAAAAAAAATGACAGAAGCCAATGCTACAATGATTTATGTACCAGCAAAATTCGCAGCGTCTGCGATTAATGAGGCTATTGATGCTTCCATTGAACTAATTGTTTGTATAACAGAAGGAATTCCAGTTTTAGATATGTTGAAAGTTAAGAAAAAATTAGCAAGTTCAAATTCGAGATTAATTGGTCCAAACTGCCCCGGAATTATTACTCCAGATGAGTGTAAAATTGGAATAATGCCCGGAAACATTCATAAAAAAGGATCAGTTGGAATAGTTTCTAGATCAGGAACATTAACCTACGAAGCAGTTGCACAAACTTCTGAAAATGGATTAGGACAGTCAACCTGCATTGGTATTGGAGGTGACCCAATAAATGGAACTAATTTTATTGATTGTTTAGACTTATTTCTAAATGATGATGAGACTCAATCAATATTAATGATAGGTGAAATAGGTGGAACCGCAGAAGAAGAAGCTGCAAATTTTGTAAAAAATCATAAAATTAAAAAACCAATAGTGGGATTTATTGCTGGAATCACAGCACCACCAGGAAGAAGGATGGGTCATGCAGGAGCAATAATTTCAGGTGGCAAAGGTGGAGCAGCAGATAAGATTAAAACAATGGAAGAAGCAGGCATTACTATAGCCAAATCACCTGCTGAAATTGGAAAAACACTCTATAACAAATTGTCACTTTAAAATATTGAGTACTAACATTATACTGCAGAATCAAACAAATGAGCTCATCAATAAACTTAAAATATGAAAAAACTTCTTTTTTAACTAAGTCTAACAGTGCATTTATAGAAGAAATGTATGTTCGATATATTAAAAAAGATCCAAATTTACCAGATAGCTGGAAAAGATATTTTGAGACTTTGGATGATGATGTTCAATCCGTGATCCAAGAGATTAAGGGACCAACATGGAATCCAAACAAAAAAAAATTAGATTTTAAGATTTATGAAAAAAAAGATCATTCAACACATCCGGAAATTAGTGTTTCTGAGGCATTAAAAAATGAATCTATAAAGGCAATTGCTTTAATTAGAGCATACAGAATTAGAGGCCATTTAATTGCAAATTTGGATCCTCTTAAAATAATGGAAAGAAAATATCTTCATGAATTACATCCAGAAGATCATGGTTTTAAAAAAGAAGATTATGAGAAAAAAATATTTTTGGGCTCCTATATGGATTCTGGCTATGCATCAATAAACGAAATACTTTCAAAATTAAGAAAAATTTACTGCTCTACTATTGGAGTTGAATATATGCATATTTCTGATCCAGATGAAAAAGTTTGGTTTAGAAATAGAATGGAAAAAGAGGAAAACCAAATCGAATTTACAAAAAAAGGTAAAATAGGAATATTAAATAAAATTATTCAGGCAGAAGGATTTGAAAAATTTTTAGCAAAAAAATATGTAGGAACAAAAAGATTTGGCTTGGATGGAGCAGAGTCTTTAATTCCTGCTATGGAACAAATTATTAAAAAAGGAGGCCAATTAGGAGTTAAAGAAATAAAAATTGGCATGCCTCACAGAGGTAGATTAAATGTATTGGCTAATGTATTACAAAAATCTTACAAAAGAATATTCAATGAATTTGCTGGAGAATTTTCTAGCACCCCAGAAGAATCCGCAGGAGATGTTAAATATCACCTAGGTGCTTCATCAAACAGAGAATTCGATGGCAATTCAGTACACGTAAGTTTAACAGACAATCCTTCACACTTGGAAGCAGTGGATCCGGTAGTTTTGGGCCAAACAAGAGCAAAACAATTTTTTCATAAAGACACGAAGAGAATCAAGGTGGTACCAATATTAATTCATGGAGATGCAGCTTTTGCAGGCCAAGGTGTAGTAGCCGAGTGTTTTGCAATGTCAGGTTTACCAGGGCATAATACAGGCGGAACGATACATATTATTGTTAATAATCAAATTGGATTTACAACAAGTCCTAGATTTGCAAGATCAAGCCCTTACCCTTCTGACTTAGGAAAAGTTGTTGATGCTCCAATATTGCATTGTAATGGAGATGATCCAGAATCAGTTGTTCATTGTGCAAAAATAGCAATTGAGTTCAGACAAAAATTTAACAAAGACGTTGTTGTTGATATGATCTGTTACCGTAGATTTGGTCACAACGAAGGAGATGAACCTTCTTTTACCCAGCCGTTAATGTATAAAAAAATTAGACAACACCCAACAACACTTAATGTTTATGGAAACAAGTTGGTTGAAGAAGGAACAATTAGTAAAGAAGAATTTAATTATATGAACGTCGAATTTAAAAATCTTCTTGAAGAACAATATAAAACTGCAAAAAATTATAAACCAAAAATTGAATGGTATGAAGGAACATGGTCAAGATATAAACCTGAAAAAGGAAAAGATAGAAGGGGAAAAAGTGGAGTAGATTTAAATAAGATTCAAATAATTTCTGAAAAAATTAACAATACTCCTTCAGAAGTTAGTATTCATAAAACTATTTCTAAAATTTTAGAATCCAGGAGACAGTCAATTTTAAGAAAAAAAGGTATAGACTGGTCAACAGCCGAAGCTTTAGCATTTGGCACTCTACTTGAAGAAGGATATCCAGTAAGATTAGTTGGGCAAGATTCAGGTCGAGGTACTTTTAGCCAAAGACATTCGGTATTAAGAAATCAAGTAGATAATTCAAGATATATACCTTTAAACAATATATCAAAAAAACAAAAAAAATTTGAAATTGTTGATAGTTTTTTATCCGAACTAGCAGTGCTAGGTTTTGAGTATGGTTATAGTTTAGTTGAACCAAGTACACTTACTATTTGGGAGGCACAATTTGGTGATTTTGCAAATGGTGCTCAAGTGATTATAGATCAGTTTATTTCATCAGGAGAAAGAAAATGGTCGAGGGCTAGTGGCCTTGTAATGCTATTGCCCCATGGATATGAAGGTCAGGGTCCGGAACATTCTTCTGGAAGATTAGAAAGATTTTTACAACTTTCAGCTCAAGATAATTTACAAGTTATGAATTGTACTACTCCTGCAAATTATTTTCATGCTTTGAGGCGACAAATACATAGAGATTTTAGAAAGCCACTAGTTATTATGACCCCAAAATCTTTACTAAGAAATAAACTTTGCGTGTCTAATTTAGAAGATTTTGGTAAAAAAAATTCCTTTCATAGAGTTCTTTGGGACCATGCAATTGATCCAAAAGAAAAAGATTTTATAAAGCTTAAGGAAAGTGAAAAAATTAGAAAAGTAATTTTATGTTCAGGAAAAGTATACTTTGATTTATTAGAGGCAAGAGAAAAATTAAAAGTAAACGATGTAGTAATTTATAGAATAGAACAACTTTATCCATTTCCAATTAAACCTTTGGTTAAAGAAATCAAAAAATATGCTAAAAATGCTAAATTTTATTGGTGTCAAGAAGAACCCAAAAATATGGGCGCATGGTTTTCAGTGAGAGATTATATTAAATGGACTTTAGATTATATAAGAGCTAATAATAATGAAATTTCTTATATTGGGAGAAATATAGCAGCATCTCCAGCAACAGGATACGCAAAAAAACATTTGGCCCAACAACAAGAAATTATTAATGAAGTGTTTAAATAATGACTGAACAAATTTTAGTACCAGCCCTAGGAGAAAGCATAAAAGAAGCAACAGTATCAAAATGGCTGAAAAAACCCGGAGAAAAAGTAGCCGCGGATGATCCAATTGTCGAACTAGAAACAGATAAAGTAAATTTAGAAGTTCCGTCACCTATTGATGGTATTTTTACCGAAAAGAAGGCAAATGAAGGTGACACAGTTTTAGTAGGTGCAGTTCTTGGGATTATAGAACTAAGAAAAGAAACAAATGTAGCTAAGGAAAAAACTGAAAATAAAATTAATTTACAAGAGAACAAAATAGAGGAATCAAAAAATGTAGAAGAGATTAAACACAAAGATGTTGATTTTGAAAAAAATAATGAAGAACCCCTAGTTCTTTCGGACGATCCTCTATTACTTAATGACCAGGAAGAAGAAAAAAAATTCAATAAAGAAGAAATTCTATCACCAGCAGTAAGAAAAATTGTATCAGAAAAAAAAATTGACACTAAAGAAATTGCAGGATCTGGAAAAGATGGAAGAATAGTTAAAGGAGATTTAATTAATTTAATGGGTGTCAATCCCAAACCTTCTGAAAGAAAAATAAAATATGGACCAGAGGAAAGATTTAAGATGACAAGGTTAAGGCAAACGATAGCTAAAAGATTAAAAGAAGCTCAAGAAAATGCTGCTATACTAACAACCTTTAATGAAGTTGATATGACAAACATAATTTCAATGAGAAAAAATAACCAAGAAGATTTTCAATCTAGATTTGGTGTTAAATTAGGTTTTATGTCATTTTTTGTAAAATCATGCGTTGTTGGCTTAAAATCTTTTCCCGCAATTAATGCCGAGGTAGAAGGTCAAGAAATAATTTACAAGAACTATTATAATATTAGTTTTGCAGTAGGAACAGAAAGAGGGCTGGTAGTTCCGGTTTTAAAAAATGCAGACGAACTATCATTTGCTGATATTGAAAAAAATATAAAACTTATATCTGAAAAAGCAAGAAATAGCAGTTTAACGATCGAGGACTTACAAGGTGGAACTTTTACAATTAGTAATGGGGGTGTGTATGGATCAATGTTATCGACCCCAATTATTAATCCACCACAGTCTGCAGTTTTAGGAATGCACAATATTGTTGAAAGAGCAATTATTGTAGATAAAGAAATTAAAATAAGACCAGTTATGTATTTAGCCTTGTCTTATGATCATAGAATAATTGACGGAAAAGATTCTGTTTCTTTTCTTAAAATGGTTAAAGAAAATTTAGAAGATCCAAGAAGATTGTTCTTAGACATTTAAATGGACAATAAATTTCAAGTTACAGTTATTGGTGGTGGACCAGCTGGGTATGTTTGCGCAATACGTTTGTCTCAATTGGGATTAAAAACTGCCTGTATAGAGTCCAGAGGCACTTTAGGAGGAACTTGCCTTAATATTGGATGTATACCTTCGAAAAGTTTACTTAATCTTTCAGAAGAGTTCTATAAAGCTAAAAATTTATCAAAACTTGGAATTGATACTGGAGAAGTAAAATTAAACCTTGAAAAGATGATGAAAAATAAAAATAAATCAGTAGATGTTTTAACAAAAGGTGTTGAATTTCTTTTAAAAAAGAACAAGATCACGTACTTTAAAGGGACCGGAAGTTTTAAATCTAAGAATCAAATTTCAGTAAAAACAAAAGATAGCAATATTTTAATTGAAAGTGAAAAAACAATTATATGCACTGGATCTGAACCTGTTTCATTGCCAGGATTAAAAATTGATGAAAAACAAATACTTTCTTCAACTGGAGCTCTGTCAATTTCTTCAGTTCCAAAAAAAATGCTTATAGTTGGTGCAGGATATATTGGTTTAGAAATGGGATCAGTTTGGTCAAGATTGGGATCAGAGGTTCATGTAGTTGAATTTCTTGATCATATTCTTCCTGGAATGGATAAAGAAATTTCACAAGAATTTATGAAGATATTGAATAAACAGGGAATAAGTTTTCATTTAAATACAAAAGTTAATTCAATAAATAAAACAAAATCTGGCATACTTACAAATACTACAAACGACAAAGGCAAAGATTCTAAAATTGAAAGTGATGTTGTATTGATTTCTGTTGGAAGAAAACCATACACCAAGGATCTAAATTTAGACAAAATTGGAGTTCAGTTAGATAAAAAAGGAAAAATTAAGGTAAACAAAAACTATGAAACAAATATAAAAAATATATTTGCAATTGGAGATGTTATCGAAGGTCCAATGCTAGCACATAAAGCCGAAGAAGAAGGTATTGCTGTAGCAGAACTTATTGCAGGTCAATCAGGCCATGTAAATTATGAAGTTATACCTGGTGTAGTGTATACCTCACCAGAAGTTGCATGCGTGGGCAAAACTGAAGAACAATTAAAAGAAATAAATTATTCATACAAAGTAGGTAAATTTCCCTTTATGGCCAATTCTAGAGCAAAAGCAATCAACGTCACTGAAGGATTTGTAAAAATATTGACAGATTCAAAAACCGATAGAGTTTTAGGTGCTCATATAATTGGTCAACACGCAGGTGAAATGATTGCTGAAATAAGTTTAGCAATGGAATTTGGAGCTAGTTCGGAAGATATTGCAAGAACTTGTCACGCTCACCCAACTTTTTCAGAAGCAATTAAAGAAGCAGCATTATCAGTGGATAAAAGAACAATACATTCATAGTATCTTTTCATACTTAAAATATGAAAATACCTATATTATTACCAAATATTTTTAATCACCCTTTTACTTACGAGACCGATATCAAACTAGATATCGGAGAATATGTAGCTGTTCCATTTGGCAAATCTAAAATGATTGGTGTTGTATGGAATCACTTTGAAAAATCACAAAAAAAAAATTTTTTAACAAAAAAAATACTAAATAAATTGAATGTTGAACCATTAAATATTGAAACAATAAAATTTTTAAATTGGTTTTCTGAATATAATTTAATTCCGAAAGGTATGGCATTAAAATTACATATGCTTAGTGGTGAAGCGGTAGAAAAGTTAAACGAAAAGGAATATGTAATTTATAATAATTTGTTTGAAAATAGTAAAATTAATTTAACAGAGGAGCAGAAAGTTGTATTTAAAGATTTGTATAAAAATTGTGATAAATTTAAAGTACACTTGCTCCAAGGTACCACTGGTTCAGGAAAGACAATAGTATATTTTAATGCAATTAAAAAAAAAATTGAACTTGGATATCAAGGATTAATTTTACTGCCAGAAATAGGTTTGACAAGCGAGTTCGAAAAAAAATTTAAAGAATATTTTGGATTTACTCCTGCGATTTGGCATTCAGGAATAACAAAAAGAAGAAAAAAAATTATTTGGAGTGGACTATCATCAGGAAAAATTAAAGTTGTAATTGGAGCCAGATCAGCACTATTTCTTCCTTTTAAAAATTTAGGAATTTCAATTGTTGATGAGGAGCATGACCAGTCATTTAAGCAAGATGAAGGAGTTGTATATAATGCAAGAGATATGGCAATATCCAGAGCTTATTTCGAAAACTTTCCAGTTATACTGGTTTCAGCAGTTCCTTCGATAGAAACGTACGAAAATATAAAGAAAAAAAAATATTTTTATTCTAGACTAATAAATCGGTATAAAGATGCAAATCTTCCTAGACATGAAATTATTGATTTGAAAAAATATAAACTTTATCATCAATCATGGATCTCATCAAAAACATTAGAAAAAGTTAAAAATCATTTAAAAAAGGGAGATCAAGTACTATTTTTTTTAAATAGAAGAGGTTTTTCTCCTTATGTCTTATGCAAGAATTGTTATAAAGTTTATTCCTGTCCAAATTGTTCAATAAATTTAGTTTATCATAAGAAAAAAAAAGAACTTCTTTGTCATTATTGTGGTCATAAAAATAATTTAAAAAGAAAATGTAATAGAAATATTAGCGAAAGCTGTAAATTTGTGTTTAGTGGACCTGGTGTAGAAAAAATTAATGAAGAAGTGAACATATTATTTCCAGAATATAAATCTTTAATTTTTTCAAGCGATACTATGAATAATAAATCATCGTCTAATATTCTAAAAAAAATTATTAATAATGAATTTCAAATTTTGATAGGAACTCAATTAATTTCAAAGGGATTTCATTTTCCAAAACTTAATTGTATAGTTGTATTAGATATAGATTTATCTTCTCTTGGACACGATTTAAGAGGAGCTGAGAAAAATCTTCAACTTTATCATCAGTTATCTGGAAGAGCTGGCAGAGAAGGAGGATCCGCCACGGTTTATTTTCAAACATATAATTTTAACTCAGAAACTATTAATCAAATTATTAATCAAGATCCATTTATTTTTTTAGAAAAAGAATTATTAATAAGAAAAAAAAACAACCTACCTCCTTATGAAAGATTTATTTCGCTGATATTATCTTCAGAAAATCAAAAAAAGTTAGAGAATACAGCTCAAAAGTTAAAGAGTATTCTTAAAAATAATTTAACTGCTAAAATTTTGGGTCCGGTTAGTGCTCCTATTTATAAAATAAAAAAAAAATTTAGAATTAGACTTTTAATTAGGTCAAAAAAAAGCCTATATGTGCAGAGATCATTGTCTTTAGTTCTTGAAAATTTTAAGCTACAAAAAGGAATAAAACTTACGGTTGATGTTGACCCAATAAGCTTTAATTAATTGACTAATTTTATGATTTCTAGTTAATCTGTCGCTTGAACAAGTATTATCGCTATGCTAATTAAATTTAATTTTTTTAAGTCTTCAAAAATAATGGGAGGATTAAATTGAAAGACACTAGTAGCTATTCAGCATCATCAGAAAACGGCTATTCCAAAGCTTTATATGAATTAGCTGTGGAAGGTAATTCTTTAAATCAAATAGAAGAACAGGTTTTAGCAATAAAAAAATTAATTTCCGTGAATCAAGATTTTAATTATTTAATAAAAGATCCAACAATTAAAAAAGAAGATCAGCATAAAGCAATTAGTGAAATTTCAAAAAAATTTAATTTTAACCAATTATTTATAAAATTTTTAAATTTTGTAACAATTAAAAGAAGATTGTTTTATTTAGATAAAATTTTAAATGATTTTGTAGCAATATGCTCAAAAATGCGTGGAGAAATATCAGCAGAACTTATTGCTGCAAAAAACTTAAATGAAAATGAAATAAATAAAATTAAAGATGAATTAGTAAAGACTTTTGGATCTAACATTAAACTGAGATACAAACATGATCAAAGTTTAATTGGTGGCCTTATTGTAAAAGTCGGAAGCTTAATGATAGATTCATCTATTAAAAATAAATTAAATCAAATAGAAAATAAATTGATAGAAACTTAAATGGAAATAAATCCTTCAGAAGTAACAAAAATATTAAAAGAGCAAATAAAAAAATTTGGCGATAAAACCGAAGTTTCCGAAGTTGGACAAGTTTTATCTGTTGGAGATGGTATAGCTAGAATTTATGGTTTAGACAATGTTCAAGCAGGAGAAATGGTAGAATTTTCTGATGGTTCAAAAGGGATGGCATTAAATTTGGAGAGTGACAATGTTGGAGTTGTAATTTTTGGTGAAGACAGAGCTATAAAAGAAGGGGATATAGTAAAAAGAACAGGAGCTATTGTAGATACACCCGTGGGTAAAGAATTACTTGGAAGAGTTGTTGATGGTTTGGGAAATCCAATCGACGGCAAAGGTGCATTAGATAAAGGAGTTAAAAGAAACAGAGTTGAAATAAAGGCTCCAGGAATAATTCCTAGAAAATCAGTTAGCGAACCAATGCAAACAGGACTTAAATCTGTTGACAGTTTGGTTCCGATTGGCAGAGGACAGAGAGAATTAATTATTGGAGACAGGCAAACAGGAAAAACAGCTGTAGCAATTGATACAATAATTAATCAAAAAAAAATAAACGAATCTGATGATGAAAAACAAAAGCTATATTGTGTTTATGTAGCTATAGGGCAAAAGAGATCAACTGTAAGACAAATTGAAAAAACTTTAGAGGAAGCAGGAGCGATGGAATATACCACTATAGTTGCAGCCACAGCATCTGACGCTGCTCCACTTCAATTTTTAGCTCCATATACTGGCTGTGCTATGGGAGAATATTTCAGAGATAATGGTATGCATGCTTTAATTATATATGATGATTTGTCCAAACAAGCAGTTGCTTATAGACAGATGTCATTATTGTTAAGAAGACCTCCAGGAAGAGAAGCTTACCCGGGAGATGTATTTTACTTACATAGCAGATTACTTGAAAGAGCCGCCAAACTTAGCGATGACCACGGAGGAGGATCTTTAACAGCTCTTCCAATAATTGAAACACAAGGTGGAGATGTTTCTGCTTTTATACCAACCAACGTTATATCAATTACAGATGGACAAATATTTCTTGAAACGAATTTATTTAATCAAGGTATCAGACCCGCCATTAATGTAGGTTTATCCGTATCTAGAGTTGGTTCATCTGCACAGACTAAAGCTATGAAAAAAGTTTCTGGATCGATGAAATTAGAGCTTGCACAATATAGAGAAATGGCAGCATTTGCTCAATTTGGATCAGATTTAGATGCATCAACGCAAAAACTTTTAAACAGAGGATCAAAACTAACTGAGCTTCTGAAGCAAAAACAATATACTCCAATGACTACTGCAGAACAGGTAATTTCTGTGTTTTGCGGAGTTAGAGGTTATTTGGATGATATAGAACTAAAAGATATAGCTAAATTTGAATCAAAAATAATTGAAAAATGTAAATCAGAAAAACCAGAAATATTAAGCTCAATATCTAGTTCAGGAAAACTTGAAGAAAATATTGAAAAATTATTAAATGAAATAATAAGTGAACTTAAAAAAAATTTTAACTCTTAAAAAATATGGCAAGTTTAGACGATTTAAAAAAAAGAATATCAAGTGTTAAATCTACACAAAAAATTACAAAAGCCATGAAAATGGTTGCAGCTGCAAAATTGAGGAGAGCTCAAGAGAATGCAGAAAAAGGAAGGCCATATTCAAAAAAAATGAATAAAATTATTCTTAATTTGTCCAGTGGAATTTCTGATAAAGATAATGCACCAAAATTACTCATGGGATCAGGTGATGATAAAGTGCATCTATGTGTAGTTTTGACTTCAGATAGAGGTCTATGTGGTGGCTTTAATAGCAATATAATTCGAAAAGCCAAGTCTTATTTTCAAAAAATTTTAAATGAAGGAAAAACCTTAAAGATTATTACTGTTGGGTCAAAAGGATATGATCAATTAAAAAGATTATATAATAATAATATTATTGAGAAAATTTCTTTTAAAGAGTCAAAAAATATTAATTACTTTGATGCAGATAAAGTTGGAAAAACTATTATTGATAGATTTCAAAAAAAAGAATTTGATATATGTACAATTTTTTATAACCAATTTAAAAATGTAATTACCCAAATACCTCAAGAACAACAATTAATTCCTTTACAATCTTCTGAGACAAAAGAAGATTCATTACCTAAAGATAATTATGAATTTGAACCAGAGGAAGATGAAATTCTAAATAATTTGTTGCCCAAAAATATTTCAACTCAAATATTTAAAGCAATGCTCGAGAATTCTGCCAGTGAACAGGGCTCAAGGATGACAGCAATGGATAATGCTACTAGAAATGCAGGAGAAATGGTTGACAAACTTACTATTCAGTACAATAGAAGTCGTCAGGCAGCAATTACAAAAGAATTAATTGAAATCATATCTGGAGCAGAAAGTTTATAATTATGAAAAAAGGAAGAATTACACAAGTTATTGGAGCAGTAGTAGACGTAAAATTTGATGGAGATTTGCCAGAAATTTTAACAGCATTAGAATGTAAAAATGGAGATAACAGACTGGTTTTAGAAGTCGCTCAACATTTAGGAGAATCAAGCGTTAGAACTATAGCGATGGATGCTACAGAAGGCTTAAAAAGAGGAGATGAAGTAACAGATACAGAAGCTCCTATAAAAGTTCCAGTTGGACCCGAAACATTAGGAAGGATTATAAATGTTGTTGGCGAACCTATAGATGAAAAAGGTCAAGTCAAAGCCAAAGAAAGTTGGCCCATACATAGGTTAGCGCCAGAATTTAATGATCAATCAACAGAAACAGAAATTTTAGTTACAGGAATTAAAGTGGTAGATTTATTAGCTCCTTATGCAAAGGGTGGTAAAATAGGTTTGTTTGGCGGTGCAGGTGTAGGAAAAACAGTTATAATTATGGAGCTAATAAATAACATAGCAAAAGCACACGGTGGATTTTCTGTATTTGCAGGCGTTGGTGAAAGAACAAGAGAAGGGAATGATCTTTACCATGAAATGATAGAATCAGGTGTAATTAAACCTGAAGGATCTGGATCAAAAGCTGCATTGGTTTATGGACAGATGAACGAACCCCCAGGTGCAAGAGCTAGAGTAGCCTTAACTGGTTTAACTGTTGCTGAATATTTTAGAGATCAAGAAGGTCAAGATGTGTTATTTTTTGTTGATAACATTTTTAGATTTACACAAGCGGGATCTGAAGTTTCAGCTTTATTAGGAAGAATTCCATCTGCTGTTGGCTATCAACCTACATTAGCAACAGACATGGGAAATTTACAAGAAAGAATTACAACTACTAACAAAGGATCAATTACATCGGTACAGGCTATTTATGTACCTGCTGATGATTTAACTGATCCGGCTCCAGCAACATCCTTTTCTCACTTGGACGCAACAACAGTATTATCTAGACAGATAGCAGAATTAGGAATCTATCCAGCAGTGGATCCTCTAGATTCAACATCTAGAATATTAGACCCAAGAATAGTTGGAGATGAACACTACAGAGTCGCTAGAGAAGTTCAAAAAATATTACAAACATATAAATCTTTACAAGATATTATTGCTATTTTAGGCATGGATGAGTTGTCAGAAGAAGATAAATTAACTGTAGCCAGAGCAAGAAAAATCCAAAGATTTCTTTCACAACCTTTCTTTGTAGCAGAAGTATTTACAGGTTCAGCAGGAAAGCTTGTTGAATTGGAGTCCACAATTAAGGGTTTTGATGCAATTTGTAAAGGTGAATATGATCATTTACCTGAAGCAGCATTTTATATGGTAGGCACAATTGAGGAAGCAATCAAAAAAGCTGAAAAAATGGCAAAAGATGCAGCGGCGTAATGAGTGAAGAATTTAAATTAGAAATAATAAGTCCTGAGAAGTCTTTCTTTTCAAAGGATAAAGTCACTGAAGTTGTCATTCCTGGTTATGAGGGAGAAATGGGATTTTTAAAAGATCATATTTCTTTAATTTCATTTTTAAAACCTGGAATAATTAAAGTTTTTTCAAAAGATGGTGAAGAATTATTTTTTGTAGAAGATGGAATTGCTGAATTTAAAGAAAATGACCTATCTATTCTTACAAGTTCAATATTTAATCTAAAAAATAAAGATAAAAATTATATTGAAAAATTAATAATTAAATCTGAGGAGGAGCTGACCAAGGAAAACTTAGACGACCAAAAACGATATTTAATAAATCATAAAATTGACTCTCTCAAATCAATTAATTAATTTGAAATAATATTTTTTAGTTCTAATTTTAATTTTTTGTATACATCGAGTTTAAAATCTACAACCAAATCTGTTAATTGATCTATGTCCACCCATTTCCAGTCTAAAAATTCTGCTTTATTAGTATTAATATCTATTTCTTTATCCTCCCCATCAAATCTCATGACAAACCATTTTTGTTTTTGACCTTTATATTTACCTTTCCAAATAATTCCCATTAGATGTTTGGGCAGATTATAAATTAAATAATCATCAAGTTCTTTAATTAATGAAACATTTTTAATACTAGTTTCTTCTTTTAGTTCTCTAAGCGCAGCATTAAAGTAATTTTCGTCAATATCCACTCCACCCTGTGGCATTTGCCAATAATTTTTTGGATTATCTATTCTTCTAGCTACAAATACCTTATTGTTTTTATTTAATAATGCTATTCCTACCCCCTTTCTAAGAGGAAGGCTTTTTAATTCATCATTCATAAATTATCCGCTAAGAAGCTTTACAGCAAATTCTAATTGATTATCAGTTTTGGTATTAATTCTGAATTCATCAGAACTTTCATCTATTCTTATGTCTGGAGAAACACCAACTTCTGAAATTGATTTTCCAGATGGCAAATAATATTTTGAAATAGTTAATCTTATAGCTCCCTCATTTTGTAAAGGTATTATTGACTGCACTGAACCTTTTCCATAAGTATCTTCACCAACTAATACTGCTCTTTTATGATCTTTTAAAGCACCAGCTACTATTTCAGAAGCAGAAGCAGATCCATAATTAATTAGTACAACTAATGTTTTTCCATCAATTAAGTCACCTTTTTTTGCAAACCATTTTCTATTCTCCGAACTTTTTCTACTTTTTGTTGATACAATTTCACCATCGTCTAAAAAGAAATCTGCTATTTTTATAGCCTGAGAAAGCAATCCACCAGGGTTATTTCTTAAATCCAATATAAATTTATTAATTTTTTCTTCATTTTTAAATTTTTTTATTTTTTCTTTAATTTGATTGCTACTATTTTCATTAAATGAAGTTAAACGTAAATATCCAACATCATCTATTATTTTTGATTTTACAGAAGCTATTTTAATAATGTCTCTAATTATTTCAAAAGTTATTGCTTTTTTTTCTCCTATTCTTCTTACTGTAATTTCAATTTTACTTCCTATTGGTCCTCTCATTAATTCTACTGCCTCGGTTAGTGATTTTCCTTGGACCTGCACATCATTAATTTTTACTATGTAATCCCCAGCCTTTACCCCAACTTTTGAAGCAGGCGAATCATCAATTGGGGAAATAACTTTTACAACACCAGCTTCCATGCTTACTTCAATACCAAGACCCCCAAATTCTCCGCTAGTTTCTGTTCGCATTTCTTTAAGCATTTCTGGCGTTAAGTAGGATGAATAAGGATCTAGGGACTGAAGAACACCATTGATAGCCGCATCCATCGTTTCACTTTGATTAACTTCTTCCACATATTCTTTATTAATTTTATCAAGCACTTCACTGAACAAATCAATTTTTTGATATATATTTTCATCATTTGCTGAAAAAGATATTTCAAAAAATAAAAATTGAAAAATAATTAAACACAATAACTTATTTTTTTTCATATAATTACCTTTTCTTTTGGAATTAGTTCTGACCACATCTTTTCTAATTCATAAAATTTTCTTTTATCAGGATGGAATATATGAACTATTAAATCAATACCATCAATAAGCTTCCAATCCAAGCTATCGGTGCCTTCTATTTTACAGTTTATGATTCCGCTTTGTTTAAACTGTTCCACAACTTGCTCTGATAAAGCCTGTATATGTCTCGAAGAAGTTCCACTTGCAACTATCATATAGTCAGCTATGGATGACTTACCTTCTAACTCAATAGATACTACATCAAGTGCTTTATTATTATCTAATATTTTTAGGATTTTATTTTTTAAATTTGAAATCTTATCCATTAATTACACAAAGACTATCAAATTTTTCTTAATTTAGAAGATGAAATATTAACTTTTTTAAAACTAATAAATTTCAATCCTTTTTTATTGTATTTTTTATAGGCAACTGATTTTAGCGATTTAGCTTTATACTTATTTCTATCAAAAACTAGAATGTTACATTTTATTAAAATTTGTCTCCATTTTTTCCATTTATGAAAATTTATAAGATTATCAGCCCCCATTATAAAGTAAATTTTTTTATGTTTTTTATTTCTTTTAATATAATTTATTAAGTCAATTGTTTTATTAGATTTAATTTTATTTTCAAAAAAATAAACTTTAATAAACTTATTTTTCAAATTTAATTTTTTAGCATATTTTATTCTATCTTTTAAATTTGTAGAGCTCTTATTCTTTAAAGGATTTTTTTTTGTAATAGCCCAAACTACTTCTTTTAAATTAAATCTTTTTTTTGCTTCTTTAGAAATTTTTATATGACCTATATGAGCAGGATCAAAAGTTCCACCTAAAATACCTATATTATGTTTATTACTTTTATTCAAATTAACTTCTTATCTGTCCTGATCCAAGTATTTCATATTTATAAGTCACAAGTTGGTTTAACCCAACAGGGCCTCTAGGAGGAAGTTTATTTGTTGAAATTCCAACCTCACCTCCAAATCCAAACTCTCCGCCATCTGCAAATTGAGTTGATGAATTATGAATTGCAATAGAACTTTTAACATTTCTTAAAAAAAATTTAGCAGCCTTTTTATTTTTAGAAATAATTGCATCAGTATGCATTGTTCCATACTTGTTTATATGATTTACGGCTTCAATAACATTTTTCACTGATTTAACAGATACTTTTGCAGACAAATATTCTGTTGACCAATTTTTTTCTTTAGCATTTATTGATGTTCCTTTAAAAATTTTTTTAATTTTATTATCTGCATAAATAATACAATCATTCTCTTCTAGTTTTTTTAAAATTGGATTTACATATTTTTTTAAATTTTTTTCATGAAACAATATAGTTTCTGTTGCTCCACAAATACTGGTATTTCTTAATTTTGCATTGTGAACAATTTTAGTTGCTAATTTTAAATCTACATCTTTATCTATGTAGGTATGACAAATACCTTCCAGGTGTCCAATAAACGGAACAGAAGACATGCTTTGTACTTTTTTTACTAAATTTTTTCCACCTCTTGGAATTATGATATCAATATATTTTTCCATTTTTGAAAGAATTAAATCTACCAATTTTCTATCTTTATTTTCAATAAACTGGACATAATTTTGGTCGACATTGTTGAGTTTAAGAGCTTTTCTAAATAAATTAACAATAATTTTATTTGAAAAATAAGCTTCAGACCCTCCTCTTAAAATAACACAATTTCCAGACTTAAAACACAAACTTGATACATCTGCGGTTACATTTGGTCTACTTTCATAAATAACTCCTATAACTCCTAAAGGAATAGTGACTTTTTTAATTATTAAGCCGTTTGGACGATTCCATTTATCTAAAGTAATATTTATCGGGTCTTTTAATTTGGATATACTATTTATTGACTTAACTATTTGATCTATTTTTTTACTATTTAGCTCAAGTCTGTCAATTAAATTTTTCCTTAATCTCTTTTTTTTTGCAATAATTATGTCTTTTTTATTTTGATTAATAATTTTTAATTTATTTTTTTTAACTAAAATTAAAAATTTTTTTAAAAATTTTTTTTTTTTTTTTTTATTTATTTTATAATTAAATGCTTTTTGAGCATTTTCGCCTATGATTCTTAAATATTTATTCATTTAAATTTCAACCATATCATCTTTGTGTATAACTTCAGATTTTGTAATATATCCTAATAATTCAAAAATTTTATTTGAATGTTGACCTTTAATTTTGGAAATTTCATCGGATGTAAATGAACTAAGTCCTCTAGCATGTTCAGTCATGTTTTTGTCTAATATTTTTATGTGATCTCCTTTATTAAATTTCCCTTTAACTTGTTTTATTCCTGCAGCTAGCAAACTTTTACCTTTTTTTAATGCATTAATTGCTCCTTCGTCAATTATTAATTCTCCTTTTGGAGCAATGGAACTAATTATCCATTTTTTTCTTGCATCTAACTTTGAAATTTTAGGCAAGAACCATGTACAGTTATTTTTTTGAGAAATTATTTTTATTGGTCTTTCCGATAGTCCATTAGCAATTGCCATAACACATCCTGATATTTGACAAATTCTAGCAGCATCAATTTTAGTTTTCATTCCACCAGTTCCATGTTTTCCAATACTTTTTTTAGCAAATTGTTCAATATTTAAATCTATATTTTTTATTTCTTTAATAAGTTTTGCATCTTTATATATTTTTGGGTTTTTTGTGTATAAACCATCTACATCTGATAACAGTATTAGGCAATCTGCACTTGAGATTTGAGCTACTCTAGATGCTAACCGATCATTATCACCATATTTAATTTCTGATGTGGCTATACTATCATTTTCATTAACAATTGGTACAAATCCTAATTTAAACAAATTATCAAAAGTTCTCTTTGCATTTATTGCACGTCTTCTTTGTTCTGTGTCTTCTAATGTAAGAAGTATTTGTGAAAGATTAATTTTCTTTTTATTAAATGTCTTCTTAAATAAATTCATAAGCTCTATTTGACCTATAGATGCAACCGCTTGGCTTTTATCTAGCTTGAGATTTTTTTTGTTTAAATTTAATTTTTTACATCCTAAAGCTATAGCTCCAGAACTTACTATTATTAAATTTTTTTTATTATTTAATAATTCTTTTATATCTTTAGTAAATTCTAATAGCCATTTCTGTCTTATAGTTTTTTTATCGTCAATTAATAAAGATGAACCTATTTTAATAACAATTGTTTTAGAATTTTTAAGATACATGATTTACTAATTTGGATTTAATATTAGATAATAAAGATTTATTTAATGTGGATAATGTCAATACTTTCTTGTTAATTTTTTTTGTAAAAATCTTTTTTTTTTCTTTCAGTTCTTCTTTATTAATCAAATCAATTTTATTGAAGACAATTAATTCCTTTTTTTTTAACAAATTATCACTGTATTTACCCAATTCATTTCTTACTTCTTTGTAAGAAGTTACCAAATCTTTTTCATTAACGTCTATTAAATGTAACAAAGTTTTACATCTTTCAATATGTTTTAGAAATTTAATGCCAAGCCCAACACCATTATGAGCTCCTTCAATTAAACCAGGTATATCAGCTAAAGTAATTTCTTTGTCGTCATATACAGCAACTCCAAGATTTGGATTCAAAGTTGTAAATTTATAATTAGCAATTTTTGGGGTAGCCCTAGTTATCGAAGCTAACAAACTTGATTTACCCGCGTTAGGAAGACCAATTATTCCAATATCGGCAATTGTTTTTAATTGTAACCAAATCCAAAATTCTTCTCCTTTAAATCCTTTTGTAAATTTTTTTGGAGCTCTATTTGTTGAAGATTTAAAATTTGTATTACCTAATCCACCCTTACCTCCCAGGGCAGCAACAAATGTATCATCTTGTTTTTTAAAATCGTAAATTAATGTTTTATTGTCTTCCTCAAAAACTTGTGTTCCAACTGGAACTTTTAAATACAAATCCTCACCTCCTTTGCCAGTTTGATTTTTACCTTTGCCATCGCCTCCTCTTTTTGCTTTAAAATGTTGTTGGTATCGATAATCAATTAAAGTATTTAAATTTCTTTCTGATTTGAAAATTATTGATCCACCTTTTCCACCATTGCCACCATCTGGGCCACCAAACTCAATAAATTTTTCTCTTCTAAAACTAGGAGAGCCTGATCCACCATCTCCAGCTTTGATTTGTATTTTAACTTGATCTAAAAATTTCATGATACAACCTTATTATTTTTAGTTGTATTTATTAATTGGGTTTTACAGAAACAAAAGTTCTATCGGACTTGGTTTTTTTAAATTCTACTTTACCTTTAATTAAAGAAAATATGGAATGATCTTTCCCCATTTTTACATGCTCTCCAGGAAATATTTTTGTACCTCTCTGTCTAACTATAATATTGCCAGGTAGAACATGCTGACCTCCATATTTTTTAACCCCAAGTCTTCTGCCTGCACTATCTCGTCCGTTACGCGAAGATCCACCTGCTTTTTTTGTTGCCATAATTAACTTTTACTTTTTTTCTATATTTTCTTTTTTAACTATTTTTTTTTCCAATTTTTTTGCTTCAGAAAATACTCCACCATCTTTTGAATAAATTTTATTTATTTTAATTAATGAGTATTGCTGTCTATGTCCATTTTTTCTTCTTGAATTTTTTCTTCTTCTTTTTTTGAAAACCAAAACAGTTCTATTTTTTCCATTTTTTATTAACTCAGCTTCAACCTTTGCACCTTGAATAAGAGGTGATCCTACTTCTAAAGTTTTGTCATTTCCATAAGCCAAGACTTCTTTGAATTCTATCTTATCTGAATGGTTCTTATCTAATCTTTCTATTTTCAATATTTCACTAGCTTTGACTTTGTATTGTTTTCCACCAGTTTGAATTACAGCAAATGACATTAGTATACCTTCTTATTTTTCCAGCAATATAGAGACAGAACACATATAGTCAAGTCGAATAAATTAAAAATTATCCTTTAAATCTCTTAATTTTGAAAAGGTCTCAATAGAATTGCA
The DNA here is from genome assembly GCA_902587315.1 of uncultured Pelagibacteraceae bacterium. Lineage (GTDB taxonomy): Bacteria > Pseudomonadota > Alphaproteobacteria > Pelagibacterales > Pelagibacteraceae > Pelagibacter. Next base: position 116,395 of record CACIKW010000001.1, read on the forward strand.
CCTTAAAAAAATATTAGTTTCAAGCTCATCTTTTAGTGTAGTAGGTACAGTTGGCAAGCCTTTATCTAATTTTTTTTTAATTTTTAAAATTTTTTCTTTAAGTTTTAAATTTTCTTTATCATGTATTGAACAAAACTGAGAATTTTTTAAAGTATATTCATGGCCACAGTAGATTTTTGTTTCTATAGAAAATGTTTTTATTAGCTTTAAGGAATTATACATTTGTTTATACGTCCCTTCAAAAATACGTCCACAACCTAAAGAAAAAAGTGTATCACCAGTAAACAATAATTTTTCTTTATAAAAATTAATACAGATATGACCCGATGTATGACCAGCTATATGAAATATTTTAAATTCAAAATTATTATACTTCCAAACTTCTCGGTCTTTTAGACAAATATCAATTTCAGGTATTCTGTTTTTATCTTCTTCAAAACCAATTACTTTTGCAGAATATTTTTTTTTAAGTTCTTTATTACCCCCTATGTGATCATAATGATGATGTGTATTTAGAATAAATTTTAAATTTATATTTGTTTTTTCAACAAAATTTATTATTGGCTTTGATTCGCTTGGATCTATAACGCAAGCAGAATTAGTTTTATTATCTATAACTAAATAAGAATAATTGTCTTTAAGACATTTTATTATTTCAACATCCATATCACTTTTCAATTGAAAAAATTCCTAATTCAGAAAATAGGTTTTTCATTTCTAAATTATTATTATTTATTTTAGATACTTTTTCATCATATAAAGCAATAGATTTAAATAAATTAATATTTTTTTTATTACAAAAATTAACAAAATCTTTAATTGTGCACATATGTAAATTTGGTGTGTCATACCATTTATTTGGAAGATTTTTAGTCACAGGCATCGTGCCTTTAAATAGTAAGTTAAGACGCACTTTCCAATATCCAAAATTTGGAATTGTTACTATTGCTTTATTTGCAACACGTAACAAATCATCTATTACTTTTTCTGGTTTATAAAATGCCTGCAGAGTTTGACTTAAAATCACATAGTCAAAAGAAGAGTTTGGAAATTGCTGTAAATCTTTTTCAGCATTTCCTTCAATAACTGATAAACCTTTTGAAACGCATATTTGAACATTTTTTTTTGAAATTTCTAGGCCTCTAGTGTCTATGTTTTTATTATCTTTTAAATGCTTCAAAAGTGTGCCGTCTCCACAACCAACATCAAGTACTCTTTTATTTTTTTGAATTAATTCTGCTATGATATGAAATTCTTTTTTCATAATTATTTAATAATTTGCTTGTAAAAAATTTTTAATAGTAATTAAAAAATCTGGCACTTCTAGCAAAAAAGAGTCATGACCTTTGTCACTTTTAATTTCAATAAAACCCACATCTGCACCGGCTGCATTTAAAGCAATAATTATTTCTTTATTTTCAGCTGTTGGATAAAGCCAATCAGATGTAAAAGATATTATAAAAAATTTTACTTTAGTTTTTTTAAATGCATCAGACACATTTCCTTTATATTCTTTAACTAAATCAAAATAATCCATTGCTCTGGTTATATAAAGATAGCTATTAGCATCAAATCTATCAACAAAAGCAGAACCTTGATGTCTAAGATAACTTTCTATTTGAAAATCTGCATCAAAACTAAATTTTAAATCATCTCTTTCTTGAAGTTTTCTTCCAAACTTTTCTTGTAAGCCTTTTTGAGAAAGATAAGTTATATGAGCAGCCATTCTAGCTACTGATAAACCTTTATTTGGAGAGTTTTTCAAATTTAAATAATCTCCATCTTTCCAGTTACTATCTGCCATGATTGCCTGTCTTCCTAGTTCATTAAGCGCTATATTTTGTGCTGAATGACTTGCAGTACAAGCTATTGGAATAGCAGTTTTAGTTTTATTAGGAAAATTTGCAACAAACTGAAGGACTTGCATTCCACCCATCGAACCGCCCATTACACAAAATAATTTTTCAATTTTAAAATGATCTAATAGATTATATTGAACGTTGACCATGTCATTAATTGTAATTACAGGAAAATTAGTTCCCAATTTTTTATTTGTTAGAGGATCTATGCTGTTTGGACCATAAGAACCCATACACCCACCGATTACATTTGCACATATTACAAAAAATTTGTTTGTATCAACTGATTTGTTTGGTCCAACAAGATGAGTCCACCATCCATTTTTATTTGTTATAGGATTTATTCCAGTTACAAATTGGTCACCCGATAAAGCGTGGAAGACCAATATTGCGTTGTCTTTTTTTTCATTTAATTTTCCGTAAGTTTCATAAGCTAAAGGAAAGTTAGAAATAGTTTTCCCACAATCAAGTTTTAAAGGTTTTTTAATTATTATAGTTTTTACCTTATCAATATTGTTCATTTTATATTTCCTATTTTAATGAATTGAGAGATAAAAAAACTTATTTAGCGGTTTTTTTTATAGCGCTCGCAATTCAGTTAAATCAGCGCATAAATTATTTACAGGATACATTTATATATGTCAATTTTATAAAAATATTAAATATTTTATGTAAATAAGTAATTTTTTATCTATAAAGATACAAAATATTGAAAATTATGACTTCGCTTAACTTTAGAAAGATAAATATAAAAGCTTATAAGCCAGGAAGATCTATATTAAAAAAAAAGAAAAATATAGTAAAGCTGTCAGCCAATGAATCAGCGCTAGGAATGAGTCCAAAAGTGCTAAAAATATTACAAAGTAAAAATTATAAAATTTCTAAATATCCAGACAGCAAAGCAATAGATTTAAGAAGATTAATTTCTTCAAAATTTAAATGTGACTTTAATAAAATTATCTGTGGTTCTGGATCAGATGAAGTAATCCAAATGATATGTCAACTTTTTCTTAAATCTGGAGATGAGGTAATAGTTCCACAATATAGTTTTTTGATGTATAGAATATATGCATCAATTGTTGGAGCAAAAGTAGTTTTTTCTAAGGAAAAAAAATTTAAAGTTTCAGTTGAAAATATAATTAAAAAAGTTAACAAAAAAACTAAAATTGTTTTTTTAGCAAATCCAAACAATCCAACTGGTACATATTTAGAAAAAAAAGAATTAATTAATTTGAGGAAAAAATTAAATAATAAAATTTTATTAGTTGTAGACGATGCATATGATGAATATATGAAAGATAAAAAATATTCTTCAGGATTAAATATTTTTAAAAATAAAAAAAATGTATTTATTTTAAGAACCTTTTCTAAAATATACGGTCTTGCTTCTTTAAGAGTTGGCTGGGGATATGGTGATAGAAAAGTAATCGACGCACTAAATGTGATTAAACCTCCTTTTAATGTTAATAAAATTGCTCAGCTATGTGCAATTGAATCTTTAAAGGATAGTAAATTTATCGCTAAATCAGTTAAACATAATTTATTTTGGAGCAATAAAATTAAAAAAAGCTTGGAACGATTTAATATTTTTTGTAATAAAGTAAGCGCAAATTTTCTTTTACTCAATTTTAACAAATGTAGGTTAACCGCAAATGGTGTTGAAAAAAAATTATTAGAAAAAGGCTTGATATTAAGAGAAACCAAAACTTATGGAATAAGAAACTGTTTAAGATTAACAATAGGAAACAATTTAGAAAACAAGTTATTTTTAAAAAGTATAAACAGGATATTTAAAAATGTTTAAGAATATTTTAATAATTGGATGTGGTATGATTGGATCCTCAATTCTTAGAGGAGTACTAAGCCAAAAGTTGTGCAAAAAGGCTTATGTATATGAAAAAAATATTAAATACCAAAAACAAATAAAAAAAATAAATAAGAAAATTATTTTAATCAAAAGACTTGATAAAAAAATAAAGGAAATGGATTTAATTGTTATTTCAACTCCAATGAGTGAATACCAAAAAATAATTATTAAACTAAATAAAAATTTGAATAATAAAACTTTAATTACTGATGTTGGATCAACTAGAGGAAATGTTGCAAAATTAATTAAAGAAAAATTGTCAAAAAAATTAAATTGGATAATGAGTCATCCCATATCTGGTTCTGAAGCTAGTGGACCAAAATTTGGCAGTAAAAATTTATTTAAAAATAAATGGTGCATTTTGATAAAAAATAAGAAAAACAAATTATTAGAAAACAAATTGTCTAAGTTTTGGAAAAAATTAGGTTCTAGAATTTTGTTTATGCAAGAACATGAGCATGACAAAGTTTTTGCAGTTACTAGTCATCTACCACACTTAGTTGCATACAATTTAATTAAAACCGCTCAAGATTTTCAAAAGACTCACAAAAAAAATATAATTAAATATAGCGCAGGTGGTTTAAGAGACTTTTCTAGGATAGCGGCATCCAATGAAATTATGTGGAGAGATATATTTTTTAATAATAATAAAAATATCTCTAAAATAATCGATTTATTCATTAGAAACTTAAAAAACTTTAAGATTGATATTAATAAAAAAAGAAATTCTTTATTACTTGATAAGCTTAAAAAATCAAAAAAAGCTAGACAACAAATCTTGTTATTAAAACAAGATATTAGTAAACCAGATTTCGGTAGAGAAAATTAAATTCTAAATACTTTTTTTACCTTTAATTTGGCAGTTCTTTCTATCCTTTTTATTGTTTTGTGAATTGGCATTATAATAACTTTTTTCTCTGGACCATAAGCATGTATTAGTTTTTTTGAATCAATACATACTGCAACATGCCCTTTCCAAAAAATTATGTCACCTTTTTTAAATTTTTTTTTTATTGTACTTCCTTTTTTATATTTTATTTGATCAACTGTATCTCTTGAAAAAAATTTATTATTAAATTTATAAAAAATTTGAACTAAGGCCGAACAGTCGATACCTTGGTAAGTTTTACCTCCCCACTTATATTTGCAATTTTTAAATAATTTAAAAATTTTGATAAAATTTTTTTCTTTTTTATTTAGTAAAGTAATATCTTTTAGTTTTATCCATTTATTTTTTTTAAACATAACATAACTTTTTCTCTTCTTTAAAATTTCAATTTCACTTGAAAATGGTAAAAATTTATTTGATTTGTTAATTTTAGTCTTTAAAACTTTTACTTTGTGAGTGGGTTTAAATTTTTTAATAAATTTTTTTTTTTTTATATAACCGGGATATTTATCATAAAATGTTCTTATTTTTACGAAATTTTTTGTTTTTTTTAAAATTTTAAATTTTTCACCATAAATAATTTGTGAACTAATTTTAGAACTAACCGAAGGTCTTTCGTAAATATTGATATACGGGTTATTACAATAAAAATTAGTTTGCACCTATTTTTACTTTATGTCTTATAAGCCATAGACATATTAAAGATGGAATAACCATTATTGTAGTTAACACAAAGAATGTTCCCCAATCTCCATTTAACCAGTCAACAAGAGCTCCCGAAGATGAAGCCAGAGTTGTTCTGCCAGCTGTACCGATGGATGCAAGTAAAGCATATTGTGTGGCAGTATAAGTTCTATCAACTAATAAAGAAATAAATGCAACAAATGCTACCGTTGCAAACGCTGCAGTAATATCATCGGCTATTACAGCAATTGCGAACAATACTTCAGATTTGCCTGTCCAAGCTAAAAGAGCAAATAATAGGTTTGTAAGAGCCATTAGTCCTCCAGCAAAAAACATTGTTTTTATTGTTCCTGCTCTCATTGCCATCACTCCACCTAATAAAGTAAAAACGACAGTTGTAATCCAACCAAGTCCTTTTGAATAAATTGCAATTTGTCCTTTAGAAAATCCAATTTCTTTATAAAAGACAATAGACATACGACCAAGAAACGCTTCACCAATTTTAAATAAGAAGACAAAACCTAATATTCCCACAGCAATAGCAAATCCATTTTTTTTAAAAAAACTAATTATAGGTCCACCAATAGTTCCAGTAATGTAAGCAATAAAATTAGTTATAATATTGCTAGATCCAAGCTTTCCTTCAATTAATTTATCAGCTTCTCTTTGTTTTGCTTGTCTGTCAGTTTCAATAGGCTCATGAACAAACATTAAAGCTATATTCATTAAAATTATTACAACTCCTAAAACTAAAAAAGTAGCTTGCCAATAGTCAGCAATACCCATATTTTCAAAAAATTCTGCAGTAAACAAAGCTATAACTCCTCCTAATTTATAACCAGTCCACCAACCAACTACCGCCATAGCAGCACCAGCTGCCATAGATTTTCCTTCATTCTCATTAATTTGTTCAATTCTTAAAGCATCAACAGTTATGTCTTGAGTTGCAGAAGCTATTGCAATAATTAATCCTACAGAAATTAATAAAGCTAAGTTTTCTGTTGGGTTTATAAAACTCCATACAACCAAACTAAGTAAAATTGCAATTTGCATTAAAACTATCCATCCTCTTCTATGGCCTAGTTTTTTTGTTAAAAATGGTATTTGAATTCTATCTATTATTGGTGCCCACAAATAATTAAAAGCATAAACACCAAAAATTAAGCCTGCCCATCCTATTGTTGATCTGCTAAGTCCTTCTTCTTTTAACCAAAGGCTTAGACTGCTTGCAATCAATACCCATGGAAAACCGCTTATTGATCCTAAAAGCAATATTCTTAACATTCTTATGTCTTTATAAACCAACAGTGAATCTATCCAGCTATGTCTTTTTTCTTCCATTAATATTTTCTCCAAAAAGAAGGTATAAATAATACTAATATAGCAAACAGCTCCAGTCTACCTAAAAGCATCGATAGACTTAAAATCCATTTAGAAATATTTGATAATTTATAAAAATTTCCATTTGGGCCAATAGTTTCACCTAATCCAGGCCCCACGTTTGAAATTGAAGTAGCTGCCGCTGATATTGAAGTTGTAAAATCAAGGCCAGTTAAAGATAATAAGGCTGCAATTACAAAGAAAATAAAAATATAAAGATATATAAATGAAATTACTGAAGACATAAATTTTTCATCTATATTATTATTGTCATACTTTATTATAAATATTCCTCTAGGATAAATTATTTTTTTTAATTCATTAACTATAAATCGAAATAACAGCTGCACCCTGAATATTTTTATTCCGCAAGCAGTAGATCCCGCACATCCTCCAATAAACATCAAAATTAAAAAAAATACTAGTGGAAAATTTCCCCACTGGTCAAAATCTTTCGTTATATATCCTGTTCCAGTAAGAATTGAAATTACATTAAATGAAATAGATCGTAAACTAACTTCAGATAAACTTTTATTAAAAATAACTAAATAAATATATAAAAAAATTATTGAAAAAAAAATTATTTTAATAAAAGTAATTATTTGTGTATCTGAAATGAAAATTTTTTTATCTCCATTTAAAAATTTTATATATGCTATAAATGGAATACTTCCCAAAATAATAAATACAACCGATGTAATTTCTATAGATGCACTATTAAAATATCCAATTGATTCATTGTAATTTGAAAATCCTCCTGTAGCCAAAGTGGTCATAGAATGTGTAACGCTATCAAAGAGGCTCATTCCAAATATATTATAAAATAAACAACACAAAATTGTAAAAATTAAGTAAATAATTATTAACCGAAATGTAATTTGTTTAGATTTTGGTAAAATTTTTTCAGCTGTATCTTTGCTTGAAGTTTTAAATAATTGCATACCACCCACATTCATAATTGGCATTAAAGTAATCGCCATTACAATAATTCCTATACCACCTAACCATTGCAAAATAGCTCTCCATAGCAATATTGATTTTGGAGCTTCATTTAGATTAATAATTATAGTTGAACCCGTTGTTGTGATACCAGACATACTCTCAAAAAATGAATCTGTTATGGACAAGTTTAATTCAGAAAAGACAAAAGGTAATGAACCAAATATAGCAATTGAAATCCATGATAAAGCAGTTAACAAAAAAGCCTGCGGGAGATTTAATTTCTTCTCATGATCCAAATTTGATAGAAAAAAGAGCACTCCAAAAATAATGCAAATTATCGATGAGCTAATAAATGAGGAATCAAGTTCATTGAAAATAAACTGTATAATAATTGGTATACTCATAGAGATTCCAAGTATTATTTGCAAAACTCCCAAGGTAAAAAAAACAGTTTTATAATTGGACATTTTCAAAGGACATTATTTTATGGAAAATAAATTTCAACTCTATAAGAATAATTAAATATACTAATTTTATAAGTAATTTGTTATTAAGTTGTGATTGATAAAGCTAACATCGATAAAACCAATGCTTGGCCGTTTATTGAGGCTAAAAAAATTTTAAAAGAGAGAAAAAAATACATAGAGCAAAAAGGCAAAATTGTTTTACAAACAGGATATGGACCAAGTGGATTACCTCACATAGGAACATTTGGAGAAGTAGCGAGGACTTCAATGGTAGTCAATGCATTAAATCAACTCACGGATATACCAAAAGAAATAGTAACATTCTCTGACGATATGGATGGACTTAGAAAAATTCCAAAAAACATACCTAAGCAGGAACTATTAAAAAAAAATTTGCACAAGCCCTTAACGGATGTTCCGGATCCTTTTGATAAATTTAAAAGTTTTGGTCAACACAATAATGAAATGTTGAAAAAATTTTTAAACAAATTTAATTTTAAATATTTATTTAAAAGTTCAACGGAACTTTATAAATCAGGTTATTTTAATGAAACACTTAAATTAATCTTAAAAAATTACAATGAGATTATGAATATAATAGTTCCGACTCTTGGTAAAGAAAGGCAAAAAACATATTCACCTTTCTTGCCTATTTGTCCAGATACAGGAACTGTATTAGAAATACCTATATTAGAAATAAACGAAAAAAATTCAAAAATTATTTTTGACCATGACGGAAAAAAAATTGAAAAAAGCATTTTAGATGGAAATTGCAAGCTTCAATGGAAAGTAGACTGGGCCATGAGATGGTATGCAATTGATGTGGATTTTGAAATGTATGGTAAGGATTTAATTGAAAGTGCAATATTGTCTTCAAAAATTATTAAATTACTTGGTAAGACTAATCCGTCAGGTTTTGCTTATGAATTATTTCTTGATGAGAAAGGAGAAAAAATATCAAAATCCAAAGGAAATGGAATTACTATAGATGAATGGTTAAATTATGCATCTCCAGAAAGTTTATCCTTATTTATGTACCAAAATCCAAAAAGAGCAAAAAAGCTTTATAAAGAAATAGTTCCCAAAGCAGTAGATGAATATTTGGATTTTATAGAAAGGAGTAAATCACAAAATGAGCTACAACTATTAATGAATCCTGTTTGGCATGTTCATAATGGCAAAATGCCAAAAGAAAAAAATATAATGACTTTTTCAATGCTTCTCAACTTAGTTGAAACAAGCAACGCAGATTCCAAGGAAGTATTGTGGAAATTTGTTAAAAAGTATAAAAAAAACATTTCTGAAAAAAATCATCCAATTTTTGACAAACTGATCAGTTATGCAATTAAATATTTTAATGATATTATTAAAAAAAATAAAAAATACAAAAAGCCAAATACTGAAGAAAAAAAAGCTCTCATGGCATTAATTAATAATCTAGACAAATGTAATGACGACATGACTCCTGAGGATATTCAAACACAAATTTATACTGTTGGCAAAGAAAATGGTTATAAGGAAAATTTAAGAGAGTGGTTTAAATTAATTTATGAAGTAATTTTTGGTGATGAAAATGGCCCAAGAATGGGTTTCTTTATTAGTTTTTTCGGTGTTAATGAAACAAAACAACTGATTAAAGATAAAATTAAATAATGTTTTCTGTATTAAGATCTTTAATATTTAAATTAGATCCAGAAATAGCCCATACGCTAGCTATCAAGACTTTAAAATTAAATTTTAATTCTATTAATAAAATTAAATCAGACAGTTCCATTGAAATTAAAATTTTTGGAAAAAAAATTGTTAATCCGATAGGTATAGCAGCAGGATTTGACAAAGATGCAGAAGTGTATAATCCATTATTTAGGTTAGGTTTTGGTTTTGTCGAAGTAGGAACAGTTACTCCAAGAAAACAATACGGTAATTCAAAACCAAGAGTATTTAGACTAGAAGAAGATGAAGCATTAATTAATAGATTGGGCTTTAACAACTCTGGCGCAGATATAGTAAGCGCTAGAATTAACTCTAATACTCCCAATGGGTTATTTGGAATAAATATTGGACCAAATATGGAAACAGAGAATAGATTAGAAGATTATTTAATTTGTTTAAGAAAATTTCATAAACTTTGTGATTATTTAACTATTAATATCTCTTCTCCAAATACAGAAAATCTAAGAAGTTTTCACAATAAAAATGAATTGGATGAATTATTGAGCGCTATTCAAGAAGAAAAAAAAAAACTAAAATCTAAAATACTGATCGCATTAAAAATATCACCAGATATTGATGAAGTAGATACAATAGATATTGGAGAATTACTTTTAAAATACGGAATTGATATAGCTATAATTTCTAATACTTCAGATCAAACAAGAAATAGTTTAATAAATATTAATAAATTAGAAAAGGGAGGCTTGTCTGGAAAACCATTAGAAGAAAAATCAAACAAATTAATAAATAAATTTTATAAAATATTGAATAAGAAGGTAAAAATAATTGGAGTAGGAGGTGTTGATTCTGGAAGAAGTGCTTATAATAAAATTATCAATGGAGCTAACTTGGTTCAACTTTATACTGGCATGGTTTATAAAGGACCAAATATAGTAACCGATATTAGTAATGAATTGATTGAAATTTTAAAAAGTGAAGGAATAAAAAATATATCTGAAGCTGTAGGGACTAAAAATTGAACTTGACTGCAAAGTTTAGAGCACCTATACAATCATAAATTTTATGACACAAAAATGTGAACTTACTGGAAAAAAACCTCTTAAAGGTCATAAAGTTAGTCATGCTAACAATAAAACCAAGAGAAGATTTTTACCAAATCTAAAAAAAGTAAAATTTAGAAGCGAAATTTTAAATAAAAGTCTAAGAATTAAAGTATCAAATTCAGGAATAAGATCTGTTGACAAAAAAGGTGGCTTTGATGCTTATATCAAATCAGCTAAATCAATATTTTTGTCATCTAGATTAAAAAAAATAAAAAAAAATTTACTTAGCAAATCGGCTTAATGAATTATTTATTTATTTTGCTCTCATTATTAATGGGAGCCATAGTATTAATTTCGAATTATTTGGTTCAATTTCCCATAAACTATTATGGATTAGAAAACATATTAACTTATGGTGCTTTTAGTTATCCTCTAGCTTTTTTAATAACTGATTTGGCTAATAGAACATTTGGAAAATTTATAGCAAGAAAAATAGTATATATAGGATTTTTCTTAGGAGTTTTGTCTACACTTTTTTTTTCAACAAATTTTTCAGATTTAATTTCAATAAGAATTGCAATTGGATCAGGTACAGCTTTTATTGTAGCACAGTTATTAGATGTACAAATTTTTGATAAACTTAGAAGAGAAAAATGGTTTGTTGCTCCATTAACCTCTTCAATCGCCGGATCTTTTGTTGATACTATGTTATTTTTTTCAATTTCATTTTATGCAACTGGAATTTCTTGGATTACTTTGTCCTTGGGTGATTTAACAATAAAATTATTAGTAGCATTACTAATGTTAGTTCCATATAGATTATTGCTAGGTACTGTTAAAGCAGTTTAGTTATTATAATAAGAATTTATAGGATAAAATTTTATAAGCTAATTTAGCAACTAAAAAATTGTAAGAATTAAAATTTTTAATTGGAGCTAGTTCATTTATATCTGCACCAACAATGTTTGAATTTTTTGCTACTAATTTTATAATATTTAGTGTTTCGTCCCAAAACAATCCACCCGGTTCTGGAGTTCCAGTAGCCGGCATTATACTGGAGTCAAATCCATCCACATCGAAAGTTATGTAAACAGTCTTATTTTTTATTATTTTTTTAAATTTTTTTAAATTCCACTTAGGCTTATCCTTGGCCCAATATATTTTAATTCTAGAAGAATTTTTTTTTAAATAAGGAATTTCACTTTGCGAAATATTTCTTATTCCAAAGGATATTACAGAGACATTTTTATAATCAAGGCACCTTCTAATCGCTGATGCATGAGAAAATTTTTCACCATTATAACTTTGTCTTAAATCTGCATGAGCATCAAAGTGAAGCAAAAGTAATTTCTTATGTTTATTAGCAAATGGAGCAATACATCCCGGGGTAATAGAATGCTCTCCACCAAAAGTCATTGGAAAAAGTTTCTTTCTTAATATTTTTTGGTTTATATCAGATATTTTTTTTAAAGCTGTTTTTATATTCTTATCTATTTTAAAAGGCCTAAGTGTTTTAATTCCAATTTTTTTGTATGGTTCACAATTTAATTCTTCATCATATAGTTCAACTTGGTGAGAGGCTTTAATAATTTCTTTTGGACCATTTTTTGTTCCCCCACCATAACTAACTGTTTTTTCTAGTCCAAATGGGACAATAACTACTTTTTCTTTGAAGTTAAATTTATTATCAACCCCAAGGAATCCTTTTTTATTTGGTAAATAGTTCAATTTATTATCCGAAAATTTTTGAAAAATTTTTTCTACTTCTCTTTTTCCAGTTACCTCTATGGTAAGTAGCACTTGCAATTAAAGGTAACACACTAGTTGCTTCAGCAAAAACCATTTGTTCTTTTGTTGTATTAACTTTTCCCCATGAGCTTGCTTCTTTCAGTGTAGAGCTGCTACAAGCTCCATCTCTAGAATCGGCCACAGTTATTTGCACAGCATATTTATGCATATCTACATTTTTACCTAAAAGTTCTGCGCAGATAACAGTATCCTGAATAAAATTTTTTGGTACACCTCCACCTATCATAAATAATCCTGAACTTTTGGACTTTATTTTAACTTCTGTAAGTTCACGAAATTCTCTTATTGAATCTATTGTTATGTGCTTTTTAGGGTTTTTTTCTTGATGCATTACAAGTCCAAATCCTGCACTCGAATCTGTAAAAGCGGGGCAAAATATTGGAACATCATTATCATACGCAGTTTCAATTAAGGAATTTTTTTTCTTTGCATTTTTTTTTAAATATTTGCCTATCTGATAAATAAATTCTCTCGAAGTGTGACTTCTTGGTGCTAAATTATCAGCAATTTCACAAATTTTTTTATCACATAATTGTAGTTCATCTTCATCAATATAAGTGTCATATATTCTATCAATATAATTTTTTCTTAATTCCGCATCATCTTGAAATTGAGAACCTTGATAATGTTTAAATCCAAGCGCTTCGAAGAAGTCCATATCAATAATTGAAGCTCCTGTTGCGACAACTGCATCAACCATATTGTATTTGATCATATCTCTGTAAATATTCATACACCCTGCGGCAGATGTGGAACCTGCTAAAGTTAAAAAAATTGTACAATCCTTATCCTCAATCATTTGATTAAATATGTTTTCAGCATTAGCAGTTTCTCTTGAAACAAATGACATTTTTTCCATCGAAGAAATTATTTTTCTTGCATCAAAAGAAGTTATATCAATGTGCTCAACTGGCTTGTTAAGAATTTCTTTTTTACTATTATGACCTACAGATTTTTTATTAGACATTAAGCAACAAGAAAAGATTTCTTATTTTCTTTGTCATACATGGTCATAATCGGAGCATCTTCTACTTCATAAATTTCATCCGAGTAAAAACCATTAAATTTTGTTCTAAATGTAAGTCCATACGCACCCAACTGTCCTAATTCAATATAATCATTTTCTTTTACATTATTTGGAAGTATAAAAGGTCCTTTCATATAATCCATACTATCACATGTAGGACCATAAAAATCAAAAGCTGTCATTTTTTTTGAAATTATCCTGCCATTAGTTATTAATCTAGAAGGGTAAACAATATTAGGCACACCTCCATCAAAGAGTGAACCATAGGTTCCATCATTAATGAATAGTTTTTGTTTTTTTCTTAATACAACTTTCACAATCGTTGAACCACTTTCCGCAACAATTGCTCTTCCCGGTTCACAAAATAATTCTGGCTGTTTGTTTAATTTTAATTTTTTTATATTTTTTTTAATTTCTTCAAAGTAATTCTCCATAGGCTGAGGGATCAAGTCCGGGTAAATTGTTGGAAAACCTCCGCCAATATTTATATAGTCAGGTACAATTTTTGTCTTTTTAATTATATTTCCCACTTCTTCAATACCTTTTGTATATGATATTGGATGCATACATTGAGAACCTACATGAAAACTTAAACCTATTTTTTTTGAATATTGTTTAGCCAGCCTAAGTAGACCAGCCGCTTCAGCATTTGCAGCTCCAAATTTTTTTGATAAGTCTATTTCTGCATGTTCGTTAGAAACTGAGACTCTAACAAACAATTCTAAATTTTTTGCCTGATTTGTGCTTTCAATTATTTTAATCAACTCATCTTTTGTATCTAATGAGAAAACCTTTACTCCATAATTAAAGTAAGCTTCCTTAATATTTTCTCTACTTTTTACTGTGTTCATATAATAACATTTTGCACCTGGGTCTATATTTTTAACAATTTTTATTTCAGGTATAGAGGCGATGTCAAAATTTGTTATTCCACTATCTATTACTGTTTTTATTATTTCAGGATTAGGATTAGTTTTTACAGCGTATAATATTCTACCAGAGAAACTTTTCTGAAAAAACTTAGAAGCTTTTCGGACGGATTCCTTTCTTATACAGTAAACAGGGTTTACCGGTTTAAGTTGATTTACCAAATCATCAACTGACCTAAATTTTTTCATCTAGCTCCAAGTTATAAAAAAAATTTACAAAAAAAAAATGCATATCAAATATGCAAATTCTTAGCATTAATTCAGCGTTTACGGGATATAGAACTTAAAGTAAAGAAAATAATTGCTCTTGAATAAATTGGCTGTGAACATATATGTTATACACAATATGCTAGAAAACTATAAAAATATAAGTGAATCCCAGGTAAAATCTCTACTAATAGTTGATGATGATAATCCATTTAGAGAAAGATTGGCGAGAGCCATGGAAAAAAAAGGATTTAAAGTTTCACAAGCTGAAAGTGTAAAAAATGGAAAAGACATTGTAAAGACTAATAAACCGGACTACGCGGTAGTAGACCTAAGGTTAAATGATGGAAATGGAATTGAAGTAGTACAAGAGATTAAAAAAAACAATCCCAATAGTAGAGTAATTATGCTTACTGGTTATGGGAATATTCCAACCGCAGTTGCAGCGATAAAACATGGAGCAATAGATTATTTATCAAAACCAGCAGATGCTGACGACATTGAAAGAGCACTTTTAGCTGATCCCAATAAAAAAGCCGACCCTCCTGTAAATCCAATGTCTGCGGATAGAGTTAAATGGGAGCACATTCATCGAGTTTTCGAACTATGCAACAGAAATGTTTCAGAAACTGCAAGAAGGTTAAGAATGCATAGGAGAACTCTTCAAAGAATTTTATCAAAAAGATCTCCTAAATAAAATTTCTAATTTTAACAATTTTTTTTGTAATTAAAGTTAAAATTAATATTTTGAATAATTCTGCTAATAAAAATGGTTTAGCTCCCAAGTCAAAAATTGGCTTATCCCAACCAATAAGTGTTCCTAACCAAAGCATTCCAAAAATATATATTATAGAAACACTTAAACATAATTTTAAAAATATTAATACAATGTTCTTTTCTAAATCTAAATATCCAGCCATAAAAGCCGAGAACAAAAATCCTATCAAGTAACCCATCGTTGGTCCTGTAAAGTAAGTTAATCCTACACCTTTTTCTGGAGAATTTGAAAAAACAGGCAAGCCAAAAATTCCTTCTAGTAAATATAAACTCACTGTTGCAAAAGCAATTTTATAACCAAAACTAATTCCTAAAAATAAAACAACAAATGTTTGCATAGTCATTGGAACTGGATAAAATGGTATTTTAATTTTTGCTGATAAAGTTAATATAAATGAACCTAAAACAATTAAAAAAAGTTTTTTTATTAATTTCTGATTAATAATAGAGTTTGCGATTTCCATATGTATTATTTTACATTTATTAATTAGATTAATCTAGTTTTTTGTTAGTTTTACAAAAACATCTTCTAAATCAGCGTCATCAGTCGATATATCAGTGATTCTAACTCCACGACTAACCAAAAAATTTATAATTTTTTCAATTTCCAATTTATTTTTTTCATAAGAAACAATTAATTCGTTATTTTTATTTGATATTATTTTTAAATTTTCAAATTCACCATTATCTATATTGATATTATTATCTATCACAAATCTTACAGTTTTAGTTTTTATTTTACTCAGTAGATTTTGTGTTGTATCTAAAGCTACTATATTACCTTTATTCAGTATTCCTATTCGGTCACACATTTCCTCAGCTTCATGAATATAATGAGTAGTTAGAATAATAGTTACTCCTTCATTATTAAGTGATTTTAAATTTTCCCATAAGTTTTTTCTTAATTCAACATCTACACCTGCAGTAGGTTCATCCAATATAATTATTGGTGGCTGATGTACTAATGCCTTGGCTATAAGAAGTCTTCTTTTCATTCCTCCAGATAAACTTCTAGAATAACTTCCGGCCTGATCTTGAAGAGAAACAAGATTTAAAATAGTATCAGTTATTCTCTGGTTTTTTTTTACCCCATAAAAACCAGCATGCAGTTCAAGTAATTTTTTTGGATTAAAAAATGGATCAAGATTAACTTCTTGTGGAACTATTCCTATAGAAGATTTTACTTGCCTTGGATTTTTGTCCAAATCAAAACCCCACACATTCACTTCTCCTGATGATTTTTTTACTATTCCAGATAGAATATTGATAAAAGTACTTTTGCCCGCACCGTTTGGACCCAATAAACCAAATATTTCACCTTCTTTCACCTGTAAGTTTAAATCGTTTAATGCTTGAATAGATTTATTGCCTTTTTTAGAATAAATTTTATTTAGGTTTTTAACATATAAAATATTATTTTTGCTCATAAGGATTTTACATTTATAACATTCATTCTAATTTAGATATTGAATTTATTATGAATAAAATAAATAAAAGCGATCATTTTTATTTGATTGATGGTTCTGGGTATATTTTTAGAGCATATTATGCCTTACCGCCACTTACAAGAAAAAGCGATGGACTACCTACCGGAGCTGTAAGTGGTTTTTGCAATATGCTATTTAAATTATTACAGGATGCAACATCAGAACAAAACGAAAGTAAACCAACTCACTTCGCAGTAATTTTTGATTCTGCAAGAAAAAATTTTAGAAATGAAATTTTTTCAGACTACAAGGCAAATAGATCTGAAGCGCCTGAGGATTTAATTCCTCAGTTTGAATATATAAGAAAATCAGTAAATGCATTCAATCTTCCATCAGTCGAACTCTTAAATTATGAAGCAGATGATTTGATTGCTACATACTCAGAACAAATATTTAAAAAAGGAGCACAAGTAACAATAATTTCATCTGATAAAGATTTAATGCAGCTATATAAAAAAAATATTCGCATATTTGATCCAATGAAAAGTAAATTTATTAACAAAGATGATATTTATAATAAATTTGGAGTTAAACCAGAAAAAGTAATTGATGTACAATCATTAGCAGGTGACAGTAGCGATAATATACCCGGAGTACCAGGCATTGGAGTGAAAACTGCAGCAGAATTAATAAATACCTACGGAGATTTGGAAAATTTACTAAAAAACGCAGATCAGATTAAACAAAACAAAAGACGTGAAACATTAATCAAAAACAAAAAAAAAGCTTTAATAAGCAAGGAGTTGGTAACTTTAAAAAAAGATGTTCCTGTAAAAAATAATTTAAATGAATTTAAGCTAAAGGAAGTTAACAGAGATAAACTTTATAATTTTTTAAGAGAAATGGAATTTAATAGATTATTAAGCTTGGTAATATCTACTTATGGTGAAATTTCATTTTCAGAAAAAAAAAATATTATAAAGGAAAAAATCAATGAAAAAATTTCAAAAAATAATTATAAAATAATAAAATCAGAAATTGAAATTGAAAGATTGTTACTTGAGGCAGAAGAATTAGGTGAATTAGCCATTGATACAGAAACAACATCGCTGGATCCTCATCAGGCAAAATTAGTTGGTATATCCTTATCAACAAAAATAGGTAATGCAGTTTATATTCCAATAGGACATAAAAAAGGAGAAAATCTAAATGAAAAGAATGTATTAAAAAAACTTAAACCAATTTTAGAAGATAAAAGTATTAAAAAAATTGGTCAAAATATTAAATTTGATTACATTATCTTTTATCACAGGGGAATCGATATTAATCCCATGGAAGATACAATGCTAATGTCCTATGTTTTAGATGCTGGGAAAAATAGGCATAATATGGATACATTATCAGTATTACATTTAGGTCATAAACCAATTGCTTTTAAGGAATTAGTTGGATCTGGAAAAAAAGAAATTAATTTTAGCGAGGTAAATATAATGGATGCAAAAGATTATGCGGCAGAAGATGCAGATATCACATTTAGACTATATAAAATTTTTTTAAAAAATTTAAATTCTGAAAAATTAACTAATATTTATGAAATTTTTGAAAAACCTTTAATTAAAATTTTAGCAATGATGGAAATTAATGGCGTTAAACTTGATACATCATCATTGAAAAAATTATCTGTAAAATTTGAAGAAAAAATAAAACTTTTAGAAAGTGAAATTTTTAAATTATCCAAAAGAGAATTTAATATTGCCTCTACTAAGCAACTTGGGGAAATAATCTATAATGAATTAAAAATTTCAGCTCAAAAAAAAACAAAAAAAGGAAGTTTTGCTACAAGCGCATTAGTATTAGAAGATTTAGCGTTTAAAGGGCACAAGTTACCAAAATTAGTTTTAGATTGGAGACAATTAACTAAACTTAAAAATACTTATTCTGATGCATTGCCAGAATACATTAATCCATCAACAAATAGAATTCACACTTCCTTTTTACTAGCCGCAACAACTACTGGTCGTTTAGCATCTAGTGATCCAAATTTACAAAACATTCCAATAAAAACTGAAAACGGAAAAGATATTAGAAAATCATTTATAGCTGAAAAGGGATACACGTTAATTTCTGCTGATTATAATCAAATAGAGATGAGAATTTTGGCAGATCTTGCCGATGTAAAAGAATTAAAAAAAGCTATTCAAAATAATGAAGATATTCATTCTTTAACAGCAAGCCAGGTATTTAATTTAGATATTAAAAAAATCAACTCTGATATGAGACGAAAAGCAAAAGCAATTAATTTTGGAATAATTTATGGCATATCACAGTATGGTCTAGCAAAACAAATAGGAGTTTCAAATATAGAGGCTAAGGATTTTTTAAATTCATATTTTTTAAAGTTTCCAGAAATTAAGGCATATATGAATTCAACAATTAGTTTTTGTAGAAAAACTGGATATGTGAATAATATATTTGGACGAAGAACACATCTTAAAGGAATTAACGATAAAAATTTTAATATTAGAAATTTTCAAGAAAGAGCTGCAATTAATGCTCCAATACAAGGATCTGCATCTGAAATTATGAGACTTGCAATGATTAGACTCAACAATAGACTTCAAAAAGAAAAAACATCTAGCTGTAGAATGTTGCTACAAATTCACGATGAATTAATATTTGAAGTATTAAAAAGTAATGCAGATAAAATGGCAAAAATCATTAGAGATGAAATGACTAGTGTTAAAGACAGTGAAATCCATTCTTTCTCAATTCCTTTACAAGTAGATGTAAATATTGGAGATAATTGGGGTCTTCTTCATTAAAGTTCAAGACATCTATTGCTGAAATTAAAACAATTTAGTATTTTCAATTTAGCACATGAAAGAAACCATTGCATTAATTGATGATGATAGAAACATTCTTACCAGCATAAGTATAGCACTGGAAAAAGAAGGATTTAAAGTTCAAACTTATGTGGATGGAGAAAGCGCGTTGGTTGGACTGACTCGGATGCCACCTGACCTGGCAATTATAGATATTAAAATGCCAAAAATGGATGGAGAAGAACTTTTAAAAAAATTAAGAAAAAAAACTTCTATGCCAGTAATATTTTTAACATCAAAGGATGAAGAGGTTGATGAGTTACTAGGCTTGAAGCTTGGTGCAGATGACTTTGTAAAGAAATCGGGAGGTTTTTCCATAAAAGTATTAATAGAAAGAATAAGAGTTCAATTAAGGAAAAAAGATTTAAAAAACAATATTGAAGAATCAAAAAATATTATTGCGCATGGAAAATTAAGATTGGATCCATCACAACTAGAGTGTGAATGGAATGGCAAGGCTCTTCCGGACAAGCTTACCACTACCGAATTTCTAATAGTACAAGAACTAGCAAAAAGGCCAGGAATTATAAAAGAGCGATCACAATTAATGGATATAGCTTATAGAGAAGATACAGATATTGAAGATCGAACTATAGACAGTCATGTAAAAAGAATAAGAAAAAAATTTAAAAAAGTAGATAATAATTTTTCTGCGATTGAAACAAGATATGGTAGTGGTTATCGTTGGAATATTAGTTAATGTTAAATAAATTAATAAAAGATCTATCAATATTAAAAAAATTTTTATTTATAAATTTATTAATTTTTTCAATTATTGGCCTCATTACAATTTTCTATCTTAAATCAATTCAGCCAGCTTTAATTAATAAAAAAACCTCCAACCACATCCAGATCATGGACAATACTATTGACAATATAAAAAGATTAAATGTTAAATTTAATGAGAATGATATTAGGAAATTTTTATTTTCTACTAGATTTCTTTTTCAAAGCATAGACAGAGTTTTAATTTTTGACAATGAACTGAAACTAATTGGAGATACAAATACTTTAGATTTAGATCCAAGATCCTTTAAACAAAGTTTAGAAATAATACAAATGAATGGACTAAGTGAGAATCTTGAAGATAATAAGAAAGATGAAAGTTTAAGCGTTACTAAATCAGATGATAAATCTTTAGAAAATATTTTAAATAATTATGTAAATTCTACAAGTTTTGGAAAACCATATACTTTCACCCGAGATAATTATAATCAGTTTTTGCTTACTACCATCAAAAGTGTTTTTGATGAAAAAGAAAATATTGGTTTTTTGGCTATAAGTGAAAATGCAAATGATATCAAAACTGCGATAGATGAAAGAAAAATTTTTATTATTAGAACTGCATTTTTTGTAGCAATCGTAATTTTAATTTTTTCTTTTGTTTTAAATAGATATTTTTTAAAGCCCATAAGAAATCTAGTTAATTATACAGAATTAATAAAAAATAAGAAAAAAGATGATGTGAATATTAATATTAATAAAAATAGAAATGATGAAATTGGTATTTTATCTAATTCACTAGAAGAAATGACTACTGAACTTCATAAAAGAATAAATAAAACTAAAAATTTTTCTACTGATTTGGTGCATGAAATTAGAAATCCTTTAGCATCATTGAAAAGTGCATCCGAAATAATTTCTGAAACAAACAATCAAGAACAAAGAGAAAAATTAGTTAAAATTGTATCCCATGACGTTGAAAGAATAGAAAGATTAATAACTGACTATTCTCAAATCTTGAAGGACGAAGCTGCAATGACTTCGGAAAAAATGCAAAAAATAGATTTAAGCTTAATCACAAACTCAGTTGTTGATGATTTTAACAATATTTACAATTCTAAAAGAGGAATCAACATTAAACTTAAAATAAATGGATCAAAAAAATATCAAATTTTAGGAATTGAAAACAGAATTGAACAAATTATTGCTAATCTTCTAGAAAACTCTATTTCATTTAGCAAAGACAACCAGATTATAGAAGTACATATAAACAAAGACAGAGTAGGTAGGACAATATTAAAAGTAATAGACGAAGGAGAAGGATTTAAAGAAAATGAAACAGAAAAAATATTTGAAAGATTTTATAGTAACAGACCAGAAAAGTTTGGACAACACTCAGGATTAGGTTTAAACATTGTAAAGAATTTGGTTGAGCTTCATAATGGAAAAATTTTTGCTTCAAATAATAAAGATAAAGGGGCAAAAATAGAAATAATTTTTCCAAAAAATTAAAAAAATTTTAATTGATTATATTCAATAAAATTGTTAGAAGCACACGCTCATGAGTGACTACAAAGTAAAAGATATAAATTTAGCAGAATTCGGAAGAAAAGAAATTTCGTTAGCGGAAACAGAAATGCCAGGTTTAATGGCTCTAAGAAAAGAGTATAAAGGAAAGAAACCCCTAAAAGGTGCTAGAATTCTTGGATGCTTACATATGACGATACAAACCGCTGTATTAATTGAAACTTTAGTAGAATTAGGAGCAGAAGTAAGATGGTCTTCTTGCAATATTTTTTCAACACAGGATCATGCAGCTGCTGCAATAGCGAAAGCGGGAATTCCTGTATTTGCATGGAAAGGTGAAACCGAAGAAGAATATTGGTGGTGTGTAAAACAAACTATAGAAGGTAAAAAAGATTGGAAACCAAACATGATTTTAGATGATGGTGGTGATTTAACAGCATTAATGCACAAAGATTATAAAGATATGTTGAAATCAATTAAAGGAGTATCCGAAGAAACAACAACTGGAGTACTAGCTCTTAAAAAAATGGAAGCTCAGGGCACTCTTTTAGTACCAGCAATTAATGTTAATGATTCAGTAACAAAATCAAAATTTGATAATTTATATGGATGCAGAGAAAGTTTGGTAGATGGGATTAAAAGAGCAACAGATGTTATGATGTCGGGAAAAGTAGCAATTGTTGCAGGTTTTGGTGATGTTGGAAAAGGAAGTGCAGCATCACTAAGACAGAGTGGTGCAAGAGTAATGGTTACAGAGACTGACCCTATATGTGCTCTTCAAGCAGCAATGGAAGGATATGAAGTTGTTCTTATGGAAGAAATGATTAAAGAAGCAGACATAGTAGTTACAGCCACTGGAAACAAAGATATTGTTACCGCGGATCACATGAGAATGATGAAAGATAGAGCTATTCTTTGTAATATTGGACATTTTGATAATGAAATTCAAGTTGAAGCTTTAAAAAATTATAAGTGGGACGAAATTAAACCACAAGTTCACGAAATAGAATTACCTGACAAAAAAAGAATTATATTATTAGCAGAAGGAAGACTTGTTAACCTAGGATGTGCCACTGGTCATCCTAGCTTTGTAATGAGTGCTTCATTTACAAACCAAGTTACGGCACAAATAGAACTATGGAACAATTCAGATAAATATGAGAAAAAGGTATATGTACTGCCGAAACACTTAGACGAAAAAGTAGCAAGGTTACATTTAGAAAAAGTAGGTGCAAAACTAACCAAGCTATCTAAAGAGCAGGCAGACTACATTAGCGTAAAACAAGAAGGACCTTACAAACCCGATGCATATCGCTACTAAAAGTAGCAAAATTGATATTACATTAGAAAAAGATACCAAATCAATTTCGCAAAAAATTTCAGATCATTTATCAAAAGGAGATATAGTTTTTTTATACGGTGAAATAGGTGTAGGAAAAAGCACTTTTATTAAACACTTAATTAACTTTTTACAATCTAAATCAAATCAAAAAAAAACAGAAATACCAAGTCCAACTTTTAACATAATATACGAATACAAAATTGATAAACTTGTTATACAGCATTACGATTTGTATAGAGTAAAAAGTGAATTGGAATTGAAAAATATAGGAATATTTGAAAATCAAAAAGACTCATTAATATTGGTTGAGTGGCCCGAAATAATAAAAGAAAAGCCAAAAAATATAATTGAATTAAATTTCAATTATGAAGAAAATTTAACTAAAAGAAGCTTGGTTATATCAAGCAATTATAAAAAAGAAATTTTTAATGAATTTAAATAATCTAACAAAATTGTCAGGAGATGCTTCATTTAGACAATTTTATAGAAGTAATAAATCAATTGTAGTTTTCTGCAAAAGAGAAAAAAAAAGCAATTTGCTTATTTATGATGCAATAAATAAAATATTAATAAAAAATAAAATAAAAGCTCCAAAATTATTAAATCAAAATTATAAAAAAAATTTAATAGAAGTTGAGGACTTAGGAGACATTTCTATTTATTACAAGTTAAAAAATGTAAAAATTAATAAATTGAAATATTATAAAAAAATAATTTTGTTATTGTATAAATTACAAAGAATTAAAACTAAAAAAATTAAAACATTTAATAATACAAATTATACTATTCCACAATATTCAAAGGATAAACTTTTTAAAGAGTCCAAATTATTTTTAGATTGGTATATCCCAAAAGTTATAAAAAAAAGTAAACAAAAAATAACAAAAAATAAATTAAAAAATATTATTCAAATACTATTGAAAAAAATAAAAAATAAAAATCATGTATTTGTGCATAGAGATTTTCATGTATCTAATATAATGGAATATAAAAAAAAATTAGCAATTATAGATAACCAAGATGCCGTGTTTGGTAATCAAGCATATGATCTTGCTTCACTAATTGATGATGTAAGGTTAAAAACATCAAATTCTTTAAAAGAAAAAATTTTTAAATATTATTTAAATCAAGATAAATCTATAAATAAATATGATTTTAAAAATGATTTTGATGTATTGTCTGTATTAAGAAATATAAAAATAATTGGTATATTCACTCGACTATCTTCTAGAGACAAAAAAAATTACTATTTAAAACTAATACCATATGCATGGAAATTAATTGAAAATAGAATAAATAATAATTCAGTATTTAGTGATTTAAAATTTTTTTTGAACAATAACTTTTCAAAAGAAATGAGAAAAAAAAAATGAAAAAAATAAATACCGCATTAATATTGTGTGCTGGTTATGGTAAAAGATTAAATCCCTTAACATTAAATAAGCCAAAACCTTTACTTGAAGTAAAAGATATAAGCTTATTAGAAAATACGATTAATTTAATTAATAATTTTGGAATAAAAAATATTTTAATAAACACATTTTATTTAAAGGAACAAATCACGGAATTTATTAATAAAAAAAATTTTAATTGTAAAATTAATATTATAGAGGATGGTGATTCAATTTTAGACACCGGTGGTGGAATTTTAAATTTAATAAAAAAATCAGAAAATGAAAATTTTTTTGTATTTAATCCTGATACACTATGGAGCAAAGATTATATTGAAATAATTGGAAAAATGGAAAGTTTTTACTTTAAAAATAAAATTCAAAATATTTTATTGGTTGTTAAAAAATCTAATAGTTTTGATAAAAAACTTAAAGGTGATTTTAATTTAGATGCAAAAAATATTTTAAATTATAAAGAAAAAAGTTTTATTTATACCGGGTGTCAGATAATTAATAAAAATATTTTTTCAAAAGTTAATAAAAAATCTTTTTCGATTGTTGAAATATGGAAACAACTAATTAATGAAAATAAATTATATGGATTTGAAAGTTTGAATGATTTTATACATATTACTGATATAGAAATATTCTACAAAATTTCAAAAAACCAATAAATCTTTTGCTCTATCTTTGTCTAGATATTTTGCATTTACTAGTTTTTTATTTTCAAAATTTAAAACCAGCGGATTTCCAGTAGGGATTTCCAATCGTGATATTTGAGAATCATCTATTTCAAATAAATATTTAGATAGCGAACGAATAGAATTTCCATGAGCAGCAATAATTATATTTTCATTAATTATAGGAAGTATATTTTTTTTGAAGTATGGAACTACTCTCTCATAAGTATCCTTTAGAGACTCTGTATCAGGAATCATATTTTTAGGTATATCTTTATATGTTTCAATATTTATAGGATGGAAAGGATTATTTTTATTTAGTGGCTCAGCAGCTATATCCCAAGATCTTCTGAATTCATGAACTTTTTTTTCTCCTAAAGTTTTTTTCATTTCTTCTTTATTTAAACCTGTTAAAGCCCCATAGTTTCTTTCATTCAACTGCCACGCTTTTGTTACATTATCGTTC
Organism: uncultured Pelagibacteraceae bacterium; assembly: GCA_902587315.1. GTDB lineage: Bacteria > Pseudomonadota > Alphaproteobacteria > Pelagibacterales > Pelagibacteraceae > Pelagibacter. The sequence goes on from CACIKW010000001.1 coordinate 142,387, forward strand.
TTTATTCTTAGCGTATTTAAAATTAAACTTAATGTTTCGATAGCCCTTTTTTGATAAGAACAAAAAAAATGATTTAGATTTAATTTTAAATTTTTTATTAACTCACCAGCCTTGCAAGCTTCTAACTTTCCTTGTTGAGTTAATTCTACATCAACCCATCCAGTAAACCTTTTTTGCAAGTTCCACTCGCTTTGACCGTGACGTACCAAAATTAAATGACTCATTAATAATTTTTTAATATAAGATAATTATGCAAAAGACAAAAATACTATTTAATATAATTAATACAATTTTTATTGTTTTATATGTATATCCAGGGAGTATCCTGGGTTTTCTAATTTATGGAGAATTTCATATGCAGCCACAAATAACCCAAGATTTTTTATCAATATCATCAAACCATGTATATGCATTTTTTGTGTTGTCATTCTTGGGACTAATTGCCTATTACAAAAGCAAAAAAATACTTATTCTTAATTATTTAATATTAAGCTCTATAATTCTTGAGGTTTTACATTTAGTGATACCAAACAGATCATTTCAATATAGTGACTTGTTTGGTAATATTGTTGGAGTTTTAATGTCAATTTTTTTACTTAGTATATTTAATTTTTGGAGAAAAAGATGAGCACATTTGATGAAAGAGAAAAAAGTTTTGAAAAAAAATTTGCACACGATGAAGAATTGCAATTTAAAATTAGCGCTCGAAGAAACAAATATATTGGTCAATGGGTTTCACAAGTTTTGGGCTATAACTCTGATCAAGAAAAAGATTACATTCAAGCTGTTATAAAAGCAGATTTTGCTGAGGCAGGGGATGAAGATGTTTTTAGAAAAGTAAAGGCTGACCTAAAAGATCATAAAATTTCAGACGAAGAAATCAGAAAAAAAATGGATGAGCTTAATGAAAAAGCTAAGTCTGAATTTAAGTAGTTTTATAATTATAATTTTTTTTTCTATTTCATTTTCTTATAGTGATGAAAACAATATCATCAAAGGAAAAGCTATTGTCGTGGATGGAGATACCATCAAGATTAAAGGTAAACAAATTCGTTTTGGTGGAATTGATGCTCCAGAAAGTTATTATAGAGGTAAAAAGCAGACTTGCATTGATGATAATAAAAAAATTTTTTGCGGACAAATCTCTAAAGATAAGTTGATAGAAAAAATAGGAAATAATTCTTTAAATTGTAAAATTGAAAAAAAAAAAGACAGATACAAAAGATCAGTAGGTGAATGTTTTTTAAAAGATGAAAGTTTGTCTGTTTTTATGGTAAGAAATGGTTATGCTTTTGATTGGCCCTACTATTCAGAAGGAAAATTTGCAAACGATCAAGAATATGCAAAGATGAATAAATTGGGTATTTGGGATATGAAGTTTGAATACCCATGGAAATGGAAAAAAAAAGTTAGAGAAAAAAAATGAAAAAATTATTATTAATATTTTTTTTATTTATATCTGCCTGTTCTTCTATTCCAAAAAATACTGCCGATGGTTGTTCAATATTTTCAGAGAGATATCTTTGGTACAAACACGCAAAAAAAACTGAGCGAAAATGGGGAACACCAATTTATATTCAATTAGCAATTATAAAAATGGAATCAGATTTTGATTGGTTGGCAAAACCCAAAAGACAGAAAATATTTAAAGTAATACCCTATAAAAGACCTTCAAGTTCTTTTGGATATTCACAAGCTGTTAAAGGTACATGGAGACAATATAAACAAGAAACTGGCAATAAATTAGCAACAAGAACAAGGTTTAAAGATAGTGTTGATTTTATTGGATGGTATACAAATAAAACTGAAAAGTTATTAAAAATTTCAAAGAAGGATGCTTTTAGACAATATATTGCCTATCATGAAGGTTGGGGAAATTATAAAAATTATAAAAGTAATCAAAAAGTAATTTTATTAGCTAAAAAAGTTCAAAATCAATCAAATAAATATAAGAAGCAACTTAATCAATGTAGCGGATCTTTAAATAGAAAAAAATATATTATTTTTTAACGGAGTTGTTTTTTTAACTCAATATCAACAGCATCAATTCTTTTTGTATTTTTTGTAAGTGTTAAATACATTGTTGGAGTTACATACAGTGTGAAGAATGTTGAAATTATCATTCCACCTAATATTGTTGCTCCTACTGCAAGTCTTGATCCTTCTCCAGCTCCTGGACCAATATTTCCAATTACCAAAGGCATCATTGCAATCATAGTACTTAGAGATGTCATAATTATAGGTCTAAATCTCAGATCACATGCTTCTTTGACTGAACTTTCAATACTTTTTCCAGCGGCTCTTAATTGGTTAGCGTAGTCAACAATTAAAATACTATTTTTTGTTGAAATCCCAATAAGAATTACAAGGGCTATTTGTGAAAAAATATTTATCGATGTATTCAAAAATAAAATAAATACCAATCCTCCAAATACAGCCAATGGAACAGTTAGTATAATGACAAAGGGATGTACAAACGAATTAAATGTTGCCGCCATTACTAGATAAGCCGTTAAAAGAGCCAATGCAAAAATAATATATAGCTCATTACTAGTTTCTTTTAATTCCTCAGATTTTCCTTTCCATGTAATTTGTTTTTCTGGTGCAACTTTCGACATGGTTTGTTCCAAGTATTTAATTGCTTCAGATAATGTATAAGTTTCGCTTATATTAGCAGATATTGTAACAGCTCTTTGCCTATTATATCTGGACAATTTGTTTGCAGATCCTTCTTCTTCAAAGTCAACTAAGTTTATTAATGAAATTAATTTTCCACTAGTTTCTGATCTTACAAATATTTTTCCAAGACTTTCTTTATCTTTCCTATCTTCTATATATTGCTGGAGAATAATTGGATATTCTTTTCCTAATTTATTAAATTTTGTCACAGTTTTTCCGCCGTAAAGAGTTTCTAGGGTTTGTCCGATAGTTTGAGTGGATATTCCTAAATCTTTAGCTTTGTTTTTATTAATAATTAATTTTACCTCAGGCTTATTTCTTGAAAAATCAGATTCTATTCTAGATAAATTTTTATTTTTTCTTAGCATTCTAATTACAATTTTTTGTACTTCTTCCAATTCTTCATAAGTAGTTCCTAATATAACCATTTGCACAGGTTTATTGTAATTTGAAACTCTTATTGATTGAGGCGATATAGGAAAAGCTACTGTTTGAGGCACAGTTACTATTTTTCCAATTGCTTGCCTCATAATTATTTGAGAATTTTGTTTTCTATTTTTCCAATTATCTAAAAGTGAAATAATTAGAAAACTATTTTCAGAACCAAATCCTGGTACTATCATTAAAAATTTTTTGTAAGGACTATCTTCAGATTTTAAAAGCGGAACAAGACGTCTTTCTACATCCTCTGCTCTTTTTTGAGTATACTGAAAGGAACTTCCCTCGTCTGTAAAACCAATAACTAAATATGCTCCTCTATCCTCAAGTGGCAAAAGTTCTTTTTTGGTAAAATTATATAATAAACCAGATCCCACAATCATTAAAATTATAAACACAATGATTGTTTTTTTTTTATCTAACCAGAATTTAAGTGTATCCTGGTAAAAATTTGAAAATTCTTTAAAAAATTTATCAAATTTTACTACAATGAAATTTGTCTTTGATTTTTTATTTAAAAATTTGCTTCCCAACATTGGTGATAAAGTAAGAGCAACAAAAGAAGAAACTACAATTGCAAAAGACAAGGCAATAGCAGTTTCTCTAAATAAAGTCCCAGCTATTCCTTCTATAAAAATTAGTGGAAGAAATACTGCAACTAAAATCAAAGTTGTAGCAATAATTGCAAATGTAATTTGTTTAGAGCCTTTGCAAGCGGCAACCAAAGGTGTTTCTCCATTTTCAATTCTTCTGTATATTGCATCAGTCATTATGACAGAGTCATCTGTAATTATTCCTATTGCCAGTATGAAACTTAATAAAACAAATATATTTATAGATAAGCCAAACAAATAGATTCCTAAAAATGTTGCAATTAAACTTACAGGTAAAGCTATTGCAGGAACTATCACCGCTTTAAGATTTCCTAAAAACAGATAGATGATTGCAACAACTAAAATAAAAGCGATAATTAAAGTTTTGTATACCTCGTTAATAGCAGCACCAATATATGTGGCTCTATTAAAGGCTATTTCTAAATTTAAGCCTTCTGGTAAATTTTTTTTTACTTCTTTTACTTTTTTATTTATTTCTTTTGAAAGTTCTACAGTTGACGCTCCACTTCTAGCATAGATTCCTATACCTACTGTTTTAAGATTAAGAGCATCCTTACTTTGTGCTCTAAATAAAGCTTTTTCTGAAACTGGTCCATACTCTATGTCAGCAACGTCTGCCAGTCTCACTAGACTGCCTTTGTTTTTTTTTATTGGTAATTGTTTTAACTTTTCTAAATCATTATATGATTTATCTAAATTAATTGTTAAATCGATGTTGTTTGATTCAAGTGTTCCAGCAGGCAAACTTACATTTTCGTTCCTAAGTGAATTTTCTACTTCTTGAATAGTTAAATTATTTGCAGCTAGCTTAATTGGATTAATCCAAACTCTTACACTTAACTCTCTTAATCCTCCAACCCTAATTCTTCCAACATTTTTTATACTTGAAAATTGATCTACGAGATATCTTTCAGCATAATCTCCAAGCTCTAAATCACTCCAAGTAGATGATGATAGTGCTAACCACATTGTGGTTGTGAATCCTGCCGCTTGTTTTAATATTTGTGGTGGATTTGACTCATTTGGCAAATTATCTACTACTCTTGCAACTCTTTCTCTAATATCATTCGCGGCATCATCCAGATTTATTTCTGTATCAAATTCAATGTTTATAGTACTTTTTCCATTCTCAGATTTTGAATCGATATTTTTAATGCCTTCGGCTCCTCCAATTACATCTTCAATAACTTGAGTGACTTCCTCATCTATTATTGGTGCTGATGCCGATTTATAATCTACTTTAACTTGTACAACAGGTGGCTGTAAACCTGAGGGAAGCTCTCTTACGGGTAATTTCCAAAATACAAAGATACCAAAAATAATTAAAATTAGAGAAAATACCCAAGCTACTACTGGTCTTCTTATACTAACATCGGTTATATACATTTTTTATTTTTTTATAGGTTTGATTTTACCCCTTGGTCTTACTTTTTTCAGACCTTCTGCAACAATTAAATCTCCTTCAACTAAACCTGAAATAACTTCAACCTTGCCTTTATTTCTTAAGCCAAAGACAATTTCTGTTTTGTTAGCAATATTATCCTCTGATACTCTGTATACATAAGCCTTATTTCCTTCCAACATTATACTTGTATCAGGAATGCCAAGAGAATTTCTTTGATTGTAATTTACTGTTACTTCCAAGAGAGATCCTGGAACTAACTCAAAGTTTTTGTTTTCAATTATAATTCTTGTTAAAAGACTCCTAGTTTCCGCATTAATTCTACTAGAAACTCCATCTACTTTACCTTTGTAAATTTTATTTTTGTATCCTGAAAATTTAGCCTCTATAGGTAAACCGTTCTTTATTACAGAAGCAAAATTTTCTGGAATTTTAAGATCACAGTAAATTACTGAACTATTATCTAAAGTTATTATTATTGAATTTTCAGATCCAAGAACGTCTTCTGATAAACCTCTTTTTCCAACTATTCCATCAAAAGGAGCAATGATACTTCTTCCTTTTAGTTTAACAATTTCTTCTCCTTTTTTTACAAATTCTTTGAGGTTTAGATCTTCTAAAAGTTCATTTTTTTTTATTCTAAAAGATTGAGTTTTTTTTGGAATAGCAGTTCCAAAACTTTCAATTTTTTCTGAGAATTGATTTTGAACTACTTCAGTAACTAAAATTCCAGGAGGTGGTCTTTTGCCAAATTTTTTTTGAAAATGTTTTCCAATCATTGTTCTGGCAACAATGACACTTGTAATTACAAGGAAAAAAATAATTATTATTGTAGTAATTTTAGTAGATCTTTTCATATTTATTTTATCTTACCGTATTCTACCCAAGAACCATCATAAATTTTTGGATCATATTTATTATTAATTAAGGAATAAGCAAGGGCTAAAACTGATGCGGTAACTCCAGAACCGCATGAAAAGACGATATTTGTAGAAATTTTGCTCCTAAGCACATTGTTAAATTTTTCTAAAATTTCTTCTCTATTTTTAAAAGTGTGGTCTTCATTTATTAATTCTCCAAATGGCAAACAAGAAGAATTTGGAATTGATCCACTTCTTAAGCCCTCTCTTGGTTCTGGCTCTTTGCCATAAAATCTATTTTTGCTTCTGGCATCAATCAGTTCAAATTTTTTGTTTAAAATATTTTGATCTATTTGTTTTTTGTTTTTTACTAATTCTTTTCTTTCTTCAGCAATGTATTTTGAAACTTTAATTTTATTTGTTTTAGTTGTTGTAGGTCTATTTTCTAATTTCCATTTTTTCATACCTCCATCAAGAACATGCACATGATTTGGATTATGTCCAAAATAAATAAAACTATACCAACACCTACATGAACTTATAACATCAGAGTTGTCATATATGACTATTCTATCATCATTTGAAATACCCAAGGATGATACTATTTTTTCCCAATAATTTTTATTTGGTAGCATATGAGGCAGATCAGAATTTTGATCTGAATTTTTATCCAAGTCAAAAAAAATAGCATTTTCAATATGTTCCTTTATATATTCTTTATATGAATCTCTATTCATATTAGGCATATGCCACGAGCAATCTAATATTTTTAGATTATTCTTATTATTTTTTAACCACTCTGTTGAAACTAGTGACATTAAAAATTTTTTTCCAAATATTTTTGATGATATTCTTCTGCTTTGCAATAGTTTTTTACTTCAGAAATTTTTGTAACAATTCTACCATTAAATTTTTTATTGTATTTTTTTAAAACATTTTCAGCAATTATTTTTTGGCTATTGTTAGAGTAAAATATTTCACTTCTGTACTGTGATCCTGCATCTGGACCCTGTCTATCAATTGTGGTAGGGTCGTGTATTTCAAAAAAATAATTTAATATATCTTCGTAAGATATTTTTAGGTTATCAAATTCTAATTTTACAACTTCAGCATGATTAGTTTTTCCCGTACATATCGCTTCATAGCTTGCATTAGTTATATTACCTCCGCAGTAACCTACTTCAGTTTTAGTTACCCCATTCAATTTATTAAATTTAATTTCAGGTCCCCAAAAACATCCAAGTGCTAAAATTGCTATTTCCATTGATTATTGTTTTATTTAATTTAAAGTTATTCTGATGTTATCTAAAAATCAATTAGGCTTTTTGTACATGTTTTTTTCAATATGTGCCTTTTCTGTTATGGATTTAATAGTTAAATGGTCTGAAAATTATCCAGTTGGGCAAGTTTTGTTTTTTAGAGGTTTTTTTGGAATAATTCCAATTTTATTTTTAATTCCAAAGGAAAAATATTCAAATTTTTATAAAACAAAACGAGGACTTCTTCACTTTAAAAGATGTTTTTCAGGATTAATCGCAATAGTTGCTATTTTTATTGCTTTAAGAAAACTTCCTCTGGCAACTGTTGTCAGTATTACATTTGCTGCACCAATTTTTACTACAATAATGTCTATTTTTTTTTTAAGTGAGAAAGTAGGTCTATATAGATGGATGGCTGTAATTGTAGGGTTTATTGGTATATTAATAATTTCAGAACCCGGATTTAGCTCTCTTAATATTTATTACATATATCCAATAATTTTTTGTTTAGGCCTTTCCTATGTTGCAATTGCAATAAAACAATTGTCAACCACCGAACCAGTTTGGCTTATTGGTTTATTTTTTTCATTATCTATAATGATAATAAGCTTTTTTACTTTGCACAAAGGTTGGATACTTCCTTCATTTAAAGATTTATTCCTTTTATGTATGGTGGGAATTTTAGGAGGACTTGCAAATTTATGGCTTACACAATCGTATAAGTTTTCCGACGTTTCTCTTGTTACACCTTTGAAGTATTTAGCATTAGTATTTGCAATATTTTTTGGTTATGTATTTTGGAACGAAATACCAACTTTTAAAACATTAATTGGAGCTGCCCTAGTGATCACATCTTCAATAATTATTTTTAGAAGAGAAATTTATCATAAAAAACAAGTTTCCATATCCCGTCATGAGTAAACCTCCCAAGTACTGGAATAAAGCAAAAAAATTACTTTCAAAAAGAGATCTGGTGTTAAGAAAAATTATTAAAAAATTTAATAAAGGGTACTTAAAAACACGGAACAAGCCTTTTTTTTCATTATGCAGAACAATAGTTGGGCAACAAATTTCTGTAAAAGCAGCTGATTCTATCTGGTTAAAATTTCAAAAAAAATGTAAAAAAAATATAAATCCTTCTAAAGTATTAAGATTATCTACTCGTGATTTGAGAAAAGCTGGATTATCTCGTCAAAAAATATCTTATTTAAAAAATATAGCAAAAAGTTTTAAAAATAAATCTTTTAGCGTTAAAGATCTTAAAAAAATGGATGACCATTCAGCAATAGATTATATTACCAAACTAAAAGGACTTGGTGTTTGGAGTGCTCAAATGTTTTTAATGTTTAATTTAAATAGGCCAGATATATTTCCAACCAAAGATATAGGATTTATAAGAGCAATATCAATCAATTACAAAACACCATATCCTCCAAGTAAAAAATTTTTAAATAAATTGTCAAAATTACATTATGGTTATCGAAGTGTTTTTACTTGGTATATGTGGAGAAGTATTGATCCTGTTGATGTAGAATATTAGATACTTTCCACAATTTAATATGTTCTCACTAATCTTCCAACCAGTTTTTAAATTTATTTTTGTTCAAAACAATATATTCAGGCAGACTATTTAAACCTACTTTTTTAAGTGTTTCACCAGTGCCAAATTTTTTAACAATTCTTTGATCAAGTCTTAAATTGTATATTGCTTTTTTACTTTCAATAATATTTCTTATTTGTTCAGCACCAATAGGGTGTAAGTCGTATTCCCTATGATGCAAATATGATTTTAATTTTTTTTCGATTAATTCAGGTGTTTTTATATAAGAAAAGTGCCACCCACCATTTTCAATAAATTTAATATTTGAATATTTTTTATTTGAAAAATAAGCGTCTACACGCCACCAGGAATAATTTCTATCTTTTATATTTCTAAGCCACTGCGGAGAAATCAAATCTTTTTTTCTGCAAGCTTTTGATCCTATCCATATAAAATTATCGTATTTTAGATTAAATTTGTAATACATCATTTGTTGTTTAAAAAAGATTAATTTATTTTGTATATGTTTTATATTTAAATTTTCTAAATTAGGTATTTCGTCCACATCTGATATTATAATCCAATCGTTTTGGTCTGCATGGGTAAGACCTTCAATTATCTGGTTTCTTTGAAAGTTTTCTCTTTTGACCGCATTTAAAATATATTTTCCTGATTTTATATCTTCAGTTTCATCTTTATCAATTTTTTCTATACCATTTGGAATTTTATCAGATTCAATATAAATTATCTTATCATCAAATTTTTTAAATTTTTTTTTATCAAATTGAAGTTTTCTCTTTTCTCCTTTATGGTTATATTGACTTTCAACTATTACAAATTTATCCACATATTTTGATAAATAATTTAATCTTAAATCTAAGATTAAATCTTCATCAAAATACATAAAACAATCATAAATTTTCATATAATTATCTATTAATTATAATTAACATAAAAAGTTTTTATACTTATGTTTATTTTCTTGAATAAAAGATGGCAAATCTAAGTTTTTATCATGAATTAATTTTTGACCTGTATTAAAAAAATTAATTTTATTTGAAATACAATTTTCAATAAAATCTTCATTTTTTATTGATTCAATATCAAGTTCTGCATGTGCAAAAGATTCAAGTTTTTTTATTAATTCTTTAGTATTCTTTATCCATCCAAAGTGCCACCCACCATTATTAACAAGTTTAAAATTAAAATCATATGTTGAAGAAAAATACTTATCGATTCTTAATCTGCTATATTTTTTATGAGTTTTAAGATCTCTTAACCATTGAGGAGATTTAAGCTTTCTGAAATTACATAATTTTGAGCCCACCCAATCATATTCTCTAATTAAATTAAATTTATACATTGTATGAGCTTGTAAAAATCCAAAAACAAAATTATTTACTTCTTTAAAATTAAATTTTTTTAAATTTGGTATTTCATCTACATCTGATACAATTATAATATCTTCTTTTTTTGCGTCATAGAGTCCATGTTTAATATAATTTCTTTGAAAGTTTTCTCTTTGCCATGGCTTATAATTTTTATCAAAGCCATCTATATAATAATATCTTATTTTTGATTTAAACTTTGTAATTATTGAATCACTGATACTTTTTATTTTTGGTTTACCTCTGTGGGTCTCTCCTGATTCTACAATAACAAAATAATCAACATATTTATCCAGTTCATTCAATCTTATTTCAAGAATTTCATTTTCGTCATTAAATGTAAAACAATCATAAATATTCATAGCTTAACTTCGAATCCTAGTTTTACACTAAATCTCATAAAAATTGGTTAAAAATCGACATTTTTTTTGTATTTTATAAATTGCATTAAACAAAAAAAATTATCATTCTGTTATTATTATATATCAACACAAATTCCACGTAGGGTTTATAACGCATTTTATTTAATTGTAAAAAAATGGTAAAATATTTTTTTTCCAAAAAAAAATAATGAGCAAAAATATACAAAAATCAAATTATCAAGCCGACTCCATAAAAGTTTTAAAAGGTCTTGAGGCTGTAAGAAAAAGACCGGGGATGTATATTGGAGACACTGACGACGGAAGTGGACTTCATCATATGATATATGAAGTTGTAGATAATTCAATTGACGAGGCATTGGCGGGATATTGCAAAAAAATTGAAATTAATCTTAATTCTAATGGCACTGTTACCGTAACTGATGATGGAAGAGGAATACCTGTAGATATTCATAAGGGAGAAAAAAAATCTGCAGCAGAAGTAATAATGACCCAATTACATGCCGGTGGAAAATTTGACCACGATTCTTACAAGGTTTCAGGAGGATTACATGGCGTTGGAGTATCAGTTGTTAATGCATTGTCAGAAAAGTTAGAATTAAAAATTGAAAGAAATGGCAAAAAATATCATATTGATTTTAAAAATGGGGAAGCAGTAAAACCTATTAAAATAATAGGCAATTCAAAAAATACAGGAACAGAGATTACATTTTTACCATCAAGGGAAATTTTTTCTTCAATAGAATTTGATTTCAATGTTGTACAGAAAAAAATGAGAGAGCTTGCTTTTTTAAATAAAGGTATAAAAATTATTGTAAGTGATAAAACTCAAAAGAACCCCAAAGTATCCGAATTTAAATTTGAAGGTGGAATAATTGAATTTGTTCAATTCTTAGATCAAAAAAGAGAAAAATTAAAAAATAAAAATGATAATGAATTATTTAAGAAACCTATTTATATTGAAGGAAAAAAACAAAACATAGAAGTTGAAAGTTCTATTCAGTGGAATGCTGGATATACAGAAGAAGTAAATCCATACACAAATAATATTTACCAAAAAGATGGAGGAACCCATCTACTTGGATTTAGAAGCGCATTAACACGTGTTATAAATAAATATGCAACAGAACATAATTTATTAAAAAAAAATAAAGTTAACTTGTCCGGAGATGATGTTAAGGAAGGTTTGACTAGTATTATATCAGTAAAGATACCAGATCCAAAATTTTCATCTCAAACTAAAGACAAACTTGTATCATCCGAAGCAAGAAATATTGTTGAAACAATAATAAGCGAAAAACTTTCAATTTGGTTTGATCAAAATCCCAATATATCAAAAATAGTCTTGTCAAAAATAATACAGGCGGCAGTAGCCAGGGACTTAGCTAGAAAAGCTAGAGAAAGCGTAAGAAGGAAAGGGACATTAGAACTTACTGGCTTACCAGGCAAATTGGCTGATTGTCAAAATCCAAAACAAGAAGGAACTGAACTTTTTATTGTTGAGGGAGATTCAGCAGGAGGTTCTGCAAAGCAAGGAAGAAATAGAGAATATCAAGCCGTATTACCTTTGAGAGGAAAAATATTAAACACATATACTGACTTAAATGGATCTAAAAGAAATACTAATGGAAATGAATTAAAAAACAAAACTCTATCAAAAATGATTTCTTCTAATGAAATATTGACTTTAATTAATGCTTTAGGATTAGATCCAAAAAAGGATGAGCTTGATTTAGAAGATTTAAGATATGGTAAAATTATTATAATGACAGATGCTGATGTTGATGGATCTCATATTAGAGCGCTTTTGTTAACTTTTTTTAATAATCGACCATTTGACAAACTAATAAAGTGCGGCCATGTATATCTTGCTCAACCACCACTTTTTAAAATCAGTAAAGGTTCAAAAGCAACATACATTAAAGATGAAAAAGAATTAGAAAATTATTTAATAAATAATTCAAAAGAATTGAAGAAAATTAAAAAAAATTCAAAGAATTTTCAAGAAAAATACCAACTAGAAAAATCAAAACTGTCTATTCAAAGATTTAAGGGATTAGGAGAAATGAATCCTGATGAGCTATGGAACACAACATTAAATCCCGAATCAAGAAATTTGCTTAAAGTTCAATATTCAAAAGATATAAAAAAAGATTATAAACTTATACACACTCTTATGGGAAATGATGTTGTATCAAGAAAAGATTTTATTATTGAGAATGCAATAAATGTTTCTAATCTTGATATTTAAAAATGAGGTTTCTAAAAACTTCAAGTTTATATTCTTTAAATAAATCTACTTTTATTAATTTACGATGGATTGCGTATATTGGACAGTTGGTTACAATCTTATTTGTTCAATTTATATTAAATTATAGTTTTAATTATATTTTTTGTGTTTTCATAATATCTTTAGGTGTATTAACTAATATTTATCTAAAAATAAAAGTTAAAGAAAATTTACTTAAAAATACGCTTTCCACAGTATTTTTAATTTTTGATATATTACAACTGGGTGTTTTATTTTTTTTAACTGGAGGCATTACAAACCCATTTATATTTTTAATTATAGTTCCAGCAGTATTTTCTTCTCAATATTTAAATTTGAAAAGTTCTATTATATTAGTTTCTCTTATTATTTTAATCTTGAGCATCCTTACTTTTTTTTATATTGATTTACCACATTCTGGTGAAATACATTTTCATGTACCGGAATACTATCTTTATGCTATTCCTCTTTCTATTATAATTGGATTGCTGTTTTTAGTATATTTCGGAATTAAATTTGGTGAAAAAAACAGAATAAGACAAAAAGCCTTTGATAAAATTCAGGAATTAATGGCCAAAGAGAATGAATTAATTTCTTTGGGGGCCCAGGCAGCAGCAGCAGCACACTCTCTTGGTACTCCATTATCAACGATTTTATTAACTGCAAAAGAAATTCAAAAAGAATTTGGAGATAATGTAAAAATCAAAAAAGATATAGATTTGTTAGTAAGTCAAAGCAATAGATGTGCAGAGATTTTAAAAAAATTATCTATTAATCCAAAAATTGATGATGGATTTTTAGAATCACAACTAAATTTGCATGATTATCTAAATGAAGTAGTAAGATCATATGAAGAAATAAGTAGTAAAAAATTTATACTTAATACAGAAAATTATAAAAATTCTATTAAAACTTTTAAATCGCCCGAGATAATTTATGGCCTTAGAAATTTTATTGGAAATGCAAATAAATTTAGCAAAAATTTAATAGAAATTTATTTAAATAGTAACAAAAAATATACTGAAATTATAATTAAAGACGATGGCCCTGGCTTTCCTAAAGATTTGATTGAAAAAGATAGACTTGGTGAACCATATATAAGATCTGCTAGTCAAATAAATATAAAAAAATATGGACTGGGCCTAGGAACTTTTATTGGCAAGACTCTTTTAGAAAAAAATTATGCAAACATAATTTTTAAAAATTCAAAAATAACAGGTGGAGCAGAAGTAATTATAAAATGGGAAAATAAGGATTTAGCTAATATTTAATGAAATTTTTTTTTGTTATCAAATAATCCACTCAATTGTTCAATCATAACATCACCAAGCTCTTGTACATCAGTTATCTTTATTGCTTTTTTATAGTATCTTGAAACGTCATGCCCAATACCTATTGCTAAAATTTCAACATCGGATTTATTTTCTATAGTTTGAACTACTTTTTTAAGATGTTTTTCTAAAAAGTCACCTGAATTTACAGATAAAGTTGAATCATCTACGGGAGCACCGTCAGAGATAACCATTAAAATTTTTCTTTCTTCTTTCCTTTTAATTAATCTATTGTAAGCCCAAGTTATTGCTTCACCATCTATATTTTCTTTTAATAGACCTTCTTTTAACATCAATCCTAGATTTTTTTTACTTTGTCTCCAATGTATATCCGCGCCTTTATAAATTATATTTCTTAAATCATTTAATCTTCCCGGATTTTTTGGTTTGCCTTTTTTATTCCATTCTTCTCTACTTTTTCCACCTTTCCAATTTTTTGTAGTGAATCCAAGTATTTCTACTTTTACTGAACATCTTTCCAATGTTCTAGATAAAATGTCAGCGCATAAGGCAGCTATAGTAATAGGTCTACCTCTCATTGATCCTGAATTATCAATTAATAAAGTAACAACAGTATCTTTAAAATCATAATCTTTTTCTTTTTTAAACGATAATGAATTGTATGGATCAATTATAACCCTTGTAAGTTTTGCACTATCAAGAAGACCTTCTTCTAAATCAAACTCCCAAGCACGATTTTGTTTTGCCATTAATTGTCGTTGAAGTTTATTGGCTAGTTTTATAATTAGATTTTGAAAACTCGTTAATTGTTGATCTAAAATTTTTCTTAATTTGCTAATTTCTTCTTGGTTTTCTAGATTTTCTGCATTTGCAACCTCATCAAACTGATTTGTAAATATTTTATATTCTTTATCATTAATTGTTTTGTTTATCTTTTGGATTATTTTTTCTGAACTTTCTTTTTCAGAGTCAGTATCGATAAGTTGCTCATCCATTTGGAAGTCACTTAAATCGTATTCACCATCAATGCCATTTTGGTCTTGTTGCTGCTCTTTTTTTTCTTGCTCACCTTCTTGCTGACTTTCATTTTGTTGGTTATTTTCATTACTTTCTTCATTCTTCTCATTATTTTCTTCTTCATCAGAATCTTCCGAATCAAATATTTTCATTTCTTGAAGTAATTTAGAAAATTTAGAATTATATATTTCTTGAATTTCTAGATTATTTTTTAAATCAATTAAATGACTATCAAAGGACGATTTTAATTCTTTCTCCCAAAAACCTAATATTTCTTCTGACAATTTATTAAGTTTTATATTGAAAAAATTTTTTAGCATGTAAAGCTCAAAAGCTTCGGCAATATTTACATCTTCTTTTGATTTGAGTTGATCTTTTCTCTTAAAATTTATTTTGTTTTTATAATTTTCATTAAAATTAAAGGATATACCTTTAAGCATTTTACTTCCCAAAAGTTCATACCTTATTTTTTCAGAAATATCATACAATTTTCTGCAAGATGATTTTTTTGGAATATTTTTTTGATATATTGCTTTGTTTGAAAACTTTCTTTTTAGTGCTTCCGAATCAGTTTCTGCTCTTAGCCTAATAAAATCATTTCTAGTATTTAAGTTATCTAATTCAAAAAAATTATAATTTTTTGAACTCAAATTTTTTTTAAACTTTTCTTCTATTCTATTTTCATCGGATATAACTCTAACTGTTGAAATTAATGCTTGTTTAAATTTTTCTTTAATATTATCTTCTTTGTTCATTTACTTTGAACATTTATCATGGATTCTGGCAAATCATCTCCGAAGCATCTTTGATAGTATTCAGCAATTATACTTTTTTCTGCATCATCACACTTATTTAAAAATGTAACTCTAAATGCATATCCATTGTTTTTGAAAATTTCAGAATTTTCGGCCCAATACAAAACTGTTCTTGGACTCATTACAGTAGAAATGTCTCCTGCAATAAAGCCCTTTCTTGTTAAAGAAGCTACTTTAATCATATTCGCTACTTTTTCTTTACCTTTTGTATTATTAAGATTTTTATTTTTAGCTAGAATTATTTCCATTTCTTTTTCTAAGCTTAAATAGTTTAAATTGGTTACAATATTCCACCTATCCATTTGTGCCTGATTTATTTGTTGTGTTCCTGAATAGAGTCCAGTGGTATCTCCTAATCCTATAGTGTTTGCTGTTGCAAATAATCTAAAATATTCATTTTGTTTCACAACTTTATTTTTATCCAAAAGTGTAAAAGATCCATCACTTTCCAAAATTCTTTGTAGAACAAAAAGAACGTCCGGCCTTCCAGCATCGTACTCATCAAAAACTAATGCAACAGGATTTTGAAATGCCCAGGGCAAAATTCCTTCTTTAAATTCTGTAATTTGTTTACCTTCTTTAATTATAATTGAATCTTTTCCTATTAGATCAATTCTGCTTATATGTGAGTCCAAATTTATTCTTAAACAAGGCCAATTTAGACGTGCAGCAACTTGTGTTATGTGAGTGCTTTTTCCGGTGCCATGATATCCATGAACAATTACCTTTTTATTATAATTGAATCCGCTCAAAATTGCCAAAGTAGTGTCTGCATCAAATTTATAATCTTTATCTATTTCCGGAACTAATTCGTGTTTTTTTGAAAAAGCACTTACCTCCATATCGCTATCTATACCGAAAGTTTGTTTAACTGATATTTTAATATCTGGTTTTAAATTTAAATTAGGTGTCAATTTTTGTCCTATAAGTATTTTTTAGCTGGGTATAAGCCAATGTTATCACTTTTAGTTTGTCTTCATATTTTTTATTTCCAGCATTCATATCAGGATGAAATTTTTTAACAAGTTTTTTAAATTTTTCTTGTACTTTTTTCCATTTTAATCCCACGGATATTCCCAATACGCTAAATGCTTTTATATCGTTACTATCAAATTTAAATTTATTTAAATGTCCATTTTCAATTTTAAAATATGATGAATTTATTTCATCATTTAGTGCATTATTCCAAAGTATTTTAAAAAAATTATCCGAGGAGCTAAAACCTTGAGTTGGTTTATGCCACGTCATATCAGACTTTAAAAAATTAAATATCTGTTGTTCATTCATATCTGAAAAATAATTCCAATTTTTATTAAATTCTTTAATGTGAGCTAAACATAGAAGTTTATATTTTTTACTATTATCTTTTTCGGTCGGAGCCTTGTATTCTCCAATTTTATAACAATTTTCCCAGGCACATATATTTTTCATGATATATATATTAATATATATTATGGATATAAATCAATTAGTAGAAATAGTAAAAAAAAAAATAACAAATAAATTAGATGTTGAGAGTATAACTATTGACGACAAAACTTTTTTACATGTAAATCACAAATCATTTAAAAAAAATAAATTTCACCTTAAGATAACAATTAAATCTAAAGATTTAAATAACAAAAGTAGTTTTGATTCTACTAAAATAATTTATAAAATAATAGACGAAGAAATAAAAAAATATATACACTCTATTCAGATATCATTTAAGAAGTTTTGATCTGAGAAATGAGGTTACTTTTTCAATTTTATAGTGTGAATTAGTAATAGGTTTTCCAATTTTTTTTATTAAAATCAAATTTATTTTTGAAGAACTATTTTTTTTGTCTAGCAGCATAAATTTAATAATTTTTTTGATATCTTTAATATTAAAAAATTTGTTAATATAAATTTTAAAATTTAATGAATTGATATGATTTATAATCTTGTTTAATTGTTTTTTTTGTAAAATATTTATATAATAACTAAACTTAATTGCGCTTAAGATACCAAGAATTACGGCTTCACCATGATTAAGTCTTTTTGAATATCCTTTGGTTGCTTCATAAGCATGAGCAAAAGTGTGTCCAAAATTTAAAACTTTTCTATAATTTTTTTCTTTTTCATCATTCTCCACTACTTGTTTTTTTACTTTACAGCTATCCATTATAGCTTTTTCGATGAATGGACTTTCTAAGTTTAAAATTTTATTTTTATTATTATCAATAAATTTAAAATTCTTAGTATTTGAAATTAATGCATGTTTTAATATTTCGGCATATCCACAAATAATTTCTCTCCTTGGCAAAGATTTTAGTAGATTTATATCTGAAATTACTAAGTCTGGCTGATAAAATGATCCAATAAGATTTTTACCAAAATTATTATTTATGCCAGTTTTCCCTCCTATCGATGAGTCAACTTGAGCCAGTAAAGTACTTGGAATGTTAATAAATTTTATTCCTCTTTTGTAGATACTTGCCACAAAACCTGAAACATCTCCCGTTATTCCTCCACCCACAGATATAATACAATCGGTTCTGCTAAAATTCTTTTTTAAAATAAAATTTAAAATATTATTAACTACTGCTTGGTTTTTATTTTTTTCATTTGCATTAAAAAAATATATAAATTTTTCTTTGCATTTAATTCTATTTTTAATTATAGAAAATTTTTTTTTTGGGACATTCTTGTCCAAAATAATCAAACACTTCTTAAACTTAATATTTTCAATCTTTAAAATTGAAGAAATTTTTTTTATAATATTAGAACCTATAAATATTTTATATTTTTTAGATTTAGTTTTTATTGATAGCTTAGTTATTTTCATATAATGCTTTAATTTTTTTTGTTATCTCACTTTTTGAAAGATTTTCACAGTTTATTTTATAATTTGCCAAAGAGTATTTTTTTGATCTTTCAATAATTAATTTATTAATTTGATTTTCTTCGAGTTTTATAGCCAAGGGTCTTTTTTTGCTATTATTAATTCTTTTCAATATTGTAGAAGAATTCCAATTTAACCATACCGAAAGGTGATCCGATAAAATCTTCTTTCTTATTTTTTCATCAATAAAAGCACCCCCTCCTAATGAAATAATGATATTTTTTCTATTTAGAATCTTTAAAGTTTCGGCTAGTTCAATTTTTCTAAAATATTTTTCTCCTTTACTTTTGAAGATTTCATGAATTTTTGTTCCTTCTTTTTTTTCTATATGACTGTCTATATCTACAAATTCTAAGCCTATTGTTTTTGATAATAAAAATCCTATAGTAGATTTTCCTGAACCCATCATTCCAATTAATACTAAACTTTTATTAGATTTCATAAGTTTCTATATTGAAAAAACACAAATATGTCTTATTTTGAAATTATCTAAGGTTATATGCAATTTTATAAAAAAACAAGGTCTGGTGTCTTATCGGGGTTAGGAAAATTACTTATTAAAATTATTATTGTTGGTTTAGTTTTTTTTATAGCAGTAGTTTTGATTGATAGGATAGATTTTCCTTCACCTAATAAAAAAATAGAAAAAATTGTTCCTAATGAAAATCTTAGAATCATTAAATAAGTACAATATAATTTTTTTTTTAATTATAAATTTAGTTTCTTATAATTCCGTTGCAAATGAGCCAATAGATATTTGGAATATTGATCAAAAAAATACAACAGCCGAAAGTACAGGTCAGCCTATTAGTGAAAGTAATAATGAAAGCTCGATATACAAAATGCAAACAAGCAAAACAACTGATATTCAAATCATAAAAGAAGAACCAACAAGTTATAAAAATATAAAACTTGCTGGCATATATGATCCAGAGGAATTCGATCTTTCTCTCTATATGTGGACATATTCAAACGGAAAAATAATTAAATCTATATTAAATAAAATCGATAAAATTAACCTATCAGAAGACTCAATGGAAGTGTTAAATGTGGCATTGCTTACCAATTCTTATTTTCCAAAAAAAAATTTAACTAGTGAAGAATTTTTAAAATTTAAAAGTGATTACTTAATTAAAACAGAAAATTTAAATTTAATCAGATTGTATTTAAGTAAAAACAAAGATGTAGACAACAAGGATACTTTAATTAAATATTATTTAAATGAACACCTATCCTCAGCAAATCTTGAAAAAGCCTGTGATATATTTGATGTCGTAAAAAATTATTCAGATGACTACATATCAAAGTTCCACATTTATTGTTTGTATAATTCTGAAAAAAATAATGAAGCTCAATTACTTTTTGACTTAAAAAAAGAGCTAGGATTAAAAGATAAGTTTTTTGAAAATAAATTCAATATTTTAATGGGTTATAATTTAGAAAATAAT
Organism: uncultured Pelagibacteraceae bacterium; assembly: GCA_902587315.1. Lineage (GTDB taxonomy): Bacteria > Pseudomonadota > Alphaproteobacteria > Pelagibacterales > Pelagibacteraceae > Pelagibacter. The sequence continues at coordinate 162,654 of CACIKW010000001.1, forward strand.
AATAAATTATCAGAAAAAAATATATTAGAGTTTCATTTGTCACACAGAACAAATAAAGATTTTTCTTATTCTCCAAATGAAAAAACTAAAAAAATAATTTGGCAATATCTTTCAGCATCAAATTTACTTGAGGAAACATATTTAGTTGATTTAGAAAATATTAAAAAAATAAAATTAATTGAAAAGGCTACCCACGAAGGAAACTATAAAGAAAAAGATTTATTAGAACTTTATAAAAGGTTTCAATTTAGCATTGACCAACTCTTGAATTCAAGCGAGGTTTATAAATTGCTTCCATCTTATGAGGCCAGAGCCTTAATTTACCAAAAATTACTACTTTCAAATAGTGCCCAAGAAAAATTATTTTTATCTTCTAAATTAAAAGAACTATTTATTAAAGATCAAATTGAAAACGCTTTTAATATTGAATTATCTAAAATACTAAAAGATATTAATACTGCAGATATAACATCTGAGTATTCCTTATTTTATGAAAAAAATTTATTGGCAGAAAAGAAAGATGTTAAATTGACATTTAATAATAAAATAATACATCAATCAAAACTTTTAAAACATTTTATAGAAGACAAGGAAATAAAAAAGACCCAAAAAGAAACTAATGATTTTCTAAAAAAAATAAGAAAGAATAAAAAATACTATTTTACAACTAAAGATATAATTTTGTTGGAATCCCTGAAATCTGATGGAATTGAAATAGATGAAAAAAATCAAGAATTGTATGAAAAAATTGATCCAGATATACCTTATGATATTCAGATAATGATAAATAATAGGGAAACAGGATTATTTTTATTAAGATTAGTAGAAATTATTGGTGAAGATAAGCTAACCGATCTTGGAACTGAAACTCTTTATTTTATTGTAATTGCATTAAATCAATTAAACCTAGATACATTAAGAGATAAAATATTACTAAAAGTTCTTCCTTTAAAAGTTTAAATTTTATATAAAACCATTTTATGACAATAAAAACTATTTTAACAGAGCCCAATAAAATTTTAAGACAGATCTCAAAACCTGTAGAAAAAGTTGGAAAAGAAGAACAAATATTAATGGATGACATGTTAGAAACCATGTACAATGCTAAAGGAATAGGTCTTGCCGCAATTCAAATAGGAATTCCAAAAAGAATCATAGTTTTGGATATTTCAAAGGAAGAAAATGACAAAACCCCAATGTTTTTTGTTAATCCAGTTGTAAAAAATAAAAATATAGAACTGTCAACATATGAGGAAGGATGTTTATCAGTCCCAAATCAATTTGCTGAAATTGACAGACCAAGCGAATGTAAAGTGGAATACCTAGATTATAATGGGGAAAAAAAATTTTTAGAAGCAAAAGGCTTATTGGCCACATGTATTCAACATGAAATGGATCATTTAGAAGGTATATTGTTTATAGACTATTTATCGAAACTTAAAAAAACAATGATAATTAAAAAACTATCTAAACAGAAAGGCAAAGCTGATAGAATAGTTGTTTAATAAATGAATAAAAAAATTGTTTTTATGGGTACATCAGATTTTGCCGTACCAATATTAAAATCATTATACCAGAATGGTTATCCTATATCAGCTGTTTATACTCAGCCTCCTAAAAAATCTAACAGAGGTCAAAAAATTAATAAATCGCCAATTCATATTTTTTCAGAAACATTAAGCTACGAAGTTAGAACACCATTTACTTTACAAAACAATGATCAAGAAAAAGAATATTTTAAAAATTTAGAATTAGATTTGGTAATTGTTGTGGCTTATGGACAAATCATCCCTAAAAAATATTTAAATTTGAGTAAAAAAGGATTTATAAATATTCATGCTTCACAACTTCCAAAGTGGAGGGGGGCAGCACCAATACAAAGATCTCTTATGAATTTAGATGAAGAAACAGGGATTAGTATAATGAAAATAAATGAGAAAATGGATGAGGGTCCAATCTATGATACCTTTTCTATGCAAATAGGAAAAAATCAGAATGCTCAAGATTTATCTGAAAAATTGGCTAAACTTGCTTCAGAAAAAATTTTGAATTGCTTAGAAGATATTTTTGAGAATAAAGCTGTTTTTAAAAATCAAGATCATAACATTGCTACATACGCAAAGAAAATAAGTAAATCCGAAGGAAAAATTTCATGGAAAGAGGATGCAAATAAAATAATAGGAAAAATTAATGGGCTGTATCCATTTCCAGGCGCTTGGTTTTCATACAAGGGTGAACGTTATAAAATTTTAAAAGCAGAATTTTCAAATGCAAAAGGCACTCCAGGAATTATTATAAGTGAAAATTTTGAAATAGCATGTGGTGATTTTTCAATTAAATTGATTGAAATTCAACGAGAAGGAAAAAAATCTCAAAATATAAAAGAATTTATTCTTGGTACTAAAATGAAAAAAGGTACAGATCTAAATAATGCATAGATATCAGGTTTTAATTGAATATGATGGTACAGATTTTTATGGTTGGCAAATCCAAAAAAAGGGAAAAACAGTTCAAAAATTAATTCAATTAATTATATCGAAAATTTTAAAAGAAAAAATAAAAATTATAGGCTCTGGAAGAACTGATGCCGGTGTCCATGCATGGGAACAGTCTGCTCATTTTGATTGTAAAAGAAAAATAGTTAATCACGATAAATTTATTAAATCTGTTAATTTTTTTTTAAATAATGATTTAGTATCAATTTTAAAATTAAAAAAAAAAAACTTAAATTTTCATGCCAGATATTCAGCAAAGGAGCGTATTTATGAATATGTTATAATAAATAGATTATCTTCACCATCGATTGAAAAAAACAAAGGATGGCATATAAGAAAAAATTTAAATTTAGAAAAGATGAAAAAAGGATCAAAACTGCTTGAAGGAACCCATGATTTTTCCACTTTTAGAGCTACTAACTGTTATTCAAAAACTCCAATTAGAACGCTTAAAAAAATAAATATTAAAAAAATAAATTATAAAATTATTATTAAATTTAAATCAGGATCTTTTTTAAGGAATCAAGTAAGATCAATGGTTGGTTGCTTAAAATATCTTGGTGAAAATAAATGGAGCCTAAAAAAATTTAAAAAAGTTTTTAACTCTAAAAGCAGAAGAGCATGTGCTCCTCCAGCACCACCTGAAGGATTGTATTTGGCTAAAGTAAATTATTGATTTTTTCTTACTAGAAATACAAAAATTAATGAAGTAGCAAACATTATTAAGCTATAAGTTGCTGCAGGTATTACATATGCACCGCCACCAAAAAGACTAGTTCCAACAAATATAGCCAATGTTCCATTTTGGAGTCCACATTCTATTGATATGCATTTTTTTTGTTCTGTTCCAGTACCAAACATTTGTGCAATATAAAAAGCAATTGTCATCATTAAAATGTTTAATACTAAAGTAATAAGTCCAGCATCGGCGAAATAAGAAACAACATTATCTTTTTCTGCCAGAATAGCACCAAGCAATACAATTATAAACAAACCCACTGAAATTTTTTTACCAATTGACTCAAATTTAATTGCAGCATTTGATAAAAGTTTTCTAAAAAGCATTCCGAATAATGTTGGAACAACAACAATTAAAAACATTGTTATTGCCATACTTACTAATGAAATATTTTTTGACAAATTTTCTGATTCTAACAGACTTAAAGAAGTTACTACTATAAATGGTACCGTTATAACGCTTAACAAACTAATTATTGCTGTAAGCGAGATTGAAAGAGCAACATCACCTTTTGCGAAAGAAGTTAGTATATTTGAAGTTACCCCACCAGGTGCCGCAGCAATAATCATAACACCAATTGCAAGCTCTGGTGATATTGGCCATAATTTAACTAATATAAAAGCTACTAAGGGAAGCAATACTATTTGACATATCAATCCTACAAAAAAATCTTTTGGTTGTTTTGCAACTCTCAAAAAATCTGCACCGGTTAATCCGAGGCCCAAGGTAAACATTATAAATGCCAGTGCCAAAGGTAGAAAAATATCTGTAATTATACCCATAAATTAAATTATCATTATTTGCTAAATTCTAAAAGTGCTTTTACATGCTGTTCTGTACTTTCAGATAGAGCATTTAAATCATATCCTCCCTCTAAAATTGAAACAACCTTTCCATTACACTGACTTTTTGCATAGATTAAAGTTCTTCTAGTTATTTCATAAAAATCCATAGAAGTAAGTTGCAATTGTGCCAATGGATCATCTTTATGTGCATCAAATCCAGCAGAAAATAAAATAAATTCAGGTTTAAATGATTTTAATTTTTTCAAGACATGTTCGTATGCATCCATAAACTGAATAGAATTTGTACCTGCTGGCAAGGGTATATTAAATATATTATTATATTTGCCTTTCTCATTGTGACCACCACTTCCTGGATAATAAGGATATTGATGAGTGGAAATGTATAAAACTTTTTCATTATCATAAAAAATATCTTGAGTACCATTTCCATGGTGAACATCAAAATCAATGATAGCAACTTTTTTATATTTATAATAACTCAATAAATAATTTGCTCCTATGGCCACATTGTTATAAATACAAAAACCCATAGCTTTATTTTTTTCTGCATGATGACCAGGAGGTCTTACTGCGCAAAATGCATTTTTAAATTCTTTTTTTTCAACTCCATCTATTGCTGCTATTATAGATCCAACCGCATCTGTAGTAGCATATTTACTACCAGGTGAAACAATAGTATCGCCATCCAAGAAATTTAATCCATTTTTAGGAAATGAATCATTTACGTTTTTCACATATTCTGATGAATGAGTAATATTTAAAATATTTTTATCGAAATTAGTTGATTTTTTCCAAAGTAATTTTTTATTTTTTTTTAAATTTTTAATAACAGCATCAACTCTATCTGCATTTTCAGGGTGACCCAGGCCAGTATTATGATTTGATGAAGTTTCAGATATAACTATAGCAGTTTTCACTTAAAGTAATTTTCTAAAATTTTTTTATAAATTTGAGTAAGTTTTTTAAGATCATTTAAGGCAACAGCCTCATCAATTTTATGCATAGTTTTCCCAACCAATCCAAATTCTACACAAGGAGATATTTTTCTAATAAATCTTGCATCAGATATACCCCCAGTTGTTGATAATTTTGTTTTTATTTTTGTAATTTTTTTTATGATTTTTTGAATCATAAGAGTTGTTTTATTTGGATTTGTTATAAACGCTTCTCCAGAAATCATGTAAGAAATTTTAAAAGAACATTTGTTTTTTTTACAAATTTTTTTGATAATTTTATTTAGTTTTTTTTTTAAAGAGTTTGAAGAATGTTTATTGTTGAATCTTATATTAAAAGTCGCTTTCATTTCAGCGGGAATTACGTTATCCGCAGTATTATCGGTATTAATTTTAACTATTTCAAGATTTGAAGGTTGAAAGCTTTTTGTGCCGTTATCTAATTTTATACCTTCAATTTTATTTAATATTTTTGTTATAACTGGTGCTGGATTGTTTGCATCATGAGGATATGCGACATGACCTTGTGTTCCATATACAGTTAAATATCCAGTCATACTTCCTCTTCTGCCAATTTTTATCATTTCACCTAATTTATTTTGATTTGTTGGTTCTCCAACTAAACAAAAGTCGATTTTCTCTTTTTTTCTTTTTAAATATTCTACAACTTTTTTTGTACCATTTATTGCTACTCCTTCTTCATCACCTGTAATTAATAAGCTTATTGAACCTCTAAACTTATTTTTTTTAAATTTACTTACCGCAGAAACAAAGCAAGCAATTGAAGATTTCATATCATTTGCACCTCTTCCTATTAAATATTTCCCTTTTACCGCTGGCTTGAATGGATCAACAGTCCAATTTTTTTTATTACCGGGCGGAACTACATCTAGATGACCTGCAAAATTAAAATTAGGTTTGGAATTATTTAATTTAGCATATAAATTTTTAACAGGTTTATAGCCTTTTGTTTTAAACTCCAAGATTTGACATTTAAATCCTATAGCAGTTAGTTTTTTGGCCAAAAACTTCATTACACCAGCGTCCACAGGTGTAATGCTTGGGTATCTAATTAGCTCTTTAGATAACTGTAATTCGTTATATGTTTTCATTAATTATTCTCTTAGTAGGTCGTTAATTGATGTCTTTGATCTGGTTTTTTCATCGACCTTTTTAATTATTACAGCACAATTTAATGAAGGTGCATTAGGATTCTTTTTATCTGGCAAGGATCCTGGTACAACAACTGAATATGGAGGTATATTCCCATAAGTTATATCACCAGTTTTTCTATCAACAATTTTTGTTGACTGCCCAATATAAATTCCCATACTTAACACTGATCCTTCCCCAACAATTACACCTTCGACTACTTCGGACATGGCGCCCAAAAAAACATTATCTTCTATAATTGTTGGAAGAGCCTGTGCTGGTTCTAAAACTCCACCAATTCCACTTCCCGCAGATATATGGCAGTTTTTGCCTATTTGACAACAAGATCCAGCTCTTGAAAACGTATCCATCATTGTGCCAGGTCCAATATATGCCCCAGTGTTTACAAAACATGGCATCAGAACAACATTTTTTGCAATATAAGATCCTCTTCTTACTGGCGAATTAGGAACCATTCTAAACCCCGCTTTTTCAAAATCTTCTTTCGTCCATCCCGAAGTTTTTCCTTTGAGCAAGTGAGCTTTATCATGCCAAGAGCTATACGGTCCAGATAGTGTTTCCATTCCGTGTATTCTAAAACTTAACATTATAGCTTTTTTAATATGTTGGTGAGTAGTCCATTTCCCATTAATTTTTTCTGCAACTCTTAAACTTCCTTTGTCTAGACCATCAATTATTTTATTTATTGAATCTATTATTAATTTTTCAGAATTTTGATTAATCTGGTCTTTTTTTTCCCAAGCATCATTAATTATTTTTTCAATATCTTTCATACAAATTATGCTGCTTGTAATATATTAATTTCTTTTAAAAAACTAGAAAGATTTTCGATTTTTAAATCAATAAAATCTTTATCAGAATCTTTTTTACCCCAATATTCATTATTAACTAGCCATACTGTTTTCATTCCAAGTTTTTTTGCTGGCTCTAGGTTTTTAGCAATATCTTCTATAAAAACGGATTCTTTGGGATCTATTTTAAATTTTTTTGATAATATTTTATATGATTCTATTGCAGGCTTTGGCACAAAATTACAATCTACTATATCAAATGTTCCATCAAATAAATCATCTATACCCAAGTGTTTGGTTATATTTATTACATGATCATTTGATCCGTTTGTGAATATAATTTTTTTTGCATCAAGTCTTAATAGTTCTTTTCTTAAGACAAAATCTTTTTCCAAAAAATCAAGATTTATATCATGCACATAATCCAAGAACTCTTCAGGATTGATTTTATGATGAATCATAAGTCCATTTAAGCTTGTATTATATTTATGAAAGTATTTAGTTTGCAATTTCTTGGCTTCTTTAATGTCTAATTTTAATTTTATTGAAATGTAATCCGTCATTCTTTTACTTACCTGGCCAAAAACTTTTTCCAAGTCGCTATAAAGAACGCCATCACAATCAAATATAAAATTCTTTATATTTTTAAATTCCTTCATTTTCTAATTAATGTACCTGCACCTTTGTCAGAAAGCAGCTCGAATAAAATTGAATGTGGTTTTCTTCCATCAACTATTGCTACTCCCGTAACACCATTTTTTACCGCATCTAAACAAGTATTTATTTTAGGAATCATGCCCCCAGTTATAATTTGATCTTTTAACATTTTCTCCGCAAAGTCAGAATTAATTTCATTGACTAATCTTTTATTTTTATCCAAAACTCCTTCAACATCTGTCATTAATATCAACCTTCTAGAATTTAGTTTTTTAGCGATAGCTCCAGCAGCTACGTCAGCATTAATATTATAGATATTATTATCTTCCCCAATTCCCATGGGAATAATAACAGGTACTTCCTTGTTTTTTACTATGTTTATTATATTCTTTTTTTCTATCTTCTTAGGTTTTCCTACAAAAAATAATTCCTTTTTTTCAGGCTCAGTTGTTATGATATTATTTTTTTTAGCGGTAATTGGTTGAGCCTTACATTTTTTTAAACTTAATCTTTTTATTATTTCAGAGTTTATTTCAGTTAAAGCTTCTTCAACTATTTTTATTGTTTTTGAGTCAGTTATTCTTAAACCATTTATAAATTTACTTTCAATATTATGCCCATCTAATTTTTTTTTTATATTTTTTCCTCCACCATGGACTACTATAACATTTAATCCCAGCCTATTAATAACTGAAATATCTTCTATAAATTGTTCAAATAAATTTGTATGAAGTAAAACACTTCCCCCACATTTAATAACAATTGTTTCATCAGTATATTTTTTAATGTATTTTTGAACTTCTTCTATAGATGGGCCATCTTTTGGAACTATGTTCTGCAAATTCATTAAAAATAAATTAAACAGTTTTTACACTAGTTTTTTTCATTATAACAACTTGTTGAGCCATGGTTAGTATATTATTTACTGTCCAATAAATAACTAGACCTGAAGGGAAGGGAGCTAATATTACAGTTAAAAATAATGGAAAAAACATAAATATTTTTGCTTGTACTGGATCCGGGGGTGTTGGATTTAACTTTTGCTGAATGTACATTGTAATACCCATCATAATTGGCCATGCTCCAATTATTAGAAAGTTTGGTGGATCCCAAGGTATTAAACCAAATAAATTAAATATTGTGGTTGGATCTCTTTCACTTAGGTCGTGAATCCAACCAAAGAAAGGCTGGTGTCTCATTTCAATTGTTACAAATAACATTTTATATATTGCAAAAAAGAATGGAATTTGGATAAGAATTGGCAGACACCCAGAAGCTGGATTAATTTTTTCTTTTTTGTACAAAGCCATCATCTCTTGTTGTAATTTCATTTTATCGTCTTTGTATAATTCTTTGAGTCTAGCCATCTCTGGTTGCAAAACTTTCATTTTTGCCATTGATCTAAATGAATAATTTGCAAGTGGAAAAAAAGCGATTCTTATACAAAGTGTAATCAATATAATTGCTATTCCAAAATTTCCCGTGATTTTAAAGAAGTAATCAATCACAAAAAACAACGGTTTAACAATAAAATAAAACCATCCCCAATCTATAGCCAAATCAAACTTGTTTATATTTAAGCTGGCAGCATAACCGTCAATTACATCAACTTCTTTGGCGGCAACAACTATTTTTATTTCATTTGATTTACTTTCATTTGCACCAATCGCGGTTGGTTTAGTTTCAATAAAACTTGCTCTAAATTTATTTTTATATTCAAAATCGCTTCTAAATTTTTTTTCTCTCTCAGGAATTAAACTAGCAATCCAGTATTTATCAGTTATACCAAGCCAGCCATCCTTTGCATTTATTGAAAATTTTTTTTCTTCTATGTCTTCGTAATCTTTTTCAACAAGTTGTTCATCAAAAACTCCCAATAAACCTTCATGGAGAATATAAAAATTTGTTACTTGTGGAGCAGAATTTCTAATTATTTGTCCATAAGGGTAAAAGTTATAAATTTTTTCTGAATTGTTGATTATTTTTTGATTAATTGTGAATAGATATTGCTCATCTATGCTAATTTTCTTTTCAAATATTATTCCTTGATCATTAACCCATGTAACCACAACAGGACTATTAGGAGCTAGCTTGCTATTTCCTTTAACCTTCCAGAGTGTTTTTGAATTAGGTACTTCTATGTCACTGTTCGTTGCCCAGCCTGTTTCAACATAATATCCATTGTTAATTTTTTTTGGATTTAAAAAAATTACATTATCTTGACCATTTAAAGTCTCAGTATATTTTTTAAAAGTAAGGTCATCAATTATGCTTCCAACCAAAGATATTGATCCTTTGATGCTTTTATTTTCAAATACTATTCTTTCATTTTCTTTAATTGCATCTTCTCTAGATATTTTAACAACTTCTTCATTTTGTTCTAAACTGGGTGCTTCAGAATTTTTTGAAATTTCATTTTTATTATTTAATACTTTTTTATTTTCAGCTATTTGAGGGTCAGGAATAAAAAATAATCCGTATAGAATTATAACAGCTGCACTTAGCGAAATTGCGGCTATAACATTTTTTGTATCCATCTAACTACCTTTTTTTTTAACTGGATCAAATCCTTTTCCGCCACCCAAAATTTTAATTGGATGACATGAACATACTCTTTTAATTCCCATAAATGATCCTTTTACTAAACCATTTTTTTCTAAGCTTTCGATAAAATATTCTGAACATGTGGGCATATATCTGCATGCATTTCCCAAGTATGGAGAAATCACCAATTTATAAATTTTAATTAATTTTATCAGTACAAATGCAATTATTTTCATTTTTTAATTTTTTCAAAATCCGTCATTAATTTATTTTTAATATTTTCATATTTATCATCATAAACTGTTCTTCTTACAATTAGCAAATACGAATAATTCAAATTTATTTTAATTTTTTTTATCGTTTCATTTATGATGCTTTTTATACGTCTTTTTATAAAATTTCTTTGTACCGCACTACCAATTTTTTTTTTTGTTATGATACCTAAGTTCAATTTTTTATTATTCTTGTCAGATAGTTTTTTAAAAAAAATTGTTAAATATTTATTAGAAATTTTTTTTCCAGTTAAAATAGTTTTAAAATCTTGATTTTTAGATAGACTAGAAATTTTGATATACATTATGTAGTTAATTTTTTTCTACCTTTTGATCTTCTTCTTTTTAATAATTTTCTTCCTCCTCTTGTTCTCATTTTAGATCTAAAACCATGTCTTCTTTTTCTTACTAATTTACTTGGCTGGTATGTACGTTTCATAGATTATTATAATTTTTCAAAATTTTGGTAGTTATAGAAAATATATATATATAAGTACAGAAAATTCTAATAAGTTAGTCACTATGAATAATGAACAAAAAATTAAATTTTTTTTGGGGGCAAGTTATTTATTGATTATTTCTATATTTTTATGGTTTTTTTTTAGTAATTTTACAATTGACGAAATATCAAGTTATCAGTTTATAAAATACAATAGGGATAAATTAATTGATTTTAAAAATAGCAATTTTTTATTGGTTGGATTTATATTTTTAATTTCAACAATATTTTGGATTTTACTATTAGGTTTTGCCTCACCAGTTTGTTTATTGGGAGGTTTTATTTTTGGCAAATGGTTTGGAACGATTATAGTTGCCTTAGGGCTCTCTATAGGAGCTACACTTGTTTATATTATTGCGAATTTTTTTTTTAAAGAATTTGTGGAAGAAAAGTTTTCTAAAAAGTTTAATTATTTAATTGAGAAATTTAAAAAAAATGAATTTATTTATTTTCTAATATATAGATTTATAGGTGGAATTCCTTTTTTTATATCAAATATGTTACCTACTTTATTCAATATAAAAACAAATATTTTTTTTCTTGGCTCGTTATTGGGCATGATACCTCAGTTATTTGTTTGGGTAAGTCTTGGAAGTGGTTTAGAAAAAATTATAAATAATAATTTGGAACCACCAACATTAATTCAATTGATTTTTTCTTCAGAAATTATTATTCCAATTTTGGGTTTTTTATTATTATTGATACTTGGAATTATAGTAAAAAATTTATATTTAAAAAAATAAATTTTGGTGCCCCCACCCAGAATTGAACTGGAAATTCATCCTTACCATGGATGTGTTATACCATTTAACTATAGAGGCATATAAATAATTAAGATTAGTGGATAAAATTGAGTTTTTCAAATTATTGCCTTAATTTTTTTAAAAAATGATTTATATCTATTTATAGGAAATGTTATGGGGATTCATTATGACTACAAGAGCACTAGGGGTGCAAAGGCAATGGAGAGGCAAGCCAAACGAGAGAAAAAACTTGCTGAAAAAAGAGCTAAAAAGCAGGCTAAAGCAGGAGTAAAAAAGGAAAAAGATAATACAATTCCAATAGATCAAGTTATCACTTTAGATCATCTAACAAATCCTGATAAAAAATAAATGGATAAAAAATCCAAATTAAGCAAATTGGAAATTGCTTTAAGAAAGAATTTGAAAAAAAGAAAGGAATTCCAAAAAAAAATAAAAAATAAAAAAACGCAAAAAAATGACAGTTCAATCAGATAAATGGATAAAAAAAATGGCAAAAGAATATACCATGATTTCTCCATTTGAAGAAAAGCAAGTTAGAGGAAATAAAATTTCATTTGGAGTTTCTTCATATGGTTATGATGCAAGAGTTTCAAATGAATTTAAGATATTTACAAATGTAAATACTGAAATTGTTGACCCAAAAAACTTTAAACAAACTAGCTTTGTAACTAAAACAGGAGCAGAATGTATTATTCCACCCAATTCTTTTGTTTTGGCAAGTACAGTGGAATATTTTAAAATACCAAAGGATGTTTTAGTAATTTGTCTTGGTAAGTCCACGTATGCAAGATGTGGAATTATAGTGAATGTAACTCCTTTAGAGCCAGGATGGGAAGGACATGTTACATTAGAATTTTCAAATACCACCCCTCTTCCTGCAAAAATCTATGCCAACGAAGGTGTTGCTCAATTTATATTTTTAAAAGGAAACGAGATGCCCGAAGTAACTTATTCCGATAGAAATGGTAAATATATGAAACAAAAAGGGGTTACACTTCCAAAAATATAAAAATGCAAAAATTAGAAGTTTTTGGAGGAAAAAAACTCAAAGGACAAATTAATATATCCGGAAGTAAAAATGCTTCACTTCCTATTTTAGCTGCAACAATACTTTCAAAAAAAAAAATTTATTTATCTAATTTACCTAGAGTTAAGGATATAGAGACCATGATTAATCTCTTAAAGTCTATTGGATCAAATATAAAATTAACAAAAAATAAAAAATCTTTATTAATTCAAAATGATAAGAAATTAAAATTATATGCACCTTATAAGTTGGTAAAAACCATGAGAGCAGGAATATTGGTATTGGGACCAATGCTTGCAAGATTCAATAGAGCCATAGTATCTTTGCCCGGAGGATGTAGTATAGGTACAAGGCCAATCGATATTCATTTAAACTGCCTCTCAAAGCTCGGAGTAAAATACAAAATCTTAGATGGATATGTTTATGCTTCAGCAAAAAAAGGTTTAATTGGAGCAAGAATTAAATTTCCCAAAGTTTCTGTGGGCGCAACGGAAAATTTAATTATAGCTGCGACCATGGCAAAAGGTATTTCGGTTTTTTCTAATTGTGCAATTGAGCCAGAGATAAAAGATTTAGTAAAATTTTTAAATAAAATAGGGGCAAAAATAAAATGGATAGGCAAGAGAACTGTAAAAATTTATGGAGTAAGAGAATTTAAAGAAAATAAATTTAATATTATCTTTGATAGAATCGAAGCCGGAACTTATATGATTGCAGCCGCAATAACCAATGGAAATATTTTAATTAATGGTGCTGATCATAAAATAATAAAAACAGAAATTGAATTGTTAAAAAAAATTGGAGTTAAGATTATAATATATAAAAATAAAATTAGAGTTATTGGTAGTGAAAATATTAAAAATACGAAAATTTTAACAGCACCTTATCCAGGATTTCCTACAGATTTACAAGCTCAGATTATGGTTTTGCTATCTAAAGCAAATGGACTTTCGATAATTAATGAAAAAATCTTTGAGAACAGATTTATGCATTGCGGAGAACTAAATAGAATGGGTGCTAAAATTAAAACGAAAGGAAACAAAGCCTATATACAAGGGAATACAAAATTTAAATCTGCTGAACTTATGGCTACAGATCTAAGAGCCTCGGTTTGTTTAGTCTTAGCTGCCCTTGCCGCTAAAGGAAAATCAAAAATTAATCGAATTTATCATCTTGATAGAGGATATGAGCAAATCGAAAAAAAGTTAAAAAAAGTTGGTGCAAAAATAAATAGAATTTCTTGATGAACAAGAGTTATTTAAAAAAAATTATTGCAAAAGATAGCAATGGACTTCAAATGATATCTGCCTGCTGCTCAGGAGCAATAGTTAAAATTAGTGATATGAAATATTTAAAAAAAAATAAAATTTTTCTATTCTTTCTTGAAAGATTTAAAAAAGAAGAAGAAAAAAGTAATGAAAAAATTAGTAGTATATGTAAATTTGAATTTATAGACAATGTAAAATCAAAAAACATAGATCAATTAAATGACAAATTAATTCTTGAATTATTAGCAATAGATATTTTAAAAAAAAATCAAATAATTGAAATTAACCTTTTATTTAATAATAATGCATTTATAACACTTTTTACTGAAATTATTGAAGTAACATTGGAAGACCAGAATAAAAATTAAATGATAAAATATATAAATTGCAACAAGAAGAACTATTTAAATAAGCTAAAGTATTATTTATCAAAGAGATCATCAGTAGATATAAAAAAATTAAAAATTGTAGATAAAATAATTAATGACGTAAAAAAAAATGGAGATAAAGCATTAGCAAAATATGAAAAAAAATTTACTAATAATTCAGTTATAAAAGTAGATAATAATGTTATTAAAAAATTAATTAAAACTCTGAAACCAGAAGTAAAAAGAGCAATAGATTTTTCATATAATAGAATAATAAAATTTCACTCGAAACAAAAAGTCAGCAATATAATTTTTAAAGATTATCTAAAAAATCAGATTAAATATAAATATGTGCCATTAGATTCAGTCGGAATTTATGTTCCAGGTGGAAACGCAAGTTTTCCTTCAACTGTACTAATGAATGCAATACCAGCAAAAATTGCGGGTGTTAGAAGAATTGCCATGATTAATCCAGCAAAAAATGGGAATCAAAGCCCAGGAGTTTTGTATGCAGCAAAAAAATGTGGAATAAAAGAAATATATTCTATAGGTGGAGCACAATCTATTGCAGCTATTGCTTTTGGAACAAAAAAAATAAAAAAAGTAGATAAGATTATTGGACCAGGAAACATTTATGTAGCCAATGCTAAGAAAAAAGTTTTTGGAGAAGTTGGTATAGATATGATTGCCGGACCTTCAGAAATAACAATAGTTGGTGATCGATATTCTAACCCAGAATGGATAGCAGCCGATCTAATTGGACAAGCTGAGCACGATACTGATTCTCAATGCATTCTGATTTCAAAAAATATTAAACTTATTTCAAGAGTTAAAAAACATATTATCGATCAATTAAATTCACTACCAAGAAAAAAAATTGCTGAAGAAAGTTTAAAAAAGAATGGTTTATTTTTGTATTCAAATTCTGATAAAAAAATTATTGAAACTATAAATTTTATTGCTCCTGAGCATTTAGAATTAAATTTAAAAAACTATAATAAAATTGGTAATAAAATAAAACATGCTGGATCGATATGTTTAGGAAAATATTCTGCAATGGCTATCACAGATTATAATGCAGGTAGCAACCATATTCTTCCAACTAACTCTACAGCAAAATTTTCTAGTGGTTTATCTGTATATGATTTTTATAAAAGAATATCCCTAATTAATTTATCAAAAAAGGGTATTGAAACTATTGGTGAACAAGTTATAAACCTTGCAAACTACGAAGGTTTAGTTGGACATGCTAGATCAGTAGAAGTTAGAATAAGGAGAAAGTAAACTTGGGAAAACAAGATATACTGGAGTTCAAGGGGCAGGTTATAGATTTATTGCCGAATGCTATGTTTAGAGTTAAACTAGAAAACGATCATATAATTACGGCCCACACTTCAGGAAAATTGAGAAAGAATAGAATTAGAGTTCTCCAAGGAGACAAAGTTACAGTTGAAGTTACTCCCTATGATCTAACAAAAGGAAGAATTATATTTAGATTTTAATGGCCTTGTAGCTCAGTAGTAGAGCAGTACCCTGAAAAGGTATGTGTCGTAAGTGCGATTCTTACCAAGGCCACCACTAAATATAGCGATTTAACTCAACTATAAAGCTTGCAATAAATTTTAAAATAAACTAACAAGGGCCCCAAGCTAATTATTAGCTTAAGTAAACTAAACAAGGAAAGAGTAACAATGAGTCTAAAAGGTAAAGTAAAATGGTTCAATGGAAAAAAAGGTTATGGTTTCATTGAGCGTGAAGATAAAGAAAAAGATGTATTCGTACATGCTTCAGCTGTAAGAGAAGCAGGTTTAAGGTTTTTAAACGAGGGTGACGAACTTACATTTGAAGTTGAAGACGGAGAAAAAGGTCCTGCCGCAGTTAAACTGCAAAAAACCTCTTAATTCTAATTCAATCATATTTGTATAGGGATTTTAAAAGCTATTTTATAGCTTTTAGTTCCTATACAAATCATACTTGCATTTATCCAAATAAATGCTATCTAACCTTCCAATGATTACAAAGACTATACTATCTGCAAATTTACACAGACATCATTCTCATGCTGGCTGCACGCTAGCAATTTAATCATTTTATAAATTTAAAATTAATAACAATTAGTATAAAACTAAAGAAAGGACGCTGCCGTCGTATAATAGTTATTACTCCCGCCTGTGGAGCGGGCTATCTTGGTGCAATTCCAAGCGGCAGTACCAAAAAATGAGCAAAGAAGAAAAAATAATACCTGGTTTACCATCAGGTTTTGAAGATCGATGGAATAATAAGTTAGCTTTAAAAAAAAAGTTAATTGAAATAGTAGAGTCTAATTTTTTGAAGTATGGATTTAGTGCTCTAGAAACGCCATCTTTTGAGATTAGCAAAAACATAGGATCATTTTTGACAGATGATGAAGTCAATCCCATGTCTGATGTATTTACATTTAATGATGATAAAGAAAAAATTACGCTTAGATATGATTTAAGTAGTCCATTAAGTAGATTTGTAGCTCAAAACTATAGAGAACTTCCATTTCCATATAAAAGATATGCAATAGGAAACGTATGGAGAAATGAAAAAAGTGGCAATGCAAGATATCGGGAATTTACCCAAGCAGATGTTGATATTATTGGCAATGTAAACAAGAGCCAGGCTGACGCAGAAATCTGTAATGTTATTGCTGACACATTATTAAAAGTCGGATTAAGTGAAAAACAATTTAAAATAAGCGTAAGCAACAGAAAAATAATTCAAGGGTTAATCAACAATTTAAATATCATCAACAAGCCCCAGGAAATGAAAGTAATTAGAGCAATCGATAAACTAGATAGAGTTGGATTTAAAGGAGTAGAAGATTTGCTAAAAAAAGAAAGAGTAGATGCATCTGGAGCAGTAACAAAAGGTGCAAATCTATCCGACGCACAAGCATCTGAAATTCTAAATTTTTTAAAAATCAAAAATCTTAAAGATTTAAAATCTATTCTAAAAAATTCTTTATCTGTTGATGGAATTAATGAAACTGAAAAACTTTTAGAAATTGTTAGTTATGGAAAGTATGCAAATTTAATTCAACCCAATTTTACAATAGTTCGTGGTCTTGCTTATTATGATGGGTTTTGCGTTGAAACTAATCTTAATTTTAAGGTAAAAAATCCAAAAGGAAAAGAGGTAGATATTGGAAGTATTGCCTCTGGTGGACGTTACGATAAACTGATATCAAGATTCAAAGGTTCAGATTTTCCAGGCACTGGCATGAGCATTGGAATTGACAGACTACTATTTGTTTTAGACCAGGTTGACACAATCAAACCTAAAAAAAATGAGCCAGTTCTTATTTGTATTTTAGATAGCAAATATTTAAAAAAATACTATGAAGTTTTAGATTATCTCAGAGAAAATGGAATAAACTCTGAACTATATTTAGATGTATCAAAAAATTTAAAAAAACAATTAACCTACGCAGATAAAAAAGGTTCTCCCGCGGCTATTATCTTGGGTGAGTCTGAAATTAAAGAAAATAAATTTACTCTAAAAAACTTACAATCTTCAAAAGAAGGTAATCAAAAAACTATTTCAAAAGAAAGTTTAATTAATGAAATCAAAAAAATTATATGAAAAAATCCTTAGTTCAATTAAATCTAGAGGATTTAATAATATTATATTGAATCCAGTACTTGAGACCAAATATATTCTTCAAAGATCTGGTGAAAATTTTAAAAAATTCTTATTTTCATTTTATGACTTAAATGGAAAAGAGCTTTGTTTAAGACCAGATTTAACTATATCTTCAGTAATTAGATTTATACAAAATAAAAAAGATATTAGAGAAAAAGTTTTTTATAGTGGCGAAGCATTTAGAAAAACTTATCAAAAAAAAGATAGCATAATAAAAAATCAAATTGGTTATGAAATTTTAGGATCTAAAAATAAACAACAAGATGACAAAGAGATTATCGACACATCTTTAAAAATCTTAAAAAACAGTGGTTTTAAAAAGTCAGTTTTAAAAATTGGCAATGTTGAATTGTTTAATTTGTTAATAGATAAATTAGACATACCAATAAGATGGAAAAATAGGCTTAAGAAATATTATTGGAATGAAAATTATTTTAATGAACTATTAAAAAGATTAGAAACAAATTCAGACATAGATCCAATATTTGTTGATACGGATAAATCAAGGTATCAAAAAATGAGAAGCAAAAACCAAAACAAAATTATTGCTGGCAGAACCTACAAAGAAGTATTGGATAGGTTTAATATGAAGATTAAAGATCCAAGGAAATCTTCAACCGGTAAAAAAAATACAAATATTATAAAAAAATTTTTAAAAATAAAATGTCCTTTAAAATATGCACCACAAGTTTTAAATGAATTTTTTAAAAAAAATAAAATTAATATAATAGTTGGACGAGGTTATTTTCCATTAAATAAAAATAATAATAAAAAGTTAAAAATACAATTCTCAGCTGCCAATGGCAGAGAAGTTGAATTTTATAGTTCAATGATTTTTTCTGTTGAAGTTAAAATAAAATCAAAATTTAAGAATTTTATATCTGGAGGAAGATATGATCAACTAACTAACAATTTAGGTTTTAAAAAAATTCCTGCGGTAGGAGCAGCAGTAAATATGAATCTTTATGACTAAAATTATTATTAATATAGGACTTCCATCTAAGGGAAGGTTAAAACATGACACAATTAATATATTTAGAAAAAATAATCTTAATATTTATTCCGAAAGAGGGGAAAGAGATTTATTTGGGTATATTAAAAAACTTCCCAATATTAAAATAATTTATTTACATGCTAGAGAAATAATTGAACAAATTTCATTGGGAAATATTGATGTTGGTTTTTCAGGCTACGATTTATTTAAAGAGAACGAAGTCAGCATACAGAATAAAATTCTAATTAATAAAAAGTATAATTATGGTAATGCAAATTTAGTACTTGCAATCCCCGATTTATGGATAGACGTTCAAACTTTATTAGATTTAGATGAAGTAGCAGATGAATTTAAAAAAAAGAAAAAAAGACTTTTAAGAGTTGCAACAAAATATCCCAATTTAACAAGACAATTTTTATATTCAAAAGGTGTTACCCAATTTCAATTAGTTAAAAGTTTGGGGAGTACAGAAGTAGCTCCATTTACTGGCATGGCAGAAATTATATCGGATATAACTAGTACTGGAGCAACATTAAAAGCTAACAATTTAAGAGTACTAAAAGATGGTGAAATTTTAAAATCACAAGCCTGTTTAATGATATCAAAACTTTCTTTAAAAAAAGTTGGAATTAAAAAGATTATAAACTTGCTTAGAAGATAATTTATTTTAGAATCCCATTACTTATGCAAGATTCGTTGCCATATATAACTCTAGTCTTATTAGGAATAGTAATCTATCTATTAATTATCCAGCGTAAAAATAAAGAAGACCCCAAACATAATACTGAAGAATTTAACAAACTAAAAGATGGTATAAACAATTCATTTAATACCATGTCTGCTTCATTTAATAGCCTGTCAAAAGATGTAACCAGAGATATGACTCAAACTTTAACTTCTGTTAATGAAAAAGTTTCTGCTTTCAATACCCAAGTTGAGAATTTAAATAGAAGTCAAGAAGGTATTAATAAGATTTTAGCAGGAGTGAAAAAATATGGAACCTTAGCCGAGTTTAGTTTGGCATCTTTATTAAAAGATTTATTACCTGCTTCTCAATTCATTTCAAATGTGAAAATGAAAGAAGATACATCTGAAAATGTGGAATTTGCCATTAAACTTCAAGGTGGAGTTTTAGTTCCAGTAGACAGCCATTTTCCGGTAGAAAAATTTAAAGCCATTGATGATGCTTATCAAGCAGATGACAAAAAAGCTGCTTCAGATTCAAGAATGAAATTAGCAAGAGCATTTAAAGATAAAGCTAAAAGTGTTAATGAAAAGTATATTGTTCCACCAAAAACTACTGACTTTGCAATTGTATATGCTCCAACTGAAAGTTTATTTTCAGAATTAAGTTCCTATCAAGATCCAAGCACTAAAGAATTATTAACTCAAGAATTAATGAAAAGATATAAAGTTGTAATATTAGGCCCTAATACTCTTTCAGCTTATTTGCAATCTTTACACATGGGCTTTCAAACTCTTAAAGTTCAAAAACACGCAACAGAGATATATGATCATTTAAAATCAATAAGTACAAGATTTTCTAAACATTTTGATAATGTACTTGTTCTTAGAAAAAAACTTGAAGAAGCTATGGGGGTTGTTGATAGCTTTGGAAAAGATGCAAGATCAATTACAAGAACTTTAGAAAATATAAAAAATCCCGAAGAAGTTGAAATAGCTGCTAAAACAGAAAATGTAGAAAAATTTGTCGACCACTCAAAACAGCTTAAAAATTAATTTTAATTTTAATCCAAATACTTTTATAAAGAACTTTATGGAATGGAATAATAAATTTATATATCCAAAATCTACTCGATCCATAATTAATGGATCTAGACACTATAATTTAGATGGTTCAAATTTACCTAGCGTTACAACCATACTAAAAGCAACCCAAAGTGAAGAAGATAAAGCAGGCATAGCTGCCTGGAAAGAAAGAGTTGGGCACAAAGAAGCAGAAAAAATAAAAAATGAAGCTTCAAGTAGAGGAAGTTCAATGCATTCATATATTGAGCAATTTTTATTAGGTAAATTTAATTTAGATTTATTAGATGAAGAAAATAATTCAAAAAAAATGGCGATCGAAATTATAGATTCTGGACTAAAAAATAAACTTTCGGAAATTTGGGGAGCTGAAACTACAGTATATTATCCAGGAAAGTATGCTGGTACCGCTGATTGCATTGGTGTTTATGAAGGGAAAGAGACTATTTTAGACTTTAAGCAAAGCAATAAACCAAAAAAAGAACAATACATAGAAGATTATTTTTTACAAATAGCAGCATATTCTCTTGCACATAATACAGTTTATAATTCAAGAATTGACCAAGGAGCAATTCTTTTATGTACAGTTGATGGATTGTTTCAGGAATTCAAAATTCAAGGAAACGAATTAATAAATTTTCAAAACAAATTTCTTGAAAGAGTTGAAAAATTTTATAATCAATTAAGAAAATAGTTTGACTTTAAAATGAATTAATATATTAAAAATATAACTTTGCTACTTGTTTAGATGCGAGTTTCTAACTATACCCTCACAATTAGCATTAAAATAAAGGAGTTTAATTGAATTTAGCTATTTGGGATATTGAGTCATCAAATGCCAACACAGATTTTGGAAGTATTATTGAAATAGGAGGTATCCTAGTTGATGAAAACTTTAAAGAAAAAGATAGATTTAATTTAAGATGTAGACTTCCTGAAGGTGAAATCCCTCAAGCAATGGCATTAATTGTAAATAAAACTGGAGTAGATTTACTAACCAAAGCTAATTTAAGCCACTACCAAATGCTTGAAGAAGTAGAAAAAATTTTTAAGAAATGGAGTCCAGCAATTTTTTTGGGATGGTCAAACATTGGTTTTGATGATGAGATGATTAGAAAAGAATTCTTTAAGGGAATTAGATATCCATATATTACAAATTCTGCACCAAATAAAAGACATGATGGACTAAATATTGCCAGAGGTGCATTCGCTGTAGATAAAAGTATTTTTAAAACTGAAATAAACGAAAAAGGCAATGCAGTTATGAAACTGGAATCACTTGCTAGAATGAATGGCTTTGAGTCATCAGGAGCCCATTCTGCTTTGTTTGATGCAGAACTGACAATGAAAATACTTCGTTTAATAAAAAAAAAACAACCGCAAACTTGGCAGAGTTTTTTTAAAACTTCAAATAAACTTGATACTGAAACAATATTTAAAAAAGAAAAAATAATTACTTTAAACGAATATTTTTATGGAAAATCTAGATTATATTTATGTGCTCCACTACATCCAAGGCACTGTATGCATCCAATCTATCAGTGGGGACAAGCGATAGACCTAAGAGCTGATGTTGAGTCCTTATTAAACCTTTCTATAACCGAACTTAAAAAAGAGATGAAAAAAACCCCAAAATTTTTAAGAACAATCAGATCTAACAAGGCTCCAATAATACTTGACCAAAGCTATGGCATTAAGGAAGAACCATACAATTTAATAGATCCATTATTAATAAAAAAAAGAGCCGATTTAGTAAAGAATAATGAAAAGTTTGCACTGAATATAATGACAGCATTAAGAGAAATTGCTGAAGAAAAGGAACAATCGACCTCACAAGAGGACATTCTGGCTGAAGAAAGCATCTACAAAAAATTTACGCCCAATAAAGACACAAATCTTTTTTCAGCTTGGCATTCAGCGTCATGGAAAGATAAACTTAGTATGCTGGATAAATTTGAGGATGAGAGACTAGTTGGTTTTGGGAAAAAAATTATTTATCAAGAATCTCCAGAAACTCTTCCAAAAAATATTTTAAGAGAAATTCAAAGAGAAATTGCAAAAAGGATTTTGAGTGAGAAAAAAGAAAAATGGTGGACATGTAAAGAATTTTATTTTGAGTGCGACAATTTAAGAGACAAATATTCAAACGATAATGACGAAGGCAAATTAAAATTTCTCGACCAACTTAATAATTTTGTAATGTCAATAGAAAAAAAATATGAAAATTTATAGTGTGGATAAAATAAATTAAATTTTTATTAGTTGATTTAATAATATAAATTTATATATAGATCGTATGGCAACAGTAAAAGTAACAGATGAAAGTTTTGATGCTGAAGTAGTTAAATCAAGCAAGCCGGTTGTAGTAGATTTTTGGGCAGAGTGGTGTGGACCATGTAAAATGATTGGACCAATATTAGAAGAACTATCAAATGAGTTATCTGACAAGATCACAATTGCAAAACATAATATTGACGATGAACCTAATACACCAACAAAATTTGGAGTTAGAGGAATTCCCACAATGCTACTGTTTAAAGATGGAGAACTTAAATCAACTAAAGTTGGAGCAACAACCAAATCAAATCTTAAATCTTGGATTGAAGAAAATATCTAATTTAAATTTAAAAACTCTCCCGCAAGATACAATGAGCCAGTTATAAGAATTATGTCTCCATCTTGAAGCTTTAATGATTTTAAAGCTTTTTCTATTGAACTTTTATAATTAACTTTTTCAAAACCAGTAATCTTATTTTTTAAATCTATTCCTTTTATAGAATTAGGTTGATTTTGAATATCTACAGTTGTGATTGAATTAATTTTATACTTAAAATAATTAAAATATTCCTGATGTTCTTTATTTGACATCATGCCAACAATAATATGTTTATTTGAATGTATCGTATCCAGGTAATCTGTTAATACCTTGGCACCCAAAGGATTATGTGATCCATCAACAAATAGCTTATTTTTTTTTACAATATTTTTTAGTTTTCCAGATTTTATTTCTTGCAATCTACCAATGCTCTTAATTTTAGTTATTCCCTCTTTAATATGATTGTCTAATATATTTAATTCTTTAATATTTCTGAGTGTTGCAATAGCAGCTGATATATTTGACAACTGAAAATCACCTATAAGATTAGGCATAGGCAGTTTCAAACCTCCATATTCATCCTCATAATAGAAAAAATTATTTTCTCCCAAAGAATATGTATAAAGATCATTAAAAAATATTTTCTTAGAGTAGTTTGAATTAAGAGATTTTTTTATTTTTTCTAGAGTTTGTTTGTTAGGTTGATTAGACACAATTATTTTAGATTTAAGCAATTTAGATGTTTTTTCAAAGATAATTTTATCTACAGTTCTTTCGTTATATGGTAGCCAATCTGTATGATCAAGTCCTATAGCGGTCACTATTGATGCAAAATTTTGTTCAATAATATTTGTAGCGTCAAATCTATGAAATAGACCGGATTCAATAACATTAATATTTTTGTTGTATTTTTTTGCACCATAAAAAAACGCAGCAGTTAAAATTTCAAAATATGTAATCTGATCTCCATCATTTATTTCTTCTACTTCAGACAAAATTTTGAATAATTCGTCATCTTTAATTTCTTTATTGTTATATACAAATCTTTCATTAATTTTTTTAATATGGGGACTTGTATAAATATTAGATTTTATCCCAGCTGCAGTTAGTATCGCTCGTATCGTTTGAATAGTAGAATTTTTTCCATTTGTTCCCACAACCGATATTGATTTTAAGTCTTTTTGGGGATTGCCTAATTTTTTACACAGCTTTTTTATTCTGCTCAAACTAAGGTCAATTTCTTTAGGATGCAGTTTTTGCAAACGGTTCAATATTTTCTGAAGTTTCATTTTTTATTTCAGAATTTATCTCAGTATTTTTCTTAAGCAATATCGATAAAAGTTTTCCGATTTGATTTTTTAATTCTTTTCTATGTACTACTCTATCTACAAAGCCATGTTTTTCTACAAATTCTGCAGTTTGAAAATCAGGACTTAATTCCTCTTTAACTGTGGCTTGTATAACTCTTTTTCCTGCGAATGCGATTAAACAACCCGGTTCAGCTAGATGAATATCTCCAAGCATAGCAAAGGAGGCAGTTATTCCACCTGCTGTTGGATCTGTAAAACAAACTATATATGGAAGGTTATTTTTTTTTAATTCATTTATTGCAAGTGTCGTTCGCGTCATATTTGCAAGTGCAATAGGTGACTCAAACATTCTTTGACCACCTCCACAAGGAAAAAATATATAAGGTGTTTTATTGTCAATTGCATGCTGGACTCCATAAATTATGGCTTCGCCTTCCGCAGCGCCAACTGATCCACCTATAAACTCAAAATTTATTGCACCAGCAGTAATTTCTATATTATTTATTTTTCCTTTTGCTATTTCAACTGCACAATTCTGATTTGTTTTTATTCTAGCTGCTTTTAGTCTTTCCTTATAAGATTTTGTGTCAACCCATTTTAAAGGATCTTCAGAGGGAATCGGAGTTTCTAATATTTGATAATTGTTTTTTCCAAAGAAAATATCAAATCTTTGTTTGCAACTTATTCTGTGATGTTTGCCACATGAATTACAAACCCATAAATTTTCTTCTAAGTCCTTTTTTAGCACCGGACCTTTACAGCAGCTTGTCCAATCTGAATTTTCTATATCTTTTTTTGAAGGTCTTTTTTTTAAAACCTTCTTAATTTTTTCACCAAATTTAATTGCCTTTGTTAGCCAATTCATAATATTTTACGTTTTAACTTTTTTACCATTTTGACTACATTTGTGACAGGATTTTGTCTTCTATTTACACTTTTAGTAATTTCACCACAAATTGCACTACCCACAACTAGACCATCAGCAGATTTTAGCTCAGAAATTGTTTTTTCGGTAATTCCAAAACCTATGACACAATTCTTATTTTTATTAATTTTTTTTATTTTTTTATAATTTTTTAATATCTCCTTTGAGGAAATTTTTAATTTACCTCCAGTTGTTGATAGCATGCTTATATAATAGATCATTTTATGAGAGTCTTTTACAATTTTTTTCATTCTTGTTTTTGACGTAGTAGGAGAAATTAATTGTACAAACTCAATAGACTTTTTCCTGCATTTTTTAGCAAATTTTTTATTTTCTGGATACGGTAAATCAACCACTATAATACCATCTACGCCAACCTTTTTGCATTTTAGAATAAATTTTTTTTCTCCATATTGAAGAATCATATTATAATATCCCATTAAAATCACTGGTTTAGATTTTTTACTTTTTTTAAATTTTTTTACTATATGAAAGACATCATTAATTTTTATTCCATTCTTTAAAGCACGATAAGAGCTGGTTTGTATTTGACCTCCATCCGCAATTGGAGTGTTGTGAGGAAATCCAACTTCACAAATATCAACATCTTTTGATATTGATTCTAAAATTTTTAAAGATTTTTTTTTAGTGTTGTCTCCTGCCACGGTGTAAGTAAGTAAGGCTGGTCTTTTTTCTTTTTTTGCATTTTTAAAAGCAAGACTAATAGGTGATAAATTCATATTTTTCCCAATCTCTCTTTTAAAATATCCCTATCTTTTTTTGCATCTCCACAAGAGTTAACAATAATTATTGTGTCGTTTTTTAGTTTAGGGGCAATTTTTATTGCTTCCGCAAAAGCATGACATGGTTCTAAGCTTGGATTTAATTTTTCGTATTTTGTTACCAATTTGTATGCTTTCAAAGCTTCCTCATCAGTAGCAAATGTATATCTTGCCCTTTTGCTATCTTTTAAAAAACAGTGCATTGGACTTACACCTGGATAATCCAATCCTGCGCTAACCGATTCTGTTTCATTAATTTGACCTTCTTTATTTTGACACACATATGAAGCAGCACCGTGTAAAATACCTATGCTGGCTCCTTTGCTTAATGGTGCAGCATGTAGTTTAGATTTTTTTGGGCCACCCGCTTCGACACCAATTAGCTCAATATGATTTTTATTATAGTCAATAAATTCACTCCAAAAACCATATGCAGAACTACCACCTCCAACACAATTTATTAATTTTATTTTTTTTGGAATTTTTTTAAATTCATATTTTAATTGAATTTTTAATTCTCTAGATATTTGAGAAGTGCTCCAACCACAGATTTTCACAAATATGTTTGGGCCGACAGTGGACCCAACACACATATGTGTTGTATCACAATTTGAAACCCAGTGCCTCATACACTCACTCACGGCATCTACCAATGTTTGACTTCCTGTATAAACTGGTACTATTTCAGCGCCATTTTTCTTCATAGCATCACAATTTGGTTTTTGCCTTTTAATGTCTTTTGCACCCATAAATATTTTACACTTTAGACCAAATTTTTTTGCAGCCATGCTTAGCATTTTTCCAGCATAGCCTGCTCCGGTATCACCTACTATAAATTTTTTTCCTGCTTTTTTTGCAATTAGACAATGAACAGTAGCATTGTAAATTTTATGTGCCCCTCCATTCGCGTCTGATACAACTTTTGCCCAAATTTGGGCACCATTAAGATGGTTAGTTAATTTATCCAGTTTAACGAATCTAGTTGGAGAGCCAACCCAGTTTTTAAAATATTTATCTCTTTCTTTTAAAAAATTTTTGCTATTTCTCAATTTTGAAAATAAAACTTCAAGATCTTCTACAGGTCTCTTTAAAGTTTCTGGAATGAAATTTCCTCCGAATTTACCTCCCCAAAAACCATTATTGTCATGTTGGTCAATTAAAGGAATTTTTTTTTTAATTTTTATCATTTAATTTTTTTAGGTTAACTAAAAAAGTATTTATTTTATTTAAATCTTTTTTACCTGAAGTTTCTAAACTTCCAGACAAATCAATAATATCTGTTATTTTTTTGTAATTTTCAAGTTTCTCATTATATTTTATATTTCCCGCAAGCATTTTATTTATCGATTGGGGTAAATTTTTTATTAAAGATCTATCAAACCCCATAGATCTTTCATATCCCTTGCTGTCGAATAAAATTATATCTGAAATTGAGACGTATTTTTTATATTTTTTTACATCGTTTTTATCTTCTATAGTTAATGCAGTTATTATTTTTTTATTATATTTTTCTTTTATTTTTTTAGTTTCGTTTGGTTCCACATCATACAATTGATAATAATCAAACTTAAGATATTTAATTTTTTCTAAAAAAATATTATTAGGTTTAACTAGAACTGCTACAAAATTGGTATTTTTTTTATTTCTATTAATTAGTTTCTTTAAGTTGTTAAATTTTAAATTTCTTTTTGATTTTAAATAATTACATATAAATCCAATATACTTAGGTGGATTTTTATGATTAATGATATAATTTAGAGTTATAGAGTCTTTAACTCCACAAATTTTAGCATCCATTATTTTTTCAGATTATTAATTAAATTTTTTAAATTTATCTTAATATTTCCTTGTGTAATAGATCTTCCAATTACTATTCCTGTAGCGCCATTATTAAAAGCTTCTTTGGGACTTGTAACTCTTTTTTGATCTTGAATATTATTTCTTTCAAGCCTAATTCCAGGTGTAATTATATCCATTCTCTTGCACACATTTTTTAACAATTTAGCTTCTTGAGGGGAACAGATTACTCCATCTAATTTAGCCGATTTAGCTAATTTAGCCAACTGTACCACAATTTTTTTTAAATTTTTGGTGTATCCAATTTTTTTTAAATCATTATTATCTAAACTTGTTAAAGTTGTAACTCCAAGAATTTTAATTTTACCTGACACACTTTTTATTGCTTTAAGCATTTTTAGTCCCCCGCCTATATGCACAGATAGATAATTTATATTTTTTAGATCTTTTATTGATTTTACTGCTGATTTGCATGTATTGGGTATGTCTAGTAATTTTAAATCAAGAAAAATATTTTTTTTTTTTAGTTTAGAAATATACATCCTTCCTTTTTTTGAGTTCCAAAATTCTAAACCAAATTTATAAGCAATCCTTAATTTTTTCGTTTTTGTATTGTTGATTATTTTATTTACTTTCGAAATTTTTCTTGTGTCACATGCGATAAAAATTTTTTTATTATTCATTATTTATTTTTTTAAATAATTCTTTAGTCATTTTGAAGTGTAAATTTTTTTTTTTTGGAATTTGTAACCGTTCTCCTGTTCTAGGATTTCTTGCTGCTCTTTCGTTTTGTATTCTTGTTGACCAAATAGCAAATCCTCTTAATTCTATTCTTTTATTTGATTTTAAAGCTATCTTAATTTCTTCAAAAAAAATGTCTGTGAGTTTTTCTAGGTCTTTCTTCAAAAAATTAGGGTAATTATCTGCTAACTTTTTGATTAGTTTTGATTTAACTATACCCAATTTTACTCTTTTTTAATTTTATTATTTTTTTTACCCAATTTTTCAGAAAGAGATGAAAATGGAAGGTTTTTTCCTGAAAGAGGTGAACTAAATTTTGTTACTGCCTCTTTGTTTTGTAGCTCTTCCAAAAGTTTTATGCTCAGAGTTACCTTTCTTTTTGAGAAATCTAATTCAGATATAGCAACATCAATTCTTTCACCACCAACAAATCTTGATGGTCTTGCGTCTGCAATATTAATTGCTATTTGAGACTTTTTTATTAAAAATTCCAATTTACATCCTTCTGGCTTAACTAATAATCCTTTGTTATTCGACGATATAATTTGTACAGTTAAAACATCTTTAACTTTTTTATTTTTAAACCAATCAAATGGGTCCTCTTGTAGTTGCTTAAGTCCAACACGTACTTTTTGTTGGTCTTTTTTAACTTCTAACAATTTTACAGCTATTTTATCACCTTTTTTAAATTTTTTTAATTCTTCTTCTCCATTATTTGTGTAACTCAGATCATTACAATGCAGAAAACTTTCAATTTCAAAATCATTCAATTTAACATAAATAGCATAATCATTCATGCTGCTAATTTCTCCTTTTACTTCACTGTTTATTGGATGTTTATTTAAGAGTGCGTCGTAAGGATTTTCTTTAGTTAATCTATATGAAATTGAAACTCTTCTTTTCTCTTTGTCAATTTCCGTAATTATACAATCAATTTCATCTCCTACTTTAAAATATTTTTTGGCAGATGGATTTTTTTTATTCCAGCTGATTTCCGAAGCATGTAATAAACTAGATAGGCCAGGTTCTAATTCACAAAAGGCCCCGTAATCCATTAATTTTACTACTTTAACTTTGTATTTTTTATTTAATTCATAATTTGATATATGTTCAAAAGGATCCGGAGACAGTTGTTTTATTGAGCAGCTTACCTGTAGTTTTTCTTTATCAACACCTATAACCAATAAATTATGTTTATCTCCAACATTAAATATTTCTTCTGGATGATTAACTCTTGTATAACTAATTTCTTGTAAGTGAACCAAAACATCAAGCTCAGAATTAACATCAAAAAAACATCCGAAAGAACTATAGCCTTTGACTACTGCATTTTTGATTATATCACCAACTTTATATTTGTTTACAATTATTGCTTTATCTGCTTTTTTATGTTCATTAATAATTTGTTTTCTTGATACGCAAGCGTTACCTCTTATCTTATCAAGTTTTATAAGTGCAAATTTTTGCGGTTCATTCATCAGGTGAGATATGTCTTTTATTGGTTTGTCCGATATTTGTGATCCAGGGCAAAAAAGTAACGATCCGGAATCCAGATGTTCTACAATAACTCCACCTTTGCATTTTGAGGTGATTTTTCCTATAATTGGCTCTTGGTTTTCATAGGCTTTAACCAATACATCCCAACCTTTTATTTTTTGTGCTTTTTGTGCAGATACAACAACATTTCCGTTTTTATCTTCTATTTTTTCTAAATAAACCTGAATCTTTTCTCCAAGACTAATTTTTTTTTCTAAACCTATTGATTTAAGCTCATTAATGTCAACAATTGGTTCAGATTTTAAACCATCAACAAATAACAAAACAAATTTTTCTGTAATTTTAGATATTTTTCCTTCAATTATTTTTCCTTCAGTAACATTTTTTGACTTAGACAGCTGACCACTTAATAATTTTTCAAATTCTTTGTGTTTAGAATTATTTAAATCTTTATATATATCCATTAACTTAACTTTTTATCCATTATTTTTTTTATTTTTAAAAAGCATGCTCTTTTAGATAACTTTGAGGAATTAATCAATACTTGATCTTTGGTACGTTTCAAAGGCGAGTACTTTCTTTCGTAGTCACTTTTATCACGAAATTCAATGCTTTTTCGAACATTAGAATACGATATTTTATTATCGAATTTTTTTAATTCTAAATATCTCCTTTTAGCTCTTACATTTAGACTGGCATAAATAAAAAATTTAAACATAGCTTTTGGTAATATTTTAGTTGTTATATCTCTGCCATCCAAACAACTTCCATCAAATTTTTTTGGAGGGCTATAAGCACACCTTATCTGAAATTGATGTACTAATTTTCTTATCTTAATTTGTTTAGCAATTTGAGAGGCAATTACTCCTATGTCTTCTGATAATAATTTTTTTTTTCTAAGATGAGAATTCTTTAAGTTCTTAATTTTTTTTTTTAAATAGATATATCCAAATTTTTTTGTATTTTTTATTTTTAAATAAGCAATATATCTATATATTTTTCCTGTATCCAGGTAATATAAATTGTAATGTTTAGAGATTAATTTTGCTTGAGTACCTCCTCCTGAGGAGGCCTCACTATCTATTGCTACGGTTATAAATTTTTTTTTTTTCAAATTATTTTTGCTCCTAAAGATTTAGCAATATTAATGAATGAAGGGAAAGATGTATTAACACAATTTTTATTATATATTTTCCATTCTCCTCCAAAAGATAGTGCGGCGACTACTGACATCATAAATACTCTATGGTCATTATTAAAATTTTTAACTACTATTTTTTTTGATAATTTTAAACTGGGGTTTCCATAAATTTTTATTGAATTTGGTGATAATTTTGTCTTTACTCCCATTTTATTTAAAATTTTTGAAGCAATTTTTAATCTAGGGCTTTCTTTTTTGTTTAACTCAGAGATATTTTTAAAAAACGAAATTCCCTTAGCTCTTGAAGCAGCTAGAAATATAATTAAGAATTCATCTATTGCGCTAGAATTTAGATCAGTAGGACAGTTTATAGATTTTAATTTTTTTTTACTTTTTACAAATATGTCTCCCAAAATTTCACCTTTATAACTTCTTTTATTTATTATTTTTATATTTGCTCCCATTTTATTTAAAATACTTATCGAACCTATTCTGGTAGGATTAACGTTAACATTTTTTATTATCAATTTAGATTTTTTTGAAATCAAAGTTAAAACAATAAAAAAAGCCGAAGAACTTATATCTCCTGGTATATTATAATTAAATGATCGAAAATTTTTTTTGCCTTCAACTTCGATTATTTCGAAAGCCCCACTTTTTTTTATTTTGATAGGAATATTTAAATTTTTAAATAGTAACTCTGTATGATTACGAGATTTTTTTGCTTTTATTATGGTTTTTCCTGGCGCGTTAAGTGCCGCTAACATCATACAACTTTTGCACTGAGCAGATCCAATTTTTTCAAAATAATTTATAGGTTTTGTATATTCTGAACCCAAAATTGAAATTGGAAGATAATTTTTATTTTGAGGGAAAAATTTTGCACCAAATTTTCTTAAAGGCAAAGTTACTCTTGAAAAATCTCTTGAAGATAAACTTTTATCTCCTATCAGCCTAATCTTTTTTTTTGAAGCAACCAAAAGTCCCAATATTAGTCTGCCACATGTTCCAGAATTTCCAGCATCAATTGTGATATTGTTTTTATAAATAAATCCATTTATTCCTTTTCCATAAATTTCACAAATATTGTTTTTTTTAACAATTTTAATTCCTAATTTTTTTATACAATTAATTGTACTATTTATGTCTTCTGAATTAAGCAAATTGTAGGCTCTCGATTTACCCATCGCCTGAGAAGCAAGCAAAACCCATCTTATTGATAAACTTTTATCGCTATCTACAAAAATTTTTCTATTATAATTGCTTATTGTATTTTTGATTTTAACAAAATCAGGCATCAATTTATTTTAAATTTCTGCCCAAAATAATGAGACTTTGCTAGCTCATCATTAGTTATTTCAGAAGGAGTTCCTTTAGTTAAAACTTTTGCGTTAGACAGAACGATTGCCACATCAACACATGATAGTAAGTCTCTTGCCTGGTGATCACAAACAATTACAGTTATATTGGATCTAGTTTGAAGCCCAACTATAATTTGCTGCAAATTGCTGATAGACAAAATATCTAGAGCAGCGAATGGTTCGTCGAGTAATAATATTTTAGGATTTCCTATTAATGATAGAGAAATTGCTAACTTTTTTTTCTGACCTCCTGATAAATTTTTTGCTTTTAGATCTAGTGTATTCTCCAATTCAAAATCTCCAATTAACTCATCAATTTTAGATTTTCTGTCTTTTTTATCTTTAATTAATATTTCTCCTACTGCTTTTAAATTATCTAATACAGTGAGATTATGGAAATAACCTGAGTATTGGGGACAGTAACCAATACCGAATTTTGTAGTTCTTAGGCTAATAGGTAGTTCAGTAACATCTGAGTTTTCAATTATTATATTTCCACTATCAGGTTTAATTAGTCCTGTAATTAAATTAAAAATTGTAGATTTTCCAACTCCATTAGGACCCAACATTCCAAAAATCTCACCCTGGTTAATATTGAAATTTATTTGATCCAGAACAATTCTTTTTCCGAAACTTATTGAAATTTTTCGAAAATTAATTATTGACTGTTGTTTTTTAAATGATTTTATTCTAAATTTTTTTATGTTCGACATAATTAATAAGTGGATTTTATTAGTACTTTTTCGTTACTATTCATAGAGATTTTTGTATTATTTGTTTTAAAATCAATTTCTATATTATCAGCATACATTTTTGTATCTTCATTTTTATAGACTACGTTATCATTTATTTTAACTAATTTATCTTCAAAAGATAAGTATAATTTTTCACTTTCAACTTTATGGTTAAGATAATTTATTTTAACATTATCTTTAAAAAATGTTTCAATTGTACTTTTATCATAATTTGCGAAATCTCCCGCTATTAAAATTGATTCTGAATTTTTCAACAATATATGGGCGTTAACATCTATTAAAAATATTTTGTTATAGTTTCTTGCATTTGTTTCTCCATTTTTAGCCGTTATTTTAAATTGGTTACCCACCGCATCCATTGAAATATATTCAATATTTTCAATTAAAGTTGACTCTGGCAATATTTTATTTTCGACTTTACTAATATTATTTGAAGATTCAGAAGATTTTTCTTTTATTGGATTTTTAGATTCTACACTGTTGAAATTTTTTTCTAATTTAATGTTTCTGGACTTGTAATTGTAAAAAAAAAAAAATGTCAATATAATTAAACTTAATATTAAAAATGAATATATTATAATATAATTTCTTTTCATTAAGAAATATTTGACTGTAGAATATTATGAATGTGAATTATTCCAACTGTTCTTTTTTTACTTTTTCCATGAACACACAAGCTAGTAATTTTTTTTGAATTCATAATGAAAAGAGCTTGAGCAGCTAGTGTTTCCTTATGAACACTTATCGGGTTTTTTTTCATAATGCTTTTTATTTTAACATTTTTCAAATTATTAATCTTGTAGCTAGATCTTTTTATATCGCCATCAACTAATATACCTGATGTATAACCTTTTTTATTTTTTACTATAAGCGTTCCTAGTTTTTTCTTAACAATAATTTTTAATGCTTCTTTCATCAAGATATTTTCATTTACAAAAGGAATTTTTTTATCAGTTAGCATTAAATCTTCTACCGTTTTTAGTTTTGCTCCCAAGCTTCCACTTGGATGAAACTTTTTAAAATCTAGTTTTGTAAATTTTTTATATTTCATCGTTGCTATTGCTAGAGCATCACCAATACTTAATTGTATAATAGTACTAGATGTAGGAACTATATTGTTAGGATCTGCTTCTTTAATTTCTGGTATTAAAAGTTTTATATCCGAAGCTTTATATAGTAGTGATTTCCTTTTTGACATAATACCAATTAAAGAAATTTTGTTTCTTTTAGCGTATTGAATAATATTTTTTAGTTCTGATGAATCTCCACTATAACTAATTAGTATTAATACATCATCAACACTTATTTGTCCAAGATCCCCATGAGAACAGGAGCTTGCATCTACAAAAAAACTTGGAGTACCAACAGAAGAAAGAGTTGATGCAATTTTTTTCCCAATTATTCCTGATTTTCCTACTCCAGATATAATTATTTTTCCATTCCTGCAGTTCAATATAGTTCTTACTGCTTTCTCAAAAGATTTGTTTATGCTTGATTTTAATTTTTTTAAAGAACTTATTTCTGTTTCAATTACCTTCTTAGCTATTTTAGTATAGAATTTTTTTTTCATTTAGTGAGACCAAATATCATCCTTAAATGAGGCTAAATCAAGATCAACTCTTGTGTTAATAAACTTTATTGTATCTTTATAGAGTTGCATTCTGTTCTCTCTTAATAATATTTTTTCTAATTGTGAATAAATTTTATGTAAATGAACAACATCATGAGCACAGTATAGCAATTGCTTTTCAGTTAACTCACCTCCAAAATCTGAACTTTGAAGCTGTTTGCTTACATCAATTCCAATAAATTCTTTAATTAGATCTTTCAATCCATGTTTATCGCTATAACTTCTAGCTAATTTTGAAGCTATTTTTGTATCATCGATATTGTTTAATTTAATTTTTAAATAATAATTAATAAAAGACAGATCCGACCTAGCAAAATGAAAAATTTTATTTATTTTATTATTATTTAATAATTTTATCAAATTAGGAGCACTGTAGTTTTCTCTATTAAGTTGAATTATGTGCGCATCATTATTTCCTGAAGAAATCTGGACCAAACATAATTTATCTCGCGGAACATTTAACCCAGTAAACTCACAGTCTATAGCTATCTTTTGACTTTTACTTAAATCTATTTCATCTGGTAAATCGTGCTTGTGTAATTTAATATTAATATTCATTTAAAATATATATATATGAAACCAAAAAATATTCTAGTTTTCGGAGCATCAGGTCAAATTGGGCGTAATTTAATAAGAAAGTTAACAAAAAAAAACTACAAAGTAACTGCAGTAACAAGAAATTTACATCAAAAAGGATATGTTCTAAAAACTCAGGCAAATCCTGGCTATATAGATATTGTCGAAGCGAATATATTTGATAGTGAAAAATTAAATGAGTTAGTTTCCAAATGCGATATATGTATTAATCTTGTAGGTATTTTATTTGAAAAAAGAAAAAATACTTTTAATAATATTCATATTAATTTTCCTGATATATTATCTAATTTTTGTGCAGAAAATAAAGTTGAAAGCTTTATACACATTTCTGCACTTGGAGTAGATTCTGCCGTAGACAGCAATTATGCTAAAAGTAAATTAGAAGGTGAAAAAAAAGTTAAAAAAAATTTTCAAAAAGCATTAATACTTAGGCCATCAATAGTTTATTCAGTTGATGATAACTTTACAACTTTTTTTATGACCTTATTAAATATATTTCCTTTTTTCCCCCTTTATTATAATGGAAATACAAAATTTTCTCCTATTCATTCTTCAGATATGGCAGAAATAATATCTATGATGATAGAAAATAAAATAAACTCTCAAACAATTGAATGTATTGGTCCCGAACAAATAACCTATAAAGAAATAATTAACAATTTATTAAGATCAATAAATAAAAAAAGATTATTAATTCCCATTCCTTTATTTTTGGCAAATATTTCTGCGTTATTTTTAGAATTATTACCAAAACCTCTACTTACAAGAGATCAACTAAAATTATTAAAATATGACAATATAGAAAGTGGAAGTTTTAAAACAAATTTTGATTTAAATATTCCTTCAAAGTTATTTTTTAAAAATGAAATAAATAAATATTCCTATATGTGGAAAGAAGGTGGACAATTTTCATAATTAAACTAGTTTTACTTATATGATCTAAAAAGTAGTTTATGAATTAATGAAAATTATTTTACTTTTTTGAGATTTATATTGCAATAAAAGTAGTATATAGAGTTATTATATTTAAATAAGAAATTTAATTTTCTAAACATAGAATTAATAAAAAAAAACTTATTTATTTTTACAATAGTTATTAAATAATAATATAAACTTAAATCTAGGCAGATTTGATTTTTTTTCCTATAAAATTAGGAACCTCATCATTTTTGTCAAGCAAATCTTCTTTTTTATCGCGAGTCTGCCAAACAATTAGCATATGAAGGGGGCAGTAACTATATTTATCAACTGTTTTTCTTCCACAAAAAGAAGATTCTTTCTGGTCAGGATGGCCCTCCATATATTTACACGTCGTTTCAGTTAATTCTTCAAGAGATAAATTTTTTGCAGCTTCAAAACTGTTGTCTAAAAGAAGAGATCTAAATTTACTTTTTCTTCCTCTTTTAGGAATACTATATTTTTTTTCAAATTTTGAATTATTATTGTAGTTATAATTGGATTTAGTTTTAATTTTTGCAGATAAATTTAATCTGTGCGCTTTACCAATAACAGCGTTCCTGCTAATTCCACCTATTATCTCTGCAATTTGACTGGCAGTTTTTCCTTTACCCCATAGCTCACGAAGCTTTTGTTCTCTTTCAGGATTCCATGACATAATATACTATATATAGTGTATAAATTAATTATTCTAACTATATGGAGATACACACACAATGATTAGAAAAACAAGTATTTTTTTGGTTTTTTTAACAAAATTTTTAAAAAAAGGATATTTGTTTTAATCCATGGTTGAATTAAAAAATAAATATAAAATATCAAGAACAAGGTTTGGTCTTATAAATTGGATAGGAGTTTTCTCTTTATACAAGAAAGAAGTACTTCGCTTTATAACTGTTGCTGGACAGACAATTATAGGGCCAGTTGTAACTTCGGTTTTGTTCTTACTTGTTATTTCTCTAGCTATAGGTGAAGAAAGATCAAATGTTCTAGGGGTACCTTTTATAGAGTTTTTGGCTCCTGGATTAATAGCGATGCAAATAATTCAACAATCTTTTTCGCACTCATCATCATCTTTGTTGATGGGCAAAATTATGGGAAATATAGTAGATTTAATTGGAGCACCACTTTCAGCCGCAGAAGTTACTTTGTCTATTATTTTTGCTTCAATAACTAGAGGTTTTTTTATATCAATATTTTCAATAATTGTTTTTTCCCTTATGATTGAAATTGAAATAAAAAATTATTTTATTTTATTTGTTTATTTAATATTAAATGGTTTTTTAATGGGCGCCGCTGGATTTATAGCAGGACAGTGGTCAGATAAATTTGAGCACTTAGCCGGTGTAACAAATTTTTTAATTGTTCCATTATCCTTTTTATCTGGAACTTTTTATGAAATTGATAGATTGCCAAAATTATTACAAACTATTAGTTTTTATAATCCTTTTTTTCATATGATAGATGGATTTAGATATGCTTTTATAGAAAATTTAGATGGATCATTAAGATTTGGAATAATTTATTTGTTAACACTTTCACTGATTATTTGGTTTATTGCATTTTTACTATATAAAAAAGGATACAAAATAAGATCTTGAATATATTATGAGCTCATTAGCAAAAAATTATAATAGAAGAAAAATTGCTTTTAAAAAAGGAAAAGGAAGTTTTCTTTATGGAACTAATGGGAAAAAATATTTAGATTTTGTTCAAGGCATAGCGGTAAATTCCCTGGGTCATGCCAATTCATATTTGATTAAAGCCATAAACAAACAAACAAAAAAGCTCTGGCATGTTTCTAATGCATTTATAATACCAGAAGGAGAAAAGCTTGCAAAAAGATTAACCCAAAAAACTTTTGCAGATTATGTTTTTTTTCAGAACTCCGGAACGGAAGCAACTGAAGCGGCAATTAAAGTTGCAAGAAGATATTTTTATTCAATTGGAAAACCAAAAAAAAACAGAATACTTTGTATAAAAAACTCATTTCATGGCCGAACTATTGCGGCAATTTTTGCAAGCGGATCAAAAAAAATGACAGAAGGATTTGGTCCAAAAGTTCCAGGATTTGATCATTTCAAATTTTCCGATCTTAAATCGCTAAAAAAATCAATAACTAAAAATACAGCAGCAATAATGATTGAGCCAATTATGGGCGAAGGTGGAATTAAGGTTCATAGCAATAGTTTTTTAAGAAATATAAGAAAAATTTGTAACGATAAAAATATTTTATTAATTGTTGATGAGGTTCAGTGTGGAATAGGAAGAACAGGGAAGTTTTTTGCATTTGAGCATGCTAAAATTAAACCAGATATAGTTCCAATAGCAAAAGGATTAGGAGGTGGATTTCCAATTGGCGCAGTTTTAATGACAAAAAAAGCAGCAAAAGGAATAAATATCGCAGGCACACACGGGTCAACATTTGGTGGCAATCCAATTGCTATGAATGTAGGAAATGCTGTATTAGATCAAATTTATAAAAAAGGATTCCTTAAAAAGGTAAAAAAAAGATCTGAATATTTTCATAATGAACTGAATAAAATTAAAGATAACAATCCAAAATTAATTAAAGAGGTAAGGGGTGTAGGTTTATTAATTGGTCTACAGCTTTATAAGGAGCAAGCAAAATTTATTAAAAAATTAGAAAAAAATAAACTTCTTACAATTAGAGCTGGAGAAAATACTGTGAGAATATTGCCACCACTTATTGTGAATAAAGCAGAATTAGATCTTGCAGTAAAAATAATTAAAAAAACATGTAGAGAATTTAATTAAGTTTATGAATCATTTTATTAATATTAAAGAAATATCTGCATCAAAATTAAGAAAAATAATAAACAATGCAAAAAAAATAAAATTAAAAAGGGTAAAATTAAATATTTTAGATCGTGACAAGGATGCACCTTTAAAAGGAAAGCTTTTAATTCAAATGTTTGAAAGATCAAGCTTAAGAACAAGATTAAGTTTTTCTATTGCAATAAAGCAGTTAAATGGAGAAGAGCTTACCCTGAGACCTGATGAACTTCATTTAGGCAAAGGAACTGAAAGATTATCTGACACAGCAAAGATTATATCAACTTTTGGAAATGCATTTATGCTTAGAACAGATAGTGACAGTAAATTAAATGAATTTAAAAAACACATGACTATTCCAATAATTAATGGATTATCTCCATCATCTCATCCAACACAAGTTTTGTCTGATGTTTTTACAATTGAAGAAATTAAAAAAAAAAAAATTTCAAAACTGCAAATTTGCTGGATAGGTGATGCTAATAATAATGTTATTAATAGCTTGATAGAAGCTTCAGTTAAATTTTCTTTTAAATTAAATATTGGTTGTCCAAAAAAATATGAGCCAAGTAAATCTGTATTAAACTGGGCCAAAAATAATCATGGGAAAATTAAAATATTTAATGATAGCAAACAGGCAGCAACTGGTAGTGATGTTGTTTTTACAGATAAGGTTATATCAATGAATGACAAAGTAAATAAAACAAAAAAATTAAAAGACTTTTTAAAATTTAAAGTAAACAAAAAAGTAATGAATTGTGCAAAAAAAAATGCTATTTTTTTACATTGCCTACCAAGAGGATCTGAAGTTTCAAATGAAGTTTTTTTAAACCATAAACAATCAAAAGTTTGGCAGCAAGCTTTAAACAGAGTGTATGTTCAGAAGTCGATTTTATTATATTGTTTTGATAAGTTAAGGTAAAGGATTTGGATTATCACTATTTTGATTTAAATATAAAATAACAGAAGCCCTATCTTTATCTGACTTAATTCCAGCAAAGCCCATTTTGTTTCCTTTAATCCATTTAGCAGGTTTAATTAAAAAACCATTCATTTCTTCCCAGGTCCAATTCTTTTTGTATTCGGACAAAGCTTTTGAATATTTATAATCAGTTACTGATCCAGATGGTCTGAACATAACATTCCAGAGTTTGGGGCCAATTTTATTTCCACCATTTTTATTAATACTATGGCAGGCCGCGCATTTTTTAAAAACCTTTTCTCCATGTGAGATGTCTCCATTTGCGAATAAAGATGATAAATCTACAGTTGATTCACTTTTTGTTTGAGTTATTGATCCTTCTGGTGCATCAACCTTATAAGCCACAACATTTTCATCATCTACATCAAAAACAAGGTCTGAAACTTTATTAATTACGACCACAATCAATACAGTTATAATAATTGCTGCTAATATTTTGTTTATTTCGAAAGAATTCATTTTTATTAATAACTATTTGTTCGTATAACATGATAAATCGAAAATTACTTATTTTTTTAAGTAATTATTTGCGTCCCATGGACGCATAAATTTATTAATTTAAACAATGCCCAAAACATTAATTTTAATACCATCAAGACTTGCAGCAAGTCGGTTACCTGGAAAACCTTTATTAAAGATTAACGGGTTATCAATTATTTCACATGTATTTAATAAGGCAAAAAAATCAAATGTAGGCGAAGTCTATGTTTGCACTGGAGATAAAGAAATATATGAAGATGTTAGAAACAATGGTGGAAACTGTATATTAACTCAAAAAGAACACAAGACCGGAACCGATAGAATATATGAAGGTTTTCAAAAACTTAATTTATCCAATATTGATTATATATTAAACCTTCAAGGAGATGAGCCCACGATAGATGTAGAAGATATTAAAAAAATGAACAGCATAGCATGTAAAAATGAATCCGATGTAGCTACACTAGCCAGTCAAATAAATGGAAAGGAAAAGCTAAACGAAGAGAATATAGTAAAAGTGCAAACGAAGGAAGATCTAAAGTTAAAATATTTTTCTCATGCAATAAAATTTTTTCGGATATCAAATAATTTAAATTATAATAATGTTTACCATCATATTGGTATCTATCAATATAGAACATCGATATTAAAAAAATTTGTCGAACTTGCACAAACAAAAAGTGAAATAAAATATAAATTAGAACAGCTTCGAGCCTTAGAAAATGAAATAGATATTGACGTTATTTTAGCAAAATCTGCTCCAATAGGAATTGATACAAAAAAGGATTATATGGAAATAAAAAAATTTATGGAATATAAATCATAAAATTATGAAAATTGCATATCAAGGAATTCCAGGAAGTTATAGCGAAAGTTGTGCAAAAGAAATTTATCCAGAAAGCGAAACAATTTCATGCAAAACTTTTGATGAGTGTTTTGAAAAATCAAATCGTAACAACAATATAAAAACACTGATTCCTGAGTCAAACAATACTACCGGTAACATTGGAGTAGAATATTTAATTTTTAAATATAGGCTAAATGTTTATGCTGAACATTTTTATCCAATTAAACATAATTTACTTGGTTTGTCAGGATCAAATATTAAAGAAATTAAAAACGTTTACTCACACGCACAAGCACTATCACAATCATCCAATTTTATTAAAAAAAATAATTTTATAGAAATTGTAAGAGCAGACACAGCAGGTTCTGCAAAGTATATATCAGAAAAAAGAGACAAGTCTAAAGGAGCCATAGCTTCAAAGTTAAGTGCAAAAATATATAATTTGGAAATTTTACAATCAGATATCCAAGATGAAAAAGAAAATGTAACAAGGTTTTTATTAATGGGTAAAGAAGTTTTTGAACCTGAATTTAATAATGAAAAATTTATAACATCATTTTTATTTAAATTAAAAAGTAAACCGGCTGCATTATATTCAGCCCTATCAGGTTTTGCTATCAACGGTGTTAATCTAACTAAGTTACAAAGTTTTCCAGAAAAAAACTCTTTTTCATCATATTTTTTTCTTTGTGAGCTGGATGGCCATATTCAAGATAATAAAATTAAGTCTTCTTTAGAAGATTTAAACTATCATTGCGAGGATATGCACGTTCTAGGTGTTTTTAAAGCTGATCAATTTAGAAGCAAATAGTAATAATTAACTTTCTTGTGGAATAGAAAATAATACTGTTATAATAGAATTGGAGGCTAGAGGTGGGTGCTGCTTAAACCCGATCAGATCCTAACGGAAGCAGTCGTAGAGACAGATATTCAGGTTCTAGTCTCCTAATTGAATGGAAAAGAAATCAAAAGTTCTGGCCTTAAAATATAGACCTCAAAATTTTAAAGAGGTTGTGGGGCAAGATATAGTTGTCCAAACCATTTATAATTCTATTAAGTCAAATAAATTACCCAATGCATACTTGTTTACTGGTATCAGAGGAACTGGAAAAACAACCTTGGCAAGACTGATCGCTAAAAGTCTTAATTGTATAAATGGAATTGATAGAATTTGTATAAAAAATCATTGTGAGCACTGCAGTTCAATATCCAATTATAATCATTTAG
The DNA here is from genome assembly GCA_902587315.1 of uncultured Pelagibacteraceae bacterium. Classification (GTDB taxonomy): domain Bacteria; phylum Pseudomonadota; class Alphaproteobacteria; order Pelagibacterales; family Pelagibacteraceae; genus Pelagibacter. The sequence goes on from CACIKW010000001.1 coordinate 205,861, forward strand.
ATATTCTCGAAATGGACGCTGCAAGCAAAACGGGGGTTGATGATGTAAGGGATTTAATAGAATTTTCTAAATATCCACCAACTTCCGCGAAGTATAAAATATTTATAATTGATGAGGTCCACATGTTAAGCAAACAAGCATTCAATGCTTTACTGAAAACTTTAGAAGAGCCTCCAGAATATTTGAAGTTTATATTTTGCACGACTGAAATAAAAAAAATTCCTGTTACAGTTGTTTCAAGAACTCAAAGATTTGATTTATCAAGGGTAAACTCAGAAATTTTGTTTGGATTTATTAAAGAGATAAATGATAAAGAAAATGGAAATGCATCTGATGACGCACTAAAACTTATAGTAAAAATTTCAGAAGGATCAGTTAGAGACGCACTTAGTTTATTAGACAGAGGATTAATTAGCTATCCAAATGGTAAGGAATTAAGTCTAGAAAGTGCACAAAAAATATTTGGATGTTTTGATAAAATTTTTCTAATTGAACTATTTGAAAAAATATTTGAAGGCAATGAGAAAGAGGTGATTAAAATTTATAGATCGATATACAATACTGGTGTAGAACCAAAAATTTTTTTAAATGATTTTATGGAAATACTCTATTATATTAAAAATATATCATCATTAAAAATAGAAAGTAGTAATTTTTCTCTTAATGATAATGAATTTAATAGAATTGAAAAAATATCTAAGGAAATTAAACCTGAAATTTTATTATTATTCTGGCAATTTACCATAAAGGCTTTAGAGGAACTAAACATAGTATCTAATCAAGAGCTTTCACTGGAAATGTTTCTTATCAGACTTTTGTATTTAAAAAAAATTAATAATGAAAAAAAGTATACCGAACTTGAAGAGGGTAGCGTTAATCAAAAAAATAAAGAACTAACAACGAATCAAACACAGGACATAGAAAATATAATAAAAAGTCAGTCTTTAGATGAGCCTAATTTTAAAAATAAGACCATTAGTCAAATAAAAAATTTTAGTCAAAAAGAGTATATTGAAGTTAGAAAAGAAATTAATAAAGAAGGAAATTTAATTCATATAAATAGTTTTAATGAATTAATTGAAGTCTGCAATGACAAAAAAGAAATTAAGTTAAAATATGAACTTGAAAATAATGTTAAACTGGTAAGTTTTCAAAGTACAAAAATTGAAATTTCATTTAATGAAAATTTAGATAGAAATTTTGTAAAAGAATTATCATCTAAATTATTTGATTGGACAAAAAAACGTTGGGTAATTAGTTTTTCAAAAAAGACAGGAAGTCCTACAAAAAAAGAGGAGCAAGAATTGTCAGAAAAAAAAGTTTTTGATGAATTTAAAATGACTCAAGAATATAAGAGAATTAAGAAAGATTTTCCAGATATTGAAATAATTAAAGTTAAAAAAAATGATGAGATTAAATAATGGAGGATTTTAATAAAATACTTGATCAAGCCAAAGAATTAGAAAGTAAAATAAAAGAAAGCCAAGAGAAAATAAAAAAAATAGAAGCAGAGGGTATTTCCGGTTCCAATTCGATTAAGGTCACTTTAAATGGCGAGGGTGATATAACTAAAATAGAGCTGTCCACAGAAGTATTGAATGAAGAAAAATCAATAATTGAAGATTTAATTATGGCAGCACATAATAATGCTAAGTCAAAATTAAAAGTTAAAACTTCAGAAGAAATTTCAAAAGCAACAAATAGTTTTGGAATTCCAGGGTTTAAATGGCCTATATAAATAATGAAGAATATTCCTGAAATTGAAAATTTAGTAAAATTAATTTCAAAACTTCCAGGCTTAGGTCCAAAATCGGCGCGTAGAATCATATTAAAATTAATTAATAATAGAAGTGAATTAATTAGACCCATGTTGAGTTCATTAAACGATCTTTATAAAAATATTTCTAGATGTCAGTCATGTGGGACTTTAAAATCGAGTTTGTCTGGATGTAACAATTGTGAAAATACTGAAAAAAAATATAGTAAAATATGTGTTGTTGAAGACATATCTGATCAATGGAGCATAGAAAATTCAAGTATTTACCAAGGATATTTTCATATATTGGGTGGTACAATTTCAAGTTCAAACAATCCAAGAAATGAAGATTTGCTTATTGATTCATTAGTTAAAAGGGTAGTCAACGATAAAATAGAAGAAGTTATTATTGCAACAAGCGCAACTGTCGAAGGTCAAACGACAGCTTTTTATATCCAGGATAAATTAAAAGATACAAAAGTTGCAATAACAAAGCTTGCCCAAGGTTTACCTGTAGGAGGAGAAATTGAAAATTTGGATGATGGAACACTAGTTTCTGCATTTAAAAATAGGCATAGTCTTAATGAAAAAAAAGATTAGTTTTTTTTAAGTAATCTATTTAGATGAAGAATTGGTTCAGTATAACCTGAGGGTTGATTTCTTCCATTAAACACAAGCTCACATGCAGCTCTAAATGCTATGGAACTATCAAAGTTGCCAGACATTGCTTTATATGGAGCTTGACCTTTCATGCTTGGATCTTTTAGATTTTGGTTATCGACAACTTTTGCCATTTTTTTCATAATTTCTAAAACCTGTTTTTTACTACATATTCCATGAAGTAACCAATTAGCAATGTGTTGACTGCTTATTCGACAAGTAGCTCTATCTTCCATTAATCCAATGCCATTAATGTCAGGAACTTTGGAGCAACCTACAGATTGGTCTATCCATCTAACTACATATCCCAAAATTCCTTGTGCATTATTCTTTAATTCATTGTTTATTTCTTCTATTGACCAATTAGCCTTATCAGCCACTGGTATGGTTAAAATATCCGAAAGCTTTGCTGGTTTTCTTTTTAATAATTGTTTTTGTTTTGAAAATACATCAACATCATGATAGTGCAAAGCATGCAGAGCTGCTGCGGTTGGACTTGGTACCCATGCGCAATTTGCGCCTGCCATAGGGTGATTAACTTTTTGCTCCATCATATCTGCCATTAAGTCCGGCATAGCCCACATGCCTTTTCCTATTTGAGCTTTACCTGAAAAACCACAGGAAAGTCCAATATCAACATTATTATTTTCATAAGCAGAAATCCATTTTGATAATTTCATATTTGCTTTTTTAATCATAGGACCCATTTCCATTGATGTATGTATTTCATCACCAGTTCTGTCTAAAAATCCTGTATTTATAAAAAAGACTCTATTTTTCAAAGCTCTGATGCACTCTTTTAGATTTATAGAAGTCCTTCTTTCTTCATCCATTATTCCAATAAGAATTTGATTTTTTTTTAGATGTAAAACTTTTTCAACTTTTTCAAAAATTAAATCAGTAAAAGAACATTCTTCCGGTCCATGCATTTTTGGTTTTACTATATATATAGAATTTGTTTTAGAATTTCCTTTTCTTTTAAAATCATGAATACAAGCGGCCGATGTAATAAAAGCATCCATAATACCCTCGGGACATTCTGAACCATCTTTTAAGAGAATGCTCGGATTTGTCATAAGATGACCTACATTTCTATTTAATAATAAAGATCTTCCATGTAGTTTTAATTTTTTACCTTCAGTAGAAATATAATTTCTATCAATATTTAATTTTCTTAAGATTTTTTTTTCTTTTTTTTTAAATTCCTCTTTTAGATTGCCCTTCATTAAGCCTAACCAATTTCGATATCCGAGAACTTTGTCCTTTGCATCTACTGCTGCTACACTGTCTTCATGATCACAAATGGTCGAAACTGCAGATTCTAAAATAATATCATGTATATTTATTATATCTTGATTACCATCAGGATTGTTGGTTTCCATTTCTCCCAATTGGTCAAATAAAATATCTATATGAAGATTATTATTTATAAATAATAGTGAAGATAATTTGTTAGATTTTTTGTTATATCCAATAAATTGTTTTGGATTTATAAGTTTTAAATTTAATTTATTATTTTTAACTTCTGGAGTTTTTGCTAGTTTTTTCCAGCTTGTATTTTTTAAAGGTATACACTTATCTAATATATTTCGAGCATACTCAATTACTTTTTTACCTCTTATAGGATTATAAGTTTTTCCTCGTAAAGCACCTTGAGTTTCTGGAATTATGTCTGTTCCATATAAACTATCATATAAACTTACCCATCGAGCATTAGCTGCATTTAATATAAATCTTGCGTTAGAAATAGGACAAACTAATTGTGGACCACAAATACTAGAAATTTCTTTATCTGTATTTTTTGTTTTAATTTTAAAATTTGAACCAGTTTTTTTTAAATAACCAATTTTTCTTAAAAATTTTTCATATTTACCTAAATTAATTTTTTCGCCTTTTCTGTCTTTATGCCAGTAATCTATTTTTTTTTGCAGTTTTTCTCTTATTTCCAATAATTTTTTATTTTTTGGGGCTAACTCATGTACATATTTGCTAAATCCCCGCCAAAAATTTTTCTTATTAATTTTAGTGCCGGGTAATAGTTCTTTATTTACAAAATTTAATATATTGCTTGAAACAGATAAATTTTCTATTTTTATATACTTTTCTGTCATTTTTTTTTAACAATTATATAATATTTTAACTAAAATAAATTATTATAAGAACACTTTATTGCCTTTTTTAAGTATAATAAGCTAGAACTAATGAAAAATTATTTGAATTTTGAAGCAGATATTAAGAAAATTGAGACAGAGCTAGATCAGTTAAAAGATCCATATAACGAAAGCATAACCGAAGTTGACACAGAAAAAATAAATAGTCTTCAATCTAAATTAGATGAAAAATTAAAATACATTTATTCCAATTTAAATGCTTGGCAAACAGCCCTAGTTGCAAGGCACGAAGACAGACCAAAATCAAAATTTTTTATAGATAATCTTTTTGAGGAGTTTATTTCTTTGTCAGGAGACAGATACTACGGTGAAGATAGATCAGTAATAGCTGGATTTGCAAAATTTAACAATAAGTCCGTTTTAGTTATTGGCCAAGAGAAAGGCGATGATCTTAATGCTAGAATTGATAGAAATTTTGGAATGATGAGACCCGAAGGTTATAGAAAAACAATTAGACTAATGAAACTGGCAGATAAATTTCATATACCTGTAATTTCTTTTATTGACACACCGGGAGCATATCCGGGGGTAGGAGCCGAAGAAAGAGGACAGGCAGAAGCTATTGCAAGATCAATAGAGTGCTGCATGTCCCTGAGCGTTCCCACAATTTCTATTATAATTGGCGAAGGAGGATCAGGAGGAGCAATCGCCCTAGCATCATCTAACAAAGTGCTAATGCTTGAAAATGCTATTTACTCAGTTATTTCCCCAGAAGGATGTGCAACAATACTATGGAGAGATCCAAAAAAAACACTAGAAGCCGCAGAAGCAATGAAACTTTCATCAAAAGATCTTTTAGATATGGAAATTATTGATGAAATTATTAATGAGCCAACAGGCGGAGCTCATAGAGATAAAGATTTAATTTTAAATAATGTAAGAGATTCCTTAAAAAATAATTTGGTTTTTTTTGAGAATATGGAAGCTGAAGAAATAATAAATCAAAGAAAAGACAAATTTTTGTCAATAGGAAGAAATAAAGGCTTTATAAGTCGTACAAAAATGAATCAGGGTCTTTCTATGCAAGAAACAATTATACAAAAATTATTTAACAAAATAACTAAAAATAAAAAAATATTAATTATCTTTGCCGCAATTGTCATTTTAATTTTTTTGATTCTTAATTTATAAGGCTCCATGGCAATGTTTAAATTTCTTTTTAGAACCGCACCAACAAGGTTCATTTCTCCTCATTTTTTTTCCTAAATATCTACGATCTATCTCAATATTTTGTTTTGTTTCGTCTTTAGGCTTTTCTTCAAATACAATACTAACATTAAAAAGTATTGTTATTAGATCAGATTTTAATTTTCTAAGTAGATTTTCAAATAAAGAGAATGCTTCTTTTTTATACTCCACCAAAGGATCTCTTTGACCATAGCTTCTTAAACCAATAACGGATCTTAGCTGTTCCAAATATTGAATGTGAAATTTCCAATTTTGGTCAATTAATTGTAAAAAAATATTTTTTTCAAATTCTTCTGATTTAATTTTATCTAAATGCTTAATTCTTTCGTTTCTTTTTTCATTAAAATTTTGCTTAATTTTTTTTGAAAAATCATCATTACTTAAATTTGCTAATTCCACTAATTCGTTTTCTTGTAATGATTTTCCTAATATTGATTTAAGTTGAATTATAAACTCTGGGTTTTGTGGATTTTTTAATAATTTAGCTTTTTTTTCATTAAATTGAACTATTATTTCATCTAGAAATTCATCAGCATATTTAAAACTATCTTTAGATTTAATAATGTTGTTTCTTTGATTAAAAATAACTTGTCTTTGATCGTTAAGAACATTGTCAAATTTCAAAAGTGTTTTTCTTATATCAAAGTTCCTTGCTTCAACTTTTTGTTGAGCTCTTTCTAATGCTTTATTAATCCAGGGGTGATCTATACTTTCACCATCTTTTAGACCAAGTTTTTTAAGAATATTATTTATTGATTCTGATCCAAAAATTCTCATTAAATCATCTTCTAAGCTTACATAAAAAATTGAATTGCCCTCATCTCCCTGTCTTCCGGATCTGCCTCTTGCCTGATTATCTACTCTTCTACTTTCCATTCTTTCTGTACCAATTACAAATAATCCTCCTAAAGATTTTATTTCTTTTTTTTCATTTAAATATTTTTCTTCATTAGATTCTGTGGGATTTCCTCCTAGTTTAATATCAACTCCTCTTCCAGAAATACTTGTAGTAATTATTACTGATTTTTTTTTACCGGCATTTGCAATTATTTCGGCTTCTTTTTCATGATTTTTTGCGTTTAAAATTACATGATTAATATTCTTTTTGTCTAACAATTTAGAATAATGTTCAGATTTATTTATGCTTGAAGTAAATATTAATATAGGTTGGCTCTTTATATTTAATTCAGAGACTTTTTCTAATATAGCATTATCTTTTTCTTTAGCAGTTCTAAATATTTGATCATTAAAGTCATTTCTTATCATTTTTTTATTTGTTGGTATTTCAACTACATGCAAATTATAAATTTCGAAAAATTCTTGAGACTCTGTCGAGGCAGTACCCGTACATCCTGCTAATTTAGAATATAATTTAAAGTAATTTTGGTAAGTTATAGAAGCTAAAGTTTGATTTTCAGATTGAATATCAACATTTTCTTTTGCTTCTAAACTCTGATGTAATCCATCACTAAATCTTCTTCCTGGCAATTGTCTTCCCGTTTGTTCATCGATAATTACTATTTCACCTTCTTTAACAATATAGTCTTTACCCAATTGAAATAAATGATTTGCTCTTAATGCCTGGTTAACAAGATGAACTAAATTTAAATTTATTGGATCATAAAAATTATTATTTTTTAAAATTCCTGCGTTAGAAAATATTTTTTCTACATGATCTACGCCTTTATTAGTTAATAAAATATTTTTATCCTTTTCATCAATTTCATAATCATTTTTATTAAGACTCCTTATTAATTTGTCTATAGAGCGATATTGACTAGATTTATCTTCAACAGCACCAGATATTACCAGTGGCGTACGTGCTTCATCAATTAAACAAGAATCTACCTCATCGACAATTGCAAAATTATGTTTTCTTTGAACCATAGATTCATTATTAAATTTCATGTTATCTCTTAAATAATCAAATCCTAATTCTGAATTTGTTGCATATGTAATGTCATAGCTATAATTTTTTTTTCTTTCGTCATCTCCTTGATCGTTATTGATGTATCCACATGATAAACCTAAGAAATTGTATATTTTTCCCATATTTTCCGAATCTCTTTTTGCCAAGTAATCATTAACTGTAACAATATGAACTCCTTTTTTATCTAGTGCATTCAGATAAGCCGCCAAGACAATTGTTAATGTTTTTCCTTCTCCTGTCTTCATTTCAGCAATTTTATTTTCATGCAAAACCACACCACCTAATATTTGAACGTCGAAATGTCTTTCCCCAAGAATTCTTCTGGATGCCTCTCTAACTAATGCGAAAGCTTCTGGCATTATTTTATTTTTTGAAATTCCTGAATTAATTTTGGATATAAGCTCTTCAGTTTTCTTTGGAAAATCTTCATCTGGCAATATAGACACATTTTTTTCTAGCAAATTGACTTGATGAACGATTTTCTGAATTCTATTTAATTCTTTTTGGTTACTTGATCCCAATAATTTTGATAATAGATTTAATGGATTAAACATTATATATTTTTGTTTGTTTAGCTTAATAAAAAACTTATATAGTGATTAAATTTATAATTTAAACATATTAAAATGGTTATTAATATTAATAGTTTTTTTAGTTCTAAGAACAAAAGCTCAAATATTGGGGACTTTCAAGACCTCGAGCACATCGACGGTGTAGCAATTTCATCTTTAAGCGCTAATTTATACAGAAACAAAAGAGATGATTTGGTTCTATTTTATTTTAGAAATGGAGCAAACCATGCATCCGTATATACACAATCCAAGATAGTTTCTGAAAATATTAAGTGGAACTTAAAAATAAAATCTAAAAAAATTAAAGCCTTGTTAATTAATACTAGAAATGCCAACGCATTTACCGGCAAAGCAGGATTTAATGGAATTAAAGAATTAGCAGAAGAGTTATCTAAATTACTAACTGAAAAACAAAAATTAGATGAAGAAAAACCAAATAAAATAGAACCTAAGGATTTATTGTTTGCTAGCACAGGAACTATAGGTGAAGAATTCCCTACTGATAAAATCAAATCAAATTTGAACAAACTTGTTGAAAATATTAAATATACGCAAAATAAATATATTTGGATTAAAGCATCTATGGGTATTTTAACAACAGATTTGAAACCAAAACTTGCTCTTGAAGAGTGTAAAATTGGAAAATCAAACGTAAAAATTTATGGTGTAGCAAAAGGTTCGGGTATGATTTTTCCAAATATGGCAACAACTTTGGGATTTATCTTTACAGATGCAAGCCTGTCATCAGGTATTTTAAAACAGCTTCTCAAAAAAAATATAACGAATACTTTTAATGCAATATCATGTGATGGAGATACAAGCACGAACGATATGGTTTCAATATTTTCAACATGCAAGGTAAATAATATGAAAATAAAAAATATAAATGATAAAAGATTATCAGAATTTGACAAATGTCTAAACTCGGTATTACTAAGCTTGGCAAAAAGAGTTGTTTCAGACGGAGAAGGAGCTTCTAAGTTTATAACTGTTTCTATTAATAATGCCAAAAACAAAGAAGATGCAAAAAAAATTGCTTTCTCAATAGCAAACTCTCCTTTAGTAAAAACAGCTATTGCAGGAGAAGATTGTAATTTTGGTAGAGTAATAATGGCCTTGGGAAAAGCAAATATTAGATTAGATTTAAAAAAACTTTCTATAAAGTTTGGGAATCACAAAGTAATTGAAAAAGGAGAAAAATCTATTTCGTATAATGAAAATGAACTAAAAAAATATATGCGAGACGAGAGTATTGATTTAATTATTGATCTCGGAATTGGGAATCAAAATTTTACTGCATATACTATGGATTTTACAAAAAGATATATAGAAATTAATTCAGATTATAGGTCATAACTAATAATTGAATTTGTAAATTCTATAATTAGATTATTTATATGATTAAATACAATCTTCACTGTAAAGACTGTTCATTTACTTTTGACAGCTGGTTTGCTTCTTCAAAAGAATATGAAAAAATAAGAAAGTTAAAATATCTTTCCTGCAATGTATGCCATTCTTCGAATTTAGAAAAATCAATAATGTCACCAAATTTACTAAATACAAAAAAAGACAAAAGAATTAATTTAAAAAAAAATAAAAAATATATTAGTGTAAAAAACAAAATAAAAGAATATCAAAAATTTATTAAAAATAATTTTGATTATGTTGGCGAAAATTTTGCATATGAGGCAAGGTCAATACATTATGAAAATACAAAAAATAAAAGTAATAAAAAAGGCATATATGGAAAGGCCTCTCAAAAGGAAATTAAGGAACTAAGCGAAGAAGGAATTAACGCAGAAATAATTCCATGGATAAAAGAAGAAGAAAATTAATTTTTTGAGAATTTAGCAATATAATTAACCGATTTGTCTTTTGTAATTTTCCATTCATTGAAAATAGGGTTAAAATTAATTCCATCCATTCTTTCCAGTCTTAATGAATTATTTTTTCCAAATTCAACTAATTCCGAAGGTTTAACAAACTTTTCCCAATCATGAGTTCCAATTGGCAACCATCTTAAAACATACTCGGCACCAATAATAGCAAATATATAGGATTTTAAGGTTTTGTTAAGAGTAGCTACAAACATTAAACCATTTTTTTTTAAAAATTCAGAACTTTTTTTAATAAAAAAATTAATATCTTCCACATGTTCAATAACTTCCATATTTAATATTACATCATATTTTTTTTTCAAATTTACTTTTTCTGGTGAAGAACAAATATAATTTATTTTTAAATTATTTTTTTTTGCATGCAGTTTGGCGACCTTTATATTTTTTTCAGAAGGATCTATACCAGTTACATTTGCACCCATTCTACTCATTGGTTCAGAAAGTAGTCCACCACCACATCCTAAATCTAAGATATTAAGATTAATTAAGGGTTTAGTTTTACTCTTTATGCCAAAATGTTTGATAGTATTATCTTTTATATATCTTATTCTTATCGGATTAAATTTGTGCAAAGGAGCAAATTTTCCTTCAGGGTCCCACCATTCAGAAGCCATTTGTGAGAATTTATTTATTTCTTCCTTATTTATTGTCTTACTTTTCATTATTAAGTCTGGTTGACATTACATTTAAGATGTATTTTATCAATAAAATTAATAATTATAAAAAAATTATCAATGAAAATTGTTGTTTTAAAATTTGGTGGCACTTCTGTTGGTACAATAGACAGGATAAAAAAAGTAGCCAAAATAATTACTAGCTATTTGAAGAAAAAATATAAAGTAATTGTTATTTCATCAGCAATGAGTGGAAAAACAAATGATTTAATTAAGAAATCAAATAATATATCTAACAATTTTAATCCTGAAGAATATGACGCACTACTTGCTTCTGGTGAGCAGATTTCCTGTGCACTGATAGCTGGAAGATTAAATCATATTGGATATAAGTCCCGGTCTTGGATGAGTTGGCAAATTCCAATCTTAAGTGAGGGGAGACACAGTTCATCAAGAATTATTTATATTAATAAAAGTAATATTATTAATTATTTAAAGTCAGGAGGAATTCCTATCATTACAGGTTTTCAAGGAGTTAATAATAACAACAGGATAGAGACACTAGGAAGAGGAGGTTCTGATGCATCTGCAATAATGTGTGCAAAATTTTTTAATGCAAAAAAATGTATAATATATACTGATGTTGAGGGAGTTTATACAACTGACCCAAAAATTTTAAAAAAAGCCAAAAAAATTAAAATTATTTCTTATGAAGAGATGTTAGAAATGGCTTCACTTGGCGCAAAAGTTATGCAGCCAATTTCTATACAGGATGCAAGATTAAATAGAATAAATATAGATGTTAAATCTTCATTTATTAATAAAAAGGGAACTTTAATTACAAAAAGAAAGAATATAATAAGAAATAGAATAATTACGGGAATAACCTCCACGAAAAATGATGCAAAAGTAACTCTAGTAGGAGTTAGAGATAAACCAGGAGTTGCCGCTTCAGTATTTAAACCACTCTCAAAAAATTCAATAAATGTTGATATGGTTGTTCAAAATATTTCAGCAAATGGAAAAGAAACAGATCTAACATTTACTATAAAGGCTGAAGATTTATATAAAACTCAAAAATTAATTAAAAAAAATATGAAAATAAGATTTAGAAGTTTAATTGTTGATAAAAAAGTTTCTAAAGTATCGATTATTGGCGTTGGAATGATAACAACTCCTGGAGTAACATACAGAATGTTTCAAACTTTGGCTAACCATGGGATAAATATTTTAGTTATTTCTACCTCAGAAATAAAAATATCAGTTTTAATAAACAAAAAAAATATAAATAAAGCAGTCAAGGCTCTTCATAAAGAGTTTAAATTAAATAATTAAGTTAATGAGCATAAGACCATTTAGAGATATTCACAGAAAAAAAACAAAAGTTATAAATGTAGGTGGAGTCAAAATTGGAGGTAATAATCCAATTTCAGTTCAGTCAATGACAAATACTTTGACAAAAAATACTAAGGCTACTTTAAATCAAATTAATGAAATAGCCAATGAAGGTGCTGATCTAGTTAGAGTTTCATGTCCAGATGAAGATTCTACAAAAGCTTTAAAAGAAATAGTAAAACATTCTAGCGTTCCGATAATTGCCGATATTCATTTTCATTATAAAAGAGCATTAGAATCTGCCGATAATGGAGCAAAATGTTTGAGAATAAATCCTGGAAATATAGGTGATAAAAAGAAAATTAAAGAAATTATTTCTTCTGCAAAAAATAATGGATGTGCAATTAGAATTGGAGTGAATGCCGGCTCACTTGAAAAAGATATTTTGGAGAAGTATAAAGAGCCTTGCCCTGAAGCTTTAGTAGAAAGTGCTTTAAGAAATATCCAAATTATTGAGGATGAAGACTTTTTTAATTTTAAAGTGAGCGTAAAGTCTTCAGATATATTTTTATCAATTGGAGCATACAAACAGCTTTCAAATAAAACTGACTATCCATTGCATTTAGGAATAACCGAGGCAGGATCATATTTGCCAGGAAGTATAAAATCATCAATTGGAATCGGAAATCTATTGTTAGATGGAATAGGTGATACAATCAGAGTCTCTATTTCAGATAATCCGATAGAAGAAGTAAAAATAGGCAATGAAATACTTAAAAGTTTAAATCTTAGAAATAGAGGAGTAAAAATTATATCTTGCCCATCTTGCGCCAGACAAGGATTTCAAGTTATTGATACTGTAAAAATATTAGAGGAAAAATTATCACATATTAAAACACCAATTACATTATCCGTTATAGGATGTGTGGTTAATGGACCGGGAGAAGCAGCATTAACAGATATTGGAATTACGGGGGGAGGCAAAGGAAGCAGCATGCTTTATTTAAAGGGCGTTCAAACAGAAAAACTTTTAAATGAGAACATTATATCAAAAATAGTTGAGCTTGTGGAAAAAAAAGTAGAAGAAATAGAAAATAAACAATAATGATTCCTATAAACAAGGTAAGAGATTTAATTAATAAACATATGCAGCTAGAAAAAGAATTAGCAGAAGGAAATCTTGATAATAAAAAAATCGCAGAAAAATCAAAAGAATATTCTGATCTAAATGAGGTAGTAAAAGAAGCAAGAGAATATGCATCATATGAAAGTGAAAAAAATGATTTAGAGAAAATAATTAATGATAAAAAAAATGATAAAGAAATAAAAGAAATGGCAAATTTAGAATTAATTGATCTTAATAAAAAAAATAAATCAAATGAAAAGAAAATTAAAATTTTTCTACTTCCTAAAGATGAAGCGGATAAAAAAAATGCAATTATTGAAATTAGAGCAGGCACAGGCGGTTTAGAAGCAAGTCTTTTTGCATCAGATTTATTTAGAATGTATGAAAAAGTAAGTAATAAAAAAAATTGGAATTTAGAAATTATTAATTTATCAAAAAGTGAAGCTGGAGGACTTAAAGAAGTCATTGCTTTAATTAAAGGTAAAAATATTTATTCTACCCTGAAGTATGAAAGCGGTGTTCACCGAGTTCAGAGGGTGCCTGATACAGAAACGCAAGGGAGAGTTCATACATCCGCAGCAACAGTGGCCGTTCTTCCTGAAGCGGAAGAAGTGGATGTTAAAATTGAGGACAAAGATCTTAGAGTAGACGTTTTTAGAAGTAGTGGACCAGGCGGCCAAAGTGTAAATACCACAGACTCAGCTGTAAGAATTACCCATATACCAACCGGAATTGTTGTAAGCCAGCAAGATGAAAAATCGCAGATAAGAAACAAAGAGAAAGGACTTAAAGTATTACGTGCAAGAGTTTATGAATTAGAAAGAAAAAAAATTGCCGAAGCAAGATCTAAAGATAGAAAAAGTAAAATTGGAACGGGAGATAGGTCTGAAAGAATTAGAACTTACAATTTTCCACAAGGAAGGATAACAGATCATCGTATAAATCTAACTTTACATAAATTGAAGGAATTTATGGAAGGAGAGATTTTTGACCACATGATAGAAAATTTAAGTCTTCGAGCTCAAGAGGAAGAACTGAAAAATTTGGATTGATAAATGAATTATATTGAAGTTTTAAACAAATCACAAAAGGAATTAAAAAAATATAATGTTAAAAATCCAATTTTAGATAGTGAACTATTGCTTTCAAAGGTTTTGAAACTAAGTAGGGAAGATCTATTGATTAATCTTCATAAAAGAATTACTGAAGAAGAAAAAAATTTTTTTTTTAAATATGTAAATAGAAGAAAAAAAAAGGAACCAATAGCATACATAGTTGGACACAAAGAATTTTGGAAAAATAATTTTGAGGTAAACAATAATGTTCTTATTCCACGTCCCGATACTGAGATTTTGGTTCAAGAAACAATAAATCAAATAGATTCGAGCTCATCTTATAGAATACTGGATGTAGGAACGGGATCGGGGTGTGTTTTATTATCAATACTTAAAGAAAGAAAAAAATGTTATGGAATTGGAATAGATATTTCAAAAGAAGCAATAGATATAGCTAAATCTAATGCAAAAATACAACACTTAGAAAATAGATGCAAATTTTATAAAGCTGATATTGACAATATATCTTCATCTAAATATGATTTAATTACTTCTAATCCTCCTTATATAGAAACAGATAAAATAAGATTTTTAGAAGATGATGTAAGGTGCTTTGAGCCAAGATTGGCTTTAGATGGTGGCCCTGACGGAATTTCAATAATAAATATATTAATAAAAAAGAGTTCCGTTTTACTTAAAAAGAATGGAAAAATGATAATGGAAATAGAAAACAAGTTATTATCTAAAATAAAAGAATTATTAAAAAAAAATAATTTTTATCTTGATAAAATTAGCAAAGACTTATCAAATAGGAATAGATGCATTGTATGCACAAAGATAAAATAAATTAATGAAAAATAATAGATATTACCAAAGAAGAAATAGGTTTAAACAAAACAACGATAGACAAAATCATTTTATTGGAAATAATAGACAAGTCTTAGATTTTGCCAATGGATTGAACTATAGAAGAAGAGGTAATAATATAAATCATCAAAACGTTTCTAAGTTAATAAGCAAATATTCAGAACTAGCAAAAGAAGCTCTTTCTAAAGGTGATAAAATATCATCAGAAAATTATAATCAGCATGCAGAACATTTTTTAAGAATTGCAAATGAAAAGAATCTTTCTAATGAAGCTTCTTCGGATGTTAAAAAAAAAAATGATGAAGAAAAAAATGTTGATTCAAATTCAGCAAATAGTTAGTTCATTAAATAAATAACTTCAGATTTTAATACATCAGTTTTTATCCTTTGAACTTCGAATCTTTTTCTTTCTTTGCCTTTTAAAATTTTTCCTGAAGGTAATTTTAATTTTTGAGAATTAATTCTTTTCCCATTTTTAATTACCTCGTAGTGCAAATGGGGACCTGTTGACATTCCAGTTGATCCTACATAACCAATAATTCTTCCTTGTTTAACCCTTGTCCCTTTTTTTATACCTCTACCAAAAGCCGAAAGGTGCGCGTAAACTGTTTGGTATGTTGAGTTGTGTTTTATTTTTACACAATTACCACCGCCCCCACACCATCTAGCTTTAATTATTATACCATCTCCAGATGCCATTACAGGGGTTCCTTTTGGAGCGGCGAAATCTGTTCCACGGTGCATTTTATTAAATCCCAATATTGGATGTTTTCTCATACCAAAACTGGATGACAGTCGCGCTCCATTTATTGGGGTTTTCATTAATGCTTTTTTTACGCTAGCTCCTCCAAGATCATAATGGCCAGAAGATTTTCCACCATCATCAAAATAATATAACGGGTTTTGTTGATTACGTAGAATTAAGTTTGCATAGATTATATTGCCAGTTTCTATAATATTTTCTTCTTCATTGATGAATTTTTCATATAAAATTTCAAAGGAATCATCCTTATATATGTCTCTTTGAAAATCAATTTGAAAACCATACAAATTTGCCAAGTCAACAATAATACTATCTTCAATATTTAAATTTTTAGCCGATTTATAAAGACTAGATTTAATTGTTCCTTCTCTATAAAATACTTTTTTATTTAATTGAGTTATTAATTCTTTTATCTCAAATAAATTTTCTTTATTTTTTGATATAATAATTTTTTTTATTCTAGAAACCGGATATACAAATTCTATTATTTTATTGTTAACAGTGTCTATTACAAAATTTAACTTCATATCAGTGTGTAAAATTTTTGATGATAATTTTTTTTCTATTGCTTTAGTTATTGATTTTATTTCACCATCGGGTATATTATACCCTGATAGTATTGAGTTTAAGCTTTCACCATTTTTAACCATATGATTTACAGCAAAAAATCTTGGTTGAGTCGACAAAAATATTTTTTTTACAGTTTGTTTAAAATAAATATTTTCAAATAATGCCTGATATTCATTTATTATTTTTTGCTTAGAGTTATTGTAAATTGTAGTTGAAAATACAGAGATTAAAATTAACAAAAAAAGAAAAATAAGCTGACCATTTTTTTTAAAATTTAGCTGAATTTTTTGAAATATGTGTTTCATTGTTAATAAATTTTTTTTTTTTTAATTATTAAGAAAAAGCAAAAAAAATGGCCAATTTAAAGGGTTTTTTTAACTTTTTTTTTGAGTTAAGTCCTTGATTTAATATTAATTTATACTATAAGCGACCACCTGCGCTCAAAAAAGCGCTATTTATCAGACATTTCTGATTAGCTATTTAAATTGTTAATATTTTTTTGAAGAGAAGTGTGGACGGTTAAGGTTACCAAAATTTGTCGTACACACTTCAAACATACATAGATTTTATTCTTAGAATTTATGTAGAAGCTAGTGTGCGCCGTTTTTAAACTTGAGAGTTTGATCATGGCTCAGAACGTACGCTGGCGGCACGCCTTATACATGCAAGTCGAACGAAGTAGCAATACTTAGTGGCAGACGGGTGAGTAACATGTGGGAATCTTCCCTTTGGTGAGGAATAACACGAGGAAACTTGTGCTAATACCTCATAAGTCTTTACGGAGAAAGCTTTATGCGCCAATGGATGAGCCCGCACTTGATTAGTTTGTTGGTGAGGTAATGGCTCACCAAGACTGTGATCAATAGCTGATCTGAGAGGATGATCAGCCACATTGGGACTGAGACACGGCCCAAACTCCTACGGGAGGCAGCAGTAAGGAATCTTGCACAATGGAGGAAACTCTGATGCAGCGATGCCGCGTGAGTGAAGAAGGCCTTTGGGTTGTAAAGCTCTTTCGTCGGGGAAGAAAATGACTGTACCCGAATAAGAAGGTCCGGCTAACTTCGTGCCAGCAGCCGCGGTAATACGAAGGGACCTAGCGTAGTTCGGAATTACTGGGCTTAAAGAGTTCGTAGGTGGTTAAAATAGTTGGTGGTGAAATCCCAGAGCTTAACTCTGGAACTGCCATCAAAACTTTTTAGCTAGAGTATGATAGAGGAAAGCAGAATTTCTAGTGTAGAGGTGAAATTCGTAGATATTAGAAAGAATACCGATTGCGAAGGCAGCTTTCTGGATCATTACTGACACTGAGGAACGAAAGCATGGGTAGCGAAGAGGATTAGATACCCTCGTAGTCCATGCCGTAAACGATGTGTGTTAGACGTTGGAAATTTATTTTCAGTGTCGCAGCGAAAGCATTAAACACACCGCCTGGGGAGTACGACCGCAAGGTTAAAACTCAAATGAATTGACGGGGACCCGCACAAGTAGTGGAGCATGTGGTTTAATTCGAAGATACGCGCAGAACCTTACCAACACTTGACATGTTCGTCGCGACTCTAAGAGATTAGAGTTTTCGGTTCGGCCGGACGAAACACAGGTGCTGCATGGCTGTCGTCAGCTCGTGTCGTGAGATGTTGGGTTAAGTCCCGCAACGAGCGCAACCCTTACTTTTAGTTACCATCATTTAGTTGGGTACTCTGAAAGAACTGCCAGTGATAAGCTGGAGGAAGGCGGGGATGACGTCAAGTCCTCATGGCCCTTACGTGTTGGGCTACACACGTGCTACAATGGCATTTACAATAGGAAGCAAAATGGCGACATCGAGCAAATCCTAAAAATATGCCTCAGTTCGGATTGTACTCTGCAACTCGAGTACATGAAGCTGGAATTACTAGTAATCGCGGATCAGCGCGCCGCGGTGAATACGTTCCCGGGTCTTGTACACACCGCCCGTCACACCATGGGAGTTGGTTCTACCTTAAGGCAAAGATTAAAACCTTTGACCACGGTATAGTCAGCGACTGGGGTGAAGTCGTAACAAGGTAGCCGTAGGGGAACCTGCGGCTGGATTACCTCCTTTCTAAGGATGATTAAAAATTTTTTTTAATCTAAATAATTAACAGGCTAATGTTGACCGTCCTCATTTCTCTTCATTAAAATTTAGTGTTTATCTTATGGATGAGGGCCGGTAGCTCAGTTGGTTAGAGCACACCCTTGATAAGGGTGGGGTCGAAAGTTCGAGTCTTTCTCGGCCCACCAAGATTAAGTTTATGGGGGATTAGCTCAGCTGGGAGAGCGCCTGATTTGCATTCAGGAGGTCAGCGGTTCGATCCCGCTATCCTCCACCAAAAAAGCACTTAGTTATTTAATTTGTGAATTAATTTTTTATATTATCAATATCTATATCCGATTGTTCGAATAGATGAACAATCAATGAATATTCGAATAGATGAATATTCAAACAAAAATTTGATTCAACACAGAATTTTTTTCTGTGCATAAATCAAGCGTTTAAGGGCGTGTGGCGGATGCCTTGGCACTAAAAGACGAAGAAGGACGTGGTATACTGCGATAAGTTTCGGGGAACTGTATGCAAGTTTTGATCCGAAAATTTCCGAATGGGGAAACC
>CACIKW010000001.1:230000-250328 GCA_902587315.1 uncultured Pelagibacteraceae bacterium
CAGACAATCAGGAGAGTTAAATGAAGATATTGGGTGTCTTTGGACCAGGACCCAATGCAAGTTCTTGTTTATTAGTTAATGGAAAGTTAATTTCATTAATCGAGGAGGAAAGATTAAATAGAATTAAAACTTCTCCAAATGGACTACCTATTTTGTCAGCTAAAAAATGTTTGGAAATTGGGAATATAAAAATAAACGATATAGATTATATAGCATGGGGCTGGGACTGTGTAAGATATCAAAAAGTACTTGAAAAACAAAATAGTAGTTTGAAAAAAAATTCAAGAAACTACTTATTTAACAATCACTTCATGAAATTATATAATCCAAAATTAATTGAAGAACAATTTAGAGTTGCCTTTAGTGACGAAATAAAAAATAAAATACCAAAAATAGTTTTTTTATCGCATCATGAATGCCACGCAGCTTCTGCAATTTTTTGTACTGAATTTAAAGAAGCAAATATTTTAACAATTGATGGATCTGGTGAAGATATATGTACCGTTATCTATGAATTTAAAAATAAAAAAATTAAAGTACTTAAAAAATTTAAACTACCAAATACTCTTGGAGGTTTTTTCGCAACATTTACTGAATTCTTAGGTTTTATTCCTAATATTGATGAGGGTAAATTAATGGGTCTGGCAGCCTATGGAAGATATTCTGATAAAATTCAACATAAGTTGAATAAAATTTTAAAATTAGATTTAAAAAACAATGAATACAAAATTAATAACAGCATGCGATATTCAGGAAAACATAGCTATGGATCAAAATTTACTGATCAATTTGTTCAAGTATTTGGAAAGAAAAGATTTAATTATGTTAGCCCACTAGAGAAAAATTTTGCAAATTTAGCGCACAACGTTCAAAAAAGACTTGAGGATACAGTTTTAATGCTAGTTAAGTATGCTTATTCAAAAAATAAAATTTCAAATTTCTGTTTAGCAGGTGGAGTTGGCATGAACTGCAAAATGAATGGAGAAATTTTAAAATCAAAGTTTGTTAAAAACTTATTTGTTCAACCAGCAGCATCAGATAATGGTATATCTTTAGGTGCCGCTCTTTTACTTAACTATAAAAAAAATAAAATTAAAAGAATAAAACTCAATAATTTATACTATGGTCCAAAATACTCAAATAAAACAGTTAAGAGTATTTTAATAAAAAAGAAAATCAAATTTACCAAACCCAAAAATCTAGAAAAACTTTTAGCAAAAATGATTTTTGACAAAAAAATAATTGCAAGATTCGATGATAGAATGGAGTTTGGTGCAAGATCTTTAGGGAATAGATCTATTTTGGCCAACCCTTTTTTTAAAGATATAAGAGAATATATAAATGTTAAAGTTAAAAATAGAGAAAATTGGAGACCATTTTGTCCATCAGTTTTAGATGAGGATTTCAACAAAATTTTTTTGGGTAACTACAAACCTAAATTTATGACAGTAGCAATTAATATTAAAGATAAATTTAAAAAAATCTTACCATCATGTGTTCATGAGGATAATACTGTAAGAGTACAAGTAGTTGATAAAAAATCAAACCCAAAATATTGGAAGTTATTAAAGGAATTTAAAAAACTTACAGGTTACGGCATTGTTATTAATACTTCATTTAATGTTCAAGGAGAACCAATTGTTTGCAAACCAGAAGATGCACTTAGAACATTTTATTCTTCCGGAATTGATGCTTTATCTATCGGAGGTTATCTGATAAAAAAATAATTCAATTTATGCGCAAACAAAACAAACATAAAAATTATAACAAAGTCATTAACAAAATAACAAAAATAAGAGGAAAAAATAATATTAATTGGATGAATATACTTAAATTAGCTTTTAAGCTTGATCCAAAAAATGCTTCGAAAATAATGAAAAAAATTAATTATGATGACAAAAAAATTTCAAACTTATTAAATAAGCTATCTGACTAAATTTTGGATTAAATAATGAAATTCATTCCTTACGGTAGTCAATACATTGATAGTAAAGATATTCAATCGGTCGTTAAAACTTTAAAAAAAGATAAAATAACAACAGGTAGCGAGGTAAATAAATTTGAGAAAAAAATTAGTGCTTTTTTAAAATGTAAATATTCCACAACATGTAATAGCGGTACATCAGCACTTTATTTGTCTCTTTTGGCCATAAATGTTAAGAAAAATGACACAATAATTATGCCTACAATTAATTTTGTGTCATCTTATAATTTGGCAAAGATATTGGGCGCAAATATTTATTTAGCCGATGTTGATAAAAAAACAGGCCAAATGTCTCCCAAAAATGTAGATGAATGTTGCAAAAGATTTAATATAAAAAAAGTTAAGGCAATAATTATAATGTATAACAGTGGATATCCACAAAATGCAGAAAAATTTATAAAATTAAAAAAAAAATTTAAATGTTTTTTAATTGAGGATGCTTGTCATGCTTTTGGTGCAGAATATAAATTTAAAGGTTCAAATTTAAAAATTGGAAGTTGTGTTCACTCTGACATTTCAACCTTTTCAATGCACCCTCTCAAAACTATAACTACTGGAGAAGGCGGGATTGTAACTACGAATTCAAAAAAATTAGACGAAAAAATAAAAAAAATTAGATCTCTGGGCATACAAAAATCAAATAAAAAACATTGGGAGTATGATGTTAAATATCCGGGTTTTAATTTCAGATTAAATGATTTTCAATGTTCTCTAGGAATTAGCCAATTAAATAAAGTAAAAAGATTTTTAAAATACAGAAAAAAAATTGCAGACAAGTACAATAAACAACTTAAAAATATTCCAGATATTGCTATTCCAATTCATTTAAAAGAATATATTTCTTCTAACCATTTGTATTTAATAAATTTAAAAATTCCAAATTATAAAAAAAAGGAGAAATTAATAAAATATATGTTGAAAAATAAGATAATTTTGCAGTCCCACTATATTCCTATATATAAATTTAATTTGTACAGAGGAAAACAACATTTATCTTATAATACTCAAATTTATTATAATTCGACAATCAGCCTACCTATTTATTATAATTTATCATCAAAAGAACAAAATTATATTATTAACTTAATCAATAAGTTCTTTAAAAGTATACTCTAATGATTTAATATTTAATATTAGTCATTTTAGTAAAGAAAAATAATTTATGTTTAATAATAAAAGTATTTTAATAACCGGAGGAACAGGTTCTTTCGGTAATGAATTTGTAAAAAAAATTATCTCAAAATACAAAAAAATAAATAAATTAATTATTTTTAGCAGAGATGAGTTGAAACAATATGAAATGGCAAAAAAATTTAGTGAAAAAAAATATAAATTTTTAAGATATTTTCTTGGCGATATAAGAGATAAAGAAAGAGTTGCAAATGCACTAAATGGAGTTGATTATGTGATTCATGCTGCCGCTTTAAAACAAGTCCCTACAGCTGAATACAATCCTTTCGAATATATAAAAACAAATATAATAGGAGCTCAAAATTTAATTGAATGTTGCATGGAAAAAAACATAAAAAAATTAGTAGCCTTATCAACCGATAAAGCTTCAGCCCCAATTAATTTATATGGTGCAACAAAACTATGCTCAGATAAATTGTTTGTTGCAGCAAACAATGTAAAAGGTATTGAAGGAACTGCATTCTCTGTATTAAGATACGGAAATGTATTAGGTAGCAGAGGATCAATTGTTGACGTCCTAAAAAAAAATATTTCAAAAAATACATTCGAAATTACAGACAGTGAAATGACAAGGTTTAATATTACACTTAGTGAAAGTGTTGATCATGTTTTATGGAGTTTAAAAAATTCACCCGGAGGTGATATTTTAGTTCCAAAACTAAAATCTTATAAAGTAATTGATTTAATAAAATCCTTTAATCCTAAATTAAAATTAAAAACGATAGGTATAAGACCTGGAGAAAAAATTCATGAGGAAATGATTACAGAAAGCGACAGTTTAAATACAATTGAATTAAAAAAATATTATGTCATTTTGCCAAATACATTTTCAGAAGATAAAATTTATAAAACAAGAGAATTTTACAAAAAAAAATTTAAAGCAAAAAATATTAAAAAAGGTTTTAGTTATAGCTCTAAAAATAACAAAGATTTTTTATCAATAAATGAATTAAAAAGTTTTTTTATTTAGATTAAAAAACTTTAAATGCCAAAAAAAAAATATACAAAATCATTAAAAAAAAAAACTTACCCTTTAATATCTATAATTACAGTTGTTTATAATAATGCCGTTCATTTACAGAAAACTCTGAATAGCATTTATTCTCAAAAATTTAAGAATTACGAAATTATAATAATTGATGGAAATTCTACAGATGGTACCTTAAAAATAATAAAAAAAAATAAATCTAAAATCAAATTTTGGATAAGCGAACCTGACAAAGGTATTTATGATGCCTTTAATAAAGGCATGAAATATAGTTCTGGAGATTATTTGGGTTTTGTTAACTCTGACGATATTTTATTACCCAACGCATTACAAATACTCAGTGAATATATTAAAAAATATCCGAATATTGATTTCTTTTTTGGGGCTGTGAAAAAACATTGGGGAATTTTATATGGATACAGACCTTGGAAAATATTTTATTCATGGGGTTTTTATAGCAGTCATTCTACAGGTTTTTTTATTAAGTCAAATTCAGCAAAAAAAGTAGGACCATATAATTTAAAATATAAATATTCATCAGATTATGATTATTTTTACAGAATGATTGTCAAAAAAAAACTAAAAGGCATGGGAACAAAAAAAAGTGAACTTTTTGGAATATTCAATAGAGGCGGCTATTCTAGTCAAATTAGTTTTAAAGATCATTTTAGAGAAGAAATTCAAATACGAAAAGATAATGGACAATCTTTACTAATTATAACAATAATAATAATTTATAAATCAATAAAAAATTTTAAAAAATTAATCTTTGATTAAATTAACTAATGAAAAAGAAAATATTAATTACTGGAGCTGCTGGTTTTATAGGTTTTAGTTTTGCTTTGAAACTTTTAGAAAATAACCACCAAGTAATTGGTCTAGATAATCTAGACAACTATTATTCAGTTAAACTGAAAAAAAAAAGATTAAAAGAACTAAATAAATTTAAAAATTTTAGTTTTTTTAAAATAAATATAGAAAAAGAAAATTTTTTTGAAAAATTAAGAAAAAAAAAAATTGACCACATTTTTCATTTTGCTGCCCAGGCTGGAGTTAGATATTCAGTAGTAAATCCTAAAAAATACGTTTATACTAACATTTTAGGTACTATAAATGTCTTTAGGTTTGCAGTTTTAAAAAAAATAAAGTCTGTTTTTTTTGCCTCATCAAGTTCCGTTTATGGAGATAGCAAAAAATTTCCTCAAAAAGAAACAAACCAACTTTCACCTAAAAATATTTATGCAACTTCCAAGATAATAAATGAGGTTGTGGCCAAGTCTTTTTCAAATAATTTTAAAATTAAAATATACGCTTTAAGATTTTTTACTATTTATGGAGAATGGGGCAGACCAGATATGCTACTGTTTAAAATTATGAAAAATTCAATTAAAGGAACTGAACTAAAACTTAATAATAAAGGAAATCATTTTAGAGATTTTACATATATAAATGATGTAACTAGTATTTTGTATTTACTGCTTTATAAGAAAATAAATAAAAAATTTGATGTATACAATATTTCTTCAAATAATCCACAATCAATAAAAAAAATAATTAATAATTTTAAAAAAAATTTTTCTAAATTAAAAGTTAAAAATGTCTCAAGAAATAATTTGGATGTTTTTAAAACGCATGGTGATAACAAAAAAATTTTAAAATTATTAAATTTTAAAAATTTTACAAAATTTAATAAAGGAATTAAAACAACTTATTCATGGTATAAATCAAAAAATGACAAATTAATTTTTTGAATTAATTGCTTGATCCATAAGTCCATAAAAGTTTTTAGGTAGTTTTTTTTTAATATACCAAAGCCATCTTGCTATAAATTGGTTTCTTGAGTTAAAGCCATTATAATTTTCCATATCTACTACTGGAATAAATTTATTTTTTTCTGAAATAGTTAGATGATTTATTACAATGGTAGATAGGAAAAAATTCCTGAATGGGAAGATCTTTTAATTACGTAAAATATTTTGTCAGGATTTAATTTTCCAAATTAACATATTTCGAATCAATTTTCTTTAACTATTTTATTTGGTTCAATATTTTTTCTTAAAAAAAGAGGTTTTGGACCTTCATCCACTAATAATACTTTTTTAATTATATCTTTTATTCTTTTCATTTTTATAAATTAATATATTAAATTAATTTATTTAAAATGGTCATCAAAAATTGCAGATCTTGTAAAAGTAAAAAAATAACTAGATTATTTAGTTTAGGAAAATTGAGTTTCACGGGAAAATTTTCAAGCAAATATGAATTAAATGTACCAAAAACTCAACTTGGACTAGTTATATGTAAAAATTGCGAACTAGTACAATTAAGCAACAATTTTGACAAAAGGTATCTTTATGGACCAGACTATGGATATAGAACTGGAATGAATAATACTATGCAACAGCATGTCAAATCAGTTGTTTATTCTGCTAAAAAATTAACAAGATTAAAAAAAAATGATGCCGTATTAGATATAGCTAGTAATGATGCCACTTTACTCAATTATTATGAAGACAATATTTTTAAAGTAGGAATTGATCCCACAATTATTAAATTTAAAAAGTTTTATAAAAAAATAAATATATCCATACCTAGTTTTTTTTCAAAATCCAAAGTTCAAAGCAAAACTAAAAAAAAATTTAAAATAATTACAGCTTTATCAGTTTTTTACGATTCAGAAAAACCAAATAAATTTTTAAGTGATGTAAATGATTTGTTAGATGAGAATGGTATATTTATATTAGAACATGCTGATTTAAATTCAATAATCAACTTTAAAATGTTTGATACAATATGTCATGAACATTTAGAATATTATTCTCATAAAGTCATAATTGATTTGTTAAAAAATAATAAACTTGAACTTTTTGATATAAAATTAAACGATATTAATGGAGGAAGTGCTCAATATTATATTCGCAAATTAAATTGTAAAAAATATAAAATAAAAAAAAAAAAAATTAATTTATTATTAAAAAAAGAAAAAAAATCAAAATTAAACAAAATCCACACTTTCAAAAAATTTTTTAAACAAATTAATAAAGCCAAATCAAATTTGATTAATCTATTAAATCGTTTAAAAAAAATGGATAAGGTAATTCATGGCTATGGCGCATCAACAAAAGGCAATGTGCTGCTACAATATTTTGGAATTAATAGAAAATATATAGACTTCATAGCAGATAGAAATCCAAATAAAAATGGTTTATATACTCCAAATTTTAAAATTAAAATTGTAGAGGAAGCTTTTTCTAGAAGATTAAATCCTGATTATTATTTGGTTCTGCCATGGCATTTCAAAAAAGAAATATTGTTTAGAGAAAAAAAAATAAGACAAAAAGGTACTAAATTTATTTTTCCATTACCAAAATTAACTATACACTAAGAAAAATTTTGCTTATTATAAATATTAAAGATCCAAAGGATTTAATTCGCATAATAAAGAAAATAGAAAGCGACAAAGATTATTTTAAAAATATGGTTGAAAAATCAAAAATATATATTGATAGCAAGCTTAACGAAAAAAAATTATTAGAAAATTTTGATAATATTTTTAATGATTATTATAATTATTATACTAGATACAATTAATGAAAACATCTTTAGTTATTACCACAATCAATAATTTAAATAAAAATTTGAGACATTTTGTAAATGAATGCAAGATTAATAATTGGGACCTATATATTATAGGAGATAGAAAAACACCAATCAATTCAAATAATAAAAATCGATTTTATTATAATATATTTCAACAAAAAAAAACAAATTTTAAATTTGCAAAAATTTGTCCCGAGAACACTTATTCAAGAAAAAATATAGGTTATCTTTTATCTTATTTAAACGGCAATGAAATTATAGTTGAAACAGATGATGACAATATCCCCAAAAAAAAATTCTTTGATGCGATAAAATTACGCCATAAAGTAAAAAAAGTTACAAATAAGAATTGGATAAATATATATGATTTATTTGTAAAGCAAAAAAAAGATGATGTTTGGCCCAGAGGATTACCTCTTGATGAAATAATAAAAAAAAAAATAAACATAACAAAAAATAAAATACAAAAAAATTTTTTTATTCAACAAGGCGTGTCAGAGGAAAATCCCAATGTAGATGCTATATTTAGATTTAGTAGAAATAGAATTAATGTAAAATTCAAAAATTTAAAAATTTCTTTAGGAAATTCTCTTTCACCATTTAATAGTCAAAACACAATATGGCATAAATCTCTATTGCCCATTATGTATTTACCCGTTACGTGCACAATGAGATGTACAGATATTTGGAGAAGTTTAATAGTCTTAAGAATAATGAAAATAAATAAATTTGAAATATTATTTTTTGGCACAACAATGTATCAAAAAAGAAATAAACACGATCTTTTTAAAGATTTTATTGACGAAGTTCCCGCTTATTTGAATAACAAAAAAATATTTGAAATTTTGGAAAAAACTAAATTAAAAAAAGGTAAAAAATATTTATTGTTTAATTTAACAAAATGCTACAACGAGTTAATAAAAAACAAAATATTTGATCCTAAAGAAAAAAAATATCTAAAAGCGTGGTTAAATGACTGCAAAAAAATTATAAAATGATAAAAATATTTGAAGCAATTTAATGTACGGATTTTTAAAAAAAATAGTAAAAAATACTCTGAGCAAAACTTCCTGGAGGTTGAAAAAAATTTATAAAAACAAAAAATATGTAAATGAAAAACCAAATTTAGATCTTCTAATTTCACTTTATAATTCAAGAGGAATTATTCATATGGGAGCACACAGAGGTGAAGAAGCAGCGATTTATGACTGGTTACAAAAAAAAACTATTTGGATTGAAGCTAACCCATATATTATTTCTGATTTAAAAGATCATATTTGTCAATTTCCATATCAAAAAGTAATATTAGCACTATTAACTGACAAAGATGATGCCGAAATGGAATTTAAAATTTCCAACAATGACTCGGCTTCATCATCTATTTTTGAATTTGGAAAAAAAAGTATTGAACAAGATTTAAAAATGATTTCAAGAATAAAATTAAAATCACAAAAGCTTGATACAATTTTTAATAGAGAATCTATTGAAATTTCAGAGTACGATTTTTGGATAATAGATCTTCAAGGAGCAGAACTTCTAGCACTTAAAGGAGCAACAAATTCATTAGAAAAATGTAGAGCAATATTAGTAGAAATCAGTAAAAGTGATTACTATTTAAATGCAACAAAATGGGATGAATTAAAAAGTTTTTTAAATTCAAATAAATTCTATCAAAAATGGGAACCCAAAGAATCACATACAGATGTTTTGTTTGTTAAGAAAAATTAATTTATTTCCATTAATTTTTGGACTTCAATTAAATAAGATTCACAGTTTTTTTCTTTATCAAATCTGTATAAACTTTTATAGGCTTTATTAATTTTTTTTACATATTTAACCTTATTAGCATAATAATTTAAAATGATTTCTGAAAGTTTATTATAATTTCCAACTGGAAAGAGGGAGCCATATTTACCTTTTTCTAAAATTTCAGACGGCCCTGTTGGGCAATTAGATGAAATTACGTATTTCTTCATGAGCATAGATTCTAAAATTACATTAGGCAATCCTTCATATAATGAGCTTAAAACAAAAATATCTGATTTAGAAACATATTTTAATGGATTAAAAGTAAAATTTATTATCTTAATTTTTTTCTGGAGTTTATTTTCTTTTATAAAATTTAATATTTTATTTTTATTTGATCCGTAGCCAACCAATACTAATTTAGAAGAAATTTTTTTACTAATTAATTTAAATGCTTTTAATAGCGTTATGTGATCTTTTTGATCAGTAAATCTTGAGACATTAATTATTTTCAGAGTTTTTCCTGATTTAAAAAAGTTATCTCTTATTTTTTCTCTACTTTTTTTTAAAACTTCTAATTTATCAAGAGGATTGTATATCATTTTTGAATTTATTTTAAATTTATTATCAATTTCTTTTTTGAATGCTTTACTATTAACAATAATTTTTTCTGGATATTTAAATAGTATTCTGAATAGCAAATTTTTAATTATATTTCTACTCCAACCGCTAGGTGAAGAATTTGATCTGGTAATAAGTTTTTTTCTAAATATTATTGCTAAAATTATACAATAAATATTTGCCTGGAACGCAAATACATAGATTTCTTTATTTTTGAAAAAACTTCTTACTAATAATATTAAGCATATAAAATATTTGTAATATTTGCTTCTTTTTAAATTTGATTTTTTTATATGGTTAATTACTTTAATTCTTTTATCAAAATATCTGTTAAATTTTCCATCATAGGTAATTAATTCAACATTATTAATAAAATTTGCTAGATAATTGCTAATAATTATAGCATTTTTTTCAACACCACCACCTTCCATCGATGGCATAAAAATGACAAGTTTTTTTTTTAAGGTTTCCATACTAATAAAATATTGGTACTAAACTATAAATACAATTATTTTTTTCAAAGTGAAAATAGCAATTAATTTCGAAAATTTACCAAAGGATGGAGGTGCTTTCCATGAAAATATTCTTTTAACTGATGTTTTCAAATCCTTTGATAATTCAAAATATACAATTGTTTATATTGTTTCAGATAAAAATGTTGAAAAAATACTTAAGGAAAGAAATTTAAAAACAATTTTTTTTAATAAAAATCTAATTTTTAGGTTCCAAAATGCAATGTATAAATTTCCCTTTTTTAAATTTGTTTTAGACAAATTTAAAGTGGTAAACATTTTTGAAAAATTTATAAAAAAAAATGAAATAGATTTAATTATATTTAACAACCCTTCCGAAATGTCGCTTTTGGCATTTAATTTAATTTATGTAATTGTTTTTTATGAATTACAGCATTTAAAATATAATTTTTTTCCAGAATATAAGGCCTACCATAACTATGATTTAAGAGAAATTATTATAAAAAATTTCTTAAAAAATGCTTTTAAAATTATAGCATGTGTAAATAAAGACAAGGAACTTTTGGAAAAATATTATAATGCCCAAGAAGATAAAATAGTCATACAACCTTTTGTTTCAAGACTTCCTTTAATATATGATGGCACTAAAGACAAAGAGGGGTTTAATAAATATTTTACTAAATTTAACTTAGACAGTAAAAAAAAAATACTTTTTTATCCAGCTCAATTTTGGCCTCACAAGAATCATAAGTATATAATTGATGCAATAGATGTTATGGTAAATAAATTTAGCATTAAGGATTACCATGTAGTATTTTGTGGTTATGACAAGTTTAATCATCTTAGTTTTTTAAAAAAAAAAATTAAAGAAAAAAAAATATCTGATCATTTTACATTTTTTGACTATCTTGAAGATAACGAAATAATTTCAATTTATCTAAACTCTCATGCTTTAGTGATGCCGACATTTGTTGGGCATTATTCGCTTCCGTTATTTGAGTCTTTTTATTTTAAAATACCTGCTTTTTTTACAAAAAATTTACTTGATGAAAGTTTAAAAAAATATGTATATGAAATTGATACAAAAAATCCAGAAGAATTATCTTTTAAATTAAAATATATAGAAAAAAATAAAGAAGAAGTTCATAACATAATGAAGGAATCTTTTAATTTTTACCAAAGTTTTTGCTCTTCTGAAAAAATAAAAAAAACTTACAGTAAAATTTTTGAAGAAGTATTATATTTTAACAGTATGTGGAAATAAATTATTTTTGATGATAAATTTTATAAATATTAAAAAGTGAAAAAAAAAATTTTAATTTGTGGTTCAGGAGGTTTTATTGGTGGGCATTTAGCAAATTATTTTTTAAATAATTTTGACTATGAAATTATATGTGCAGACATAAAGCCTAAAGATAATTGGTTTCAATCATTTAATAAAAATAAAAATTTTTCTTTAGATCTTAAAAATTATGAAAATTGTACTAGAGTAACCGAAGGCGTTGAGCATGTTTTTAATATGGCATGTAATATGGGAGGCATGGGCTTTATTGAAAACAATAAAGCAGAATGTATGTTGTCAGTTTTAATCACAACAAATTTGCTTAGAGCATCTGTAGAAAATAAGGTTAAAAAATTTTTCTTTTCTTCAAGTGCCTGTGTATATAATGCGGCCAAGCAATTAAAAACTTTTGTTCCAGGGCTTAAAGAGACCGATGCTTACCCAGCCGAACCCGAAGATGGGTATGGTTGGGAAAAACTTTTTAGTGAAAGAATGTGTAGACATTTTAGTGAAGATTTTGGATTGGAAACAAGAGTAGCAAGATATCATAACGTTTACGGACCTCTAGGGACATATGGAGGTGGCAGGGAAAAAGCACCCGCAGCTTTATGTAGAAAAATTATCAATGCAAAAATTAATAAAGAAAAGACCATAGATGTATGGGGAGACGGAGAACAAACTAGAAGTTTTATGTTTATTGATGACTGTTTAGAAGGAACACTAAAAGTTTTTAACAGTGATTTTAGAGATCCTTTCAATGTTGGAAGTGATGAACAGGTAACAATAAACCAAATGATAAAAATTATTGAAGAAATAGCTGAATATAAAGTTGAAAAGAACTATTTACTTGATAAACCAAAAGGAGTTAGGGGCAGATCAAGTGATAATGCTTTTATAAAAGAAAAACTTAATTGGTCACCTTCAATTACACTTAAAAAGGGATTAGAAAAAACTTATAAGTGGATTTTTAACGAAATCGCAAAAAAAGAAAGTAATTCAAAATTTACGAAATACTAACAAAGTAAATCATTTTTTTTCTGCAAAATTTTTTTCCCTAAATCCACCAAGCCATTCAGGAATTTTTTTTCTAAAATAATAACTAAACTGAGATATAAAAATATTTCCTTTCATTCCATTATTGATGATGCTATGCGGAATTTTTCGGCTTGAAAAATATAATGCAGCTTCTGGAATATTGCTAGGAGCAAAAAGCATATAGTTAGTTTTTGATAAATTTAACATATCAATTACATTGCCTTTGCCAACATAATATCTGTGTTTTTTTGATGGGTAATCAAATAGATCAACATTATCGGTAGTTCGAGGTGAATTATTATAAAGCAAAATTGATTTATATTTTTTTTTAAAAAAATTTAAAAATTCAGAATCTTCCGTGCAGAGATAAATATTATCAAATTTATATTTTTTTAATAAATAATTTGTACCATACAAAAGTTGTTTTTCAGTGGGCGGATAAGGCTGGTAAGCAGATTTTTTTTGATCGGATCCTCTAAAACATACTCCTAAAATATTTTTATTCCTAAAATTTTTTTTAACAAATTTATCACTTTCATTTAAAATATTCTTGTTAAACTTGATGTATTTTTTAATAATTTTTTTGTGGCGCTTATCCAGGTATTGAAATCCATTAAAGTATTTAAAATTTGATTTGTAATTTGAAGTAGAAAATCCTTTTTTTGAAGTTCTATTATCACATATTATAACATTTTTACTTTTATAAACTTCTTCAAGCTTAAATTTTGAAACAGGTTTGAAATAATAATCCCAGACGTTGTATGAATTATTTATTTTAACTTTACAATTGTATAAAGTAATAAAATTTTTCATATCAATTATAGGCACCATTTTTAGTTGATCACATATTAATAAATTATGAATTACAAAATTTAAATTTGAAAAAAAACCTGATCCTGGACTTCTTCTAATTACATAAAAAAAAACATTAGGATTTTTATTTCCATACCTCTTATATTCTAGATTGAGTTCATTAAATATATTTGAAATATACTTTTTGTCATTATGTTTCCATAATTGCCTAGCAAAAAACTGTTTTTCGAGAATTTTTTTTCTGAAATATTGAATTATCATGACTAATATTTTAATATTTTATTTAAAACTGATATTATTCTATCCAAATCTTTTCTTTTTATTCCTAAATATGAAGGCAAATACAATCCATAAGTAGATATATATTCGGAATTAGGAAAATTTTTCGATTTTACTAGATTCATTTTTTTCAAAACGTTTTGTTTATGCATGGGCCAGAAAAAAGGTCTTGCCCCGATTCCATTTTTTTTTAGCTTATTAATTATATCTATAGCTTTTTTTTTTTTATTTTTAATTACTATACCAACAACCCAATAAATATTTTTCAAATCTTTTTTATATGGAGGCAATATTTGAATGTTTTTATTACTATTTAATTTATTATAATAATATTTTCCGATAGAAATTTTTTCTTTAATAACTTTTTTTATTCTTTTTAATTGACTTAAACCCAAAGAGGCTTGAAGGTTAGACATTCTGTAATTCCATCCCAGATCATCATGATTAAATCTATTTTTTTTACCAAAGCATAGATTTCTTAATGATTTACTTTTTAAATAAAGTTTATAGTTATCTGTGCAAATCATTCCCCCTTCTCCTGTG
The DNA here is from genome assembly GCA_902587315.1 of uncultured Pelagibacteraceae bacterium. Classification (GTDB taxonomy): domain Bacteria; phylum Pseudomonadota; class Alphaproteobacteria; order Pelagibacterales; family Pelagibacteraceae; genus Pelagibacter. The sequence goes on from CACIKW010000001.1 coordinate 244,556, forward strand.
GTGATATGTTTGTTTGCGTAGAAACTGAATGTTCCCAGTTCTCCAAATGTTCCACAATATTTGTTTCTATATTTTAAGCCAATTACTTCAGCAGCATCTTCGATAATCTTAATTTTTTTTTTTTTACAGATACTAATAATTTTTTCTATACGATTTGAGTATGAATAAATATGCGTAACAATGATTGCTTTAGTTTTTTTAGAAATTTTTTTTTTTAAATCATTAATATTAATGTTCCAATCATCCATATTACAGTCAACAAAGACAGGTTTAGCTCCCTGTCTAATTACGGCCAATGCATTTGATATTATTGTAAAATTTGGAATAATTACCTCGTCGTTTTTTTTTAGGTTTAAAGACTTAACAGCAATTTCTAGAGCTGCAGTTCCACTAGACACTGATATGCAGTACTTCTTACCAATAAAGTTTGCAAATTTTTTTTCAAATTTTAATACATCCGGACCATCTGATGAAACCCAGCCATCTCTCAAAGATTTTAAAACCTTATTAATGTCTAGCCTGGTAATTTTTGGTTTACTTACAGGTATCAATTGATTTTTCCACGTATTCTTATTTTATTATTAGCTATTCCACCGAATTTTTTTTTATCTTTGGCTACAGAATATGGTCCTTGCTTAACTTCAATCATTTCACAATTATTCAAAGTTTTAAAACCATGACCTCCAGTTATTAAAACAATTATTTCTGATGAGTATAAAATTTTACTAAATAGGTATTTTCTTCTATTATCATAAAAATCAATTCTTAGCTTTCCTTTCAATAGTATTATTGTTTCAGAAGTGTAAAAAATTTTATTAACTCTCTTTAAGTGTAAATGTGGTTTAATAACATAATTTTTTTTATGTTTCATAAACCCACATTGCAGGTTTAGATTATTTGGAGTAAAAAAATTTATACCATTTTTTTTTCTGTACTTTTTTCTAACTATAATCGCTAAAAGCTTTTTTTTGTTTATAATTTTTTCAATCATATTAAATTAGCTTATTTTTTCTAAGCATTCATCCACCATAATCTTTATTAAATTGTTTAAATTTGTTTTTGGTTTATAACCAAATATTTTTTTTGCTTTTGAGATATCGCTTTTTAAATTAGAATTCTTGCCTTTTCTAAGAAGTTTTTTATTTATTTTTATATGTTTTTTAAAATCTAAATTTAAATATTTAAATACTTTTTCTCCAAATTCTTTTACACTAAATGTCCTACCACTACCGATTACAAAAAAATCTGGTTTTTTTTGTTGCGTAATTTTCCATGCGGTATCAACATAATCTTTTGCATATCCCCAATCAATTTTAATATTTATATCACCTAGCTCAATAAATTTTCTTCTTCCAAGATAAATTTCGCATGCAGAGTAAACTATTTTTTGTGATACATATTCTGTTCTACGTCTTGGCGATTCATGATTAAAAAAAATTGCTCCACAAATATGAGTATCGTATATTTTTTTATACATTTTTGCTGCTAAATAAACTGCAGATTTGCTCAAAGCATAAATGCTTGAAGGCGACAATACGGTTTTTTCATTTTGAGTCTTTTTATTATCCCAAGCAAACATATTTGAGGTTAAAGGTTGAAAAAATTTAATTTTTTTATTTTTTATTAATTCAAAAATATTTATAACAGAAACTGCAGTGACACTTAGTGAATAAGATGGTACATCTGTACTCCATCTCACACTATCTTGATCTGCAAAATTGTAAATTTCATTTGGTTTTATTTTATCAATCGCACTTTCAATTGAATGAACATCAAGTAAATCTCCTCTTTGTAAAAAAAAAGTTTTATTAAAGTATTTTTTATTTTCAATTAATGATTTAATATTTTGGGTATTATCAGTAGCACTTTTTCTTAACAGACCATAAACAATATAATTCTTTTTTATTAGTAATTCACACATGTACGAGCCATCTTGTCCCGTACAACCCAACACTAATGCCTTTTTTTTCATTTTGATATAACTTTAAAACTTGGATATGGAAGAATAAATTTTCCTCCTTTTTTTATCCAGCTCTTTTCTCTTACTATAAATTCTTTAATAAAACCATAAGGCATTACAAAAAAATAATCAGGGTTGAGCTTTCTTGCATTTTCCTCCGATAATATTTTTATACCTGATCCAACAGTATATTTGCCCCATTTTGTTTTGCTTCTCTCTGCAGCAAAAGGAATTTCTTTATTAGTTAAACCATAATATTGCAAAAGAGTATTCCCTTTTGTTGAAGCTCCATAAAGAAATATTTTTTTTCCTAATTTAATTTGTTCTTTAATAAATTTTAAAGTTCTTAGTTTGTTTTTCTTGACCCTTTTGATAAATTTAATTATTTCACCATAACCTGATTGCTCTTTATACTTAATAGATTTCTTAATATTTTTTTTACAGTAAATTCTATATGATCCACCATTGATTTTATTTTCACTTATTTTAAATATTTTTAGACCATTTTTTTCAAATAAATATTTAAGTGAATCATATGAATAATATTCTAGATGTTCATGACATATATTACCCAAATCATTTGTTTTGAACATAGAATGAGAGCACATTAGCTGAGCAACAAATATTCCATCATCATCAAGTGTATCAGCCGCATGTTTAATAAATTCAGATGGATCCTCCAAATCATAAAACATACCTATAGCTGAAACAACTTTTAATTTTTGATATTTTTTAGGAATTTTTTTTAAGTGTTTTGAGTGCCAAAAATCATTAATCATATAATGACAATTTTTTTTCAATTCTTCTTGTAAATTATTTGCTGGCTCACATCCTATCGTAACTATACGGTCCTTCTTAAAATATTTTAATAAAGTTCCGTCATTTGCCCCAATATCTAAAATAACATCACCAGACTTTATTTTACAATTTTTTTTAATATCTTTGTAAAGTTCTTTTAAACCATCTCTCATTGTTTTAGTAATACCTGACTTGTACCAATAAAACTTTTTGTACATTATTTCTTGTGGTGCTGAATGTTCAAGTTGAAGTAATCGACACTTTTTACAATAAACAAGGTTTAATGGCGCTTTAATACCTTTATAAATTGAAGCTTTATTAACAAAGTTACTGACATAGTGATTACCAAAATTATAAATTTGTTTTAATTTTTTATTTTTACAAAGTCTACAATTTTTAATTTTAATTGTTTTTGGAATTTTCATAATTAATAATTATATAATTAATTTTTTTTATCCTTTAAATTTTTGTAATAATTTTTTAATTGTTATATAGTCTTCTATAGGTATATTAAATATTTAAATTTAAAAAAAAATTATAATATAACTGCTTATAAGTAATTCAACAAATTTAAATAAAATTGGAAATTAATAAAAAAAAAATATTTTACTGGTCGCCATCATTGGTAAATATTGCCACGAATAAGGCTGTAATAAATTCAGCCCATGCAATGAACAAGTATGGCAAAGAATTTGAATGTTGCATTATTAATTTTTTTGGAGAATTTGAAAAATATAGAAGCATAATTTTAGAGAAAGAAATAAAATTAATAAATTACTTTAATAAATCTTTAATTAATTACTTTCCAAAGCATGGAAAGATTAAAAGTAGATTTTCTTTCTTAGTTATATTTATAATGTCTTTTTTTCCTTTAAAAAATTTAATTAAAAAAAAGAGTCCTGATTATTTAATTATTCATCTAATAACATCCCTACCTTTATTATTGCTATTATTATTTAATTTTGAAACAAAATTTATATTAAGAATTTCTGGGTTTCCAAAATTAGGTTTTTTTAGAAAAATTTTCTGGAAATTAGCTCTAAAAAAAATTTTCATCGTAACTTGTCCTACAAAAAATACTTTTGATTATATTATAAAACTTAATATTGTTGATCCTGAAAAAGTTAGATTGCTTTACGATCCAGTAATTATTGTAAAAGAAATTTTGGATAAAAAAAAAGAAAAAAAAGTTAGTTATAACAATTATTTTCTTTCAGTTGGAAGGTTAACAAGACAAAAAAACTTTCTATTTCTTTGTAATGCATTCAAAAAAATTATAAACAAAAATAAAGAGTATAAATTAATTATTGCTGGAGATGGAGAAGAAAAAAAAAGAATAATTAAATTTATAAATGAAAATGACCTTAAAGATAATATTATCTTGATAGGTCATCAGAATAATATTTTTCCTTACTTTACAAATGCCAAAGGTTTTATACTTAGCTCGCTATGGGAGGATCCTGGGTTTGTATTATTAGAGGCAGCATTTTGTAGAGTTCCAGTACTTTCTTCAAATAGCTGGCCTGGGCCAGTAGAAATAATTAAAGATAATTTCAATGGTATTATTTTTGAAAATAACAATATTCAAAATTTTATTGATAAATTTAATTTAATGTCAAAACATCAAAGTATTGATTTATTGAAATATAATAATTTAAAAAATGTTAAAAAATTTACAATTTTTAGACACTATTTATCTTTATCTAAAATATTAATAAAAAATAACAAAATATAGAAATTGTGAAAAATTAAAATGACCGATCTTGTTTCAATAATTATTCCATATTTCAAAAAAAAAAAATTTATAAATCAAACCGTTCGCTCAATTGAGTCTCAAACCCACAAAAGATTTGAGGTCATTCTTATTTATGATGATCCAGATTTATCAGATATATTATATTTAAAAAAAATTTTTAAAAATATAAAAAAAAAAAAATTTATAATAAATAAAAGAAATTATGGAGCCGGAATATCTCGGAATATAGGTGTTGATAAATCAAAAGGAAAATTTATTGCTTTTTTAGATGCAGATGACATTTGGCATAAAAATAAACTTAAAGAGCAAATAAAATTTATGAAAAATCAAAATATTGATTTTTCATTTAGTTCTTATTCAATAATAAATAATAAAAATCAAACCATCAAAAAGGTTATAGCCGATAAGAACATGACTTATAATAAACTCATCAAGTCTTGTGATATTGGACTTTCAACTGTTATCATGAAATCAAACTTATTTAAAAAACACAGATTTCCTTCAATAAAAACAAAAGAAGATTATGCTTTATGGTTAAAATTATCGAAAAATAACATCACATTAAATGGACTTAATAAAAACCTTTCATCGTGGAGAAAATTAAATGAATCATTATCTAGCTCAACATTTCAAAAATTAAAAGATGCATTTACGGTATATAACAAATTTTTAAAGTTTAATTTTTTTAAATCTTTAATATTTACTATAATTTTAAGTTATAATTTCATAAAAAAAAGGTATTTATGAATTAACAATAATTATTTAATAATAAATGCTTAATCAATTTAAAATATGCGAAATCTAATAAATTTTTTTTATTCAAAAATATTTTTATTTTATTTTATTCTATATCTAACTTTGTTGTTAGGCCTGTTTTTTGAAGAAAATACAACAGGTGGTGCAGATTATGATTTTAATATTATATCTAAAGTAATAATAAGTTTTGCAAATGATTTAAAAAATACTTATAACGAGTTTTATTCTTTTTCTATATCTCATTTTCCTTATTACTATATTTTTTTATCGTTTTTTTATAATGATTTTTTTAATTTTTCATTAATTAAGATTGTCACATTACACCTATCTTTGTTTCTTCCATTTATTTTTTTTAAAATAATTAAATTTAAACACGATGCAACAAATAAATATTTAATTTTTATTCCAGGAATATTTTTTTTATCACCATCTTTTAGAACTGTAGCCGTATGGGGATTTAATGATAACATAGCACTGATTTTCTTTTCTCTATCAATATTTTA
>CACIKW010000002.1 GCA_902587315.1 uncultured Pelagibacteraceae bacterium
AACTTTCTTCTTGCTAATTCATTTGCTTTTTTGATTGCGTCTGGTACTTGCTTTGCTTTGGCATGAGCTATACCTATTTTTCCATTTTGATCTCCTACAACTACCAATGCAGAAAAGCCAAATCTTCTTCCCCCTTTAACTACTTTAGTTATTCGATTTATGTGTACTAGTTTTTCTAATATATCGTTATTTTTTTTTTCCATACTTAAAATTCCATACCATTCTTTCTTAAAGTGTCAGCAAAAATTTTAATTCTTCCATGATATTTATAAGCACCTCTATCAAAATATACTTTGGTAATCTTTTTTTCTTTTGCTTTTTTTTGCCAATCTTTCTGCAGTTACAACTGATATTTCCGTTTTATTTTTTTTACTTGTTGATTTAATTTCTTTTTCTATAGATGAGGCTGACACTAAAGTTTTGTTATTTTTATCATCAATAATTTGTGCACTTATATTTTTTAAAGATCTATTAACGCTAAGCCTCAATCTTTCAAATTTAGAATTTTTTTTCATTTTATTTCTTATTCTAAAAATTTTTCTTTCCAATCTTGATAGTTTCATTATTTTTTCTTTCCCTCTTTTCTTAAAATATATTCGCCTTTCTCTTTAACACCTTTTCCTTTATATGGTTCTGGAGGTCTTAAAGATTTAATTTTTGAAGCAATCATGCCTACTTCTTGCTTATCAGATCCATTTATTTTAATTATTGTTTGTTTTTCGACTGTGATTTTTACATTATCTGGTATTTCAAAATTTACATCATGACTAAATCCCAGTTGTAAATTTAATTGTTTTCCTTTTAAAGATGCTCTGTAACCAACTCCAAATAGCTCTAGAGTTTTTGAATATCCTTCACTTGTGCCAATTATTGCGTTATTTACCAAGCTTCTGTTCATTCCCCATAATCGTTTAGTATTTTCATTAATTAGCTTTGGTTTAATTGATACTTCTTTATTTTCTTTAATGTTTAGTTCAAACATGTCTATATCTATGTTTAAAGTCTTCTTTCCCAAGGGTCCTTCTATATTCAAATTTCTTCCACTTAGAGCAACTTTTACTTTCTCTGGGATAGCTATATTTATTTTTCCTATTTTCGACATTAAAATACCTTACAAATAATTTCCCCACCAACTTTTTGTTTTCTTGCATCAATATCACTCATAACTCCCTTTGGAGTAGATATAATAGCTATTCCTAATCCATTATTAATTTTTGGTAAACTTTGAGCACTAGAGAAAATTCTTCTTCCTGGTTTTGATACTCTTTCTATAGTTTGTATTACTGGGTTTCCTGAATTATATTTTAAATTTATTTCTAATATTGATTTATTTTTTTCTTCTGTAGTTTTAAAATCAATAATATACCCTTCGTTTTTTAAAACTTCAGCAATTTTAGTTTTAAATTTAGATGTGGGAAGTTGAATTTTTTTATAATTTCTCAACTGTGCGTTTTTAATTCTTGCTATCATATCACCAATTGGATCACTTAATGTCATTTTCCTCCTTTACCAGCTTGATTTTACCATTCCAGGTATCTTTCCTTCTAAACTTAGTTTTCTCAGTGCTATTCTCGATATTTTTAATTTTCTATATACTCCATGGGGTCTTCCAGTTATTTGGCATCTATTTCTTACTCTGATTTTTGCCGAATTTCTTGGTAATTTAGACAGTTTTTGCTGAGCCTTGAATCTTTCTTCTAAAGGTAATTTTTTATTCATTACTATTTTTTTTAATTTTTTTCTTTTCAAATAATATTTATTAGACAATTTTATTCTTCTGTTGTTTTTATTTATAGAGCTTAACTTCGCCATATTAGTTATCCTTTTTGTCATTAAATGGAAAATTAAATTTATTTAATAATTCCATGCTATGTTCTTTGGTAATAGATTTGATTACAATTGTAATGTCCAAACCTCTTATTTTTTCAACTTTATCAAAATTCACTTCAGGAAAAATTATATGTTCTTTAATTCCAAATGTGTAATTTCCATAATCATCAAAACCTTTGGAAGATAATCCTTTAAAATCTTTCACTCTTGGAAGTGCAATATTAATTAATCTATCTATAAATTCGTACATTCTGTTTTTTCTTAATGTTACTTTTAAACCTGCGTTTGTATTTTTTCTTGTTTTAAAATTTGATATTGATTTTTTAAATTTTGTAACCAATGGTTTTTGTCCAGTGATGCTTGATAAGTCCAATTCACAAGATTTTAATATTTTTGAATCATTTCCGTCAATTCCTAGCCCCATATTAATTACAATTTTTTCAATTCTTGGTGCCATATTCAGATTTTTGAAATTAAATTTATTTTTTAGACCCGGTTGTATTTCTTTTATATATAATTCTTTTAATCTTGGTGTCATATTTTATTTTTTTGCCTCAGTTTTTTTTTTACTTTCTTTGATTAACGATAGGTTTGAAATATGGACAAAATTCTCTTTCTGAAATATTCCACCTTTTTTTTCTTTCGTTGTTTTAACATGCTTTTTTATTATATTTATCCCTTTAATTTTTGCTCTATTTAAAGATCTTTGTATTTCTATAATTTCACCTTCTTTGTTTTTGTCTTTTCCTGTTAACACTTTTACTTTGTTGCCTTTTTTTATCATTATAAAACCTCCGGAGCTAAAGAAATAATTTTCATTTGTCCTCTCGTTCTTAGCTCTCTAGTTACTGGTCCAAAAATTCTTGTTCCAATAGGTTCGCCTTTTTCATCAGTTAATACTGCAGCATTGTTGTCAAATTTTACTTTTGATCCATCGTTTCTATGAATTCCTTTTTTAACTCGAACTACCACAGCTTTATGAACAGAACCTTTTTTTACTTTTCCTTTAGGTATAGCTTCCTTTACTGCAACTACTATTGTGTCTCCAATACTAGCATATCTTCTTTTTGATCCACCTAAAACTTTTATACACTCAATTTTTTTAGCACCAGTGTTGTCAGCTACTAAAAGCTCTGTTTGTACTTGTATCATTTTTGCAACTCCAAGACTTCAAATTTTTTATTTTTAGAATATGGCTTACATTCAATAATTGTCACCTTGTCTCCGTTTTTGTACATATTATTTCCATCGTGTACATTGTATTTTTTTCTAGCCTTAATTACTTTTTTCAGTATTGGATGACTGTATTTTCTTTCAACTTGGACAGTTATAGTTTTATTCGGTTTGTCACTAATGACAATTCCTTTTAATATTTTTCTAGGCATTTGATTTTCTTTCTAATATCGTTTTAATTCTAGCAATTGTTTTTTTTGTTTCATTAATTTTAGCAGGATTTTTTAATTGTCCATTGATTTTTTGAAATCTAAAATTAAATAGATCTTTTTTTAATTTATCGATATTTTTGTTCGCTTGGTCAAATGTTAATTTTTTAATTTCTTTTTTTTTCATTATATTCTCTTTATAAACTTTGTTTTAATTGGTAGTTTAGCCGATGCTTTATACAAAGCTTCTCTTGCTAATTCTTCTGTGATTCCATCAACTTCAAAAAGAATTCTTCCTGGTTTTACTCTGCAGACCCAAAATTCTGGAGATCCTTTGCCTTTACCCATTCTTACTTCTGTAGGTTTTTTTGATACAGGTATATTGGGAAATATTCTTGTCCATACTCTTCCTTGTCTCTTCATGTGTCTCGTTAGAGCAACTCTTGCTGCTTCAATTTGTTTTGAAATTACTCTATCTGGTGACATTGCTTTTAATCCGAATGCACCGTAATTCATAAAATTACATCTGGAAGCCTTGCCATGAATTCTTCCTTTGTGTGCTTTTCTATATTTTGTTCTAGTTGGTTGTAACATAATTATTTTTTGTTTGTTTCTTGGTTAAATTCTTTTACAAAAATTTCTCCTTTATATATCCAAACTTTTACTCCTATAATTCCATATGTAGTAAGAGCTTCTGATTCAGCATAGTCAATGTCAGCTCTTAAAGTGTGCGAAGGAATACTTCCTTCTCTTAACCATTCAGTTCTTGCAATTTCATTTCCACCTAATCTTCCACTTATTGCTACTTTAATTCCCTTTGCACCTAATCTTAACGCTGATTGCATAGCACGCTTCATAGCCCGTCTGTATGAAACTCTTTTTACTAATTGTTGTGATATGTTTTCTGCTACCAAATAACTGTTTGTTTCAGGTTTTTTTATTTCTTTAATATTCAAAACCATTTCATTGTTAGTAAGCTTTGCTAATTTATTTTTTATTTTTTCTATATCAGAACCTTTTTTACCAATTACAAAACCAGGTCTGGATGTGTAGATTGTAACAAAGCACTTTTTTGAAGTTCTTTCTATCATTACTTTTGAAACTCCAGAATTTATAACGTTTTTTTTTATATATTCTCGGATTTTAAAGTCTTCAATTAGGTAGTTACCAAAATCTTTTTTCTTTGCATACCAAACAGAGTCCCAGCCTCTATTAATACCAAGTCTCATACCTACTGGATTAACTTTTTGTCCCATTTTCCTCCATTTTTTGCTTTTCTGACAATATTATAGTTAAATTTGAATATGGCTTAATTATAGGTGCGGCCCTACCTTTGGCTCTTGCGCGAAATCTCCTCATTATAATTTGTTTTCCACAATATGCTTCTTTAACTACTAATTTATCTATATCATATTGAAAATTATTTTCGGCATTGGCAATTGCTGAGGAAATAGTTTTTTTAATATCTGCTGAAATTCTTTTTTCAGAGAATGAAAGATCTCTTAAAGCAACATCAACTTTTTTTCCAACTATTGATTTTAGTAATGGTTTTAACTTTCTCGTACTAGATCTAACATTTTTATTTATAGATTTTACAAGTTTTATTTTATCTTTTTTTATATTTTTTTCTTTAGCCATTTATTATTTCTTTTCTGGAGTTGTTTTTGCTGAATCTTGTTTTTCTGCCGCAGCTTTTTTATCTGCTGGAGTATGACCTGCGAATTGTCTAGTTGGAGCAAATTCGCCTAGTTTATGTCCAACCATATCTTCTGATATCGTTATCGGAATAAATTTTTTTCCGTTATAGATTAAAAAACTTATACCAACAAAATCTGGTATAATTGTAGATTTTCTTGACCATGTTTTAATAGGTTTTTTACTTGGATTGTTTTTTTGTTTATCAATTTTTTTCAATAAACTTTCCTCCACAAATGGTCCTTTCCAAACTGATCTAGCCATAATTTTTACCTTTTCTTTCCTCTTCTTCTAATTATAAATTTGTCAGTTCTTTTATTGTCTCTAGTTTTTAATCCTTTTGCAGATTGTCCGGTACGAGAAACAGGATGTCTTCCTCCTGCAGATTTTCCTTCTCCACCACCTAATGGATGATCTACTGGATTCATTGCTACTCCTCTTGTATGAGGTCTTCTGCCATACCATCTTGATCTACCTGCTTTGCCTATTTTAATATTTTTTTGATCAGGATTTGATAACACTCCTATAGTTGCCATTGACCTTGAGTCAATTTTTCTTATTTCTCCTGAGGTCATTTTAACTAAAGTGTAGTTGCCATCATTACCAGTTATTATAACAGAAGTTCCTGCCGATCTTGCTATCTTTCCGCCTGCTCCTGGTTGAATTTCTACATTGTGAACATTCATTCCGACTGGAATGTCTTTTAATTCCAAGCAATTTCCAATTTTAATTTCACTATTAGGTCCATTTTGTATTTTTTCTCCAATTTTTATATTTTGAGGGGCTAAATAATAATATTTTTTCTCATCATCAAATTTTACCAACATAATATGGCATGATCTATTAGGATCGTATTCTATTCTTTCAACAATTGCTTTCATATTAAATTTCCTTCTGTGAAAGTCTATTATTCGATATTTTTGTTTATGGCCTCCTCCAATATTTCGTGCAGTAATCCTTCCAAGATTATTTCTTCCTCTAGACGAATTATTTAAAGTAGTTAATGCTTTATGTGGCTTTCCTCTCCAAAGTGCAGATCTATCAATTAATATGGTTCCTCTTCTTGATTTTGTATATGGTTTATATTGTTTTAGCGTCATAAATTATAATCCTGAAGTTAAATCTATATTTTGTCCTTTTTTAAGAGTAATAATTGCTTTTTTGTATCCTGGGACATTTTTTTTACCAACTCTAGTTATTTTTTTTCTAGATCTTTTTCTTATAATATTTACTTTAATTACATTTACTTTGAATAATTTTTCAATATTTTTTTTAATATTTTTTTTATTTGCATCATTTCGTACTTTAAATACAATTTTATTTTGCTCTGATAAAGATGTAGACTTTTCAGTTACAACTGGAGATAATATCTTGTCATAAATATTTAATTTGTTCATCTAAAATCTCTTTTCTAGTTCTTTAATTGAGGTTTCTGTAAAAATTAATTTTTTAAATTTTAAAATATCGTATGAATTAAAACTATTAGAGCTAGCAACTTTTATATTTGGAATGTTTCTTAATGATTTATAAATATTTTCTTTTGAACTTTTATCTAAAACTATAAGTGCATTTGAAATATCAAATTTATCTAATATTTTTTTCATTTCTTTTGTCTTTTTTATGTTTTGTTTAAAATCTGAAAATATCATTACATTATTATTATTTTTTTTTTCTGTGATTAAAGATGCTAGGCCATGTTTTTTTTCACTTTTATTTAATTTTCTTATTTTATAGCTAGATCCACCCTTCGGTCCGTGTGCTACACCTCCACCAACAAATAGTGGGGCTTTTCTACTGCTGTGTCTTGCATTTCCTGTTCCTTTTTGAGCCCATATTTTTGCAGTAGATCCTTTTATTTCATTTCTTTGTTTCGTTTTTGCTTTTCTTCCTTTAAAATTTGCATTTAATTTATAAATGACGTTTGAAACTATTTGATTATTTATTTTCGCAGAAAAAATTTTATCCATTACTTCGATTGAGTCTTTTTTTCCATTAATGTCTATTTTGTCTATTTTCATTTATTTTTTCTTTTTTTCTGGAATTTTTTTAAGTTTTTCTTCAACTTCAATTTTTTCTTGAATAGTTAATTTTTTTATATTTTTAACTGCTTTTTTTATTAGGACTTCAGTGTTTTTTGCCCCTGGAATAGATCCTTTTAAATATATAAGATTATTATTTTCATCTGTTTTTATTATTTCAATATTTTGTACTGTTCTTATTTTGTCACCCATGTGGCCAGCCATTTTTTTTCCTTTAAAAACTTTACCTGGATCTTGCCTTTGGCCTGTTGATCCATGGGACCTATGCGAAACAGAAACTCCATGTGAGGCTCTAAGACCACTAAAATTATGTCTTTTCATAACTCCTGCAAAACCCTTACCTATTGTTTTTGCTTTCACGTCTACAAATTTTACATCTTTAAATATTTCAAGTCCAAATTCATTTCCTTCTTTATAATTTTCTAAACTGTTAACTCTAAACTCTTTCAACATTTTTTTTGCTTCAGTTCCTTTTTTTGAATAATATCCTTTCATGGGTTTTGATAATTTTGAAGTTTTAATTTTACCAAAACCTATTTGAACTGCCTGGTAGCCCCTTTTTTCCTTTTTAATTAATTGTATAACTCTACCTTTTTCAGTTTTTACCACAGTGACAGGAACTGCTTGACCAGATTTATAAAACTCTTTTGTCATACCGATTTTTTTTCCTATTAAAGCTATTTCAGTCATAAATTATATTTTAATTTCCACATCTACTCCTGAGGCTAGATCAAGTTTCATCAATGCTTCTACAGTTTGTGGTGTTGGTTCAATTATATCTATTAATCTTTTATGAGTCCTTGTCTCAAATTGTTCTCTACTTTTTTTGTCTATATGCGGAGATCTTAAAACAGTAAATTTTTCTATTTTTGTTGGTAATGGTATTGGTCCTTTAATATTAGCACCGGTTCTTTTTACAGTATTAACTATTTCTTCTGTAGATTGATCTAATACTTTATTATCGTAAGCTCTTAATTTAATTCTTATACTTTGTTTATCCATGTTAACCTGTTTTTTTTACTACTTCGTCTTGAACATTTTGCGGAACTTTGTCATAATGATCAAAGAACATTGAATACTGCGCCCTTCCTTGGGACATTGATCTCAAATTGTTAATGTAGCCAAACATATTTGCCAGAGGAACCATTGCTGTAATTACTGTGGCATTTCCTCTTTGTTCTTGTGTATTTATTTGACCTCTTCTACTGTTTAAGTCTCCAATAACATCTCCCATGTAGTCTTCAGGGGTTACTACTTCAACTCTCATTATTGGTTCTAATAATTTTAAAGTCGCCTTTTGACAGGCATCTTTAAAGCATTGTCTGGATGCTAATTCAAAAGCCAATACACTAGAATCAACATCGTGATGCAGTCCATCAACTATAGTTACTTTATAATCTATAATTGGAAATCCAGCTAAAATTCCTGAATCAGATACTGATTCAATTCCTTTTTCAACTCCAGGAATGAATTCTTTTGGTATTGCTCCACCTTTAATTTTATTTTCTACCTCTCTACCTTTTCCAGGGTCAAGTGGTTCAATTTGAAGTTTTACTCTTGCAAATTGCCCTGCTCCACCGCTTTGCTTTTTGTGAATATAGTCAGCTGTAGCGTTTCCCAATATAGTTTCTCTGTATGCAACTTGTGGAGCTCCTACGTTAGCTTCGACTTTAAATTCTCTCTTCATTCTATCCACAATTATATCAAGATGTAATTCTCCCATTCCTTTTATGATAGTTTGGCCAGATTCTTCATCTGAAGTTACTCTGAAAGATGGATCTTCTTTAGCTAATCTCCCTAGAGCTTCACCCATTTTTTCCTGATCACCCTTCGTTTTTGGTTCAACTGCAATTTCTATTACTGGATCTGGAAACTCCATAGGTTCTAATAAAACTGGAGATTCTTCGTTAGCGAGGGTATGGCCTGTTATTGTGTATTTTAATCCTGCTAATGCGACTATATCTCCTGTATTGGCTTCTTTAATATCTTCTCTTGAATTTGCATGCATTAACAACATTCTGCCTACTCTTTCTTCTTTATCTTTTGAGGTATTATAAATTCCTGTCCCTGATTTTATTGTGCCAGAATATATTCTAATAAATGTTAGTGATCCCACAAAAGGGTCATTTGCAACTTTAAATGCAAGAGCTGAAAAAGGTGCTTTATCATCAAATTTCATTTCAAGTTCATCTTTTGAACCTGGTTTTGTACCTTTTATTGAGCCTATGTCTTCCGGACTGGGCAAATAATCAACTACGGCATCTAATAACGGTTGAACTCCTTTATTTTTAAAGGCAGAACCAGTTAGAACTGGTACAAAATCAAACTTCAAACATCCTTTTCTTATGCATTTTATTAGATCATTCTCAGATATCTCTTTACCATTTAAATAATCTTCCATTAGTTTTTCATCTTCTTCCACGGCTAATTCAACTAATTCTTGTCGATATTTATTAGCAGATTCTTTTAAATCTTCAGGAATATCTGTTATTTCAAATTCTGCACCTAGAGTTTCATCTTTCCAAATCACAGCCTTCATCTTAACAAGATCAACTACGCCTTTAAGAGCAGATTCAATACCTATAGGTATTTGGGTAACTAATGGTCTAGCTCCCAATCTTTCCTTAATCATATCTACGCACATGAAAAAATTAGCACCTGTTCTATCAAGTTTATTAACAAAACAAATTCTTGGAACTTTATATTTATCAGCTTGTCTCCAGACTGTTTCGGATTGTGGCTCGACACCTGCGACTCCATCAAATACTGCAACTGCACCATCCAATACTTTCAATGATCTTTCAACTTCAATTGTAAAATCTACATGACCAGGTGTATCTATGATATTAATTCTATGATCCCTCCAAAAGCAAGTTGTTGCTGCAGATGTTATTGTAATTCCTCTTTCTTGTTCTTGTTCCATCCAATCCATTGTTGCTGCACCATCATGAACTTCTCCAATTTTGTGACTCTTGCCAGTATAGTATAATATTCTTTCTGTGGTTGTTGTTTTGCCTGCATCAATATGTGCCATTATGCCAATGTTTCTATATTTATTTAATGAATGAGTTCTGGGCATAGGATTACCATCTAAAATGAGCAAAAGCTTTGTTTGATTCTGCCATTTTGTGAGTGTCTTCTTTTTTTTTAATTGCCAAACCTTTGTTTTGATAAGCATCATAAATTTCATTAAATATTTTATCTGACATTTTTTTATCTTTTCTTTTTCTAGATGCATCTATCAACCATCTAAGAGCCAAGGCTTGAGATCTTTTAGCTTTCACTTCAACAGGAACTTGGTATGTAGCTCCTCCAACTCTTCGAGATCTAACTTCTAAAGATGGTCTAATATTACTTATGGCTTGATCAAAAATTTTTATTGGTTCGTCTTTTGATTTCGATTTAATTTTTTCTAAAGCATCATAAACTATTTTTTCAGCAATAGTTTTTTTTCCATTGTACATTATAGAATTAATTAATTTTGGTATTACTGTTGAATTAAATTTGGCATCAACAACTTGAATTTTTTTTGGAGCTTTCCTTTTTCTTGACATGATTTATTTTGATTTTTTTGCGCCGTATTTTGATCTTTGTTGTTTTCTATTTTGTACTCCTTGAGTATCTAGATTTCCCCTCAAAATATGGTAACGAACTCCAGGTAAATCTTTTACTCTTCCTCCTCTAATTAAAACCACTGAGTGCTCTTGAAGATTATGACCTTCTCCTGGTATATATGAAGTAACTTCATGACCGTTGGATAATCTAACTCTGGCTACTTTTCTAAGAGCTGAATTTGGTTTTTTAGGAGTTGTTGTGTAGACCTTTAAGCAAACTCCTCTTTTTTGAGGTGATTTTTCAAGGGCTGGGACTTTATCCCTAACCTTTGGTTTAATACGTTTCTTTTTCAACAACTGGTTAATAGTCGGCATAAATTTAAAATATATATTTTTGATTAAAATAACTGACTTATAATGTATGGCAGCGTTTAGAGCATTATGCACTACATCCAACCAAAAATATCGACAAAATACAGTAGAAATTTATTTTGTCAAACTATTTTAAATTAAATTTAAAGTCAGAATGTTACTGGTTTGCCTGTGTTTCCTTGCTTTCTGAGCCTTCCAGCTTTTGTTGTTCTGATAAAAACTTATTGTCATCTTCTATAGCTTTTTTGTTCCAATTATTTTTTATTGAACCAGTTCCCGCTGGAACTAATCTTCCAACAATGACATTTTCTTTTAGACCTTTTAATTTATCTACTTTGCCTCTTATAGCGGCATCCGTTAAAACTCTTGTGGTTTCCTGGAACGAAGCAGCAGAAATAAATGATTCAGTTTGTAAAGAAGCTTTCGTAATTCCCATAAGAATCCTTTCTCCAATTATTTCTTTTTTATTTTCTGCTATATTCTTTTCATTTAATTCATCAAATTTGCTTTTTTCAATTATTTCACCAGGTAGTAAACTTGTATCTCCGGGATCTTTAACTTCAACTTTTTTAAGCATCTGTTTTAAAATTGTTTCTATATGCTTGTCATTAATAATTACCCCTTGCAATCTATAGACTTCTTGTACCTGGTTAACAAAATATTCTGTAAGTTCTTCAATACCAAGTATTCTTAAAATATCATGAGGCAAAGGTTGTCCATCAAGTAAATATTCACCTTTTTTTATACTTTCTCCTTGGTTAAAATTAATATGCTTTCCTTTAGGTATTAAATAGTTTGATTCTTCACCATCTTCAGATTTAATTGTTACTTTTTGTTTACCTCTGACTTCTTTACCAAAAATAACCTTACCGTCATTTTCAGCAATTATCGCACTATCTTTTGCTTTTCTGGCTTCAAATAATTCAGCTACTCTTGGCAAGCCTCCTGTTATATCTTTTGTTTTGGAAGTTTCTTTTGGTAGTCTAGCGATAACATCACCTGCAGATATTTTTTGACCATCCTTTACAGATAAAATTGAATCTGGAACAAGATAATATCTTGCTTCATTATCATCAGCTTTCTTAATTACTTTTCCTTTGTCATCCCTTAGGGTAATTCTTGGTTTAAGATCTGTATTTTTTGACTGGGTTTTCCAATCAATAACAGCTTTCGTTGAAATACCAGTTGCATCATCCATAGTCTCTGCTAGTGACACACCATCAATTAAGTCAACATAATTTGCTGTACCACTTTTTTCTGCAATCACTGGTGTTGTATATGGATCCCATTCACAAATTTTATCTTTTTTATTAACTTTGTCATCATTCTGGAAAAATAATTTTGAACCGTAAGGCACTTTATAAGATGCTATTTGTAACCCATTTTCATCCTCTATAGAAAGTTGAGTATTTCTTCCCATTACAATAAAATTTTTCTTTGAATCCTCAATAAGGTTTGTGTTCGTTATTTTTAATATTCCGTTTTTATTTGCTACTATCTGTGAGTCCTGTTTTATTGATGCGGTTCCACCTACATGGAAAGTTCTCATTGTAAGTTGGGTTCCTGGTTCGCCTATTGATTGTGCTGATATCATTCCTATTGCTTCACCAACATGAACAAGTTTACCTCTTGCTAAATCTCTTCCATAACATCTCGCACAAACACCATCTCTTAAGCTACATGTTATTACTGAATAAACTTTGATAATTTTAACTCCTGAAGAATCAATTTTTTCACATACTGCTTCATTTATCATTTCATTTTTTTTAATAATTACTTCACCTGATATAGGGTTTTTTACATCCATTGCGGCAATTCTTCCCAAAACTCTTTCTGATAAACTTACAATTACATTACCTCCTTCAATAATTTCTGACAAAGTAATATGACCTGGTTTATCACAATTATTTTTAACTACTGTAAGATCTTGGGCAACGTCACATAATCTTCTTGTAAGATATCCTGAGTTTGCTGTTTTTAAAGCTGTGTCAGCCAAACCTTTTCTTGCACCGTGTGTAGAATTAAAATATTCAAGAGCTGTCAGTCCTTCTTTAAAATTTGAAGTAATTGGCGATTCAATTATTTCACCAGAAGGTTTTGCTATTAGACCTCTCATTCCAGCAAGTTGTTTCATTTGAGCTGCTGATCCTCTTGCCCCGCTATCAGCCATCATAAAAACTGAATTTATCTTTAAACCATCTTTTGTAACTTCTGTTGCAGAAATATTTTTCATCATCTCTGCAGCAACTCTATCTGTACATTTTGACCATGCATCAACAACTTTATTATATTTTTCACCTCTTGTTATTAATCCTTCAGAATATTGAGTTTCATATTCTGAAATCAACTTTTTTGTTTCATCAATAAGCTGTTGTTTATTTGAAGGAATAATTAAATCATCTTTACCAAATGATATTCCTGCCTTAAAAGCGTGTTTAAATCCCAAATTTTTTAATTTATCACAGAATATAACTGTAGATTTCTGACCTGAAAATCTAAAAACATGATCTATTATTTCAGATACTGTTTTTTTGGGCAATAGTCTATCAACTAATGAAAATTTATTATTTATATTTTTTGGTAAAAGATTTGATAATAAAAATCTTCCAGCTGTACTTATATGTTTTTCATATTTTGGATTGCCATTTTCATCAACTGTTTCAAATCTTGAAACTATTCTTGAATGAACTTTTATTTGTTTTGTTTCTAAAGCATGTTCAATATCTGAGATATTAGTAAAATATCCTTCGACTTTTTTGGTTTGATAAGGAGGTTGAGATAAATAATAAATTCCCAATATCATATCTTGACTTGGCACAATTATTGGTTTTCCGTTTGAAGGGCTTAATATATTGTTAGTAGACATCATTAAAACTCTAGCTTCTAATTGAGCTTCTAAACTTAATGGAACGTGAACAGCCATTTGATCGCCATCAAAATCTGCGTTAAAAGCTGCACAAGTTAGTGGATGTAATTCAATTGCATCACCTTCTATTAACTTTGGTTCAAAAGCTTGAACTCCCAGTCGATGTAAAGTGGGTGCTCTATTTAAAATAACAGGATGTTCTCTTACAATTTCTTCTAAGGCATCCCAAACTTCGGTTCTTTCCCTTTCAACTAATTTTTTTGCTTGTTTAATAGTTGATGCCAAACCAAGTTTATTTAATCTAGCATATAAAAAAGGTTTGAATAATTCTAAGGCCATTTTTTTTGGCAAACCGCATTCATGAAGTTTTAAATCTGGACCAACGACAATTACAGATCTTCCAGAATAGTCTACTCTTTTACCTAACAAGTTTTGTCTAAATCTTCCTTGTTTACCTTTTAACATTTCTGCTAAAGATTTTAGAGGTCTTTTTCCAGTTCCAGTTATTACTCTTCCTCTTCTTCCATTGTCAAATAATGCATCAACAGATTCTTGAAGCATTCTTTTTTCATTACGAATGATTATATCTGGAGCTTTCAAGTCCATTAATCTTTTTAATCTATTGTTTCTATTTATAACTCTTCTGTACAAATCATTAAGATCAGAAGTAGCAAATCTACCTCCGTCAAGTGGTACCAGCGGTCTTAATTCTGGTGGTATTACGGGAACTACAGTTAATATCATCCATTCAGGCTTGTTTCCTGTTTCGATAAACGATTCAATTAGTTTTAATCTTTTTATAGCTCTTTCTTCTGCAACTTTCGATTTTGTTTCTTTTATTGCTTTGATTAAATTTTGTTTTTCTTCATCTAAATTTATAGACTTTAATATTTCTAAAACTGCTTCTGCACCTATGCCAGCTGTAAATGATTCTTCTCCTTCTTCGTCCTGATATTTAATTAATTCTTCTTCTGTTAAAAGTTGATTTTTTTTTAATTTTGTAAGTCCGGGCTCTATAACTATAAAAGTTTCAAAATACAAAACTCTTTCTACATCTTTAAGCTTCATATCAATAACTAACGAAATTCTGCTTGGTAAAGATTTTAAAAACCATATATGAGCAACAGGTGTTGCTAAATTAATGTGTCCCATTCTCTCTCTTCTTACATTTGACTTGGTAACTTCGACACCACATTTTTCACAAATAATTCCTCTAAATTTCATTCTTTTATATTTTCCACATAAGCACTCATAATCTTTTATTGGTCCAAATATTCTTGCACAAAACAGACCGTCTTTTTCAGGTCTAAAAGTTCTATAGTTTATTGTTTCGGGTTTTTTAATTTCTCCGTATGTCCATGATTTGATTTTTTCTGGACTAGCTAATGTTATTTTTATGCTGCTGAAATTTTGTGAATCTGATATTTCAGAACTTTTAAACAAATCTGTTAATTCTTTTTTCATAATTAGTTTAGTTCCACATTTAGTGCTAAAGATTTAATTTCTTTCACCAATACATTAAATGACTCGGGTATTCCTGATTCAAAATTTTCTTCTCCCTTTACTATAGTTTCATAAACTTTAACTCTTCCTGCAACATCGTCTGATTTCACAGTTAATATTTCTTGAAGAGAATAAGAAGCACCGTATGCCTCAAGAGCCCAAACTTCCATTTCACCAAATCTTTGTCCACCATTTTGAGCTTTACCGCCTAAAGGTTGTTGAGTTACAAGACTGTATGGGCCCGTAGATCTTGCGTGTATTTTGTCTTCAACAAGATGGTGTAATTTTAACATATAGATTGTTCCGACAGTAACAGGTCTATCAAATCTCTCTCCTGTTCTACCATCCCATAAATAAGTTTGGCCAGAATTTGGAAGTTTTGCTAAATCTAACATTTCAGTCACATCTTTTTCTTTTGCTCCATCAAATACCGGTGTTGCAATTGGAACTCCATTCTGAAGGTTTATTGTTAAATCTTTAAACTCTCTATCAGAAAGTTGTTCAATTTTTTCCTTGTATACATCTTTTCCATAAACAGATTTTAAAAAATTAGATAATTTTTCTGATTTTTCGATTTTTTTTTGATTTTCACTTACTAATTCATTTATTTTTTCTCCCAGCTCTGTGCATGACCATCCTAAATGAGTTTCTAGTATTTGCCCAACATTCATACGGCTAGGAACTCCTAGAGGATTTAATACTATATCTACTGCTTTTCCATTTTCTCTATAAGGCATATCCTCCTGGGGAACTATTTTACTTACAACTCCTTTGTTGCCATGTCTTCCAGACATTTTATCACCTGGTCTCAATCTTCTTTTAATTGCAACAAAAACTTTAACCATTTTCATAACACTAGGTAACAAATCATCACCTTGTCTAATTTTTATCACTTTGTCTTCAAATCTTTCTTGGATATCTTTTTTTGCAGAATTGTATTGATCTTTAAGCTGAGAAAATGCTTCTATTTTTTTATCATCTGAAAGTGAAATTTTAAATAAATCAACTATTGAAAGTTCCTTAATGTTTTTATCATCTAATTTTTTACCTATTTCTAAATCTTTAATTTTTTTTGATATAGTTTGACCTGATAATATTAAAGAAGCTCTTTGTTTAATGCTTCTTTCTAATATTTCTTCCTCTACAATTTTATCTTGTTGTACACTTTCAATTTCTGATCTCTCAATTGTAATAGATCTTTCATCTTTTTCTATGCCGTGTCTATTAAAGACTCTTACATCTATAACAGTGCCTCCACTTCCACTAGGCATTCTCAATGATGTATCAGAAACATCTATTGCTTTTTCGCCAAATATTGATCTTAAAAGTTTTTCTTCAGGTCCAGATGCCGAGTCTCCTTTTGGTGTGACTTTACCTACCAAAATATCTCCAGGTTTAACCTCTGCCCCAATATATACTACTCCTGACTCATCTAAGTTTCTTAGTGATTCTTCATTAACATTTGGAATATCCCTTGTAATATCTTCCTCACCGAGTTTCGTATCTCTCGCCATTACCTCATATTCTTCTATATGTATTGAGGTAAAAACATCATCAGTAACACATCTCTCTGAAATTAATATTGAATCTTCAAAATTATAACCTTGCCAAGGCATAAATGCCACTGTAACATTTTTTCCGAGAGCTAATTCACCAATTTTTGTTGCTGGGCCGTCTGCAATAATATCTCCTTTTTTTACCTTGTCCCCTACTGTAACTAGTGGTTTTTGATTAATACATGTGTTTTGATTTGATCTTTTAAATTTTTGAAGATTATAGATATCTACACCTGATTTTGAAAAATCTTTTTCATTTGTAGCTTTTATCACTATTCTTTTTCCGTCAATTTTATCAACAATACCATCTCTTTTTGCAACAATTGTCACTCCAGAATCAAGTGCAACATCACTTTCAATTCCTGTGCCTACTAAAGGAGCTTCGGGTTTTAATAATGGCACTGCTTGCCTCATCATGTTTGACCCCATTAATGCTCTATTCGCATCATCATTTTCTAAAAATGGTATCAATGAAGCTGCTACTGAAACTAGCTGCTTTGGTGATACGTCAATGTAATCTATGCTATCTGGTTTGGCTAAAATAAAATTAAGGTTTTGTCTACAAGAAACTAAATCCTCAGTAATTTTTCCGTTTTTATCAATTATCGAATTTGCCTGTGCTATTGTGTATTTTGTCTCTTCCATAGCAGATAAATATTCGATTTTTTCCTGCACAATACCTTTGTCAACTTTTTTGTACGGACTTTCAATAAAGCCGTACTTATCAATTTTTGAATAAGTTGATAAACTATTTATTAATCCTATATTTGGACCTTCTGGAGTTTCTATTGGACAAATTCTTCCATAATGAGTCGGATGAACATCTCTAACTTCAAATCCCGCCCTTTCTCTTGTTAATCCACCAGGTCCAAGTGCTGAAACTCTTCGTTTATGAGTTATTTCAGATAGAGGATTTGTTTGATCCATAAATTGAGATAGTTGAGATGTGGCAAAAAAATCTTTTAGAGAAACTGTTAGAGGCTTAGCATTAATTAGATCTTGTGGCATAGCTGATTCAACATCTAAAGTTGTCATTTTTTCTTTTATGGCTCTTTCCATTCTATAGACACCTATTCTCGCTTGGTTTTCGACAAGCTCACCTACTGATCTTACTCTTCGATTACCTAAATGATCTATATCATCAACTTCATCCTTACCATCTCGTAAATCTAGCATTTTTTTTATTATTGAAATGATATCATCATTCCTTAATATTCTTATTTTGTCTGAACATTCTAACCCTAATCTAGAATTCATCTTAACACGTCCAACATCTGATAAATCATATCTTTCAGAAGTAAAAAATAAATTATTAAAAATTTGAGCAGCAATTTCTATGGTTGGAGGTTCTCCTGGCCTTAATACTTTATAAATTTCAGTTATAGAATCATTTTTTGTTTCATTTTTATCATTTAATAATGTTTGAAGTAAATAGGGTCCTTTGTTAATGGAATTTGTGTTTGAAACTTCTATATCAATTATTTTTTCTTTTATTATTTTATCTAAAATTGTTTCATTTAATTCAGTTCCTATTTTATGTACTTCTTCGTTAACTTTTGTATCTTTATGCAAATATTTTCCATATAAAGCTTGATTTGAAACATAAATTTCTTTTAAACCATCATTTGATAATTTTTTTGCAGTTATAAAATTAATTTTCTCTCCGGCTTTAATAATTGTTTTGTTTGTTTTTACATCTACAATTTCTTCGTAAAAGCTTTTAGTTTTATAATTTTCTGGGTTAAATTTAGTTTTCCATTTATTAACTTTTTCATTATATGTGTAAATTTCCTTTTCATAAAACTCATTAACTATATCTTGTTTTGTGAAACCTAGGGCTTGTAGTAAAGTAGTAACAAAAATTTTTTTCTTTCTGTCTATTCTAAAATATAATAAATCTTTTACATCAAATTCAAAATCTAGCCATGATCCTCTATTTGGTATTACTCTGCAATTAAATAAAAATTTTCCACTTGCATGGCCTTTTCCTTTGTCATGATCAAAAAAAACTCCTGGACTTCTGTGCATTTGATTAACAACTACTCTTTGAACGCCGTTTGTTATAAATGTTCCACTATTTGTCATCATTGGAACTTCTCCCATATAAACTTCTTGTTCCTTTGCTGAAAGTATTTCTTTTGTATTATTTTCTTGATTTATTTCATAAACAACTAGTCTTAATGTGCATTTTAATGCTGCTGAATAAGTTAAGTCCCTTGATATACATTCCTCAACATCAAATTTAGGCTTGTCCAACTTGTATGATATATATTCTAAAGTTGCTTTTTCATTCACATCTTCAATTGGAAAAATACTTTTAAAAACTCTATCAAATCCTTTTACTAAATGATTATCAATATCTTTCTTATATTCTGTTAATTCTTTATATGAGTTTTTTTGTACTTCGATAAGGTTTGGAATTGATAAACCTTCTTTTAGTTTACCAAAATTTTTTCTAATATTTTTCTTTTCAGTAAAAGATAATTGCATCTATAGTACTGATTTTTAATCAGTATTTAAATTTTTTATTTACTTAAGTTCTACTTTTGCGCCAGCTGCTTCAAGCTTCTTTTTAATTTCTTCTGCTTCTTTCTTTTTAACACCAGTCTTTAATTCTTTAGGTGCTCCTTCAACTAAATCTTTAGCTTCTTTTAATCCAAGTGAAGTAATTGCTCTAACTTCTTTTATTACATTGATTTTTTTATCTCCTGAAGATGCTAAGATTATAGTAAATTCATCTTTTTCTTCTGCTGGTGCTGCAGCGCCAGCTGCTGGAGCTGCTGCTACCGCTGTAGCCGCTGAGACACCCCATTTTTCTTCTAGCTGTTTCGACAATTCAGCTGCCTCAACAACAGTAAGTTTTGATAAATCTTCAATTATTTTGTTTAAATCTGTCATAGACATTATTCCTAGGTTAATTCTTTTTTGATTTTTCGAGCGATAAAATAGCGATTTTTTGAGCAGGCGCAAGTAAAATACTTGCGATTTTTTGAGCAGGAGATCTTAAAATACCTACTATTTTAGCTCTTGCTTCATCTAAAGATGGTAAAGTTGCTATATTTTTCACTCCAGCAACATCGAGGATATCATTGCCCATTATACCACCTAATATTTTAAGGTTTGAATTGTCTTTAGAAAATTTTGTCAATATTTTTGCTGATACAATTGCATCCTTTGATAATGCAACTGCGGTAGGACCACTAAATAAATTTGTTAAATCTTTACATCTTGTTTTTTCAATTGCTAGTTTAGTTATTCTATTTTTTGTTACTTTAAATATTATTCCATGTTCTCTCATTTGCTTCCTTAAATCATCAAGCTGTTTGACTGTTAATCCTTGATAGTGAGCAACTATAACGGCTTCTGATTTGTCAAACTGAGTTGACATTTCTTTGATGTAGCTTTGCTTTTTTTCTTTATTCATCATAATTAAATTACCTTGCCAATTTTTAATTTATAAGACAATCCCATAGTTGATGTCAAATATGCGCTTTTTATTAAGTCACCTTTTACATTGCTGTTTAATTTTTCTTTTTCTAAAGTTTCTATTACTGCATTAAAATTTTTTATCAATTTTTCATCTGAAAAAGATTTTTTTCCTATAGTCAATCCAATATTTCCATCTTTATCATTTTTTAATTCAATTTGTCCGGATTTTGCATCACTTACTGCTTTTTTTACATCTTCTGAAACAGTTCCAAGTTTAGGATTTGGCATTAAACCTTTGGGGCCTAAAATTTTACCTAATTTAGAAAGTTTTAGCATCATTGTTGGTGTGCTTATTAATTTTTCAAAATTTAAATCACCAGATTTAATTTTATCAATAAATTCATCTCCGCCAACTACATCTGCACCAGCTTCTTTAGCTTCTTTTTGTTTTGATTCTTCACAAACAACAGCTACTTTAACTTTTTTTCCTGTGCCTTCTGGTAAATTTATTACTGTTCTCAAATTAACGTCACCTTTTTTTTGCTTTACGTTGATAAATAAACTCAAGTCTATTGACTCGTTAAATTTTGTTGTGCAATTTTTTTTAACTTCTGGAAGTATTTTTTCAAAAATTTCAGCTTTTGAATCAATTTTATTTTCTTTTAATTTTTTATATCTTTTTGATTTCATTAATCTTTTACCTCTATACCCATAGATCTTGCTGATCCAGAAATTATTTTAGAAGCCTGTTCTATATCATTGGCATTTAAATCTTTCATTTTTTGTTTTGCAATTTCTTCAACTTGTTTTTTTGAAATTGAACCAACTATATTTCTTCCTGGCTCTTGTGAACCTGCTTTTAATTTAGCAGCTTCTTTAATAAAATGTGATGCAGGCGGAGATTTAATTATAAAATCGAATTTTTTATCTTTATACACTGTTATTACTACAGGCACAGGTTTTCCCATAAAACTCTTAGTTTTTTCATTAAAGGCTTTACAAAATTCCATAATGTTTATCCCTCTTTGTCCTAAAGCAGGTCCAACTGGTGGAGCTGGATTTGCCTGTCCACCTTTAATCTGCAATTTTACATAACCTGTTATTTCTTTTTTTGCCATTAGCTACTTTTCTCCACTTGGTTAAAATCTAGTTCTACTGGTGTTGGACGACCAAAAATTAAGACAGATACTTTAAGTTTAGATTTGTCTTCATCTATATCTTCTACTAAACCAGTAAATGATGCAAAAGGTCCATCAATGACTTGGACTTTCTCACCAACGCTATAATCTATAGTAGATTTTGGTTGAGCTACTCCGTCTTTAATTTCTCCTAAAATTTTCTCGATTTCTTTATTCGACACAGGAACTGGAATTCCTTTTGATCCAAGAAAACCACTAACTTTTTTTATTCCTTTTATCATATGATAGATATTATTATCCATTTCACTTTTAATCAAAACATACCCTGGAAAATATTTCTTTTGTCTTTGTACTCTTTTTCCTCTCTTGACTTCAGTAACACCATGCGTTGGTACAACAATTTCCTCGATTTTATCAGCAATTTTTGCTTTCTCAGCTTCTTCTTTAATTTGATGAGCAACTTTATTCTCAAAGCTTGAATGGGATTGAACTATATACCAATTTTTCATTTTATATACTCAAGTTAAGAATTAGTTCTAAAAAAAATTTTAATATCTGGTCTAATAAAAGAAAAAATAAAGAAGCAACTATAGCCATTGCAATAACCATTAAAGTTCCTTGTAAAGTTTCTTTTTGTGTTGGCCAAGTTACCTTGAATGCTTCTTGTTTTACTTCTTGAAAAAATTGCAAAGGGTTTTTCATATTTTTTTTTATTTGGCAGGAGCGGAGGGAATCGAACCCCCAACCTCCGGTTTTGGAGACCGGCGCTCTACCAATTGAGCTACACTCCTAATCTCCTAATAAGTTTTTACTCCAATATTTTTGTTACTACTCCAGCTCCCACTGTTTTTCCGCCTTCACGAATAGCAAAATTTAATTTTTCACTCATTGCAATTGGTGTAATTAATTTAACTGTGAATTTAGCATCATCTCCTGGCATTACCATTTCAGTGCCAGATGGTAATTCTACTTCACCAGTTACATCGGTAGTTCTAAAATAAAATTGAGGTCTGTATTTTGTGAAGAAAGGAGTATGTCTACCACCTTCTTCTTTTTTTAAAACATATGCTTGTGCCTCAAATTTTGTATGTGGTTTTACAGAACCTGGTTTTGCTAGCACTTGTCCTCTTTCCACATCAGTACGTTCTACTCCTCTCAATAAAGCACCTATGTTATCTCCAGCCTCGCCTGTGTCTAAAAGTTTTCTAAACATTTCAACACCAGTACAAACAGTTTTTTTGGTATCTCTTATTCCAACTATTTCCAGCTCTTCTCCAGTTTTAACAACTCCTTGTTCTACTCTCCCAGTTACTACCGTACCTCTTCCTGAAATAGAAAAAACATCTTCAACTGGCATTAAGAACGGCTTATCTTTAGGTCTATCTGGTTGTGGAATATGTTCGTCGATAGCTTTTACTAGTTCAAGGATCGCTTTTTTACCAATTTCTTCGTCTTTTCCTTCAACGGCTGCTAATGCAGATCCTTTTATAATTGGAGTTTTGTCACCAGGAAATTTATATGAAGTTAATAGTTCTTTAATTTCTTCTTCAACAAGATCTACTAATTCTTTATCTTTAACTTGGTCAATTTTGTTTAAAAAAACAACTATTGCAGGAACTCCCACTTGTCTCGCAAGAAGTATATGTTCTCTAGTTTGAGGCATAGGTCCATCGGCTGCGTTAACAACTAGTATAGCCCCATCCATCTGAGCGGCACCAGTTATCATATTTTTTACATAGTCAGCATGACCAGGACAATCCACGTGCGCATAATGTCTTTTTTCACTTTCATATTCTACGTGAGCAGTTGCTATAGTAATACCTCTTTCTTTTTCTTCTGGGGCTTTATCAATTTGATCGTACGCTACAAATTTTGCACCTCCGGTTTCAGCTAATACTTTTGTAATTGCTGCTGTTAGAGTTGTTTTTCCATGATCCACATGGCCAATTGTTCCCACGTTAGCATGTGGCTTATTTCTATTAAATTTTTCCTTCGACATTACTTTTTTTACCTCTTTATATATATTCGTTTACTTTTATTTTGGAGCGGGTGATGAGAATCGAACTCACGCAACCAGCTTGGAAGGCTAGTGTTCTACCACTGAACTACACCCGCATACCCAAGTGCACACTCCATTGTTGAATAATATTTTATTGAATGGTGGAGGGGGAAGGATTCGAACCTTCGAAGACCGAAGTCAACGGGTTTACAGCCCGCCCCATTTGACCGCTTTGGTACCCCTCCCTTTTCTTAGTAGGGGAAGCGTCCCTTGTTCAATAAAGCCTTAAACAACACCCGGTTTATATATTTTTATTGTATAAATGCAATATTAGAATTATCGATAAAATGCAAAAAAATACGTTAAAATAAGCAAAAACTTATGTCACAATCATCATTTTTAATAATTGGCAAGCATGCTGTAATTGAAGCTTTAAAAAACCCAAAACGCAAAATATTAAAAATTTTTCTTACTGAAGAAAGCAAAAAAATCATTCATAGAGAAAGTCCAAATAAAAACTTACTTAAAGATATTAAGATTTTTTACAAAACTAAAAAAGAGCTGGATAATTTTTGTAGGAATGAAGATATACAACATCAAGGATTTGTTGCTGAAATAGAACAATTGGCACAAAAAGAACTAAAAGAATTTATAAAAAATAATAAAAATCTAACAATAGCATGTTTGGACAATGTAAATGATCCTAGAAACATTGGGTCAATTATAAGAAGCGCTGCATCCTTTGATATTGATGGAATTATTGTAAAAGATAGACATTTTCCTGAAAAAAGCAAATTAATGTACAAATCAGCGAGTGGGTGTATGGAACATATTAATATTTTTAAAGTTTCAAATATAAATTCAACATTAAAATATTTAAGAGATAATAATTTCTGGGTTTATGGTTTTGATGGAAAGGGTAAAGAGGACTTCTCAAAAATTAACTGGAAAGGAAATAATATAATATTATTTGGATCTGAAGGTTTTGGAATAAAAAAACATACAGAAAAATATGCAGATTTTATTGTAAAAATAGTTATAAATAAAAAAGTTGAAAGCTTAAATATTTCAAATACAGCTTCTATAGTTTTTCACCATATAAAGAGTAAAAAAACATCTTGATTAGTTTAATAATTATTTATAAACAACATGTGTGCCCTTGTAGCTCAGCTGGTAGAGCAATTGATTTGTAATCAATAGACTAATAAATATTAAAATCAAAACCGTAACTCAGCTAGTAAATACTAGTATCATTTAAGTAAAAAAAACTTAATTAATTTTAATATTGCTCATACCGACAAGAAACCGACAGATTAAAAATTTATTCATTTAATTTAAAATATTAATAATACTTTTTTTAATAGTTTCACTTACTTTGATGGTCCCTTCTTTATTTGGATGAATTCCGTCTTTTTGATTTAAGCTTGGATTAAGTGCTACTCCTTCAAGAAGAAATGGGATTAAGGGTAAATTATATTTTTTTGATAAATTCGGATAAATATCATCAAACTCTTTTTTATATTTTTTTCCATGAGTGTTTGGTGCAACCATCCCAGCTAAAATAATTTTAATTTTTTTATTGTTAGTAATATTTATTATTTGTTCTAAATTTTTTTTTGTTTCGTCTGGCTGAATTCCCCTGAGCATATCATTAGCTCCTAATCCTAAAATGATTAAATCTATTCCTGGTTCTGATAAACTCCAATCAACTCTATTCAATCCACCTGATGACGTGCTTCCAGAAACACTTCCATTAATAATTTTAATATTTAAACCAGCTTCCTTAAGATTGTTTTCTAAAACTATTGATAAATGGTGTTCTTTAGGTAATCCATATCCAGCCATCAAACTATCACCGAATAAAACTACCTTTTCTATTGCACTTGCGTTTATGTGCACTAGAAAGATTATCAAAATTTTTATAAATATAGTTTTATTCATGAATACTATTCTTAAATTAAAAAAAATAAATCTCAAATACCAAACTGGTATAGATAGTATAAATGTTTTAAAGAATATTGATTTAAATATAAAGAAAAAAGAAACCGTTTCTGTTGTTGGGGAAAGTGGCTCAGGGAAAACAAGTTTAATCATGTTAATTGGGGGGTTGGAAAAACCTAACTCTGGTAAAATAATTTTCCAAGATCAAGAAATTACAGGCCTTAGTGAAGATGAGGTATCTGAGATAAGAAAGAAAAATATTGGAATAATTTTTCAGTCGTTTTATTTAATTCCTAATTACACAGCGGTTGAAAATGTTGCGCTTACACTTGAGCTCAATAATTTTAAAAATCCAGAAAAAGAGGCAAAAATTTTATTAGATCGTTTTGGTTTGAAGAATCGTTTTAATAATTTACCAAGTCAATTATCAGGTGGTGAACAACAAAGGGTTTCTATCGCTAGAGCAATTGCAATGAAACCAGAATTAATTTTAGCTGATGAGCCAACCGGAAATTTGGATACTGAAAATTCTATCATGATTGCAAATATTCTATTTAAGTATGTAAGAGAAGAAGGCTCTTCTTTAATCATGGTAACTCATGACACTAAACTTGCTGACAAAGCTAAAAGAAAAATAAAAATTAAAGATGGAAAAATTAAATAATCCTTCAGAATTTAGTTTGATTTTAAAATATGCTTTAAAAGACTTAAGCAGAAATTATCATAAAATATCTAGTATCATTCTTACGCTATTTATAAGTCTTTTTATCTTAAGTGCTATTTTCACAATTGAAGACAGTCTTAAAAAAGAACTAAATGATAATGCCAAAGCACTTTTAGGTGGAGATTTAGAGATTGATTACAATCGTAATCCAGGAAATTTAGATTTAGTTAATAAAGTAAAAGAATTTGCAACTGTTTCTCAAATGATTGAGTTCAGTACTATGCTTTCAACAACAGGAAGAGAAAAAAATAAATCATTATTTACTAGAATTAAAACTGTGGATGAAAAATATCCTTTATATGGAAATGTTGTTTATGAGCCAATTGGTGCTTATGAAAGAATGCAAAAAGAACCTTACTCTATCCTTATCAATGAAAGTTTATCAAAAACCCTTAATATAAAAATTAATGAAAAGGTAAAAGTTCAAGATCAAAACTTTACAGTAATTGGAATTATTAAATCAGTACCAGATGTTAGTGGATTTGTTGCATTTGGAGATTGGGCTTTAGCAGGAAAACAAACTTTAGAAATTTTAAAACTAAATGGAATCGGAAGCTTTTTAAACTATGAATATAAAGTAAAATTTAACGAAAAAGATAAACCAGAAGAAATCGAACAACAAATTGAAGAAATTTTTAAAGACGATCAAAAAGTAAAGCTTAGATATCCTGAAAATTCTGCTAGTGGAATAAAGAGAATTATTAATAATTTTTCTCAATTTTTATCTCTTGTATCAATCAGTGCAATGTTAATTGCAGGCATTGGAATCGCAAATACTCTGCTTTCTTTTATCAATCAAAACAACATGTCTATTGCTGTAAGAAAGGCGGTTGGCTTTTATTCAGGCAATATTAAAACATTATATTACCTTCAGTTATTTATACTTTTATTCATAATCACTGTTGTTGCTTATGGATCGAGTTTTTTAATTGTACCAATAGTAGATAAATATCTATCTGATGGATTGGGATTGAATGTTTATCCAGTGTTTTCATTACTTAATTTTTTAAAAATATTTTTAGTGGGTTTGTTAGTTCTTGTAATTTTTTCTATTCCAACAATCAGTTCTATAGATCAAGTAAGAGCCTCTAATTTATTTAGAAACGTATTTCAAAACCTTGAATTTTACTATTCTAGGAGATCAGTTGTTTTAAGCTTTGTTTTATTATCTATCTTAATTTTATTATTCACGATTGGATCTGAACAACCTTCTTATAGCTTGGGTTACTTTGCTGCTTTTTTTGTTTGTTTAATTGTATTTTTCTTACTTTCAAAATTAATCATTTTTTTTCTTAAAAAATTCAAATCAAGTCCAATAATTTCTTTAAAAGTTTCAATTAAAAATATTACTCAGACAAAAAGTATAACTCCTATTACAGTTATGTCTCTAGGCTTAGGGGTTACTTTGTTATTAACTTTAGCTTTAGTTGGTACAAATTTTCAAAGAGAAATTGCTAAATCTATTCCTAATATTGCACCTGATTATTTCTTTGTCGGTATTCAAAAAGGTGAAAGAGAGAAATTTGAACAAGGTATTTTAAATATGGATCCAAATGCATCTATTGAAATTGTACCAATGGTTTCATCTGGTATAGTAAAAATTAATGGTATTGATCCTAATACTTATATTAAACCAGATAATGACAGTTACTGGGTTATTGGTAGTGAACGAAGATCCTCGTGGGTAGAAAATGTGCCTGAAGATAACTCAATTTTAGAAGGTGAATGGTGGGATTTATCAAAACCAGATCAACTTCAAATATCTTTAGATGCAAAAGTTGCTAAGGATTTTAACATTCTGTTAGGTGATATCTTTACTTTAAATGTTTATGGACGTGAAATTGAAGGGAAAGTAGTAAATTTTAGAGAAGTTAATTATCGAGATTTAAACATCAACTTTGCAATGTTATTTAACCCTCAATTTGCAAAAAATATTCCACATGAGTATTTGGCTACTGCAAAATTTAATTCAAATAAATTTGATGAAACTGAAATGCTTGAAATCATGCCAAGTTTATCAATGATTAAAATTGCAGATTATTTATCAAAAGTTACAGCTGTTTTAAATAAGGTATTTATTGCGGTTACATTAATTTCAGCGATTACCATTGTTATAGGCTTAATCGTAATTTCAAGTGCAATTATGGTTCAAGGAAAAGTAAAAGAATATCAAAATTTGGTTTTTAAAATTTTAGGTTTTTCAAAAAAACAAATTATTTTTTCGTCTTTAATTGAATTCGTCATTATCTTTAAATCTGTAATTTTAATTGCAGTATTCTTTGCTGTGATTGGTTCAAATTTTATTATGGAAAATATTTTTGAATTAGTGTGGATGTTTGACTTTAAGATTTTAATTTATTTAGGACTTTCAATTGGTTTTGTTACATTAGTTTTGATATTATTAACTAACTTAAAATATCTAAATCCTAAGGTTTATCCTCTAATAAGAAATCAATAATTAAAATTTTTGAATTTATAGATCAAACTCTCGAACCGACAGCCGAACCGACAGATTAGTCACAAATGGTCTACAACAAGCTACAAAGTTACAAATAAAGAATTAAATTTTAATAACCAAATCTTTTAATTGTTGATTTATTTGACTTTTAACATTAAAAACTTCGTTGATACGAATGCCCTTGTAGCTCAGCTGGTAGAGCAATTGATTTGTAATCAATAGGTCCGCGGTTCGAATCCGTGCGGGGGCACCATCACTCAACAAAATCAATACTATATATTTTTGCTAAACTAAAAATTTAATTACAATTGTACCACTGGTGTGACCAGATTAAAAATAATTTTCAATTATGGAATTAAATTATATATAATTTTTTTTATGCCTTGCATAAATTTATTTAGTTTCTTTTCTTATTTGTTCTAGTTTTATTTTTTTTTGTAACTTATTTTTTTTGAATCCAATAGATTAGTTAACTCACCATTCTCATACATTTCTTTTACAATGTCACAACCACCAACAAATTCTTTTTTAACATAAAGCTGAGGAATAGTTGGCCAATCACTGTGCTCTTTTATTCCTTGTCTAACTTCTTGATTTTCAAGAACATTAATTCCTTTAAAATTTACTTCTAGAATTTTTAATAAATTTGATACCGCCATTGAAAAACCACATTGAGGTGCATCTGGAGTTCCTTTCATAAACAAGCAAACATCATTGTTATCAATTTCATTTAATATTAAATCTTTAATTTTCTGGTCCATTATTTACTCCTTTGTTTTAATTGCTAGTGCGTGAAGTTCATTTCCCATTTTACCTTTAAGAGAATTATATACCATTTTGTGCTGTTCTATTTTACTTTTTCCAGAAAACTTCGAAGAAGTAACTGTTACAGAATAATGGTTTCCATCACCTGCTAAATCCTGAATCTCTATAAATGCATCAGGTAAAGCTTCTTTAATTAGCTTTTCTATTTCTTTTAAATCCATTGCCATTAGCTAATCATATACTTTTTAAGCCAATTTTTGTATTCTTTTTTTAAATCTTCTAATTTAAAAACTAATTCGCCGTTAACTTCTATATCTTTTTCCTTTAAAATTCCAAGTTCATCAAAATGTACAGAATTGTTTTTTAATATTTCTTTAACTTTTGATAATTTATCCTTATTTATTTCAACAATATATCTACCTTGATCTTCACCAAACAAATATTCATATTTATTTATTAAAGTTTTAAATTTATTAAATTTAACGCCCAAGTTTCCTTTAATACACATTTTTGAAATTGCGACAATTATTCCACCTAATGAAACATCGTGGGCAGTTTCAATAAGTTTCTCTTTAATAAGCTTTAGTACAGTTTCGCCAATATTTTTTTCATTAAACAAGTTTATTTCTGGAGGCGGTCCTTTTTTTTCACCCAATATATCTTTTGCGAATATACTTTGATCTAAATGGCCTACGGTTTTTCCTATAACAAGTATAATGTTATCTTGATTTTTAAAATCCATAGTAATCATATTTTTATAATTTTCTATTAACCCAATGCCACCGATTGTTGGAGTAGGTTTTATTCCCTTGTCTTTTGTTTCGTTGTAAAAAGAAACATTTCCAGAAACCACTGGAAAATCCAAATATTTACTTGCTTCTGAAATTCCTTCAACACACTCAACAAATTCACCCATATTTTTCTCTTTTTCCGGATTTCCAAAATTTAAACAGTTAGTGATGGCCACAGGATTAGCACCTACAGAAATTAAATTACGCCAAGTTTCACAAACAGTCTGTTTTCCTCCTGTGTTAGGATGTGCATAGCAGTATGTAGCGGACGAGTCGATCGTTGCAGCAATTGCTTTTTGTGTTCCATGTACTCTAACAACTCCAGAATTTCCACCTGGTTTTTGAATAGTGTCTCCCATAACTGTATGATCATATTGTTCCCAAACCCATTCTTTGTCACAAATATTTGGATTAGATAAAACCTTCTTTAAGCAATCAGAAATTTTTAATGATTTAAATTTTTCTTTTTTAAACTTTAATTTTTGTGGAAGTTTTGTTTTTTTCCATTTTCTTTCATACAAAGGTGCATTTTCAGATAAATAATTAATTGGAATATCTGCAACTTTTTTTTTATCAAAGAAAATTTCTATATTTTTGGTATTTGTGGTTTTTCCTATAACTGCGAAGTCTAAATTCCATTTATCAAATATTTTTTTAGCTTTTTCTTCCATTCCACTTTCTAAAACTATTAACATTCTTTCTTGACTTTCTGATAGCATGATTTCATAAGGTGTCATCTTTTCTTCTCTACAAGGTACTTTATTAAGATTTATTTCAATACCTAATTTTCCTTTTGAAGCCATTTCGACACTTGAAGAAGTTAATCCCGCGGCTCCCATATCTTGTATTGCAATAATAGAATTGTCAGCCATTAGTTCTAAACAAGCTTCAAGTAATAACTTTTCTGTAAACGGATCACCAATTTGAACTGTTGGTTTTTTTTCCTCAATTTTTTCATCAAATATAGCTGAAGCCATGCTGGATCCATGTATTCCGTCTCGACCAGTTTTCGACCCAACATATATAACAGGCTTGTTTAATCCTGCTGCTTTAGAATAAAAAATTTTTTTCTTATTTACCAATCCTACGGTCATGGCATTAACCAAAATGTTTCCATTATAAGATTCGTCAAATAATGTTTGCCCACCGATAGTAGGTACGCCAATACAGTTTCCATATCCGGCTATACCTTTAACAACTCCTCTTAATAAGTTTTTAGTTTTTTTATGTTGCGGCGAGCCAAAATGAATTGAATTTAAATTTGCTATTGGACGGGCACCCATTGTGAAAACATCTCTCATTATACCGCCAACTCCAGTAGCCGCTCCTTGATAAGGTTCTATAAAAGATGGATGATTATGACTTTCTATTTTAAATACAATTGCATCTTCATCACCAACATCTACAATACCTGCATTTTCTCCTGGTCCTTGTATAACTTTTTTACCTTTAATGTTTAAATTTTTTAAATATTTTTTAGATGATTTATAAGAGCAATGTTCATTCCACATTGCAGAAAACAAACCCAGTTCTGTTAAATTAGGAGTTCTTTTTAAAAGATCACAAATTTTTTTATATTCGTCTTTTTTTAAACCATGCTCTATTGCAATTTTTTCGTTTACTTCCATTACTTTAAATTTCCGATTAGATTTTGAAAAAAAATAGATCCATCATCTCCTGAAAGGTACTTATCTATCATTCTTTCAGGGTGTGGCATCATTCCTAAAATATTTTTATTAATATTAAAGATCCCGGCAATATTTTCTAACGCACCATTAGGGTTTGACTCATCATTTTCATTACCATCTTTGTCACAATATTTAACTGCTATTTGATTGTTATCTTTAATTAATTTCAATTCATCTTTTGAACAAAAATAATTTCCTTCATTATGTGCAATGTGAAGTTCTAAAACTCCCTTTTTAATATTTTTGAAATATTTATTTTTTTTGTCATTAATTTTTATATAAACATTTTTGCAGATGAAATTTAAATATTTGTTCTGTTGCAATACACCTGGTAACAATCCAGTTTCAGTTAAAATTTGAAATCCATTACAAATCCCTAATACCAGGCCACCAGAATTAGCAAATTCAACTACATACTTAATAATTCTAGATTTGCTAGCGATACTTCCACATCTTAAATAATCACCATATGAAAAACCCCCGGGCAAAACAATTAAATCACTTTTAGGCAGCCCAGATTCATTATGCCAAACCATTTTATTTTTGAAACCAAATTTTGTTAAAGCAACATCCATATCTCTGTCGCAATTTGAACCAGGAAAAATAATTACAGATGATTTCATTATTAAGTTAAATAATTTTAAAATCTTCAATTACTAAATTAGCCAAAAGTTTTTTACACATATCTTCTGCTATTGATTTAGCTTTAGATTCATTATTTTCATTAATCTCAATATCAAAATATTTTCCCTGTCTAACTTCTTTTAAATTGTTAAATCCCATACCATTTAAAGTTTGTTGAATTGCTTTTCCTTGAGGATCTAGCACCCCAGTTTTAAGAGTTACTAATATTTTTACCTTCATTTATTTTTTTTTCAATTTTACTTCTCTTGGTTTTGTAAATTTTAAAGGTCTGATATTTGATTGTTCGTGAATTATCCCAAGTCTAATAGCTATCTCCTGATATGCTTCAATTATGTTTCCTAAATCTTTTCTAAACCTGTCTTTATCAAGTTTTTTTTCAGTTACAGAGTTCCATAATCTACAAGTATCAGGACTAATCTCATCAGCTAAAATTATTTTATTATCAGATTTTTTTTTTCCAAATTCTACTTTAAAGTCTACTAATTTAATACCAACGGCCCTAAACATTCCTTGTAAAAAGTCATTTATTCTTTTGCATTCATCGTTTATTAAATCTAATTCTTTAGTATCCAACCAATTAAAGGTTAATATATGCTCTCTACTAATTAATGGATCTCCTAATTTATCATTTTTTAAACAATACTCTAATAGAGGTTTTTCTATAACTGTGCCTTCTTCAATACCAAGTCTTTTCGTTAGTGATCCTGTTGCAATATTTCTGACAATAAATTCTATAGGAATAATTTCGACATGATTTACCAGCTGCTCTCGCATATTTAACCTTTTTACTAAATGGTTTTTAATTCCAATTTGTGACAAATTTGAAAGAATATGCTCAGAAATTCTATTATTTAAAATACCTTTGCCTTCAATTGTTGCTTTTTTTAAATTATTAAATGCAGTTGCATCATCTTTAAAATGCTGAATAACCTGATTTTTATCTTTCGTGGCATATATTATTTTAGCTTTTCCTTCATATAACTTTTTTCCTTTTTCCATTATTTAAAAACTCTTCTGTAAATGTAGTTTACATTCTTAAAGTGTTTGGTGTAATTAAAAATATTTTTCAATTTTTTTTCATTAATCTTACTCATTATTCTTTTATCTTTTTTAATTAATTCTATTAAGTCAATATTTTTTGAAAAGCTTTGTTTTGTATAATATTGAATAATTTTATAGGATTTTTCTCTAGATATTCCTGATTTGGTTAGCTCAAGCATTAATTCTTGAGAAAAAATTAATCCTTTAGTTTTGTTTAAGTTTGATAACATTGTTTTTGGGTAAACGATCATATTATCCAGAATATATGCAAGTCTATGTAGGGCAAAGTCTAAAGTGATGTTGGCATCCGGTCCAATATTTCTTTCTACACTAGAATGTGAAATATCTCTTTCATGCCATAGGGCAATATTTTCTAAAGCAGGGACCACATATCCTCTAACTATTCGCGATAATCCTGTTAGATTTTCACTAAGTATAGGATTTTTTTTATGAGGCATTGCTGAGGAACCTTTTTGGCTTTTTGAGAAAAATTCTTGTAACTCAAAAACCTCTGATCTTTGCAGATGTCTTATTTCGGTTGCTACTCTCTCAATAGATCCAGCAATAATTCCTAGTACTGAAAAGTAATATGCATGTCTATCTCTTGGAATAATTTGAGTCGAAATTGGCTCGGTTTGAAGTTTTAATTTCTTTGCAACATATTTTTCAACTTTTGGGTCTATATTCGCAAAAGTTCCAACAGCTCCTGAAATTGCGCAAGTTGAAACTTCTTCTATAGCCCTTATAATTCTTTTTTTATTTCTACTAAACTCACTGTAGAAAGATGCCAATTTTAATCCAAATGTAATTGGTTCAGCATGAATTCCATGACTTCTGCCAATACATGGAGTTAGTTTGTATTTTTTTGCTTTCTTTTTAAGAATTGATAATATTTTTTCAATATCTTGTAATAAAATTTTACCCGATTGTACTAATTGAATATTAAAACTTGTGTCTAGTACATCAGATGACGTCATCCCTTGGTGGAGGTATCTTGCTTTAATTCCTGCCTGCTCGGTAATAGATGTTAAAAAAGCAATTACATCATGTTTTACTTTATTTTCAATTTTGTGAATTCTATCTACTTTTATTCTCCCTTTTTTTTTGACTACAGACGTTACACCCTTGGGAATAAAGTTATATTTTTCCATCGCTTGGGCAGCAGCAATTTCAACATCTAGCCAAATTCTATATTTGTTTTCTTCCGACCAAATTTTTCTAATTTCTTTTCTAGAATATCTTGATATCATTAATTATTATATGGAGGTTTATTATATCCTTTATCAGATTCTGTAAATATTTCATACCCATTATCAGTAATACCAATAGTATGTTCAAATTGTGCTGATAGAGATTTATCCTTTGTTACAGCCGTCCAGCCATCGTTTAAAACTTTTACATCATACTTTCCAGCGTTAACCATAGGTTCAATTGTAAACGTCATTCCAGGTTTAATTTCTAGACCATTGTTTTTTTTACCGTAATGTAAAATGTTCGGTGGCTCATGAAATACATTGCTTACACCGTGTCCACAAAAATCTCTAACAACAGAAAAACCTTTTTTTTCAACATAACTTTGAATTTCGTATCCAATATCTCCTAGTCTTACTCCTGGTTTTAATATTTTTATAGCATTCATCATCGCTTCATAAGTAGCATTAATTAAATTTTTTGCTTTTACCGAAACATTGCCAACACAAAACATTCTACTAGTATCACCGTGGTAATCTTCTACTATTGCTGTAATATCAATATTTAATATATCTCCATCATCTAAAATTCTTTCCGAAGGAATTCCATGACAAACAACATGATTTAAAGATGTACACAAAGATTTTTTAAAACCTCTATAATAGAGTGGAGCAGAATATCCTCCATTATCTTTTATAAATTCATAACAGATTTGATCAATTTTTTCTGTTGTTATGCCGGGTTTAATATAACCGGTGATCATGTCTAAAGTTTTTGATGCTAAATTTCCAGCAAGACGCATCTTTTGAAATTTTTTTAAATCGTTATCTTTCATCAATAATTTTTATTTTATTTTCTATCTTAATCTCTTTAGAGCTTAAATGACATCTATAAGCTAAAAATTTAACCCCAGCTTTTTTTGAAATAATATAATTCTCATAATAATCATTATCTATATCTTTTGCTATTTTAAAATAATTTATATTCTGAATTTGAGTTAAAAATAAGACATATGCTTTATAACCCTTTTTTATAGATTCAATTAATTTTATAAGGTGTTTTGAACCTCTTGTTGTAATGGCATCGGGAAATTCTCCAGTTTTTTTCTCTCTACTTAAAGTTACATTCTTTATTTCTAACAATTTGTTATCACATTTGAAATCAAATCTTGTATCGTTACTAAATTTAAACTCTGGTTTTATTGATTGAATATTTTTAAATTCATCAATAAGTTTATTGTTTAGCGCATGTTCTACAATTCTATTTGCTCTGTGAGTATTAACGCCAACTAAACCTTGTTGAGTATTTATGATTTCTAAAGTAAATTTTAATTTTCTTTTTGGATTATCATTTTTAGACACCCAGACTTCATTGCCTTCATCTAAAAGTCCCATCATTGATCCAGTGTTGGGACAATGGGCTGTTATTAATTGATTATTTACTTTTATATCTGCAAAAAATCTTTTATATCGTTTGATTAATTTGCCTTTAATTAAAGTACTGGTAAATTTCATTATAATTTATTTATATTTGTAAATGACAAATAAAAAAGAAATATTTGCTGGCATAATTGTAATAGGTAATGAAATTTTATCAGGTAGAACTCAAGATACAAATACAAGCACACTTTCTGTTTGGCTTAATTCGCTAGGAATAAAAGTTCAAGAAGTTAGAACAATTCCCGATTTAGAAAAGATTATTGTTGATACAGTTAATGAGCTAAGAAAAAAATATAATTACATCTTTACAACCGGAGGAATTGGACCAACACATGATGATATAACTGCATCGTCAATATCCAAAGCATTTAATTTGAAATATGGACCTCATAAAGAAGCTATGATTCTATTAGAAAAATATTATAAACCTGGAGAATTTAATGAAGGTAGACAAAAGATGGCATGGATGCCAACAAATGCAAATTTAATTCTCAATCCAACAAGTGGTGCTCCAGGTTTTAATGTTGAAAATGTTTTTTGCTTACCAGGTGTACCTTCTATTTTAAAATCTATGTTAGGAGGAATTACACACAAATTAGTTGGTGGGAAGCCTTTAATAAGTCAAACAA
This sequence comes from uncultured Pelagibacteraceae bacterium, assembly GCA_902587315.1. Classification (GTDB taxonomy): domain Bacteria; phylum Pseudomonadota; class Alphaproteobacteria; order Pelagibacterales; family Pelagibacteraceae; genus Pelagibacter. The sequence continues at coordinate 36,677 of CACIKW010000002.1, forward strand.
TAAATCTAAGAACTGTTGAAAGTGAAATATCTAAATCGCTATCAAATATTCAAGAGAATAATAAAGATGTAGATATTGGAAGCTATCCTTTTTTTAGAGCCGGAAGATTAGGAGTGGCAATAGTTTTAAGAAGTACTGAAAAAAATAAAATTGATAAATGCAATTTAGAAATAATAAAATTTGTAAAAAAAAAAGATATTGTAATTGTTGAAAAAGATTAATGTTATATTTTGCTTACGGTAGTAATTTAAATCACCACCAAATGAAAAATAGATGTAGTGGAGCAAAATATATAAAAAAACATACTTTAAATGGCTATAAATTATGCTTCAGTCACAAAACAAATCATTCGATTTACGGACATGCAAATATCATCAAAAATAAAAAATCAAAAGTTAATGGAGCACTTTGGATGATAAACAAAAAAGATGAAAATGAACTAGACTGGTATGAGGGCGTTGATTACAACTATTATCAAAAAAAATATTTTACTTTAAAAGGAAAAAAAGTCTTAGTTTATGTTCAAAAAGTTTATTATTTGAAAAAACCAAATTCTACATATTTGCATACTATTATAGAAGGTTACAAGGACTGTTTTTTAGATCTTAAAAAATTAAAAAAAATAATTTCTAATTATAAAATAAACTATAAAATAATTTGGTAATATAAATAAAATTTTTTGTTAAAATTAATTATATTCTCTTCTTATTTGTTCAATTTTAATCTTTTTTTAAAAGCTATAATTTCGATAGTCGCCGATTACTGCTCAATCGACTCCTGATTCGCTTCAAGTTATCTTAAACATTGTAATTTTATTTTTTGAATCTGCATTAATAGTTGAATAAGCAATTATCTTTCTCATAAATAATTTTACTTGAAATCAATAAGAACTTGAACTCTCTCTTTTTTAAGCTATAAATTTTTCATGACAAATAAAAATGGATTACCTCAAAAATTAAAACCTTTTTATACAAAAAAATTATTAAGACTTGGTACTTACAAGGATGGCGGATACATAATAAATCAAGAGATTTTAGATAAATCAAAAACTTTATTAACTTTTGGTCTGTTTGAGGAATTTACATTTGAAGAAGACTATTTTAAAATGAAACCCAAAAACAGAATTATTGTTTATGACCATTCCGTTAATAAAACTTTTTGGATAAAAAACGCTCTAAAATGGTTTTTTCATTTTATTCATAATCAGAAAAATTTTTCTAAAATATTTGGATATTTTAATTATAGAAAACTTTTTAAAAAAGAAAATGTAAATCATTATAAACTAAGAGTAAGAGAACATGCTCAAAAAAATACTAGTTCTATTTCAATAAAAGAAATTATATTAAAAAACAATATAATACCTAAAGAAACAATATTAAAAATTGATATTGATATGGATGAATATAGACTTTTAGAAGATATCCTTGAATTTGATTTTATGTCTATTGTATTTGAATTTCACCACACAGATTTACTTATGGACAAAATTTTGAAATTTTTGGAAAATAGCAAATATAAAATAATACATATTCATGGAAATAATTTTGATTACCCTGATAAAAATGGAAATCCCATTTATCTTGAAATTACTCTTGCGAATACTGATTATATTGAAGTAAGCAATAATCATATTGATTATAAACTTCCTGTTGAAAAATTAGATTTTCCTAATGATACTAAAAAAGACGAAATACCTATTATTTTTTCAAGCGATTCTTAAAGAACCACGAAGCCCATCTTTTTTTATTCATCCAATCTTTTATTATAATTGTTATTTTATTTTTCAAAATATTTCTATTTTTGGTAACGAAAAAATTAAGTTATCTCTATTATCTAGGAATTTTTTTATAAAAAATAGATTATCTATATTTTAGTTTTTGAAGTAAATAGTGCTAATAAAGTTTTTGATTTAACATTATTTTTGATAAAATTGTCTGAACAGTGAATTCTTGTTCTATCCCAGTAAATTAAATTTCCAACTTTTGTTTCTACAACTTTTTCAATTTCAAGACTTTTACAATCTTCATAAGGTTGATGAGTTAGATATTTCTCATAATGTTCTTTATTAAAATCATTGTTATTGATGATGTGTTTATTTGTTCTTAAATTATATCTTTTAATTTTAGTAAGTCTTTCAATGTAATCTTTAAATTTATTACTTATATTAAACTCTTTATTTTCAAATTTAATTATTTCGTTATTGATATTCTTGATAGTTTGATAAAAAATATCAATATTTACAATATCTACAAAATTTCCGTATTTATCTTTAATTATAAAATCTTTGTCATTATCTGTAGATTTTGTGAAAAGTGCGGATTGGTTATACCACCTATTTTTAAAAATTATTGTGTTCGGTGGAGAATGACTATTTGATGTTTCGTCATATTCTACTTCTAAAGGAATTATTACATTTTTATAAATTAAATCATTAGGATTTTTCCCTGTGTCAACGTGTAGTCTTAAAGGGTATCTTGATGTTATTAAATGAGGCTGAAAATCATTTACATAAAATTCACCAAGATGCACTTTTAATTTTTCATATAATTTTTGCAATTCTTTAGTTTGATTTAACTGAAAAAAAATTTTAGTACTTTCTTCTCTTTCTATATGCTCACTTTTTCCAACTGATCTATTTTTCAAGTTTTTAAAGTATTCTAAAAAATAATTGCATTCGGATGGTGATAAAAAATTATTTATCTGTACTACATCTGTCTCATTTTCTTTTATTTTTTTTAGTATCTTTTCATTGAAAAAATCTGGCATTTTAATTTAGGTCTAATCCTTCCATCTTTCTTTGATATATTTGTATTCATTAAATATTTTAATAAATGAATCTGCTAAAATTTTTTTAGTTAAAAATTTATTAAAATAATTTTTTGCATTGTCTAATTTAATCATATTATTCTTTGGATTTTGTAAAATATCTAAATAATTAATTCTTACTGACTCTGGATTGTTTATGTCTATTTCTGTTAAAAATTCAATTAAAATTTCATCAGCTAAATTTTTTGTAAAAAAAATATTTTTTTTAAAATAAAATGCTTCATACATGGGTATTACAGTATGGCCCACATAGCTTGGCATTATTACAATAAAGCATTTTAGGTATAACGATATTAGTTCAAAATCGGTTAGGTAATTAAATATTTTAAAATATTCAGCAACATTATTATTATCGATTTGTTTTTTAATATAATTTAAATTTCCTTTATCAAATCCACAAAACACAAATACTACGTCTGTAATGTTATTTTTTTTAAAATCTAATGCAATATCTATAATGTATCTGTGATTTTTATGAGCCCAAAATTGAGCTGGGTAAAGAAATATTTTCTTATTGGGAACAGACAAATTAGTAAAAGTTTTTTCATAATCATAATTTTTATTTTTTTCAAATATATAAGGAAGAGTAAATGTGTATGGTTGGACAACTATTTTATTCATTTCTGTGTTATAAAATTGATTTAATAAATTTTTATCCTTGTTCGCACCAACCAGAATTTTAAAAGCATAATTTGATGCTCTACTTATGATATGGTCACGTAAATCTAAATTATGGTGTGCTCCTTTATATTCAGGGAAAAAATTTAATGTTTTATGCTGCATTGATAATAAATAAATTATGAAATTTGTTTCAGTTATTAATGTAGACATTTCATAAGGGGTATTGAAATATATTAAGTCAAATCTATTTTTTTTTAAAAATTTCTCAAAACTGTTTGTAATAGAAAGTTTATTATATAATTCTCTTATAAAATTAAATTTAAATAAAAATTTTTCTACCTTTAATAAAAAATTTTTTTTTAATTTAATAGTTTTACAATTTTTTTTTTCTAAAATTTTGGCTACTTCCTTGTTTTGTACAATATATATTATTTCAAATTTATCTGAAAGGTATTCGTTAAAAATATCTACAATATTAATATTATGATGATGAACTCCACCGTGATTTTCCGATGTGTCAAAATAAATCCCAATTTTCATTGTTTAAAATATATATTAATTTGTGTAATTCTTAATATATAAAGAGTCAATCTTGATCAATTTTATTTTCCCACTCTTTTAATCTTTGTTTTTCTTCATTTTATACTTTTATTAATAAACCATTTTTTAAGATATATTTCTCATCGCAATTTCTTAGTGCAGTAGCTCTATGTGATATAAATATCAAAGTGGTTTCCTTTTTTAATAGTTCAATTTCATTTAATATGTCTTCTTCTGATTTAGGATCTAATGCGCTTGTTGCTTCATCGAATATTAGTAGCTTTGGCTCATTATACAAGGCCCTTGCAATTCCAATTCTTTGTTTTTGTCCACCTGATATCATTGCCCCACCTTCTCCAATTTGGGTATCTACTTTATCCGATAAGTTATCAACAAAATCTTTTAATGCACTTTTTTGAATTGCTTGACTTATCTTATTTTCATCAATTTTATCTTCAGGTATACCAAAGGCTATATTTCTCCTAATGGTGCTAGGAATTAAAAAAACATCTTGAGAAACATAGCCTATTGAGTTTTGCCAATTTTTTATAGAATCTAAAATAGAAATACCATCTACCAAAATTGATCCTTTGTCAGGTTTTGTAATCCCCATTATTATATCTATTAAAGTACTTTTCCCTACTCCACTAGCTCCACTTATGCCTAGGAATGAATTTTTTTTAATTTTAAGGTTAGCACCAATTAATACTGGATTTTTTCTGTTTGGATATTTATAACTTAAATCACATACATTTATCTCATTGGTGAATTGAATTTTATTATTTATATCTATTTCTTCTTTAGATTCTTTAAATTCATTTAATAGACCAATTATTTTTTCAGCTGTTTTAGTAGAAAACTTTATTCTATTTGCCATAAATAAAATTTTGTTACAAGATGGAACAATTTTATAAGCTGCTGCTAAAAAAAGTCCAAGAATAGGTAAAATTTCAAGATAAGGTTTTCCCGTTAATGACAAATAAAATATAATTATAAATAAGCTTAGAACAGCAAAAAACTCAACTATTAGTCTTGGCGTTCCTGAAATCACTGACGACCTAAAAATAACATTTGCTATCTTATTTGTATCTATTTTAAACTTATCTAAAAAAAAATTTTCCCTACCAAGAATTTTAATTTCTTTTATTCCTCCTATGCCTTGTTGTACATTTTGTAATTGACGTTCTACTAATATGTTTCTTTGATGACCAAGATTTAACAATGTATGTTTATTAAATTTAAATAGAATTAATGTTGCACTACCAAATAGCAAAACAATCAATAATGTTGTCTGCCAGCTGAAATATAATAGAACTGCTAACAATCCTAGTGTCATTGAAATATCTAGGAAGATAAGTATACAACAACTTAAGTAAATTGAACTAAATAAAGATGTTATATTAATAATGTTAGTTATTAAATCAGAGGAATTTTTTTTCTTAAAATATAAAACCGATTTTTTAAAGTAACCATTAAATATTTTTAACTGTAATTTAGATTCATAATTTGCTAAAAAAAAAGCTTGCTTTCTTAGAACAATCCATAAGAAAAAATTTTTAAATGCAAAGACTGTTAAGAGAAATATAGCTGTTGACATCATTAATAACTCCGGACTCAGTTCTTCTATATTAAAAAAATGATATAATGAATTTAAAAATTCTTTATCAGTAAAAAGTTTTATACAGGGAAGAGCTAAACCCACGCTTAATAGTTCAAGTATCATTCCAAAAAACATAAAAATAATTAAAATATTTAAGTTTCTTTTATCGGTACTATCAAAAACAAGATTGTATGAATTCAGAATTGATTTAATTTTTTTCATTGATGATTTCTTTAAAAAAAATATTTATAGTTGAGCTTGTTTTTTTTCATATTCTTCAAAGTATTGTGGTAAAAATTTGATTATTATCTATTTAATTAAGTTTTTAAAGGTTTTTTTCTAGGTATATTGTTTATTTAACAATATCATCTAATATATTTTTATTAAGATGTTTATATGTCAATTTATAATCTGATGAGTCTACAAATTTTTTTAATGTATCTAGAATTTCTCGATGTTTTTGAGTAGAAAATTCATTTTCTACCCAATATTTATAAACTTCAGTGTCGTAGTGATCTTTTACATTTTTTTGCATTTTTTCATAATCACTAAATAGCCAATTTCTAGTATAAAAAATATGCATTAAAAAATAATATTTTAATATTTCTTTTTTGTTAATATTAATCTTAATAAGTTTTGGGTTTACAAGTAATTTTTTATAATGGAGTATATTTTTTGCATGTATATTAAAATTAAAAGCAATATGTGGATTTCTTGTTGATGCATTAATAACTGGTATATTCATATAAGCGTACTCAAATCCCACACTTCCGGATACAGTTAAGACACAGTTTATTCCTTCACGAACTAATTGGTTGTGAGTAATTGTAGAGGGTATGAATTTAATTTTAGGATATTTTTTGATTATAGCATTTATCGTGTTTTTAGTTAAATCAGATGCATGTTTTGGTGTAAGAGGATGAGTTTTTATATACCAGTCATGATCAGTTTTTAATGAAGTTTTACCTATAAAGGTTAACCATTCATACATATCGGGAAAAAGATTATTGCCATAAACATGTGGTGCGTCAACAAATGAATGATTTGCAATTAAAAACTTAAATTTATTATTTTTATCCAATACTCGTTTTGAATTTATAGGTCCAAAAGAACTTTTTTTTTCCCACCAAAAATTAGATCCTGATTTCCCTGCCAATCTAGATTCTATTCTGTTTCTTGCTTTTATTACACCTAGTTTGACAATATTTTTATCTATTTTTTTAAGGATTTTTTTTGCTTTAAAAAAACTGGCTTTAATAAATAAATTTGATTTATTTAATGAATATAGATACTCGTCATTACAAACATATACTTTAATATTTTTTTTAATTGCAATTCTTGCTGGCAATGCAAGTGAATACACGGGGTGACTAATTATGAAGGCTTGAATTTTATTTTTATTAATATAATTGTGCCAAAACATAAAGAGGCCAATTGTTTCTTTTAGAAACTCCTTAAAATTTAAACTTTTAATATTAACTGTTTCAACATTGAAATATTTTAAATATGAATCATATATAAGATCACCAATCCAAATATTATAAATTTTTAAATTTTCAAGATCTCTTTTATTTTTTATGGATTTAATTTTTTTTTTATAAATTTTTTCTAAATTTATTTGATCAATCGATTCTAGTTTTGGCCACAGAAATTCTGAAACACCAATGGATTTAAAAATACCAAAAAATCTAATAGAAAAAAAACCTCCTAAGAACCATTTTATTTTATCTATTATAGACATCTTAACAGGTCTGGTTAAGTTAAGATTTCCGACATAAGAAATAATATTTGCTTTAAATTTATTTTGTAAAACTTGTAATAAATATGAGCTGGAAATATGCAATGCACCCCAATGGGAAAATTCAATCAAAATTTTTTTTTTATTTTTAAATTTTTTAAATTTTAAATATTTAATATTATGTTTTATAAAAATATTTTTATTATTAGTAAAATTTATTTTTTTTGATTTTATCATATTTTACGAACTATTAATTATTTATATTCTCTCCTTAATTGTTCAATTTTAATTTTTTTCTGGAGACTATTATTGCGATCGTAAAGTAGATTAAATCTAATTTTTTTATTTGTTTTTATAATTATATATTTTGCATTTCTCACTTCAACATTATCAGCAACTGCACTTATGGGTCTTTTTTTTATATTTAAATTTTTAATTTTTATTTTTGATTTATCGTTAACAATTTTACCCTTCCATCTTCTGGGTCTAAATGGGCTAATCGGAGAGATAGAAAGCCTTTTTGAATTTAAGCTTAAAATGGGTCCATGAACTGACATATTGTATGCTGTACTACCCGCTGGTGTGGATACCAACACCCCGTCTGAAACTAATTTCTTAATTATTTTTTTTGATCCATTATAAATTGATATTGATGCTGTCTGCCTACTTTGTCTAAGTATAGAAACTTCATTAACTGCAATCGATTTTTTTATATTATTAGATTTATTTTTTACTATCATTTCCAATGGTGAAATAGAAAAAACTTTAGCCTTTGTTAGGTTTTTCACAGTTTTATTTTTTAAAAATTTGTTCATTAAAAAACCATAGCTCCCTGAATTAATTCCATAAAATGATCTATTTACTTTATAAAGTTTTTTAATTGCTTGAAGCATAAATCCATCTCCCCCTATCACGATAATCAAATTAGATTTTTTAATTGGAAAAGTTGTTATTTTTTTTTCTAAAAATTTTTTGATTTTTATAGAAAAATTATTTTTATCAGAAAAAATATATGGTTTTATCATTTTATTGGTGCCCTCGGCCAGACTCGAACTGGCACTCCCAAAAGGGCAAGGATTTTAAGTCCTTTGTGTCTACCAATTTCACCACGAGGGCATTAGTTATTTTCATGATTATTTATTCTAATATTTATAATTGAACAAGATTAATAAGTAAATTTTTTTTATTTTATCTTTTTAGGTACAAGTCTAGTACAAGTTATCCCATATTATCCTATAGAGTTTTAATTAAATTTACTAAAATGTATTTACAACTTCTATGTTTGCACCATAGTCAGGTATTTGACTCATCAAGCTATAGTTTGAACTCATTCTGATATCAAAACCATTTAAATCTCTCTTATAACTTAAAGATGCTTTGTCATTATCTAAAGTCATAGCATATTCAATATCGTCAGTTGGTATATAACCAAATCCTAAATATAAAGTGTCACTATGAGCATTGTCACTTTGGTTTCTTTCATAGATGGTCATTACAGAAAAACCGTTCTCAGTTATTAAATCAAATCCAATGTTTGCTCTTGCGTTCATTGCGTCTTGACCAATAGATTTTGTATATTTTTTAGTTTCAGAAAGATAACGATATTTGGCATCTGAAGATGGGCTAAAGTCTAAACCAATCTCCAAACCTCCATTTGGCTTAAATGTCATAGTGTTTAAGCTAATAATATCACTTATAGTAAAACCATAAGATAACATTCCTGTTTCAATTGTTTGTTTATCATATACCAATGCAGTAGTTCCTTGTTCTCTATATTTGGATAGTTCTGTATAGCTAAGATCAATTCTTATATTTGGAGCAATATTGAATTTATTTTTTTTATATCTTGTTAAATAATTAATTGATCCAAATACTTGTGCACCATCTCTTTCCCCAGTTCTAGTATATAAATCACCTTTTCTAACATGATCAGTCTTCAATGTGCTTATTCCAAGAATACCTTCAGTAAATCTTTTATCATCATGAGGAAAAGTTCCATAAAGAGATAAGCTATAAGAATCAGTATCTAAAGATGTCCCAGAAGTACCTACATCAACATAATCATTACCAAATCGAAGAGCATAACCATACATTTTGTTTTCACTAATTTTTTTATCCATTCCAATTGTAATACCTTTACTATCAATTTTTTTTGATGATGAAGAAGATGTATCACCTACTTTACCAACGCTAACACTACCTTCACTCCAAAATGACCAATTATCAGATAATTTATCTAAAGCATCATTCGTTTTGTTAGATACTGGAATAACTTTTGAAAGAGATGCCATCATTGAATTTGAAAAGTTAAATTTAATATTTTGATTGCTTAATTTATCGTTAGTTCTATGACGTCTTAACCAATACATACGATTTAATACTGGAGTTGTTGAATGTATGGCAATTTGTTTTGCTGTTGCTGTTTGAGATTCAATTGAACTTGAAATATCTTTACCTTCATCACTTGTATCCGCCGGATCATCACAAGCACCATCAATTACACTCCAATTACAGCTTAGGTTAAATTCAAAAACTTTATTATTAGTATTACCAATTAAAAACATTTTACTTCCATCATGGCTGAATGTAACTTCTCTTGCATCTGTATCATGAGAACTTACATCAAAGGTACCTTCTAGGGAGTAAGTAGAAACATCATAAGGTGTGGTTAATTTAAACTGAGAAATAATATCATCGGTTCCACCATCAATGGTATACATTTTAGTACCATCGTGATTAAAAGTAACTCCATTGATATAACTGTGAAAAGAACTTAAGTCTTCAGTATTAAGATGTGTAACTCCTGAGCTAAGATCAAATGCTGTATCTAGTGAATATTCATTAAGGTGATGTTGACTTTTATTTCCTACACCAGCAATAATCATTCTGGTACCATCATTATTAAATGCAACGGAAGTTACTCTTTGTTCTTGGCCAGAAATATCATATCTACCATCAAGCGAAGCAGTTGAAACATCAAATGCAGTGGTTAGTGACCAGTAATCTATATTATTAGAAGCATGGTCAGCAATAAACATTTTTGTTCCATCGTTATTAAACACTACTTGGGTTGGTATAAGTGTATCACCATCTCCATGAGTTCCTGTTACATGTACTGTTTTAGTATTGTTTAAGGTTGCTGTTGAAATATCATAAGCAGTAGTTAACACATATTCGTAAACATTATCACTTTGTTGGCCACCACCACTCTTATCATATTGTGTAGTATACATTTTGGTACCATCATTATTAAATGTTAATCCAAATTCTCCGTCGTCTGCATTTATTGATTCACTTTGTACAAGAGTTGGCTCCGCTATAGCTTTAGAAAGAAATAAAACGAAAAAAAAAATAATGTAATGAATTTTAAAAATATTTTTCACAGACACGATAGATACACAAATATTATTTAGGTACAAGTTTAGTACAAGTCTACTCAAAATAGTTTAGGCTTATTTTTTAAGCTTTATTTAAAGAGGATTTAAATTTATGTGATTTTATAGGATGTTTAGACTGTCTTGGACTTCTATGGACTGACTCTAATGTGAATCCCTCGGCTTTTAAGTCCTTTGTGTCTCCCAATTTCACCACGAGGGCATGAGTTATTTTCATTCTTATATCTCACCTACTTAATATCTCAACTTCATAAACGATTACTAATTATTTTGAAATAGATTTTTTAACGATATTTTCTAAAAGTTTTGAAACATTATTATTAAAATTATTCCAAGGTAAACTTCCACAAAAGGTTATAGAACCGGTTGAAAAAACTGATCCACCTCCAGGAACTTCAAAATAAACCATATCTGCTTGTAATATATCTTCTTCTGGAAGATGTTTTATATTTGACAGATGGGTTAAACGTGATTCTGGAACAAGTATAAAATTTTCCTTAGGATCTTTCGATGCTTTAGATTGTGCTAATAAAGTTATATCTTTAATTGACGCTAGATGAGAATCTATATGATCTAATTCAAAACCTGCTGCTCCATTCCCGCTAAAACCAAAGTCACCGATAAAATTATCTTTTATGTCTTTAAAAATCCAATCAAATTTAGAGTCATAACATTTACGTTCATAAGGATGTCCATAAAAATTTCCTTGTGCTGTAAATCCAATTCCGACAAGTTCTTGTGGTGGTCTTCCATTTCTTCTCCATAAACCTCCATATGTTCCATCAAATGCATTGTAAGCTTCACCAGGTTCAGATGCCCATGCACGAATACCTCCCTCGGGTCTTCTAATTTCTAATATACTTTTATTTTCTTTATGAATTGCAATGCGCCAGTAAAAACCATTTCCTCCTAAATAATTAAGTGATCCTCCATGATCACGAAAATCTCTTAGAGCGTCTAAAGTTTCTTTTGTATGATATTCTGGGTGTGATCCTGTGATAACTGTTTTATATTTTTTTATAGCTTTAAATCCATCTTTGTGAAGCTGTTCATCGGTAATAATTTCATAATCAAAACCTTTACTATGTAACCAACTAATTAAATGACTATCAGCTTGAAAATGTCTTAATCCTGAACATGGATAATGCGATCCACCAAACGTTATATATCCTGGTCTTAAATTAAATAAAGGTCTTCTATGTGATGCATGACAAATTCCAGCTCCATCAGAGTGATAATTATATGTAGAAAGACCATACTCTTTATGATTCGCAGCATTATATGGATAAGCTTTCCATTCTTTAATTCTATTTAACCAACTATCTTTGTAATCAACGCGTGAATGGTTTCCGTAAATTGTATAAGTGAAAGTAGAAATTAAAATACAAATTTTAGATTTTGTTTTTCCAATAGTTGGTGCAACAAAAAAAGGCATTGAGTCATAATGATCTCCACAACTAATTTTCATTACATAAATACCTGATGGCATATTTTTTGGAATAGTAAATTTAAAATCTGTTTCCCATTCAAAATCATAAATATCATCTTCGTGAAAATGAATTGCCGCATAATGCTTAGGTTTATGTTGCCAGTTCATTTCTGAATTGTCCCATTTAGAACTCGTAACAGCACGCGTTGGAAAGTTTTTTAATATCAATTTAGGACCAATAATTGATTCTACAAATGTAGAACTTGTATTTTTAGACAAATCCCACTCTGCAATTGTTCTGCCATCTACAATTATTTTTGGTGACTCAATTTTTCCATTAAAGTGTTTATAACCCACTCCTTTAGTGACAATTGCTGCTAAGGAAATTTTACCAGAAATATGCTTGTTTATACTTAGTTTTCCTTTGTTAACGATGCTTTTTTCAGATTTGTTTTTTAGATTTTTTTGTAAGATAGTTACATTTCCATTTAATGAGATTTTAACTTTAATTTGATACCATGATCTTAATGACAAAGGTTCTTTAATAGAAATTGACTTGTCACCTATTTTGATAGCAGATGCTCCATCAGGATTTAAATAAATTTCAACATTATCAAATATTAAGATTGTTTGTTTTTTAGAAGATAAAAGAGTAGGAAAAATTATCACAGACAAAGTTAAATTTTTTTTAATAGTTTTATTTATTGGATTTTTTACTTATTGCGTAAGATCCTGGATTAAAATTTTGTTTTCTGGACTTGTATGTAGTTTTTTTAAAATATTTTGATGCATCTTTTTCAATTATACCTACTCCTTTTGGATTTGGATCTGCACTAATTGATCTTTTTAAACTTGCACCAAATGGTTTGTTTAAAGTTGAAGATACTTTAAATGATATTATTTCTCCTTGGCGTACTGATAATTTATCAGAGTATCCTATTAATGGAACGCTGCTCATCGGGTTGGTCCATAAACTAAGTCAGGTAAATAAGTTACCCATTCTGAAAAGAATACTAAAATTAAAACCATTAAAACATATGGAATTAAAAGAGGTAAAACCCCAATAGATATTTCTTCAATTGAAATTTTACTAATTCTGGCGGCTACAAATAAGTTAATTCCAATTGGTGGTGTAAGAAATCCAATCTCACAAGTCATCACTGTGAATATTCCAAAAACAACAGGGTCAATACCAATTTTTGTTATTAATGGGAAAAATACAGCGGTGAAAATGATAATTTGAGGAATGCTTTCTAACCACATTCCAACTATTATATAAAGTATACCTATTAACAACATTACTAACCAAGGTTGACTTACTATACCTTGAAACAAACTTAGTATTGACTCAGGAATATCATAGATTGTTACTAATTGACCAAAAGCTTTTGTTGAACCTAGTATAAATAATACTGTACCAATAACGATTGCTGTGAACTTAAATGCTTGAAATAATTTGCTCAAAGTTAGTCCTTTGTAAATAAAAAAACCTACAAACAAACCATAAGCAACCGCTACAGCAGCTGCTTCTGATGGAGTAAAAATTCCAGCATATATTCCACCTAAAATAAGAATTGGAGCAAACACTGCCCATTTTCCATCCCATAATGCACAAAGTAGTGGCCTAAATACAAATTTTTCTCCATCTCCACCATAATTATTTTTTAATGAAATAATAAAAACAACAACCATAAGCATTAAACCAAGAACTATTCCTGGTAGTATCCCTGCTAAAAAAAGTCTTGGAATAGAAATATCTGTTACAAGAGCAAATATAATTAATAAGTTTGAAGGTGGAATCATGCTTCCTAAAGCTCCTGCAGCTGCTGCAATACCTCCAGCAAATCTAGAATCATAACCTTCTTTTTGCATCGCTGGAATTGTAATAGAACCAATAGCAGCAGTAGTAGCTGGACCAGAACCGGAAAGTGCAGCGAAAAACATACAAGCAACAACTGTAACTAAACCTAGACCCCCTTTATAAGCGCCAACTAATTTTTTTGCAATTGTAACTAATTTTTCAGACATTCCCCCATGCTCCATTAACTGTCCGGCTAAAATGAACAAAGGTATTGTAACTAATGGGAAAGGCTCAAATGCAGTCCAAGCACTTAGTGCCATAAGTGATAAAGGTATATCGGCAATTATTAAGCCCGCAACTGTTGCTATACCAGCAGAAAATGGAATTGGCACACCAATGGCCATAGTAAAAACAAAAATTAATGCCATGGCTAAAGGTCCACTCATAATGGTAAACCTTTCCATCCTGTGTTTTTCCACTGCCAATAAACTTGTAAAATTCTAAATAACATTAGGGCAAATATCATTGGAATAAACATTTGAAGCCACTTCAATTCTATATTCAAACCAGGAAGAACATAACTTACGTCAAATAAAAGTTGTGTATAAATTACAGTTTGATAAATCATAAAACCTACAAAAGTTAGCCAAAAAATATCTGCTAAAACAATAGAACTGACTTGTATTTTTTTTGGAAAACGAAGCACCAAAAAAGTTATTCTTACATGAGCTCTTTCTTTAATGCCTAAAGCAGCTCCAAGATACACAGCAAAAATTAAACCATAAACGGCTGTTTCTTCTGGCCAAGCAGCGGCTGAGGAAAAGCCAAATCTTAAAATTACTTGAGTTATTACTGAAATAAATACAACGCTTAAAAAAAATGTACAAAGCACTTCCTCAAAATATTTATTCAGTTTTTTTATCATTAATTGAATTATATCAAAAATTAAAAAAGGGCGCTTGTAATTTTAATTATGCGCCCTTTAAATTTAATTGAAAATAAGTTTAGTTTCCAGCAGCTCTAATTGCTTGAACAAATGCTGTAAACTCTGCACCTTTTTCAGTTGCGTAACGATCTTGTACACGTTGACCAGCTGCTATAAAGTCAGCACGCTCAAACTCAACTGTTTTCATCCCGCCTTGTCCCTCAGTTGTAAGGAATTTACGGATTTCAGAAGTAGCAGCACCCATCACTTCTTTTTGATAATCGCTAGCTTCTTTTGCAGCTCTAAGAAGTGCTTTAGTTTGATCAGCATCTAATTTTTTCATTAATCTTGGACTTGCCATTAATGGTGAAAAATATGTGAAATGTTCTAAAACTGTAAAATATGGCATTATTTCATAAAATTTTGCAGATTTAATAAATGAAGTTCCATTGTCAGCTCCTTGAACAGTTCCTGTTTGTAATGCTGTTGGTGTATCTGCCCATGGTAGTGGTATAGGTGCAGCTCCAAATTCTTTAAATGTATCTATCATCACTTGATTTTTTGGAACTCTAACTTTCAAACCCTTCATGTCAGCCATTTTTGTAATAGGTTGTCTTGAGTTGTAAAAATCACGATCTCCAACAAAACCGAATGCCAAAATATGAATTCCTGTAGCATCAAGTAGTTTCTTTTTGTAACTATCTCCAACAGGTCCTTCTAATACTTTATAAGCATGTGCTTTATTTTTGAAAATGTAAGGTAAAACAAAAGCATCGGTTAATGCAAAGTGTGGAGATAAATTGTTACCTGTAATAATACTCATATCTACAGTACCTAATTGCATTGCTTTAAAAGCTTCATCTTCTTTTACTAACTGTGCGCAGCATCTAACTTTTACTTCCAAACTGCCGTTAGAATATTTTGCTGCTAGTTCAGCAAATTTAACAGCTAATGGTTGATAAGCACTTTTTTCTCCGCCTCCGTGTCCTAAATTTATTGTAACATTGCCTGCATTAGCACTTTGCACAGATAAACTCATCGTAAAAACAAATGCTAATAACGCAAGAAATAATTTCTTTAATCTACTCATTTTATCCTCCCTCTTGTTATTTTAATTCTATAGTCTGACTTCAATTTGAACTTGAGTCAAATTAATTATTTTTAGGTTTTAAATATAATTCAAAAAAAAAAATTAAGTTCAATTTAAAATTGTATTAATTTAAAAAAATTATTTTAAGTCCTTTGTGTCTACCAATTTCACCACGAGGGCATGAGTTATTTTCATGAGTATTTATGCTAATATTTATAATTCAACAAGATGAATAAGTAAATTTTTTTCATTTTATTATTAAATCCTTATCTTGTACATAATTAAGATTATATTTTAAGGCTAGTTCAGCTTTACATAATTCAATACCCATATCTGCAGCGTGCTGAAGGCTAGATATGTATTTATTTCTTATTAATGTATTTACAATTTCTATTGCCGTTTTACCTGAAACTATCGATACCATATCATTGATAGGATTGCTTCCCAATTTTGTAAACTTGCAATAACCAACTCTTAGTAGTTTATTTTTTCTATCAATTTCTATTAGAAAGTAGCCTTTAGGATCCATAACCCAATCTTTAATTTTATGATATTTTGCTACTATCTTTTTTTTTATTTTTAAATTAATTTTGTACCATCTTCCATTTATGATTTTTTTTTTCATACTTTTAGGATGATTTTAACTTTTACAAATAAATATAAAAATGTATTCACTTTGAATGTTTGTTTAATTTTTTTTTTATAGCATATTTATACTCTGCATATTTCCAGTCATCTATTGTATCTATATCAACGGCACTTGATTCAGATAATAAATAAATTGTTGATTTTTTAGAAAAAATTTCTTTTTTCTTTAACCAGGTGTAAGGTTTTGCCCAATAAAATTGGCCTGAATCATGGTATGTGGTTATAAAATCCTGGGTTCGTTCATTTTTGTTTACGTTTTCTGGGGATGCCATTTTCAAACCTTTTTTTCTGTTTAAAGTAAATCCCCTTTTGGGAGGATGGCTATATTTTAAACCTCCAAAAATATAATCCCATTTTTTTTTACAAAAAAACTTAAATGAATTTCTAAGATCTTTAGGTTCTAATAGTGGTGTAGCTGGGAAAAGACAACAAATGGCAAAAACATCTTTGTATTGTGGTGTTATCATTTTTACAGCATGACTCATTACATCCAACATGGGTGTAAAATTTCCAGAAATCTTTTTAGGTCTTAGAAAGGGAACTGAGGCTCCAAATTTTTTTGCAATTTTTTTAATTTCTAAATCATCAGTGGAAACAATAATTTCTTCAAATAATTTAGAATTTATAGCATTATTGATTGCATAGCTTATCATGGGAAGATTAAAAAAGTGTTTTATATTTTTTTTTTTTATTCTTTTGCTTCCGCCTCTCGCAGGTATTATTGCAATACATCGTTTTTTTTTCATAAATTTTCTTATATTAGTTAGCCTTGTATTACCTTAAAAATATTATGATGCAAATTTCTTATCAAAAGTTACGTTGGTGTATTATTAAGCACTGGAAACAGTACTAGTAGATAGATCATCTTTAGAGATTGGTAAAGGAGACCTTTCTGGAAGTTTTTCTATAAATCTTCTATGATTAGAGCTAACAACCTGTCTAAAATAAAACAGGTTTTTATTACGGGCGGTCCATTTTTTTCCAACTTCTTCTAACATTTGATGCTCATTGTAATTTCTCACTTTTAAAATAAACTTTTTTTCAGATTTTAGCTTATAACTAGATAGAGGCTGTGAACATTCAGCATCCAACCATTTTGCAATATCATATTGGCTTGTATGTTCTAATCTTTCTTCAGGTAATTCTTGGGGAGATATAATTGCCGCTTCAGTATAATCTTTTAAATTTTCAACTATCTTACAAAATTCATTGCCAGCAGTCCCTGCTCTTGACAAATGAATATTTATTATAACTTTTGAAAATTCATCTATATATTTTCTTCGATGTTCTGATGATATAATTTTACCCGTTGCCAACTGATAATCTCGAGAAATATCCAAATTTTCTGGAGATCCGTTAAGTTTAATTTCTTCTTCTAATTTTTTTCTCAAAGCATTTTCATCGTCAAAATAAAATTTTTGTATTTTATTAATAATATCATCCAAGGCTTCTGAAAATAGAGGATATTTGGAAGAATTATTTTTTAATTCTATAAAAATATCCTTAAAAGTAATTTCATAATTTAGCGCATGACGATAAAGTTCTTTATAATAGCCTCCTATATCTTCAACATTACATCCAGTTGAAATTAAACCGTCAATAAAATTATTTTTAACTTCCTCACTGTAAGATCGATAATCGTGACCAACAGCGACTCTTGGATTTTGTATTTTTTTAATTATTTGTGATCCAAATCCTTTTCCTACTGATTTTATTCCTTCACCGTTTATTTTTTCTGGATACAACCATCGTGCGTCGTATTCTCTAAATCCTAAAGGGTCAATTTTTGTTGAATTATCCATGTTAATATATGTACAATTATTTTGATTTTTTTATTGATAATTATTTATTTTGTTCTATATATGTTCTATTGATTTCTATTTTATATAGTATATTAAGGAAATCTGCATACAACATCTAGTTGTTTTACAAAAAACGTAGTAAAAGGGAGTTAAATGAACAAAGTTTTGTCTCAGGCCATCAAGAAAGCTGTCTCTGAATTTTCACCTAATATAGATAATAATGAAGTTCAAAAAAGGCCTGACCTATTCTCTTTAAATAATGAAACAGAACTTTTTCAGAATTCAAAAGGTATAACAATTAAAATTGATAGATCTAAAGATGATAATCTAACTGACTTTGGCAAAGCAACTTTAAGCGACAGATACTTAGGATTTAATGAATCTTACCAAGATTTGTTTGCTAGGGTGGCGAGTCATTACGCAGATGATAATTTACACGCTCAAAGACTATATAATTATATAAGTAATTTATGGTTTATGCCAGCAACACCTGTTTTATCAAACGGAGGAACCACTAGGGGATTACCTATATCATGTTTTTTGAATGAAGCAGGAGATAGTCTAAATGGAATTTTAGACCTATGGAGCGAAAATGTTTGGCTTGCTGCTAGAGGTGGTGGCATAGGAAGTTATTGGGGCAACCTTAGATCAATAGGAGAAAAAATTGGAAGAGTTGGAAAAACTTCTGGAATAATTCCTTTTATTAAAGTTATGGACTCATTAACTATGGCAATAAGCCAAGGTTCTTTAAGAAGAGGGTCTGCAGCTTGTTATCTGCCCATTGATCACCCCGAGATTGAAGAGTTTATTGAAATGAGAAGACCAACCGGAGGAGATCCAAACAGAAAAGCTCTAAACCTTCATCACGGAGTATTAGTTTCAGATGCTTTTATGAGAGCAGTAGAAACAGACGAACAATGGGCCTTGAAGAGTCCTAAAGATGGAGCGGTTCAAGGAACTGTATCAGCTAGAAATTTATGGATAAGATTACTTACTGCAAGAGTTGAAACTGGTGAACCCTATATAATATTTATTGACACAGTTAATAGAATGATACCCCAGCATCACAAACTTGCTGGTTTAACAGTTAGAACCTCAAACTTGTGCAGTGAAATTACATTACCAACTGGAATTGATAAACAAGGTAGAGATAGAACTGCGGTTTGTTGTCTTTCATCTTTAAATGTAGAAAAATATGATGAATGGAAAGATGATGAGAATTTTATTGAAGATGTGATGAGATTTCTAGATAACGTGCTGTCAGATTTTATTAATAACGCTCCTGAACAATTTAGTGACGCCACATATTCAGCATTAAGAGAGAGAAGTGTTGGTCTTGGAGTTATGGGCCTACATTCTTATTTTCAAAAGAAAATGATACCACTAGAATCAGTGATGAGCAAAGTTTGGAATAAAAAGATATTTGAAAATATTCAAAAACATGTCGATAAAGCATCAAAAGACCTAGCTGAAGAAAGAGGATCATGCCCGGATGCAGCTGAATATGGAATTAAAGAAAGATTTTCAAATAAAACCGCAGTGGCTCCAACTGCTTCTATTTCAATAATATGCGGAGGAACTTCTCCAGGAGTTGAACCTATAGCAGCTAACAGCTACACACACAAAACACTTTCAGGATCATTCAATGTAAGAAATAAATATTTAAAAAGATTATTAGCAAAACACAATAAAGATAATGACGAAGTATGGTCAAGCATTACAACAAACCAAGGTTCTGTTTCTCATTTAAATTTTTTAACCAAAGAAGAGAAAGATGTTTTCAAAACAGCCTTTGAATTAGACCAGAGATGGCTAGTTGATTTAAGTGCTGATAGAACACCTCATATTTCACAAGCTCAATCTATAAATATATTCCTTCCAGCAGATGTTCACAAAAAAGATCTCCATCAAATACATTTTCAAGCATGGAAAAAAGGGTTAAAGAGCCTTTATTATTGTAGGTCTAAATCAATTCAACGAGCAGAAAATGTTAATGATGCAAACTCAACAGATATTACAACCAATGTTTATAAGTCAACAAAACAACAAAATGATGAACCCGAATATGAGGAGTGTTTATCGTGTCAGTAGTAAAAAAGACCAGTAAAGAAATTATTCAACCAAAAAAAATGGGTTTGCTGGTAGAAAACCCTGTATACAAACCATTTAGATACCCTTGGTGTTATGATGCTTGGTTAACTCAACAAAGAATACATTGGTTGCCCGAAGAAGTTCCTCTTGGGGATGATGTTCGCGATTGGCAAAAACATTTATCACAAGCTGAAAAAAATCTTTTAACACAAATTTTTAGATTTTTTACTCAAGCAGATGTAGAGGTTAACAACTGTTATTTGAGGCATTACACAGCAGTATTTAAACCAACCGAGGTGTTAATGATGATGACTGCTTTTGCTGCAATGGAAACAGTACACATTGCTGCATACTCTCACTTGTTAGATACTATTGGTATGCCAGAGTCAGAATATTCTGCATTTATGAAATACAAAGAGATGAAAGACAAATACGATTATATGCAAGGCTTCAATGTAAATTCAAAAGAAGATATTGCAAAAACCGTTGCAGTGTTTAGTGCTTTTACAGAAGGACTTCAACTTTTTGCAAGCTTTGCAATATTACTTAATTTTCCAAGACATAATAAAATGAAAGGTATGGGACAAATTGTAACCTGGTCAGTAAGAGACGAGACATTGCATTGCAATTCAATGATTAGATTGTTTAAAGAATTTATAAAAGAAAATCCTGAAATTTGGACGCCTAAACTTAAAAAAGAACTTTATGAAGCATGCAGAACTATAATTGAGCATGAAGATGCTTTTATTGATTTAGCATTTGAAATGGGTCCTATGCAAGGACTTACAGCACAAGAGGTTAAAGATTATATTAGATTTATTGGAAATAGAAGACTTACTCAATTAGGCTTAGAGCCAATTTACAAAATAGACAAGAATCCTTTAACCTGGTTAGACACCATGTTAAATGCTGTTGAGCATATGAATTTTTTTGAGGGACGTGCAACAGAGTATTCTAAAGCGTCAACACAAGGTACTTGGACTGAAGCTTTTAGTTAATAATTAAATTATCTTTGATTAAGAAGCATCACTTTTCGATGATCAGCTCCGCTATATTTTGAAAGAGGTCTAATTAATTTGTTAGCAGCATGTTGCTCCATGATGTGAGCAGACCATCCTGTAATTCTTGACATTACAAAAATTGGTGTAAAAAAGTCTGTATCGAAACCCATTAGATGGTAAGTAGGTCCTGTAGGATAATCAACATTAGGATGAATGCTTTTTTTATCAATCATTACATTTTTGACTATATCATAAATTTTAATAAATTTTTTATCCGCTTTAATTTTCGCAACTTTTTTAAAATATTTCTCCATGGTTGGTACCCTTGAATCTCCTTTTTTATAAACTCTATGACCAAAACCCATAACAACTTCTTTCTTATCAAGAGCTTTGTTTATCCACTTAAATGCGTTTTCTGGTTTTTTTATTTTCTTCATCATATGCATTACTTCTTCGTTTGCACCTCCGTGCAAAGGCCCTTTTAAACTTGCAATAGCTCCTGTAATTGCGCCATGAATATCAGAAAGACTGCTAGTTATTGTTCTTGCGGTAAATGTAGAAACATTAAAACTATGTTCAGCATAAAGTATTAAGGAAACATCAAAAGCTTTAATAATTTCTTTGCTTGGCACTTTGCCAAAACACATATAAAAAAAATTTTCTGAAAATGTTAATTTTTTTTTAGGTTTAATTATTTTTTTACCTTTTCTACTTCTGAAAAATGCAGATAAAGCTGTGGGTGCCTTTGAAAAAATTCTAATAGCTTTTTTCATATTAGCCTTAGGACTATTGTCTCTTGTGTCTTTATCTTCGAGTGCCATTAAGCTTACCGCAGTTCTAATAACATCCATTGGATGTGCTTTTTTTGGCATTCTTTGAATATCGCTTAATATATTTTTCGATAGACTTCTTTCAGATCTTTCATTTTTAATAAATTTCTTTAATTGTTTTTTATTTGGAAGTTCTCCATTAAGAATAAGATAAGCTACTTCTTCAAAAATACACTTTTCACAAAGGTCTTGAACCGCATATCCCCTGTAAGTTAAAGAGTTAATATCTGGCATTACCTGAGAAACAGTTGTTTCATCAACAACAATTCCAAGTAATCCCTTTTTAATTTCATCGCTCATAATTTATTCATGTCCATCAGTACTAAAATTATATATTTTCTCATCTAAAGCATTATATTTTTCGTACTCAACTAAGTCGTACAATCTTTTTCTGGTTTGCATTTTAT
Organism: uncultured Pelagibacteraceae bacterium; assembly: GCA_902587315.1. Classification (GTDB taxonomy): domain Bacteria; phylum Pseudomonadota; class Alphaproteobacteria; order Pelagibacterales; family Pelagibacteraceae; genus Pelagibacter. The sequence goes on from CACIKW010000002.1 coordinate 59,421, forward strand.
CTATAATATTATTTTGATGTCCATCCTTAAAAATAACGCGCAATCCATCTTCAACATTTTTCATAGCTAATCGTTGAGATGTTACAGGATAAATTACTATATTATATCCTAAATTTTCGAGATCTTTATAATTTAACAATTTAGATTTTCCAAATTCTGTCATATTAGCTAATAAATAGCAGTCTAAAGACTTTCTTACTTTTTCAAAATCTTTTTCATTAGCAAGAGCTTCTGGAAAAACTATTTCAGCGCCTGCATCAATATAAGCCTTACATCTGTCTATCATTTTATTAATACCTTCCACTGCCTTTGCGTCTGATCTAGCAATTATTTTAAAATTTTTATCTTTTTTTGATTTAACACACTCTTTAATTTTTTTTACCATTTCTTTTGTAGAAATTAGTTCTTTGTTTTCTAAATGGCCACATCGTTTTTGGCTAACTTGATCTTCAATATGTACAGCAGTTATTCCAATTTTTTCAAAAGTTTTAATTGTTTTTTTACATGATTTAAATCCTGTATCTATATCTACAATTGTTGGTAAGTTTGTAACACGTGCAATTTTTTTAGATCGATCGCTAACATCTTCTAGTGTTGTTAAACCTATATCGGGATAACCAAGATCATTAGACATGACACCACCTGATACATAAACAGCATCATAACCTATTTCTTCAATTAATTTTGCTGTTAGCGGATTGTAAGCACCAGGAACTCTTAATATTTTTCCATTTTTAATTTTGTTAACGAAATCTTTTCTTTTTTCTTTGGCTTTTTTCTTTATAAAATGCATTAAAAGATTGCCTTTCTTAAATTTCTTTTTAAATGTTTTTTTTTAATTTCAATATTTAATTTATTCATTTGACCACTTTTAACTTTTTTTAAATTTTGAACAACTTTAAGAAATCTATCACTTTCTTTTTTTGAAATAATGTTTCTTGTTAGAATTAAAAATTTTTTCATATAATCTTTTCTTTTAAAAGGTCTTAAACCATAGGGGTGTGCATCTGCTTTATCTAGCTCTTCAATTATTTTCTTTCCATTTTTTAAAGTTACAACTACTTTTGCTCCAAAAGATTTATTTTTTGGATTTGGATCGTGATATTTTTTAGTCCACCTTTTATTTTCATGAGTTTTAATTGAATGCCATATTTTAATTGTACTTTTTTTGTTTGCTCTTGCTTTTGTATATGATTTAATATGATGCCAATCAGCATCTTCTAAAGCTACAGCAAAAATATACATTATTGAATGATCTAAGGTTTCTCTACTTGCATTTGGATCCATTTTTTGAGGATCGTTTGCTCCAGTTCCAATGACGTTATGAGTGTGGTGACTTGTGTAAATATCAATTCTTTTAATTTGGTTTAAATTTGTGATTTTTTTGTTAAGTTTTTTTGCAATATCTATTAATGCTTGTGCCTGATACTCTGCTGAATATTCTTTGGTATAAGTTTCTAATATAGCTTTTTTTTCTTCTTTCTTTTTTGGCAATGGTATTTTATACAATGCTTTTTTACCGTCCAAAATTCTAGCAACAACACTATCTTCACCTTCGTAAATTGGGCTTGGTGCACCTTCGCCTCTCATAACTCTGTCAATTGCTTCAATCGCTAACTTTCCTGCATGAGCTGGAGCAAAAGCCTTCCAGCTGGATATTTCTCCTTTTCTAGACTGTCTAGTTGAAATCGTTGTATGTAATGATTGTTGAATACCTTGGTATATAGTTTCAGTATTTAATTTTAACATTGTTCCAAGGCCCGCTGCAACGCTTGGCCCAAGATGAGCAATATGATCTATCTTATGTTTGTGAAGACATATGCCTTTAACTAAATTAACCTGCACCTCATAAGCAGTAATAATTCCTTTTATTAAGTTTATTCCATCAATTTTTTTTTGTTGAGCTACTGCAATCAAAGGAGGAATATTGTCTCCAGGATGACTGTAATCTGCTGCTAAAAAAGTATCGTGAAAATCTAACTCTCTAACAGCTGTGCTATTCGACCATGCCGCCCATTCGCAATCAAATTTTTGTTTTGAATTAACTCCAAATAAATTCGCACCATTTTTTCTTGGATGTTTTAAAGCCATTTCTCTTGAAGAAATAACTGACTTTCTATTTAATGATGCAATTGCAACTGATGCATTATCAATTATTCTATTGATTACCATTTCAATGGATTCTTTGTTTAGTTTAGAATTATCACTTGCCATTTCTGCCAACTTCCAGGCTAGTTGCTTTTTTTTAGGCAAGAATTTTTTTGACGGATACACTTTTACTTTATGAATAATCAATTTGTCTCCTAAAAATATCTCTATTGTAATACAATAATAATCGCAGTTATCAAAAGTAAAACTGCCAAAAAATACTCAATTAAAGCTTTTATTTTATTATTCTTTACTAAATTTCTAATTGCAGACCCAAAAGCAGCCCAAGGAGAGATCGAAAGAGGGCATATGACTAAAGCTACTATTGCAATGAAAAAAATTGATAAAATTAAATTCTCATCTTTAGGCAAAAAGCCAGAAGCTGCCATACTTGATATAGTCCATGCCTTAGGATTAACTATTTGAAACAGCGCAGCTTCATGAAATTTCAAAGGTCGCGCATCATCTTCTTTAATTTTACTAAAAGATCCTATAATTTTGTATCCAAGGTACAATAAATACAAGCTACAAAGAATTTTCAGAATATTTTGTAATTGTGGAAATATTTGAAATATTTTTCCTAAGCCTAAGCAAACCAAGGTTAGTTGAATAACGTGTCCTATAGTGATTCCTGACATATGAGGAATAGTTTTTAAAAAACCAAATTTTAGACCAGATGCAAGTACCATAGCATTATTAGGTCCTGGAGTTACATACATTACAAAGTAAAAACTAATTAATGCGAAAATAATATTTAAATCAATCATGAATGTAAGATGATATTATTTTTTCAATACCAACAAAATCTTTTATTAAATGATCATGAGGAATCTCATTTACTTTTTTTTCAGTGTAGCCATCTTCCAATAATATAAAAGGTATGTTCGCAGCTTTTGCTGTATTCGAATCGGTTTCGCTATCTCCTATCATTAAAGTTTTACGTAGATCTCCTTGCATAATTTCAATAATGTTAGTTAAGTGTCTTGGGTCAGGTTTACAGTAATCAAAAGTATTACTTCCAGCAATGTATTCAAAATAATGATATACGTTTATTTTTTTTAACAAATCTACTGCCAGATAATCTTGTTTGTTTGTACATATTCCCATTGAAATATTATTTTCTTTACACCATTTTAAAAAATTTAATGCTCCATTTATTAACTTACTTTCATTTGCTATATTTTTTGCATAAAAATTAATAAATTCTGTGACCATTTCTTTTTTAATCCCATCATCATCAATTTTGCTAAACTCTTTTCTTGCCTGTCCCCATACGGATCTACCAATTAATGATTTAGCCCCTTTTCCTACTAATTTTCTGATATCTTCTGTTGATTTGGTTTCATAACCATATTTTTTCATAACATGATTATGAGCGCTCATAAGATCTGGAGCTGTATTTACCAAAGTTCCGTCAAGATCAAATATTATTGTTAATTTTTGAGTCATTTTAAAAGTATTAATAAGAAATATTTTGTGACTTAAATAACATTATTACTTAATTATAAGAAATTTCAATAAATGAAACAAATAAATTTACAAAATAATTTAAGAAAAAAATTTTTAAAAAAAGGAGTGAAAATGATTGCTCCTGACACAGTTTTTTTTTCAATAGATACAAAAATTGGAAGAAATGTGTCAATAGAACCATATGTTGTAATTGGTAAAAAAGTAAAAATAAATAATAACGTAACTATTCATTCTTTTTCTCATTTAGAAAATACAAAAATAGAAAATAATGTATCCGTGGGCCCTTATGCTAGATTGAGACCAGGATCAATTTTAAAATCAGGTTCTAAAGTTGGAAATTTTGTAGAAGTTAAAAAAAGTACAATTGGTAAAGAATCTAAAGTGAATCATCTTTCATATATTGGAGATACTAATCTAGGAAAGAATGTAAACATCGGTGCAGGGACAATAACTTGCAACTACGATGGTTTCAGAAAAAATAAAACTAAAATTAAAGATAACGTTTTTATTGGTTCGAATACTTCTTTGGTGGCGCCAATTATAATTAATGAAAAAAGCACTGTTGGAGCAGGATCTGTAATAACTAAAAATGTGAATAAAAAATCTTTAGCTTTAACAAGAACCAATCAATTAGAGATCAAAAATTACAAAAGAAAAAAGTAATGTGTGGAATAATTGGAATTACTAGTACAAAACAAGTTTCTTCAGCAATAATTAATTCGTTAAAAAAATTAGAATATCGTGGGTATGACTCAGCAGGCATAGCAACATTAAACGATGGATTTATTAATGAGATTAAATGTGAGGGAAGAGTAGATGGTTTAGAAAAAAATGTAACTAAAATTAATTTACTTGGCAATGTTGGAATAGGACATGTTAGATGGGCAACTCATGGTATTCCAAGTACTATAAATGCACATCCACATTCATCCGAAACAGTTTCAGTTGTTCATAATGGAATAATTGAAAATTCAACAATTCTCAAAAAATTTTTAGTTGATAAAGGACATAAATTTAAATCTCAAACTGATACCGAAGTGATTGTTCATTTAGTAACAGAATACTTAAAAAAAAATAGTTTAAAAGAATCGATTCTCAAAATGCTAAAAAAGCTCGAAGGTAGTTTTGCATTAGGAATCATCTTTAAAGATCAACCAGGTTTGATCGTTGGAGCAAGAAGAAGTTCGCCATTAGCAGTTGGTTACGGTCCTAATGAGAATTATTTGGGATCTGATTCATATGCATTGAAATCGATGACAAATAAAATTTCATATCTTAATGATGGTGAATTTTGTATTTTAAAAAAAGACCAAGTTGAATTTTTTGATTCAAAGGGAAACAAAATAAATAAAAAAGTATTAAAATTATCTTCAAATCAACAAAACTATGAAAAAGGTGATTATAAACACTTTATGGCCAAAGAGATAGAAGAACAACCTACAACAATAAAAAATTGTGTAAATGAGTACATAGATAAAATTAATAAAGAAATAAATATTATAAACTTTCCTTGGAAAAAAAATGAAATTTCTTCAGTCAAGTTAATTGGATGCGGAACAGCTTATCATTCATGTTTAATAGCCAAATACTGGTTTGAACAATTAACACTTTTAGATGTAGAAATAGATATAGCCTCAGAGTTTAGATATAGAAAAAATAGATTTAAAAATGACTGCCTTTACATATTTGTTTCACAATCTGGAGAAACTGCAGATACATATGCGGCTTTAGACTTGTGTAATAAACATAAAATGAAAACGTGTAGTATTGTGAATGTAGTTGAAAGTTCAATTGCTAGAGATTCTAAGTTTGTTCTTCCTATACATTGCGGGCCTGAAATAGGTGTTGCATCTACCAAAGCTTTTTTAGGCCAGATGTTGGTTCTTTATATTCTATGTTTAAAAATTGCATATTTAAGAAATGATTTAAATAAACAAAAATACAATATAAAAATAAATAGTTTACTTAATTTATCAAAGTTAGTTAGCAAATCTCTATCAACAGAAAATCAAATACAGTCAATTTGTAATTCTTTTACAAAAGCGAAAGGTGCAATGTTTTTAGGAAGAGGATTTTCTTTTCCGATTGCATTAGAAGGCGCACTTAAATTAAAAGAGTTAGCTTACATTCATGCAGAAGGTTATCCAGCTGGAGAAATGAAACATGGACCACTTGCTTTAATTGAAGATGGTATGCCAGTTGTTGTTATAGCTCCTAGAGATGAATACTACAAAAAAACTGTATCAAACATGCAAGAAGTAATTGCAAGAGGAGCCAAAGTTCTTTTAATAACAAATAAAAGTGATGAAGAAATTTATTCTGAAAATATTTGGCAAAAAATTGAAATAGAAAATACAGAAGAAGATTTGTTTCCTTTTTTAACTACTATACCACTTCAAAAATTAGCTTATTATTCAGCTTTAAAAAAAGGATATGATATAGATAAGCCAAGAAATTTAGCTAAATCAGTCACCGTAGAATAAGTGTGAAGAGTGATTATAATTGATCCCCTCCAATTCTTCATTTTATTTTGGGTTCTTACCATTCTTCCAGTTTACAGTTTTCATTAGAGTACCGTCTTTATAGCGATGTTCCCAAATACCAACCTTCTTGCCCTTTGAGTAAATTCCCTTTGACATTAATTTTCCATTTCTATAAAACCGTTTCCATAGACCCTCATATTCTCCATCTTTGAAATTTCCTACATTTGACAACACACCAGTATCAATGAAGTCTTTCCACAAACCATCCTTCTTTCCATCTTTGTAATTACCAATGCTTGCTGTTTCACCATTATTATAGAAACTGACCCAAAGACCTTCTCTCCTGCCATTCTCGTAATTACCTTTATACAATAACCCATTCCCGGCATTATAAACCCAGGGACCTTCTTGTTTACCTTTTTCGAATGACCCTTGATATTCTCCTGTAACTTTTCCGCTAAAAGGAATATCACTAACACTAAATGGATCATCACTGATTTTCTTATAGTAGAGACCTTTATAGTAAACCAAGTCATTTAATGACTCACTAATCGCCTTATTATGTGTAAAAAATATGAAGGAGATTAGAAGTATTAGAGTTAGTTTTGTCATACAAAAGACAATATACAGAATTGACTTGTTAGGTAAGAAAATAAATTACAATACAAAGGTATTTAGAGTAAATCGTCAGAAAATAATAACTCATCACACCCGTTCCGTAACTGTTGAATAATCGATAATCTTTGATAGAACACTCTAAGGTTGAATATGAAAAAATGGAAAACAAATAGCTGGCGAAACTATCCTGTAAAACACATACCAAGTTATCAGGATGAAAAAGAACTTAATATGGTTCTAGGAAAAATTAAAAATTTTCCTCCTTTAGTTTTTGCTGGAGAGACTAGACATTTAAAACAACAACTTGCGGATGTTGTTGATGGCAAAGCTTTTTTGCTACAAGGAGGAGACTGTGCAGAAAGTTTTGCAGAATTTAATCCAGATAACATTAGAGATTATTTTAAAGTTATGTTGCAAATGTCATTGGTTTTAACATATTCAGCATCTTTACCTGTAGTAAAATTAGGAAGAATTGCAGGACAGTTTTCAAAACCGCGAAGTGCACCAACAGAGAAACAAGGAGACAAAGAGCTCCCAAGTTATCTTGGTGATAATATAAATGGAATAGAATTTAATGAAAAGGCGAGAAGACCTGATCCAAAGAGATTATTTAAAGCTTATTCACAAGCAGCTTCAACTTTAAACTTATTAAGAGCTTTTTGTCATGGTGGATTTGCAGATTTAAAAATGGTTCATCTTTGGAATTTGGGTTATATTAAAAAAAGTCCTCAAGCAAAAAAATTTAAAGAATTAGAAGATAAAATAGCTGATGCCTTGGCGTTTATGGATGCATGTGGAATAAATTCAGATTTTAATAGAAGACTTAAAACAGTAAATTTTTGGACTTCTCATGAAGCGCTTTTATTACCTTTTGAAGAAACTATGACAAGAGTAGACTCAACCACTGGTGAATACCATGATACTTCAGCTCACTTTGTTTGGATAGGTGATAGAACAAGACAGTTAAATGGTGGTCATGTTGAATTTTGCAGAGGTATAGAAAACCCAATAGGAATTAAGTGTGGACCTACTTCAAAACCAGAGGAAATTGTGAAGATTTTTAATGTATTAAATCCAACTAATGAAAAAGGTAAAATCACTTTAATTTCAAGATTTGGACATGACAATGTTGAAAAATTTTTACCAAAATTAATTAGAGCTATAAAAAAAGAGGGTTTAAATGTAATTTGGTCTTGTGATCCAATGCATGGAAACACTATTAAATCTACAACTGGTTTTAAAACAAGACCTTTTAACAATGTTTTAAAAGAAGTTAAAAATGTTTTTGGTGTTCATCAAAGCGAAGGATCTTATGCAGGTGGCTTACACATTGAAATGACTGGACAAAATGTAACAGAATGTACCGGAGGAACTCAAAAAATTTCTGATCAAGATTTGTCTAGCAGATATCGTACTCACTGTGATCCGAGATTAAATGCAAATCAAGCCTTAGAACTTGCATTTTTAATTTCTGATGAAATAAAGAAAAATTCTATTTACGCAAAAAGCGGCATTAGAGCTGTATCTTAAGCTTTATAAATAAATCCTATAAAGTATATTTGAATTATGGAAGCAAGTAAAAAAATTATATTTATAAAAGATTGGATATTGAATTACGTTAATTCAATGCCATTAAAAGCAAAATCCTTAGTTATAGGAATATCCGGAGGTATAGACTCTTCAGTAACAAGCACTTTGTGCGCAATGACCGGTTTAAAAACAATTGTTTTGACCATGCCTATTAAACAAAAAAGTTCACAACATGATTTAAGTATTAAACATCAAAATTGGTTAAAAAAAAATTATAAAAATGTTGAAGCGCACACAATAAATCTTGATAATCTATTTGATACCTTTGGATCTTCTTTATCTAATTTTAATAATGATCATGGAATGGCAAACTCAAGAGCAAGATTAAGAATGACAACATTGTACCAAGTAGCATCAGCAAATAATGGAATTGTTGTTGGAACAGGAAACAAAGTGGAAGATTTTGGAGTAGGTTTTTACACAAAATATGGAGATGGAGGAGTTGATATATCTCCTATAGCCGATTGCACTAAAACTGAAGTTTGGGAATTGGGCAAGGGGTTAAATATTTTAAATGAAATTATCGAAGCTGCTCCAACCGATGGTTTGTGGGATGACGGTAGAACTGATGAGGGTCAATTAGGGCTATCTTACAAAGAATTAGAAGAAGCGATGATTAATGAAAGTTCTAAAAATAGAAAAAAATATTTAAAAATAAGAAAAGCAAGCTTACATAAAATGCAACCAATACCAGTTTGTAAAATTCCTAAATAATCATGAAACAAGATGTTTTTTTATCAAATAGTTTAGGCAATAAAAAAGAAAAATTTATTCCAATAAACAATAACAATATCGGCATGTATGTTTGCGGTCCAACTGTTTATGATGATCCTCATATTGGTAACGCAAGACCATTAGTAGTGTTTGATTTGCTTTATAGAGTTTTAAAATGTAGATACGGGGAAAATAAAATCACATATGTAAGAAACATTACTGATATTGATGATAAAATTATTCAGTCATCTAATGAAAAAAAAATTTCAACTGAAGAACTGACAAAAAAAATTACAAAAAACTTTCATGACGACTGTTCGTACCTAGGCTGTCAAAAACCAACGCACGAACCAAGAGCAACTGATAATATTTCGTTAATGATCGAAATGATAAATAAATTAATAAAAAATTCAAATGCCTATGTTAACAATCAGCATGTTTATTTTGAAGTTAATAAATTTAAAGATTATGGAAAATTATCAAACAAAAAACTGGAAGAACTAATTGCTGGTTCAAGAGTTGAAATTTCAGAAAATAAAAAAAATCCAGAGGATTTTGTTTTATGGAAACCTTCAAAAGAAAATGAACCTTTTTGGGATTCTCCTTGGGGAAAAGGAAGGCCAGGATGGCATCTAGAATGTTCTGTAATGTCAAAAAAATATTTGGGAGATAAGTTCGATATTCATGGTGGTGGAAGAGATTTAATTTTTCCTCATCATGAAAATGAAATAGCTCAATCTAGATGTGCTAATAAAAATGATACATTTGCAAATTACTGGGTTCACAATGGTTTTATTACTATGTCAAATGAAAAGATGGCAAAATCCCAAGGTAACATTTTAAAAATAAAAGATTTTAAAAATAAAGTAAACGGCCAAGTATTAAGATTGGCTTTAATTAATACTCATTACAAGCAATCTCTAGATTGGAACAATAAATTAATTGAAGAATGCAAAAACACTATAAACAAGTGGTATGAAAGTTATATAGAAATAAAAAAACAAGTTTTAGTACCAGAAGAATATTTGAAACCTTTATATGATGATTTAAATACACCAGCATATATTACTAATTTACATAAATTATTCGAAAAATCTCAAAAAGGTTCTATAAAAGATAAAGAAATTTTTATTTCAGCATGCAACTTTGTAGGATTGCTTACTATTACAAAAAAAGAATGGACCGAATTCAAAAAGAACAAATCCACCATATCAGAAGAGGAAATTAATTTAAAAATAAATGAAAGAAATAGAGCCCGTGACGAAAAAAAATATAAATTAGCAGATCAGATAAGAAATGATCTTTTAGAAAAAGGTATTGAAATTGAAGATACTGGTGGCAAAACTACTTGGAAATTTAAATGAACAAAGAAAAAATATATATTTTTGACACAACACTACGAGATGGCGCTCAAACTCAAGGTGTAGATTTTTCTATTGATGATAAATTAAAAATTGCAAAATATTTAGATGAGCTTGGAGTTGATTATATTGAAGGAGGATGGCCAGGAGCAAATCCTACCGATACTGAATTTTTTCAAAAAAAAATTAATACCAAAAATTCAATATTAACAGCTTTTGGAATGACAAAAAAATCAGGCAGAAGTGCAAATAACGATCCAGGTTTATCAGCATTATTAAACTCTAAAGCACCAGCAATTTGTCTAGTTGGAAAATCTTGGGATTTTCATGTTGATGTAGCATTGGGAATTTCTAATGAGGAAAATCTTGAAAATATAAGCGAAAGCACAAAACACTTTGTAAAAGAAAACAAAGAATTTATGTTTGATGCAGAGCATTTCTTCGACGGGTTTAAAAATAATAAAGAATATGCAATTTCTTGTATAAAATCTGCATATGAAAATGGTGCTAGATGGATTGTTCTATGTGATACCAATGGAGGGACTCTTCCTAGCGAAATATCAACGATAGTAAATGAAGTAACAAAACATGTTCCAGGTAAAAATTTGGGTATCCATGCGCACAACGATACAGGAAATGCTGTAGCCAACTCTTTAGCAGCTGTTGAGTCAGGTGTAAGGCAAGTTCAAGGTACAATCAATGGACTAGGAGAAAGATGCGGTAATGCAAACTTAATGTCAATAATTCCCACAATTCATTTGAAAGATAATTTTTCAAAAAAATTTATCACAAATATTAAACTTGAAAATATAAATAAATTAACACAATGTTCTAGATTGTTAGATGAAATTTTGAATAGAAAACCAAATCAACATCTTCCATATGTGGGTGCAGCAGCATTTTCTCATAAAGGAGGTTTGCATGTGTCAGCAGTTCAAAAAGATCCTAAAACATACGAACATATAAAACCAGAATTAGTGGGCAATGTAAGAAATATTGTTGTTTCAGATCAATCTGGAAAATCAAATATAATATCTAGACTTAAATCTATCGGGGTTGAATTCAAAAATGAGGATCCAAAGATCAAAAAATTATTGGATGAAGTTAAAGATAGAGAGTTTATAGGTTATAGCTACGATGGTGCAGATGCTTCTTTTGAATTACTTGCAAGAAGAATAATGGGGGAGATACCACGGTATATTTCAATTAGAGAGTATGATGTAACTGTAAAAAAAGACAGCAAGGGCAATATTATTTCTTCTGCAAAAGCACAATTAGAAGTAGACAAAAAAATAATATTGTGTGAAGGACAAGGCAATGGACCAGTTCACGCTTTAGATAACGCAATACGAAATAATGTAGATAAACTTGCAAAATATTCAAAATATTTAAAAGATCTTAAACTTGTTGATTATAAAGTTAGAATTTTAAACACTGGAACTGAAGCTGTAACAAGAGTTTCAATAGAGAGCACTGATTCAAAGGGAAAAAATTGGTTTACTATTGGCGTATCTGCAAACATAATAGAAGCATCATTCAAAGCCCTAGTTGACAGCCTAGATTATAAATTATTTAAAGATAATGCTCCCGCTAGTAATTAATGACATTTTCTAATATTTCATTTATTCTACACAAACCTCAGTTATCTGAAAATATTGGAGCTTGTGCACGAGCAATTAAAAATTTTAATTTTACAAAACTAGTTGTAGTAGATCCCAAGCCAACTTTTCCTAATGACAAAATATTAGCTACTTCAGTTGGTGCAAAAGAAATAATTAATAACACCAAAATATACAAAAATATTGAAT
>CACIKW010000003.1 GCA_902587315.1 uncultured Pelagibacteraceae bacterium
TATAGAATCTGATTTTTTTGATTGGATTAATAATTTATCAATATCTTTTTTTTTATATTTATAGTGGTCAGGAAATGAAAATTGATTATGTAAATTTAGATTGTTTTCTTTAAGCAAACTAAAAAAATTTAGTGGATTACCAATTCCGGCAAATGCAATTATTTTTTTATTTTTTAAACTTTCGACCTCCAAAGGCTTATATTTTGAGTAGTATATTTTTATATTTTTATTTTGCTTAAATATTTCCTGCTCTATTTCATCATTTTTTTTGCCATTAATTATTACGCAATCAGCTCTATTAATACTTGATAATTTTTCTCTTAATGGACCGGAAGGTATTAACATTCGGTTTCCTAGCCATTCTTTTTGATTAAAACAAATAATTGAAAAATCTTTTGTAATGGAAAAATCTTGAAATCCATCGTCAAGAATAGCTACATCTTTATTACTATTTATTAGAGATATTATCGCATCATTTCTACTTTTTGAGGCAAATACTTCACCTTTTTTTTTTAGCATAGAAATTTCATCTTCAAGATAGTTATAGTATTTTTTAACAAGACCTGGTTTTTTCCCAAGCGATTTTAAAATATGAAAAATTTCTAATGCCAAAGGTGTTTTTCCTGTACCACCTAAATATATATTTCCAACACAAATAATAGGTATTTTATATTTTTTGGAAAATTTAATTTTATTTAACCAAGAAATTAATAAATATATTAGTGATATTGGATAGAGAATAATTGACCAAATAGTAAGTTCAGAACTATTCCAAAATTTTGGTTTATTTATTAACATTTTATATGTATTTGCAGGTTTCCTTAAAATTATTTGATAATATAATTTTGCCAATTTTAATTAGCTTTCTTCTTGCTCTTTTTGAATTTGATTTGTTTTTTTTTGATTCTTTAATAAAATTTAAAGCCTCACGGACATTATTAATTTTTTTTGATATTTTTATTTTTTTTAATATTTCATAAGATTCAAGGTGATTAGATATATACTTGCCATGAATAACTTTTAATCCCAATCTTGCGGCTTCCATAGGATTATGTCCTTTATAATCTACCAAGGATCCACCTAAAAATGCAATATTACATAAATTCAAAAATTTTTTTGTTTCCCCATATGTGTCTACTAGATAAATATCAGTATTACCATTTATATTACTACTTAAACTGTGCAATTGTACATTCAGTCCAATTTTTTCTAAATTATTTTTTATTTCGAATGATCTGTTTACATGTCTAGGAATAATAATTGTGCTTATATTATTAAATATTTTTTTAGACTCGCTATGAATTTTAGCGCAGAAAATTTCTTCATTATAATGAGTGCTAACAGCACAAAATAAAATCTTTTTTTGATTTAAAAAATTTTTAGAAAAAATTTTATTATTTTTATTTATAGAAATTTCTGGTTCACAAAATTTTAAGTTACCCGCCTTCTTAATTTTATATGCACCTAGCTTTTTTAAGTAAATATTTGTCTCATTATTTTGTGGTAAACATAAATCAAATTTACTTATTATTCTTTTTGAAAAAATTTTTATAGAGTTCCATCTCTCAAATGTTTTTTTTGTAAATCTTGCATTTAATAATATTAGCGGAATTTTTTGTTTATTTATTTCCAAAACCATATTTGGCCATATTTCCGATTCAATAAATATAGCTAAATTTGGCTTCCAATAATTTAAGAATTTTCTCGATAGTATGTTTGTGTCAATTGGAAAAAATTGATGTATAATTTTATTTAATCTTAACCCTTCTATAACTTTTGAAGAACTTACAGTATTAGAAGTAATCAATATTTGACTTATATCTTTTCTTTTTTCTAGTTTTTCGATTAAAGGCACTGCTCCAAGTATTTCCCCTACACTTGAGCCATGTATCCAAATCAATTTTCCTTTTGACACTCTTTTTTTTCTTATATTGCCTATTTTTTCAAAAAAGCTTTTTAGAGTTTCTTTTTTATTAATTATACGAGGTATTAATATTAATGGAGATATTATAAGAACTAGATTAATTATTATTCTGTACAATAATAACATTATTATTTTATTATTTGTTTGTTATAAAAATTAGCATAAATATTTGAATTTTTAAGAAGCTCTTCATGATTGCCTTCACCAACTATTTGTCCTTTATCAACAACATAAATTTTCTTTGAATTCATTATAGTTGATAATCGATGTGCTATCACTAATGAAGTTCTGTCCTTTGTTAAAATACTTAAAGCTTCTTGTATTTTTTGTTCAGTTTCTGAATCCAATGAAGATGTAGCCTCGTCTAACAATATAATTTTGCTTTTTTTTAACATTGCTCTTGCAATTGATAATCTTTGTTTTTCACCACCAGAAAGTCTAATCCCGTTTTCTCCAATTAAAGTCTCATATTTATTTGGTAATTTTTCAATAAATTCTTCACAAAAAGATAATTTTGCAGCATTAATTATTTCATCCTGAGATGCATTCATGTTTCCATAAGCTATATTGTTTTTAATTGTATCATCAAACAAAGTAACATCTTGAGTAACTAATGAAATATTAGATCTTAATGATTTAACAGTGGAATCATAAATCGATATATTATCAATCAAAATATCCCCATCAGTTGCTTCATAGAATCTTGGAATTAAATTTAATATAGTTGATTTCCCAGCACCACTATGGCCGACTAAAGAAGTCATTTTGCCTCCTTCGATTTCTAAATTAACAGTGTTTAAAACTTCTTCTTTAGAATCTTCATAATATTTAAAATTAACGTTTTTAAATATTATTTTTCCGCTATCGACCATTAATTTTTTGCTGTCTGGCTTTTCAATTATTTTCGATTTAAAATCAATAATTGGCAAAATTCTTCTTGCGGCAGCAAGGCATGAATTTACTGTCATATTCAAAGTTGCTAGCGACCTAACAGGCTGATATGCCA
This sequence comes from uncultured Pelagibacteraceae bacterium, assembly GCA_902587315.1. GTDB lineage: Bacteria > Pseudomonadota > Alphaproteobacteria > Pelagibacterales > Pelagibacteraceae > Pelagibacter. The sequence continues at coordinate 2,931 of CACIKW010000003.1, forward strand.
GCATCATAGCGGCCAAAAAAGAAAAAAAATTATTTATTTCTAATTTTCCGTCTATAATTAAAGTACCTGAATAATAAATTAATCCAGCAATCATAAACCCAGTTAAAACTTCCATTATAGGAGACATTCTATTCAGAACTAAATTAATTTTAATAAGTTTTTCTTTTAAATCATTAATAACTTTTTCAGCTCTTGAACTTTCGTATTCTTCTTTTTGAAAAATTTTTATAATTTTGTGATTTTTAAAAATTTCTAGTAAATATGAATTTAAAATACCAGATTTTTGTTGTGCTTCTACGGCCACTTTGCCAATTCTTTTCCCCAAGGATCGTGCGGCAAACGATGCAAGTGGGACCATCAATATTGCGAAAACACTCAATCTCCAGTTCTGATAAAACATCACAGAGATTAAACCAATTAATGTAAGGCTGTCTTTAAATAAATTTAAAACACCAGTACTAATTAAGTTTGTAATCATTCCTATGTCGTAAGTAATATGAGATATAAATTTTCCAGAATGTTTTTTATCAAACACTTCTGTATCAGATCTAACTATAGATTTCATAGCATCCAATTGAAGTGTTTTAGTAACTTCTTGACCAACTTTAATTAATATTGACCTTGCAAGATAAAGAGAAATTCCTTTTGTTGAAAAAGCAATAATTATTGCAAAAGGTATTATCAAAATTAATGAAAGGTCTTTTTCAATAAAAATTTTCTTAATCGCTGGATCTAAAAGCCAGGCTATTGAAGATGTACTACCAGCAACTAAAACAGAAAAAAAAACTGAAATTAATATTTTAGCTAAATGTTTTTTTGTATAATTTTGGTAAAGTCTTTTTAATATTTCTATATCTTTCATAAAATTTTAGACCAATCTCTCCAAAAGAATTGTAAAAAAAAGAATTAATCCAAAAAAATTATTTGATTTAAATTTTTTTAAACAACTTGTCTGTTCATAAATTTTCAGGTTTTTTATTTGAAAAATAAATAAATGAAAAAAAACAAAAGCAAGCAAAACAAAATATATCATACTAAAATTTTTTAATATTCCTAAAATTATTAATGAAGTTGAAAATATTAAATAACATACAAATAAAAATTTTTTTGGATTATTTTTAAACTTTATAGATGTAGATTTTACTCCAATTATTTCATCATCTTTTATATCTTGATACCCATAAATTGTATCGTATCCAAGTGTCCAGAATATGGCGCCAATATAGAAAACTATTGGTATAAAATTAATCTCACCTATTACTGAAGTCCAACCTAAAATTAAACCATAATTAAAAGTTATTCCTAGGAAAAGTTGTGGCCAATATGTAAATCTTTTCATAAATGGGTAAATAAAGGCAAATGGCATTGATACCATTGCCAAAATGATAGTCAGGTAATTAAAATTAATTAAAACTATAAAGGCAATTAAACATAATAATATTGCAATAACTAAACTTAATTTTACAGATATTTTTTCTGCTGCTATAGGCCTATTTTTAGTTCTTAAAACTTTTTTATCAAAATCTTTGTCAGCTATGTCATTTATAATACATCCCGCAGATCTCATTAATACTGATCCTGAAAAAAATAAAAAAGAATAATAAACAAATTGGCTAATTCCATTTTCAAAATTATAGCCTAATGTTAATCCCCACATACATGGCCAGAAAAGCAACATGAAGCCCACTGGTTTTTCCAATCTAGTGAGTTCTATGAATAAAGATATTTTTTTCATAAGAAATAGCTTGTAATTAACAAAGGCTGGATTCATAATCAAACTGATTCGTATGAATATAGATTACACTGTAACTGCTTTAATGTTTCCAGCAATTCCATTATTGATGAGCGTGTATGCAAATCGCTTTCACACACTTAGTAATCTAATTAGAAAAATACATGATGAATATGTATGGGAAAAGCATATTCCACCTGAATGGGAAAAACAGCTTATAAATTTAAACGGAAGAATAAAGTGGCTAAAGTTCACCTTGGCTTTTGCTAGCTTTGGATTTTTATTTAATATGTTAACTGTTTTTGCGCTCTATTTGGACATGCTTTTTGTTGCAAGAATAATCTTTGGCTCATGTTGTTTGGCAATGATAATTTCAGTTATTTTTTTTATAAGAGATATAAATGTTTCAACAGAAACTTTAAAGTTACATCTTTCAGATATGAAAATTAATTTAGACTAGGGTACTATAACTGCGGGTCCAATAATTTTTCTTGATTCGATGTCAATATGTGCTTGCTTAATATCGTCTAATTTATATTTTTTAAATATTTCTACTTTAACTTTTCCAGAACTTATTTTTTCAAATAAAGTTTTAGATGCCTCATCTAGTTCTTCTCTAGTATGCAAATACTGGCCCATTGAAGGTCTTACAAAAAATAATCCCTTTGGTTGTAAAGACTTTGGTACATTAATTGGATCTAACGCTCCAGAAGCATTTCCAAAAGAAATCATCATTCCTCTTGTTTCTAAACATTTTACTGATTTTTCAAATGTCGATTTTCCAACTCCATCATAAACTACTGGCACACCTTTGCCATTAGTTAACTCCATAACTTTTTTTGCAAAGTCATCTTTTGAATAGTTTATTACTTCTTCACATCCATTTTGTTTTGCTATACTGATTTTTTCATCACTTCCTACTGTACCAATCACTTTTACGCCTAGACTTTTAGCCCACTGACAAAATATTTGACCAACACCTCCTGCGGCAGCATGAAATAAAATAGTTTGACCAGAAGAAACAGGGTATGTTTTATACAATAAATAAAATGTTGTTAGGCCTTTGGTCATTAGTGTTGCTGCTAAAGTCAAATCAATTTCGTCTGGTACTTTGACCAAACTATTTGTTTTAAAAATTCTATGAGTAGAATAAGCACCTAAAGGTACTGAAGCATAAGCAACTTTATCACCCACAGAAAAGTTTGTAACATCTGAACCAACTTCTTTAATAATTCCAGAAGCTTCCATTCCTAAACCAGAAGGATAAATAAGAGGATACAAACCTGACCGGTGATATGTATCAATATAATTTAGTCCGATAGCCACATGTTCAATTATAACTTCATTTTTAACTGGTTTTCTTAAAGTTATATCTTGTAGTTCCAATACTTCTGTACCACCAGCTTTTTTAATTTTTACTGCTTTCATTATTTTACAAATGTACCATTATGATAGTCTTCGTTAGCTTGCAAGATTTCTGATTTAGTATTCATTACAAATGGACCACCTCTAGCAATTTTTTCACCAATAGGTTTGCCAGATATCAACAAAAACTTAGATTTTATTAAAGCAGACACTTTAAGCTGCTCACCTTTGGCCAAGATGACAAGAGTTGAGTTTTTAACTTTATTATGAGTTTTAATTCCAATTTTAATTTCACCTTCAATTAAATATATAAATGAACTATGTGTTGATGGTAATTTAAAATTAAATTCTTTGTTTTTCTCTATTTCGACATCAAAATAGATGGGTTCAATGTTATGTTTATTAATTGGACCTTCTGTTTTTTCAAATTTTCCTGCAATTACTTTTACTAATTTACTTTTATCCTTATGAATTCCTATTTTATTTGAGTCAATATAGTGGTACTCAGGTTTACTCATTTTCTTGCTTGCAGGCATATTTATCCATAATTGAAATCCATGAAGCTTACCCTCTTTCATTGCTGGCATTTCAGAATGAATAATTCCACTTCCAGTTTTCATCCACTGAACATCACCAGCTGTCATTCTACCTTGCCCACCAGTACTATCTTTGTGTTCAAAATCTCCAGCCAGCATATAAGTTACAGTTTCAATTCCTCTATGAGGGTGGGATGGAAAGCCAGCAATATAATCATCTTTATTTTCTGAACCAAATTCATCTAACATTAAAAATGGATCAAAGTAATTTGGCTCTAAACCAATACTCCTTTTTAATTTTACTCCTGCACCATCGGATGTAGAAATAGGGACTACAATTTTACTTGCTTCAATGTTTTTCATATAGTGTTATATTTTAATAAATTAAAATATTTTAAGCTTATGGGCAATATCAGATTATTTTCTAGTGAAAGATTGTCGCTGAATTTAAATTCTAAACTCAATAAATCTCAATCCCATTATATAAATAAAGTTATGAGAATTAAAGTGAACGAAAAATTTTCTCTTTTTAACAGCCTTGGAGAATGGGAAGCAAAAATAAATCAAATTACAAAAGGGGTGGTTGAGTTTATCATTGTTAAGCATTTAAGATCTCAAGAAAACTCAAAAGAACTTTGGTTAGCTTTTTCGCCAATAAAATCAAACTATTTTAATTTTATGATACAAAAATCTACCGAACTTGGAACTACAAAATTTATTCCAATAATTACAGATAGAACTATTGTTAGAAAAATTAATATTAAAAGATTTGAAAAAGTAATTATCGAATCGTGTGAACAGAGCAATAGATTAAAAATACCTATTATTGAAAAACCGTCATCTTTGGAAAATTTTATCAAAACAAATCAAGACTTGGATGTTATTTTTTGTGATTTAAATGCTGGTAGTAGAACGATTAATAAAAATATATTAAAAAATCAAAAACCTTTATGCGTATTAATTGGACCAGAGGGTGACTTTACAGAAAATGAAAGAAAAAAAATACTTGAATTAAATAATGTTCAATCTGTTAAGATTAATGAAAATATACTTAGATCAGAAACAGCAGCTATTTCAGCACTTTCAATTATTAATTTTAATCTAAATTTATAAGTATTTATTTATTTTTTTTAATGATTTTTTAATATCATCACGGTGCGAGATAGTTCCAACATATTTACCTTCTTTAAGAAGTATAACTGGCGAACTATGATCTACATTGTATTCACCATCTTCTAAAAAAATTTTTTGGCTTACAATTCCCCACGACTGAGAAAGCAAAAATATTTTTTCAGGATCGCCGGTTATACCAATAAAATCATTGTCAAAAGAACTTAAATAATTTTTTATAACTTCCGGAGTATCTCTTTGAGGATCAACACTTATAAAAAATAATTTTACATTTTTGTTTTTATTTTTCAATTTAGATAAAACAATATCCATTTTATTTAATGTCATTGGACAAACATCAGGACAGTGAGTAAATCCGAAAAAAATTGCTGTTAAAGGTCCATCAAAAGATTTCTGAGTTATTGTATCATTATTCATATCCTTTAAAGAAAATTTTGATCCTTTGTATGATGCGACATATTCATCTTTTTTTTCTTGTTTAGATATAAAAATTGGCAACATAATAAATAAAAAAATAAATAAGCAACCACTTATAATTGTAATTGATGTCTTTAGTTTCATTATTGATATATTGTTAAATATAACTATATAAAATTTATGAGCGGACTAATAAAGAAACTTTTTGGCACATTAACTCAAAAGCCCTGGGAAAAAGAACAGATGGCTATGGATTCATTACATGAAGGAAAAACATTTAATATTTCATCACAAAAATCAGCAGTTATAATTATTTTTGGTATTGCAACAGTTCTATTCAGTTTGGTTTTTACTGCGTATCTTTATACAATACCTCCAGAGCAAGACACCATGTATTTACTTAAGCCAAATCTTTTATGGATAAATACTACAATTCTTTTTTTTGTGACTTATTTTTTTGGAAAAATTACTAAAGATTTAGAGAAAAAAGAAACTTTAAAGATTAAAAAAAATTTAATTATTGTAGGAGGCTTAAGTTATTTGTTCTTGTTTGGACAAACAATCTTTTGGTTTCAACTAATGCAAAGTGGAAATTATGTTTCAACCAACACATATTTTTCATCATTTTATTTTTTTACAGCACTCCATGGATTGCATCTATTAGGAGGTTTATTTTTTTGGGGCAAAGTTACATCTAGAGTTCTTAAACTTAACAATAGTGAAATTTTAGATGAAGAAAAAAACATATCCGCATTATCTCTTTATTGGACTTATTTATTGATTGTTTGGATTGCATTTTTTTTAATGATTTATTTATTTAATGATTCATTTATTGCTTGGTGCAAATCTCTTATTTCGTAATTATAAAAATAAAACCAAAATACTTCCAACGATAGCAATTACAGCTAATAGTATATTTACAGACTTCAAATATCTTTTGGTTTCAGGTTTTACTTGATCCTTAGAAAATGCACCCGCCCCTAAAGATATAACAATAAAAAAAATAAATACTAAAACGAGTATTGTAATTAAAATCCCAAATTTGCTAAGCATATTTATGTTGATTATATTAGCTTATTTCAAATTTTTTTATGACATTTTGTCATAGGTTTTTATATGATATTTCTTCTATATAAAGGCTATGCACGCGGGAATAATATTTTTTTTGGTTATACTTGGTTCAGTTCTTTTTCATATCTTTACCCCCTGGTATTGGACTGACATAGCTTCGAACTGGGGATCAATGGACGACACTATAACTTTAACATTTTGGATTGGTGGCGGTGTTTTTGTAGCTGTTTGTCTTTTCATGGTTTACTGTGTTTTTAAGTTTTCTTATAAAGAAGGACGTAAAGCAGAATATAAACCAGAAGATAAGAAGCTAGAAAGAATATTAACATGGGCAACGACTTTAGGAGTTGCTGCACTTCTAGCTCCTGGATTAATTGTTTGGAACCAGTATGTTAACGTTCCAAAAAATGCACTCGAAATTGATGTAATGGCTTGGCAATGGGGATGGCAATATAGATTACCCGGCGAAGATGGAAAATTAGGAACCACAAAAATAGTAAATATTAATGATAACAATCCTTTTGGAATTAATTTAGAAGATTCAAATGGAAAAGATGACGTAATGATCCAAAGCGATGTAATAAATTTAAAAAATAATCGACCAGTAAAAATTTTATTAAGATCAGTTGATGTACTTCACAATTGGTATGTTCCACAGTTTAGAGCAAAAATGGATGCTGTGCCAGGAGTTGTAACTTATTATTGGTTTGAACCCAACAAAGTTGGTAAATATGAAGTATTGTGTGCAGAATATTGTGGAGTTGGACATTATGCTATGAGAGGTGGAGTAATAGTACAATCTGAACAAGATTATGAAAATTGGCTACAAGGGCAGCAAACGTTTTCAGAATTAATTGTAAAACAAAAAAAAATAGAATTAAACGAAACAAAACTGGTAAAAAAGTAATTTAAATGAACAAAAAAATATATATAAAGTAAGATTTTATGTCAGAAGATTTTAAAGATAGCAAAGCAATTCAAGCCCAATCCTCAGAAACTATTTCAAGTGGTGCAGGAAGTTCTTCACCAGACTTAGACTATGTAAGGCCTGCAGAAGTTGGTGATCAAGATTTATACCATGGGCATAGTTTTATTACTAAATGGGTTTTTTGTCAGGATGCTAAAGTAATCGGAGTACAATATTTTTGTTTAGCAACTTTCACTGGGATTATTGGTCTTATTCTTTCTTGGTTGATGCGATTACAATTAGGATATCCTGAAGCAGCAGGCTTTATGACTGCTGAACATTATTATCAGTTTGTAACTATGCATGGAATGATAATGGTTGTTTATTTTTTAACAGCACTCTTCCTTGGTGGTTTTGGAAATTATTTAATTCCTTTAATGGTTGGTGCAAGAGACATGGTTTTTCCTTATCTTAACATGGTAAGTTTTTGGATGTTTTTTGTTGCAGTAGGAGTTCTGTTAGCAAGCTTTTTTGTTCCAGGTGGACCAACAGGATCGGGATGGACACTTTACCCTCCACAGGCAATTTTGGAAGGAACACCAGGATCAGGTATGGGAATAATATTAATGTGTGTATCCTTAATTTTATTTGTGGCTGGATTTACAATGGGTGGATTGAATTATTTAATTACTGTTCTACAAGCTAGAACAAGAGGAATGACGTTGATGAGAATGCCTTTAACAGTTTGGGGTATTTTTACAGCAACTGTTTTAGCAATGTTAGCGTTCCCTGCATTATTGGTTGGCTCATTAATGATGATGTTAGACAAATTGCTTGGAACAAGTTTTTTTATGCCCACAATTTTAAAAGCGGGTGAAGTTTTAGAGTATGGCGGAGGAAGTCCTATTTTATTTCAGCACTTATTTTGGTTTTTTGGACATCCAGAAGTTTACATTGTTGCTTTGCCAGCATTTGGAATAATTTCAGACTTAATCTCTGTTCACTCTAGAAAAAATATATTTGGTTACAGAATGATGGTATGGGCCATAGTTATAATAGGAGCTTTAAGCTTTTTTGTATGGGCACACCACATGTATGTCAGTGGAATGAACCCTTGGTTTGGATTTTTCTTTGCGACCACAACACTTATTATTGCAGTTCCAACTGCCATGAAAGTTTATAATTGGATTTTAACTCTTTGGAGAGGGAATATTAGAATGAATACTGTAATGTTATGGTGTCTTGGCTTTATAGTTACATTCGTCAACGGAGGTATTACAGGTATTTTTTTAGGAAATGTTTCAGTTGATGTACCACTATCAGATACATACTTTGTAATTGCGCATTTCCACATGGTAATGGGTATTGCTCCATTAATGGTAATTATGGGCGCTGTTTATCACTGGTTTCCTTTAGTAACAGGAAAATTCTTAAGTGAGAAATTGGGCAAATGGCACTTCTGGTTAACTTTTTTAGGTGCATATTCAATTTATTTTCCTATGCATTATTTAGGATTTATTGGAGTGCCAAGAAGATATTTTGAAATGTATGATAGTCCATACATGACCTCTGCTGTAGGAATGAATGAATTTATAAGTACAGCAGCTTTTATAGTTGGCGCTGCTCAATTTATTCTAATTTACAATATTATAAAAAGTTTAAAAATAGGAAAAGCAGCAGGAAAAAATCCTTGGCAAGCAAATTCACTAGAATGGCTTACTCCTACAGTTCCACCTGAACATGGAAACTGGGGTGATAGATTACCAGTAGTTCATAGATGGGCTTATGATTATAGTGTTCCTGGAGCAAAAGAAGATTTTATAACCCAAACTACTCCGCCGAGTGAGGTTACGGATAGCAAAGTAGAAAAAACGTAAAGATCTAAATTATGTCTGACCCTAAAATAGAAGGATACGAATTTAAACCAGGTTTTAGTGGAATGGCGGCTGACACAGCTTCCGATCAAACCATGTTTAAAGGTGTGCATTGGGGCAAAGCAATGATGTGGATCTTCTTACTTAGTGATACATTCATATTTAGTTGTTTTTTAATTTCATATATGAAAGGTAGAGGCTCAACACCAGTTGAATGGCCTAACCCAAGCGAAGTATTTGGTCTCCACGTTTTTGGCGTTGATGTTCCTTTATTGCTAATTGCCATTATGACATTTGTTTTGATAACGAGCAGTGGAACAATGGCCCTTGCAGTAAAATACGGCTACGAAAAGAATCGAAAAATGTGTGGCTGGCTAATATTAGCAACAGCGATAGGTGGACTTACTTTTGTTGGCATGCAAGCTTTTGAATGGTCAAAGCTAATTCACGAAGGAGTAAGACCTTGGGAAAATCCTTTTGGAGCACCACAATTTGGTTCATTTTTCTTTATGATAACTGGATTTCATGGAACCCACGTATCAATAGGCGTAATCTTTTTATTTATATATGCTTATAAAACTTTTGCAGGCCATTATGATGAACAAAAAAGAGGATGGTTTACTTCAATAAGAGGTGACTATGTTGAAATAGAAATTCTTGGTTTGTACTGGCACTTTGTAGATTTAGTATGGGTGTTTATTTTTGCATTTTTTTATTTATGGTAAATTAAAATATGGACGAAACAAACAAAAAAGAACAAACAACAACACACAAGATAGGAATTTATCTTTGGATATGGGGACTATTGTTTGTTCTAAGTTTTTTTTCATACATGGTGGACTGGTATCAATTCCAAGGTTTGCTTAGATGGTCATTAATTTTAATATTTATGTTTTTAAAAGCAGGATTAATTATGGCTTTCTTTATGCATTTATTTTGGGAGAGATATGCACTAGTAAATGTTTTATTATGGCCAATGACAGCAATTGCATGTTTTATATTTCTTATGGTAGCTGAGTTTAAGTACACACTTTTTACTAGACTGTTTTATTTTTTTGTTGGAGGTTAAAAATTTATGGATGGATATACTATATTAGCAGGATTTTTATTATTTTTTTTATTTTTTATTTACATAACTTGGTTTGGCTTTTCAATAAAAGTTGAAAATGAGAAAGATAAAGGATCAGAAATTAAAATAAATCCATATGATCAGATTCCTTTACATAGAAAAATAATTGATAAAAAAAATCACAAGGTTGGAGTTTTTGATCTTGGAAACCATATACTTATTATTGGATTAATATTAATAGTAATATTTATATCACTTAATGTTGATTAAAAGTGACTGTCAATATACTCAATAAAAAAACTGTTTCTTTTAATATTTTATCTTACCTAAAATCTTTATTATTATTAATGAAACCAAGAGTAATGTCTTTGGTTATTTTTACATCTGCAGTTGGACTATTAACCGCACCATCGATTGTTTCTTTTAGAGAATCAATAATTGGAATTTTTTTTGTAGCCATGGGAGCTGGAGCTGCTGGAGCTTTAAACATGTGGTATGAAGCAGATTTAGATAAACTAATGGCAAGAACTTGTTTAAGACCTATACCAACGGGTAAAGTTAATAGAAACCATGCATTAGTATTTGGTATTATACTTTCAACAGTTTCTATTTATGGACTTTATTATTTTGCAAATACAATTTCAGCAATTTTGTTGTTTTCGACGATATCCTTTTATTTATTTGTATATACAATCTGGCTTAAAAGACTTACTCCACAAAATATTGTTATAGGGGGTGCAGCAGGTGCCTTGCCACCAGTCATTGGCTGGACAATAGCAACAGGCTCGTTATCTATTGAACCTATAACTTTCTTTTTAATTATATTTTATTGGACACCATCCCATTTTTGGGCATTGAGCCTATATAAAGCACAAGATTATGAAAAAGCAAAAATTCCAATGTTACCTATTACAAATGGAATTGAAGTAACGAAGAAAAAAATATTTGTTTATTCTTTATTTATGCTACCGATAGTTATACTTCCATACTATATCGGTTTTACTGGCAAAATATTTTTATTTACATCTTTGTTTCTTACTCTTTATTACAATTATATTTGTTATGATCTTTTAAATTTTAAAAAAAACAAATTTGAGCTTAATAAAGCTAAAAAAGTTTTTTCCTATTCAATACTTTACTTATTTCTTTTATTTGTATTATTTTTAGTAGACAATTTATTCTAAATTATATTTAAATTTATTTATTAATTTAAATATTGTAGGATTATTCAACAGATCTAATGATTAAGAAAAAAGAAAAAAATTTTTTAATATTATTTGGAACATTTATATCTTTAATTGTTTTTGCACTATTAATTGCGAAATATTCAGAATTCAGAGAAAAAAATGTAAATAATAAGAATATAAACTTAATTTTTAATACAAATATAGCAAATGATTTACCTTGGCTTTTTTTATCAAAAAAAAATCATATTAATTCTAAAATTGGACAAGTTTACAAGGTAGAATTTTATGTAGAAAATGAAGGACAAAAACAATCTTCTGGTAAAGCAATTTATGATATTAAACCAAGTTTTTTTAAAGAGTATTTTGTAGAAATGGACTGCTTTTGTTATAAAAAACAAACATTACTACCTGGTGAAAAATCTAATTATTCAGTAACTTTTTATATTGATGATAGAATATTAAAAAATTCAAAAGTAAAAGATATTAATGACGTCAATATCTTGTATACTTTTTTAAAAGTTAGTGATCTTTAAAAGCATTTATGAAATATATAAGCACAAGAAACAATTCTAAAGAATATAATTTTGAACAAATTTTTATTAAAGGTTTGGCAGATGATGGAGGTCTTTACGTACCGAAATCATTAAAAAAATATAGTGCTGACGAATTAATAAGATTCAAAAATTTAAACTATAATGAATTATCTACTGAAATAATAAATTTGTTTTCATCAGATTTTATCTCAAAAGATGAACTTTCATCCTTAATTAAAAAATCATATTCAACATTTAGAGAAAAAGAAGTTGTTAAAATTTCTAGTTTAGGAAAATTAAAATTATTAGAATTATTTCACGGTCCAACGCTAGCCTTCAAAGACGTTGCAATGCAATTCATTGGAAACTTGTATGAATATTATTTAAGTAAAAATGATAAAAAAATAAATATAGTTGTTGCAACTTCAGGAGATACAGGTGCAGCAGCAATAGATGCTATTAAAGGAAAATCTAATTTAAATATTTTTGTTTTGCACCCAAATAATAGAATTTCACCAGTTCAAAGAAAATTAATGACAACTGTTGAAGAAAAAAATGTTTACAATATTGCAATAGATGGAAATTTTGATGATTGCCAGAACTTGGTCAAAAGTATGTTTTCTGATTTAGAATTTTCTAAATCTATAAATATGTCAGGCGTAAATTCAATCAATTGGGCAAGAATTATTGCTCAAACAGTTTATTATTTTTACTCATATTTTAAATTAGGCAAAGAAACTCTTTCATTTTCAGTACCAACTGGAAACTTTGGCGATGTTTTTGCAGGTTATCTTGCAAAAAAAATGGGATTACCAATTGATAAATTAATTGTTGCAACAAACGAAAATGATATTTTGCACAGAGCAATCTCAAAAGGAGACTATGTTTCAAAAGAAGTTAAAGAAACATTGTCACCTAGTATGGATATTCAATTAGCAAGTAATTTTGAAAGACTAATTTATTATATAAATAATTCTGATTCTGGAAAAACAGCTGAAATTATGAAAAAAGTTAAGCAAAATTCTTATCAAATTGAAAAGAACAATTTAGATGAAATTCAAAAGGATTTTTTATCTGAAAGTTGTAATGAGCAAGAAACTTTAGAAATTATTAAAAAAAATTATGAAGAAAATAATATCATATTAGATCCGCATACAGCTGTTGGAGTAGGGGCTGCAAAAAAACTATCTTTTAATGATTGTGTAGTTTTATCAACTGCCCACCCATGTAAATTCCCGGATGCTACAAATAATGCAATAAATAAGCATGAAAAGTTACCCGAAGAACTTCAGCATGTACTTGACAAAAAAGAAAATTTTCAATTATTAAAAAACAATACTGAAGAAGTAAAAAACTTTGTCAAAAGCAAAGTTTAAAGGGGCATTCTATTGCCAGGTGCCTCAAATTTCAAACTATCATCATGATAAGTATGAATACAACCAAAACAATTACTGGAGCAAAAAAATATTGCATATTCTTATTCTAAATATTTTATAAATTTGCAGCTTCTCTAGCAATCAAATCGACTTCATTATTTAATTCATCTGTAGAATGTGCTTTTACCCAATTCCAACTTATTTCAAATTCATTAGCTAGAAGATCTAACTCTTCCCAAAGTTCTTTATTTTTAACTGTTTGTTTGTCTGCAGTTTTCCATCCATTTTTTTTCCAATTATGGATCCACTCTGTTATTCCTGATTTTACATATTTAGAGTCTGTAAAAATTTGAACTTTGCTTTCTTTAGGAATTTTCTTTAAAGCTTCAATTGGAGCAAGTAGCTCCATTTGATTATTTGTAGTATTTTTTTTGCTTCCTTTTATTTGAGTTTTTTTCCCATTATAAATAATTATTGCTGCCCATCCACCATTTCCTGGATTTTCTAAACATGACCCATCTGTATAAATTTTAATCATTTAATTATAATAATTTTTAAAATTGTTAAATTGATTATGCACTTTAAGTTTTTGAATATACTCTCTTGGATTCTTTATTTTAATAATAGCACTTTTTGGAGTATTTAAGTAATCATAGGTTCTTGTTAACAAATATCTAAGAGCCGCACCTCTAGACAAGATATTTAAAGATTTTTTTTCTTCAACAGAGAACTTTCTTATTTTTGAATAACCTCTAATAAGATTTGTTGATTTTTTTTTATTAAAGATAAATTTATTATTTTTTTTATCGAAACATAATGCATTGATACAAATAGCAATTTCATACATTAAAAAATCATTACACGCAAAATAGAAATCAATATATCCGTGAAATTTATTTTTCTTAAAAAAAATATTATCAATAAATAAATCAGCGTGAATTATTCCATAAGGTAAATTTTTTGGCCATTTATTTTTTATTTTTAAGAAAGTATTTTTCATTAAATCATTTAAATTTGGGTTTATAATTTTAGATTTGTTTCCAATTTTATTTAACAGCTTTGGCCATTCCTTTAATGATAAAGAATTTTTTCTATAAAGTTTTATTTTTTTAGATGCTATGTGAAATTTAGCTATATTTTTACCAATTTCATAACAGTTTTTTGGGTTTAATTTTAACTTATCTTTTCCCTCAACAAAGGAAACAATAGAGGCAGTCTTATTTTTTATTTTTATCAAAAAACTTCCCCTTATATTTTTTTGAGGCTTCGGACAATTAATTTTATATTTACTTAACTTGTCCATTAAATTCATAAAAAAGGGTAAATCTTTTTTTTGAACTCTTTTTTCAAAAAGTGTAAGTATGAATTTTTTATTTTTTGTTTTTAAAAGGTAATTAGTATTTTCTATTCCCTTTTTAATACCTTTAAAAGAAATTATTTTTCCTAATTTATAGTTCTTCTCAATTGATCTAATATCATTCGAAGTTATTTTTGTATAAATTGCCATCTAATTTAATTTTCCTGGAATTTTAAATTTTATATTTTCCTTAACTATCTCTATTTCTTCCATCGTCACTGTGAATTGTTTTTTTAAACTATTTATAAAGTTATCGACCAAAATTTCAGGCGCAGAAGCTCCCGATGAAATACCTATAGTTTGATGTTTTTCAATTTCATCTAAAGGTACTGTACTTTCAGAATGAATTAGTATTGAATTTTTACATCCAGAGTTTTTTGCAACTTCTACTAATCTTAAAGAGTTAGATGAATTTCTACTTCCAATAACAAAAAACATATCACACTTTCCTGCAATTTTTTTAACAGCAGCTTGCCTATTTGTTGTTGCATAACAAATATCCTCTTTTTTTGGCTCTATAATTTCTGGAAATTTTTTCTTTAAAACTGATATTATTTCTTTTGTGTCATCTACGGAAAGAGTTGTCTGGGTAACAAAAGCTAACTTCTTATTAGATTTGTTTTCATAATTGTTAGCATCATCAATATTTTCAATAAGATCTATTTGTCCTTCTGGAATTTGACCCATAGTTCCTATAACTTCTGGATGATTTTTGTGACCAATTAATAATATTTGTACTCCATTTTTATTTAAATTTTCGGCCTCTCTATGAACCTTTGATACTAGTGGACATGTTGCATCCACATACTCCATTTTAAAATTTTCTGCTTCAATTGGGACCTTTTTTGGTACGCCGTGAGCAGAAAAAATTACTGGTCTAGTTTTATCTTTTATTTCATGAAGTTCTTCGACAAAAATGGCGCCAATTTCTTTTAAACTATCAACCACATGTTTATTGTGAACAATTTCGTGTCTCACATACACTGGCGCTCCATATTTATTAATACTTTTTTTTACAATTTCTATAGCACGTTCTACACCAGCACAGAAACCACGCGGCGTGGCAAGTAAAATTTTAATTTTTTTGTTTTTCATTTTTTTCTAAAAAATATTCCAGCAATATATGTGGAAAGGTTAAAGACGCCAAACCAATAAATATTACTTTTGATATAGCATTATCTAAAAAGTAATAATTATTTAAAAAAAATAGAGAAATTAAGAATAAAATAGCAGTTAAAATAGTTAATGGCATTGCTTTTATTAAAAATTCTTTAAATCCTTTAACAAAATTTTTTTTATTCAGCTCATTAGACAATTTAAAGGAATGTCTAACAGAATGTAAAAAGCAAAAATAAATTGTAAATGCCAAAATTGGATTTAAGAAATAGTTAAGTAGCAGGACAGATATAAAATCCATCAACAATAGTGATTTGATATCAATTTGTTTATTTAATGAAATAATAATATTTGCAAATAAACTAATTGCTATAAATGCACACAGAAATTCATTCGATATAAATAAACTTTGGGAAATATCAAAATTTAAATTATTGAAAATATTTAGAGTTTCATTTTTATGAAATAACAATGGTGTTGTTATTACTAGAGATCCTTTGAAAAGGTAAACTAATTCAAAATTAGATTTACCGCTTATAAACTCCGAGTCTTCTTTGCCAAAATGATATGATGCAACTATTAAAAAAGTTAATAATAAAATTTTAGAAAATAATAGCCATAATACAATTATACTTATTCCAATAAGAATATATGAAATATAAAATATTGAAGTAGATTTATAATTTAGCAGTTTTAATAATTTTTTTCCCTTTATATGGTCCAACGCTCCATGCGAAATTCCCAAGCTTAATATAAGAAACAAACATAAAATAAGTAAACTATTATCTCTTAAAAATTCAAATGCTGATAATAATATACATAAATTAAAAAAAATTAATGAATGATAATAATTTATTTTATTCATTTAACTTAAAAAATATTTTTTATAAATATCCATTTGGGCATTTTTAAAATTATTCCCAAATCATCAAAAACATTACTTTTATTTGATAGAAATTTTATAACTGTTTTGGAAGATGCTTTAAACATATTTAAAAATATTTTTGGCATTTTATCTGGATTATTTTTCAAAACATTTAAAAATATATTATCAAGAAACTCATATTTTTTTCCAATATGGTAGGTTTTTGTATTTTGAATTTTCTCAATATTATTAGTTATATATTTACTATGATCTTGGATATTAAGAAAAGTATATCCAGTACTTAAACGTGTCATACCTCCAGCAGATCCAATATTAATTTTATTTTTATCTGTTTTATTTAATGGATAGAACAAAGGTATAGCTCCTTCTTCTTGATAATTAATTTTATAATTTTTTATTTTAAGAGTTTCTTTAATATATTTTTCTAATTGAATATCATAATCATTTAATGTTTTGTCATCCATTTTTGATAACCAGGTTGTTTCAATTAAAGCCTTATTTTTTGTGAAAGGTAAGGTATAAAAAAAGTGTACGTTATCTCTTTGATCACAATCAAAATCCATTAAGTTAAAAATTTCATCATCAAAAATATTTTTAGAAGTTTGAATTTCTATACCCTTAAAATGCTGCCAAAGATTTGCTTGATAATTTCCTTTTGATGGAATGCTATTAAATATGAATGAATTGTTTGAGTTTAATTGATCTGTATTTTTAAAAAATTGAATATTTTTATTATGTTTTAATTGATTTAAGACTTTTTTATAAAATAAACCACTATCTATAGTTTGGTAAGGATACTTATTGTTTACAACTTCATGTGATCCTAATTTAGAATTGATAGAAAAATTGTTCCAACTTTTTATAACACAATCATCAAAATTATGACCAGTGACTTTCCAAAATGACCATGTTTTATCTCTTTTATACTCGCTTCTATTTTCAACTATAGCTAAAGTTTTGTCTTTTAATTTTTTATTTATATCTAACTCGTAAGCTAATGATAAACCAGCACAGCCACCACCTAAGATGATATAATCAAATTCTTTCATCTAGATCTACTTCCTTACTTATAATTTCATGTTCATTCTTTCTTTGATGAAACTCTACATCTTTTAAAAAAAGCAATATAAAATCAAATAAAGATAGAATTGTTTGATATATTTTTTCAAAATTATTAACATAAATTTTTCCTGATTTTTCATAATTCTCCATACTTTTTTTTTGCATAATCTTTCTTCCAATTTGTCTGTAAACCCTTCTTGCTACAATTATTGCAAATCTATGTTTAAATGGAATTTTCTTTATTGAAGTAAACGAACTTTCATAAAACATATCTGCCAGTTTCAATGTTGCTTCAATATTTTCAAAATCGGGTCTTATATATTGTCTATTCATTTTTTGATCTTCCATTACATCTCTTGCTATATTGGTAAGTTGCATTGCAATGCCTAAATCTATAGCTCCCCTTAATGATCTTGTATCATTTACATTTAGTATTTTAGCCATCATCAAACCAACTGTTCCAGCCACTCTATACGAATAAACTAATATATCTTTCACTGATCTAAAATAGACTTTTTGTTTTAGATCAGAACCAACACCTTCAATTAAATCATCTAAAATAATTCGTTTAATATTGTAATTCTTTGCAAGGACAATCATATCGTTTAAAATTAGTTCATGCTCGTTTTGATCCAGTACCTTTCTATCAGTTTCATGTAGTCCATAAGTTTTATTGAAAATAGTTTTAATTTCATTAAATCTTTCTATTCTTAATTTTAAGTTAGTTTTTTCATCCACCAAGTCATCTAGTACTCTACAAAATGCATATAGTTTAGAGCAATCATGGTAAATTTTTTTTGGTAAAAAAAATCCTGCCCAATTAAATGATTTAGCAAATTGAGCTAGATAGTTTTTTTTTGACATTAAATTAATTTATCCAATACTTTAGCTGACGACAAAACCCCAGGTACTCCTGCCCCCGGATGAGTACCGGCTCCTACAAAAAAAAGTCCATCACAAATTTCAGATTTATTGTGAAATCTAAAGTAAGCTGACTGTGAAAATTTTGGTTGTATAGAAAAACCTGACCCATATTTAGTATTCAATTCTTTTTCAAAGTATTCAGGCGTCAAATAAAAGTCTTCAACAATATTATTTTTAAGATCTGGTAATAAACTTTTTTCCATCTTTTTTATAACAAGTTCCTTTAACTTTTCACCTTCTATCGTCCAATTAATTTTTGACTGGTTATTTGGAACTGGCACCAAGACATAAAAACAATCATGATTTTCTGGTGCCATAGATTTATCGGTAGCTGAAGGCCTGTGTAAGTAAAAACTTATATCTTCATTTAATTTTTTATTTTCAAAAATATCTTCTAAATGCTGCTTATACTTGTCACCAAATTTAATTGTATGGTGTGCAACATTTTTATAAACTTTTTTAGTTCCAAAGTAGTAAACAAACAAACCCATTGAATATTCCATTCTTTCTTTTTTCCAATTAAAAATAAAACTTGATTTTTTACTATCTAATAATTCTTCATAAACAGCCGGAGGATCTGCATTACATATAACATTGTCTACTTCAATTTCTTTGTAATTTTTAAGCTTAATGCTTTTTATTTTTTCATCATTTAAATTTATTTTTGTAACTTCGGAACCTTTCAAAATTTTTATATTTTCTTCTAACATTAACTTTTCAAGACCTTTTATAATATTTCCTGTGCCACCCATCGAATAATGTATTCCCCATTTTTTTTCTAAAAACAAAATTAATCCATATATTGATGTAGTCGTAAATGGGTTACCACCAACCAGAAGTGGATGCATGCTAAACATCCGTCTCAATTTTTCATTTTTAATATGAGAAGAGACCAAAGAATATACAGACTTATAGCTTTTTAGATTTAATAAAGCCGGAAGTTGTTTCATCATAAAAAAAGGCTGGTCAAAAGGCACATCCGCTAGTTCTGAAAATCCTTTATCAAATATTTTTTGTGTAAATTTTACTAAATTTTCATAACCTTTTACGTCATTTTTACTAATTTTTTCTATTTGGTTTTTCATTGAAACTTCATTTCCTGAATAATCAAAGCTTGTTCCATCTTCAAAAAGAAACCTATACCAAATATCAAGTGGTTTAATTTCAATATAATCTTCAGGTTTTTTATTAAAAAGTTCAAAAAGTTCAAAAATTAGATAAGGAGCTGTAATTACTGTTGGTCCGCCATCAAAAGTAAATCCATTTTTTTTGAAAACTCTTGCTCTTCCACCAAGATCTAGATGTTTTTCAACTAGTGTAACGTTATGATTTTTTGCTTTTAATCTTAATGCTGCAGCAATTCCACCAAATCCCCCGCCTATAACAATAGAATTCATGTTGCTAATTTATATTATTTTTTAGAAAAGTAACGAAATTATAGTAGTTAGTTATGAATTAATATTTTTTAAGGATAATTTGGTCTCTTCAAGTTTTTTTTGAAATAATGTATCTAGCTTAGATTTATCTACAGATGTTGAAATTATTTTTTTGGCAGAATCTATAGCTATTTTAATTGATGCATTTCTAATTTGTTTTATTGCTGCATCTTTCATTTGTGTAACTTTTGTTACTGCTAAATTTTTTTTAATTTCTGCTGATTTATGGAATTTATTATTCATTTCAATAATTAAACTTTCCCCATCTTTTTTTGCCTGATCAAGAATCTTTTTGCTTTCTGAGTTCGCCGAATCTAGTTTATTTTGTGCTTTATCCAAAAGAGCTTTTGACTCTGATCGTAATTTTTCACTTTCTTCAATTTCTTTTTTTATATCAATTATTTGTTTATCAAGAATTTCATTAACTTTTTGTGGAATTTTAAAATAAATTAGGACAACAAAAAAAATTATAAACGAAATTGCTACCCAAAAAGTTGCATCAAAAGCCATAATATTTTTCCTTATTTTTTTTTGAAATATTTTCAACAATAGCAGATATACTACTCGCATTAACTTCAGTACCAATTAAGAGTTTTACCAAATCCGCTGAAGTTTCTATTGCTATTTTATTTATTTTTTCGGGTGCTTTATTTTTTAGATCATTAATTTCTTTTTCAGCTTCTTTGATTTCTTTTTCAATTTCACCCTCTATAATTTTTTGTTTTTTTGATATATCTGCAAGAGTTTTTTGTCTTATTTCATTGTAATAACTTTTTGCTTCACTTTTACTATTAACTATAATTTTTTCATATTCTTTTATTTTATTTTCACTTTCTTCTCTTTGTTTTTCTGCTGTTTCAATATTTTCTAATATTTCCGATTTTCTTGCTTCAAGATTTTTGCTTATTTTTGGTAGTATAAATTTTGATAATGAAATAAATAAAATTCCAAAAGTTAATATTAGCCAAAATATTTGTGAAATCCAAAACTCTGGATTTAGTTGCGGCATACCTCCACTTTCAGAACTTTGCGCCATAGAAAATAACGCAAAGCTGAAAATTAATATGCTAACAATTATTTTTTTTACCATCAATTAAAATGCAAATAATATAATTAATGCAACAACTAAACCAAATAAACCCGTTGCTTCAGCTAATGCAAATCCTAATAGTAAATTAGGAAATTGTTTTTGAGCTGCTGACGGATTTCTCATCGCGCCAGAAAGGTAATTTCCAAAAATAATTCCTATTCCTACTCCAGCACCAGCTAGCGCTATAGCTGCCAGTCCTGCTCCAATCATTTTTGCTGCTTCTAACTCCATTTATCCTCCTTTTTTAATGGTGTAAATTTAATGCATCATTTAAATAAATGCATGTTAATATTGCAAAAACATAAGCTTGAAGAAAAGCAACTAATATCTCCAAACCAGTTAAAGCAACTGAAAAACTTAGTGGAAGCCATCCACCAATTATTCCGAGACTTACAACAAAACCTCCGAATACTTTCATCATAGTATGACCAGCCATCATGTTTGCGAAAAGTCTAACAGATAAACTTATTGGTCTACTTAAATAAGAAATTATTTCTATAATAACTATTAAAGGCAACAAAATCACGGGGACTCCACTTGGGACAAAGAGCTTTAAATATCCAAATCCGTGTTTTATAAAACCTATTATTGTAACCCCAACAAAAATAAATCCAGCCAAAACAAAGGTTACTATTATATGACTTGTAACTGTGAAAGAATATGGGATCATGCCGAACATATTACAAAACAAAACAAACATAAAAAGAGAAAATATAAATGAAAAATATGGTTTGGCTTTAGATCCCGCGGTATCACTAATCATTTTTGAGACAAAAGAATAACTTAGTTCAGCTAGAAGCTGCATTTTATTTGGAATTAAAGAATTTTTTTTAGCACCTAAATTAAAAATTAATAATATCGCCAAAGAACAAATAACCATAAACAAACTAGAATTTGTAAAAGAAATATCTATTTCTCCTAGCTTAATTTCAGGACCAATTCTATATACATTAAATTGGTGCATTGGATTTGCTGCCATAATAATTTACCTTTGCATATTTTTTGCCGATCTAACTACGTTCAATATTCCTGCAACTACACCAACAAAAAAAAATATTAAAATTAACCAAGGTTTAGTACCAAACCAATTATCTAAAATAAACCCAATAATTGTCCCAACTGCCACAGCGGAAATTAGCTCAGCGCTCATTTTGAAAGCAAATCCTATATTGGAATTGGGATTTTTTTGTTTAGGAAAATACTTGCTTTTAATTTTTTCTTTTGCAATCTCCAGGCGAGTTTTTAATTGATCCTTAGGCATTTATTATGCCACCATGCTTTCTGCTTTTTGAAGGTCAACTGCTACAAGCTGACTAATTCCCTTTTCGGCCATAGTAACACCATAGAGTCTATCCATTTTGGACATTGTTAGTGCATGATGTGTTACTATTATAAATTTTGTAGAAGTTATTTTTGTTAATTCTTCTAAGAGATTACAAAATCTAGTCACATTAGCATCATCGAGCGGTGCATCTACTTCATCTAACACACATATAGGAGCTGGGTTTGTCAAAAATACTGCAAACACTAGCGACAAGGCTGTTAAAGCTTGCTCACCACCTGAAAGTAAAGTAATTGATTGAAGTCTTTTTCCCGGAGGACTTACCAACATTTCTAAGCCAGCATCCAGAGGATCTTCAGAGTCAACTAATTCTAATCTGGCATTTCCTCCATTAAATAATTTTGTATATACTTCGTTAAATCTTCTGTTCACTTTTTCAAAAGCCTCAAGTAGTTTTTCTCTGCCTTTTTGATTTAATTCGTTTATACTTTCTTTAAGTTTTAAAATTGCTGTAACCAAGTCTTGTCTGTCTTTTTCCATTTTTTTTATCTCATCTATATATAAACTGGTTTCTTCATCAGCTCTTAAATTAACTGAGCCTAATTTTTCTCTATCTCTTTTTTTTGCATCTAATAATTCTTCTTGTGCCACAGAATCTGGAAGCTCTTCGTTATTTTTTAAATTAGAGAATTCTAATAAATTATTTTCATTTAAGCTTAAATCAGTCTCAACTCTTTCTATTAAATCATCTTTTCTTTTTAGCAATCCGTCTATTGTTGCTCCTGAGCTAGCTTTTCTTTCTCTTATTTCAATAGTACTTTCTTTTGTAGAATCTAATTCATTTCTAAGTTCAATAATTTTATTATCAATTTGGTCAATAATTATTTGATTTTCCTGCTTGTCTTTTTCAGACAATCTTAAATTTTCAGAAATTTGTCCTTTTTTTTCAGCTTGTGACTGTGGCTGTTTTTCTAAATTTTTAAGTTGAACTAAAAATTTATTTTTCCTTTCAGAAAGTTCATTTATCATTTTTTCTGAATTAATCAGTAAATTTTTCCAGCTTTCTATTTCTGTTTCTATTGAGCCAATTCTTTGTTTTCTTTTTATTGACTCATTTTTTATATTTTGATTCTTACTGTAACTTTCAGCGTATGATTCTATAATTAATTTAGAATTATCAAGAGCAAGTATTGCTTCGTTATTTTTTTGAGAATTTATTAATTCTTTTATTTTTTCTATTTCAAGTCTTAATTTATTTTTTGTAGAATCTAAGTCTTCACTAGATTTTTTTTCTGTCTCATAGTATTTTGAGTCTATATCAATTAATTCCTTTTTTTCTTCTCCAAGTCTTTTTTCATTAGAGGTAGCATCAATAACAATACTTTTTTCTCGGTCAGTATCTTCTTCAATAGTTTTTAGTGATTTTTTTACATTTTCTATCTCAATATCAATTCTTTTATTTTCTTCATCTAGACTTTTTAATTCTAAGTTCAATCTTTGAATCTTAGATAAAGTTTCTATATTTTTTTCTCTAATTGGATTTACCTTGTCTGTCTCTAACTTTATATTTTTTTCAATAAATTCCAATCTTTCATTAAATTTTTTTACTTCATTATCTGCTTCACTATTTATTTCGTTTTCCAATTTTATTTCTCGGTGTATATCTTTTAATCTTAAGAAGTATAAACCTGCTTCAATTTTTTTAATTTCTTCTGAGATAATTTTGTATTTTGTTGCTTCTTCAGCTTGTTTTTGTAAGCTGTATAATTGTTTTTCTTTTTGTTTTCTTAAATCATCTGCTCTTTTTAAATTATTTTCAGCTGCATTTAATCTTAATTCGGCCTCATGTCTTCTTGCATGTAATCCTGAAATTCCTGCAGCCTCTTCTAATATTGCCCTACGATCTGCGGGTTTTGCAGTAACTAGCGCTCCAATCCTTCCTTGGCTAATTAAAGATGGAGAGTGGGCACCAGTTGATAGATCAGCAAAAAGCATTTGGGTATCTTTTGCCCTAACTTCTCTATCATTAATATAAAATTTTGACCCCTTGTCCTTTTCGATTTTTCTTCTTATTTGAACTTCATCTAGCTCTTTATATTGAATTGGCCCATTTTTTTCTTCATTATCTAAAACAATTAAAACTTCAGCTATATTTTTTGAAGGTTTATTTGAAGTTCCTGAAAATATCACGTCTTCCATTCCAGAGCCTCTCATGCTTTTTGCAGAAGTTTCGCCCATGCACCATCTTAGCGCTTCAACTATATTTGATTTACCACAACCGTTAGGTCCAACAATGCCCGTTAGTCCTTTTTCTATAAGAAAGATTGTTTTTTCAGCGAAAGATTTAAATCCATTAAGTTGGACTTTTTTAAACTGCATTTACAGATCTATATCATTTTTTCGAGAGTTTTTTTTAAATTTTTATAGTTTAATGGTTTATCAAACTTTTTATTATTTATTATTAAAGTAGGAGTTGCTTCAATTTTGAATTTTTTTACACCTTCGACGCGATCTTCTAAAATATGGTCCTCGACATATTTGTTATTTATACATTTTTCAAAATTTAACCCAAAATTACTGTTTTCTATAATCTTTTTAAGATGTGAATTTAATTCATCAATTGTATTTCCCTTTACCCATTTTTTTTGATTTTTAAATAAAAAATGTAATATTTTTGAATTTCCGTCATTATTACAATGTGCAATTTTTGATGCATTCAAGGCAGCCATATCTAATGGAAAATTTCTAAATTCTATTTTTACTAAACCTTTTTCAACAAAATTTTTTTTTAATTCTGGATATATATTGTTGTGAAAATTTGCACAGTGACCACAGGTTAAAGACTCAAAAACGATTAAATGTATTTTAGCATCAGGATCTCCATCAATTATAGGATTCACTTTTGTAGCAGAATAAAGATGAGAATAACTGAATATTACCAAAAAGGCCGCTATAATAAATTTGTTCATTTTTTATCTCTTCTGTAAGATACTAATTTAATTTTGTTTATAAACTTATATCCAAGAAAATCGTTTATTCTAGCTATAATTATATCTCTGGAATATTCTACGTCTATTTCATGTCCTTTTTTTACTGCAACATTTAATCTTTTTACACCAGAGTTTTTTAAGTTAATAAAAGATTTTGGAAAACAGGCTTTAAAAAGCTTATTTCCAACAATTATTTTCCAATTGTCGATAATTTTTGAATAGATATCGCCTTTATTTAAAATTTTTTCTCTTATAGTCTTTGGCAAACTATCCTTAAAGGATCTTAATCCTTGAATTGATTTCTTTCTACTTCTAGTATTGTTTTTTGATCGCATATGAGAAAACAAAACATATCAAAAAAAATTCTGTATTGGTACGATAATAATAAAAGACAGTTACCATGGAGAAAGCATATTTCTAAAAAACAAAGACAATATTTTACTTTAGTAAGTGAATTCATGTTGCAGCAGACACAAGTTAAAACTGTAATTCCTTATTTTAATAATTTTATAAACAAAATTCCAAATTTAAAAAAATTAGCCAAAGTTGAAGAAAAGAAGTTATTAAAGTGCTGGGAAGGACTTGGCTATTATTCTAGAGCAAGAAATTTAAAAAAAACTGCAAAAAAAATTATCTCAGAATTTAATGGAGACTTGCCAAATACAATTGAAGAGCTTAAAAAGCTTCCAGGAATTGGCAGTTATACATCAAGCGCAATAATTGCAATAGCATTTAACAAACCAATTATTCCCTTAGATGGCAATGTAGAAAGAGTTTTAAAAAGAGTATTTTTTTTAAGAAATGACCATGAGACAAGTAAAGAAAATATATTTAATAAAAAGTCTTTTTTTGGAAAATCAAAAAGGTCGAGTGATTACGCCCAAGCCATTATGGAAATGGGAGCTTTAATTTGCAAACCTATAAATCCTTTATGTTTTAAATGTCCTATTTCAAAGAATTGTATATCTTATAAAAAAAATGATTTTAAAATAAAACCAAAAAATAAATTTAATAAGGTAAAATATTTTGAAGCAAATATTTATCAAAATCAAAGAAAATATTTATTAATAAAAAATAACAAATTTGAATTTTTAAAAAATTTATTAATTTTTCCAATGCAAGAAATGAAAAAAAATAAATTCAGCGCTTCTATTAAAAAAAAAATTAATATTAAAATGTCCAACATGGATATGAAAATTGTTTTAAATAAAAAAAATAAACTTATTAAAATTAGAAATAGCTACTTATTAGATAAAAAAAAAATTAAAGATCAAATCTTACCATCATTTACAAAAAAAATTATTAACTCTATTTCAAGCTATTCATGAAAAATATAGCTATTATTGGAGCTGGCATTTCAGGGCTTGTTTTAGGAAATTTTTTTAAAAGTAAATCCATTAATTTTAAAATATTCGAAAAAAAATCTGAAATTAATTTCAGCGAAGGATATGGAATACAACTTGGTATAAATAGTATTCAAATATTAAATAAAATTGGATTTAAAAATATTAGTACAGATTATTTATATAATCCAAAAAAAATTATCATTAAATCATTACAGAACCAATCTAGAATTTCTCAAATTGATTTAGATTATTTTAATAATTTAAGTGAAAAATATACTTGTTTAAAAAGATCAATCCTTGTTGAATTTTTATTTAACAAAATTCAAGAAAAAATTCATTTAAATAAATCTGTAGCTGATTTTGAGCACTTAGATAATAAAATAAAAATTAATTTTTTTGACCAAACATCAGAAGAATTTGATTATGTAGTTTTGGCAAGTGGATTTGAGCCGGATATAAGTAAGTTATTATTTAAAAACTATCATAAAAACACTTATGCCGGATACTTGGCTATAAGAAAAATTTTTACAGAAAAATTGAACTTTATTGAAGAAGAAAATATCACTTTATTTTTTGGTAAAAACTCTCATTTAGTAACTTATCCAATAGATAATAATAAAACAAAAAATGCTGTATTTATAATTAAACAAAATTTAGATAGTAATAACCTTTATTCAAGTTGGAGACGTAGTGCTGATGGTTTGGAATTTATAGACAAACTTTTAAAAGACAATCTTTATGTTAATAGTCAAGAATTTGTCAATATTTTTAAAAAAAATTCTAGCTGGTGGCCAGTAATTATTAATAGGAATTTTTTAGAACCTAAGTATAAAAATGTTTTTGCGATTGGTGATGCAATCTATTCAAATTTACCAACTCTAGCACAAGGAGCAGGGCAGGCAATTGAAAGTGCTTATGAATTGAGTAATATATTAGACAAAGAGTCTGATACAGAATCTATAAAATATTTTTTAAATAGAAAAAAAAGACTAAATATAATTGACAGAAGAATAAGTTTAAATAATTTTATTTTTCATATTTCAAATCCTTTTTTAATATTTTTTAGAAACATAATTATTAAGTTTTTTTTAAAAAAAAAAATATTTCTTAATAATTATTTGGGTAAAATTTATAAAAATTAGTTGCTAGGTCTTAATCTTTGTCTTAATTCATCAATTGGTTTTAGAGTATTTCCTGATATATAGTGCCAATATGTCCAGCCATTGCAGCTTTCTGTGCCTAATATTTTTGCTGCAACTTTATGAATAGAGCCTTCAGATTGTTGATATTTAATACTTCCATCAACCATAATTTTTGCATTAATTTTCTTTTTCTGATCATATATTTCTGTACCTGGTCTAATGACGCCCATTTCTACCAATGAACCAAAAGGAATTCTGGGTTTAGATCTATTGTTTTGTAAAGCATCCAAATAATTGTCTTCTATTGTTTTTGTGTTTTTTATTCTTTTGTTTGAGGCCTCAAAATAAGTTTTATTTTTTTCAATTCCATAAAATATTCTACCAAGTTTTTTTGCAACTACCGCGGTAGTTCCAGAACCTGAAAAAGGATCTAAAATAAAGTCATTTTTGTTTGTAGATGCCAAAAGTATTCTATGAAGTAATGCCTCTGGTTTTTGAGTAGAGTGAACTTTTTTTCCTTTTTCTTTCAATCTTTCTTTTCCGTTACAAATGGGGATGCTCCAAGTAGATCTCATCTGAAGATCATCATTTAAACATTTTAATGATTGGTAATTAAAAGTATATTTGGACTTTTGATCTTTTGATGCCCAGATCAAAGTTTCATGTGCATTAGTAAATCTTGTTCCTCTAAAATTTGGCATTGGATTTTTTTTATCCCATATTACATCATTTAATATCCAAAAACCTAAATCTTGAATTTTTGCACCAACTCTATAAATATTATGATAACTACCTATAACCCATATACTTCCATTTTTTTTTAAAATTCTTTTGCATTCTTTAAGCCACATAACAGTAAAATCATCATAAGTTTTAAAACTTTCAAACTTATCCCATTTATCATTTACTGCACTTACTTTAGATCTATCGGGCCTAACTAATTCATTTTTTAATTGTAAATTGTATGGAGGATCAGCAAACACAAGGTCAAAAGTTTCATTAGGTATTTTTTTTAACTCTTTGAGACTATCACCGTTAATAATTTTGTTTTTTAAATTTGAATTTCTCATTTTATAAAAAACAATTAGACTCCAAGCTGGAGTCCTCGTCAACCTCAGATTGAATTAATTTGAGTCCTGTAGTTGTTTAAAATATTAAAGACTCAATATGTTGTATGTTGGACTGAATGTTTTTCTGTGATGCTTAGTGATTCCAAATTTTTTTATAGCCATCAAATGCTCTCTGGTTCCATAACCGGCATTTTTATCCCAACTGTAATTTTTATATTTTTTTGAAATTTTTTTTACTAAGCGATCTCTAGACACTTTTGCTATTATTGATGCGGCTGAAATTTCAGGTATTTTTTGATCACCTTTAATTACATTTATAATTTTGTAATTATTTAATTTTGGAATTTTGTTTCCATCAATTAATACTAAAGAGGGTTTTTTTTTAAGTTTTTTGATTGCTCTTTTCATAGCTAACAAGCTTGCATTTAAAATATTTAATTTTTCTATTTCAATTATTGATGCTGACCCAATTGCCCAAAAGGAATTTTTTTTAATATATTTTTCTAAAATTTCACGATTATTTTTTGATAGTTTTTTTGAATCTTTTAATTTTTTTTTATTTATATTTTTATTTAGAATTACAGCCGCCGCATAAACAGGACCAATCAAACTGCCTCTCCCAACTTCATCTACTCCAGCAATTATTTTTTTCATTAAATAATTAAGAAATGATAAATTAACAAGCCGATTATTAATCCCTTAATAAAAGATATCCATGCTACTCCATAATTAGATATGCCAGTTTTTTTCTTAAACCAATCTATTCTTTCTTTATGCCATTCAATCATTTCAATAATTTATATTTTCAAATCTAGTTTGTCTATTTTTTTTCTTATCTCTTTTAAATCTGTCCAAGAGTATTTTTTTTGGTCTGCTTGTCTTAATAGATAAGCAGGATGAAAAGTTATCATTGTAAGATATGTTTTTTGATTAATAATTATTTCTTTCCAAGTTCCCCTTTCTTTTGAAATTTTTATTTTAGAACCAAACAATGATTCCATAGCAGTACTACCCATCAAAATTAAAATTTTTGGATTAATTATTGAAATATGTTCCTTTAAAAAAATAGAATACCTCATTATTTCTGAAGGATCTGGTTTTCTGTTATTTGGAGGTCTGTAATTTACAACATTGGTTATATAAATCTTATTTCTTTCAATTTTGATAGATTCTAACATTTTATTTAATAATTTTCCGGCATCACCAACAAATGGCTTGCCTTCCTGATCTTCTTTTTGTCCCGGACCTTCTCCAACTATCATTATAGGACTTTTGGGGTTTCCATCACTAAATACTAACTGGGATGCATTTTTTTTTAATTCGCAGTTATTAATATTAGATATTTTTTTCCTTAAATTATTTAATAAATCATATTTATTTTCTTTGTTAGATGTGTTTTTAACTCTATTTATTGGCTCATTGTTAAATACATAATTAATATCGTATGAATTAATTAGCTCAGAGCTTATTATGTTATTTTGATTTTTGTCATTTATGATCATAGAATAAATATATGCGATTTAATTTAATAAAAATATTTTTAATTATATCATTTATCTTGTGCCAAACTGAAGTGCATTCTAAAGTTTCAGATAAAAATAAATTCAACCACAAGTATTTATCAAATTATTTTTCCGCTTTAGTTTCTTATGATGCTCAAGATAATCAAGAAGTTTTAAAATATTTTAATTTATCAAAATCACTAGAACCAAATAATATAGACTATTTCAAAAAGTATATATTTACATTAATTAATGCAGGACAAATTTCAAAAGCAATAAAAGAAATTAATAATTGGGAAAATAAAGGAAATTCAAATTTTTTTGAAACCAATATTTTATTGCTAATAAATAATTTAATTAATAAAAATTATGAAGAAGTTAATCAATTATTATTAAAACTGAATGATACACAAAACCAAAACGCATATGATCATATAATTTATGAAACGTTAGAAAGCTACTTTGAGCTTTTTCAAACCAATGAAATTTTAGATGAAGATAATAATAAATTTGGAAGATTGTCAGCAATAACGAGTGCATTTCAAAACTGTTATATAGATTCAGAAAAAACCGACTCATTGTTTTTAAACTTAATAAATTCCTCAGAGGGTGATTATTCAAGATACTTGTTTTTCTATTTTTCAAAAAAAGTAGAAGAGAAAGATTTTGAAACCATTAAACAGATTTCTTCTACAATTGATCCAATAAACAATGGTTTAATAATTTTACAGTCAAAAAACTGGGTAGAAAAATTAAATTTCAAAAAATTTAGTCAACCATTTTCCTGCAAAAATAAAAAACATTTATTGTCTGAATTTTTTTTTTTAATAGCTAATTTATATGCAGCAGAAGAAGATTACATTTTGTCTAATTTTTATTTAAATATTTCAAATTATTTAAATCCTAGATTTTATTTCAATCTTACACTGATAATTGAAAATAATTATATTACTGAAAACTATGAAATTTCGAAAAAAATATTAAATAAATTTAATAATCAAGATGAATTATATAAATGGTATAAAATAAAAAAAATTTATAAAATTATTTCCCAAAAAGAAAACAATATTAAGTCATTAAATTTTATTGAGTCAGAATACGATAAAATTAAAAATCCTTCTACTAAAATTGTTTTTGATATGGCAAATATATATAAAAGTTCAAAAAAATATAAAAAAGCAATTGAATTATATACATTAGTTATGAATCAAATAGATAGAAATTCTGATAT
The DNA here is from genome assembly GCA_902587315.1 of uncultured Pelagibacteraceae bacterium. Lineage (GTDB taxonomy): Bacteria > Pseudomonadota > Alphaproteobacteria > Pelagibacterales > Pelagibacteraceae > Pelagibacter. The sequence goes on from CACIKW010000003.1 coordinate 34,563, forward strand.
ATACGCTGAAATTTTATACAGAAGAGGTGGCAGTTATGAGAGGCTCAAAAATTACAAAGATTCAGATATTGATTTATTAAACTCTTTAGAATTAGTACCAAACGATCCTTATGTAACAAATTATCTTGCTTATAGTTGGTTAGAAAGAAATTACAAAATTAAGGAAGCTTTAAGCATGTTGAAGGAAGCATATGAACAAAGAAAAAACGATCCATATATTATAGATTCAATTGGTTGGGCACATTATTTAATAAAAGATTATGAAAAAGCAAAAAAATATTTATTAAAAGCTATAAAATTAATGCCAAACGATCCAATCGTTAACGACCATTACGGAGATATTTTATGGATGTTAGATAAAAAAATTCAAGCCAGATATTTTTGGAAAAATGCATTAATACAAAATGAAACAGATGAAAAATTAGAAGAAAAAATAAAAGAAAAACTCTTGAAAGGCATGAGTGAATCATAATTTATGAATAATAATAAAATCAAATCTTATGCAAAAGTAAATTTGTCACTTTATGTTATTGGTAAATCAAAATCAAAATTACACAGAATAGAGAGTTTAATTTCATTTATTAATTTACATGATGAAATTGTAATAAATAAATCAAATAAAAAGTTTCACTCAATTAAATTTTATGGCAAATTTTCCAAGGGAATTCTAAAAAACAATACACTATCAAAACTTTTTAAATATCTGGATAATAAAAAGCTACTGGGTGATAAAAAATACTCATTAATTGTAAAGAAAAATATTCCTCAAAAATCTGGCATGGGTGGAGGCTCTATGAACGCAGCTGCAGTCATAAAATATTTATTAAAAAAAAAAATTATCATCCTTAAAAAGAAGGATTTAGAAAAAATTAGTGATTTTGTTGGTTCAGACGTTAAGTTGGGACTGGACAATAGAAATTCAATATTAATGCCTAACGGAAAAGTTTTGAAAGAGAAAAAAAGGCAAAAACTACACTTATTAGTAGTCAAGCCAAGAATGGGTTGTTCAACTAAAATTATTTATAAAAATGTTAAATCATATTCAAAATCAAATATTAAAAAAAAAAATAATTTTAGACTTAAAAATCTTATATTTTTAAGAAATGACTTAGAGAAGATAGCTATAAAAAAATATCCTTCTCTCGAAAAATTAAAAAAAATATTAAATAAGTTGCCTAATATAAAATTCACTAGAATGACTGGATCTGGATCAGCTTTTATAGCTTATTTTGTTTCAAAAAATGCGGCTATTAATGCATCAAAAATATTAAATAACAAAACAAGTAAATATTGGAATAAAATATCTAAAACTATATAAAGCTTTTTTTTTGTGTTATAGAAAACTAACTTTGGGGCTTAGCCAAGTGGTAAGGCAGCGGTTTTTGGTACCGCCATCCTAGGTTCGAATCCTAGAGCCCCAGCCAAATATGATAAATTTAATTAAAAAAATTTTATTTCAAAATAATATTACCAATAACTTTGCTATTAATATTAATAAAATAAATTTAGATACAAAAGTGAGTAAAATTTTTTATGCCATATCAGAATATAGTGAAAAAAGTGAAATAAGATTTGTTGGAGGATGTATAAGAAAAATTTTAAATAATGAACAATTTGACGACATTGATCTTGCAACAAATCTTAAACCCAATGAAGTGATTGAAGCTTTACAAAAAAATCATATTAAATTTTATAAAACAGGAATAGATCATGGAACAATAACAGCAAATATTGATGGAAAAAATTTTGAAATAACTTCATTGAGAAAAGATATTTCTACAGATGGCAGACATGCAAAAATTGAATTTTCAGAAGATTGGTACGAGGATGCTGCCAGAAGAGATTTTACTATTAATTCAATATATTCAGACCTAGAGGGGAATTTATATGATCCTTTTGATGGAAAAAATGATTTAGAAAAAAAAATAGTAAGATTTATTGGAAATCCAGAAAAACGAATAAAAGAAGATTATTTAAGAATATTAAGGTATATAAGATTTTTTTTGGATTATAGCAGTTTAAAACATGATGATTCATTATTAAAAATAATCAAAAAAAATCTTAAAGGAATCTCAAGAATTTCTTCTGATAGATTATTAGGAGAACTTAAAAAAATTCTTAATTCCAATAATATTTCAAAACTTATTTCTGACAAATTTTCATTAGAAATCATCCAACTTATTTTTCCACAACTTAAAAATATAAAAATTTTAAAAAAAATAAACAAATATAGTGATGAAATTTATTTAAAAAAAGATTTTATTTTTTTAATAGCATTAATGATAATTGATGACTCTGATAATTGTGAGTACTTTTTATACAAATACAATGTTTCAAATGATGATAAGAAAAGAATAATGTTAATTAAAAATATTTCTTCAAAATTAAATGAAAAAAATTTCTTCGCAGAAAAAAATCTTTGGAAAATGTTTTATATTTATGGAAAGAATTCTTTAATCGACATAATTAATTTTGAGATATTTAATTCTAAAAAAAATGATGATAAAAAATTATTTAAATTAAGAGAATTTTTTATCAATCAGTCTCCTCCTGTTTTTCCAATAAAAGCTAGAGATTTAATTCATAAATATAATCTCAAAGAAGGTAGGGAGTTAGGCCAAAAACTTAAGAAAATCGAAAATATTTGGATAGAGAACAATTTTAAAATTAAACAATTTGAAATTGATAAGATAATAGAAGTTTAAATATACTTAACATCAATGATTTCAAAATTTTTTACCCCAGCCGGCGTTATAATTTCAACCAAATCATTTTTACTTTTTCCTATCAATCCTTTACCAATAGGTGATTTAAAATAAATTAATTTATTTTTTAAATCTGCCTCATCCTTACCAACAATTTTGTATTGAATTTTTTCATTAGTGTCTAAATTTTGTAAAAATACTGTTGAGCCAAATATTATTTTTCCATCATCTTTTATATTTTTTATATCGATTACATTTGCTATAGCAATTGTATTTGTTAGTTCTTGAATTCTTCCCTCATTATGGGATTGCTGTTCTTTAGCGGCATGATACTCGGCGTTCTCTTTAAGATCTCCGTGCGATCTAGCCTCAGCTATTGCAGCTACAATTTCAGGTCTTTTTTTTTCTTTAAGAAAAATTAATTCTTTTTTTAAATCTTCAAGGCCTTGAACAGTGATTGGTTCTTTTTCCATAAATTATTTCCACTTCGCTAAAGGAGGCAAAGACATAAAGATAGCTTGTACATTTCCTCCAGTTTGTAAACCAAACTTAGTTCCTCTATCATAAAGCAAATTAAATTCAACATATCTTCCCCTTTTGAAATATTGAATTTCTTTTTCTTTAGAAGACCATTTTTTTTTGTTTTTTTTTTCTATTGTATCTTTTAAAATTTTATTAAAGGTTAATCCTACGTCTCTAACGAATGCAAAATTTTTCTCCCAATTATTTTTTTGGTAATCAAAGAATATACCTCCTATTCCTCTAGTTTCTTTTCTATGTGGTAAATAGAAATATTTCTCACAGTTTTTACTATATTTTTTATAAAAATATTTACTGTGTCTGTTACACATTAATTTTAATTCATTATGAAACCATTTTTTAAAATTAATATCTTTAAAGCATGGGGTTAAATCCATTCCTCCTCCAAACCATCCATGATTTGTATGTATATATCTTGTATTAAAATGTATTGCTGGTACGTGGGGGTTCTTCATATGTGCCACAACCGATATTCCAGAAGCCCAGAAATTTGGACTAGTATTTGTACCAGGAATTTTTTGTTTAAAATTTTTTGAGAACTTTCCGTAAACTTCTGAAAAATTTACTCCAACTTTGTCAAAAATTTTTCCATTTTCTAATACTCTATATTCACCACCACCCTCATCTTTTTGCGAATTTTTTTGCCACTCTTTTGAAATAAATTTTATTTCTTTTTTTTCAATTTTTTCAATTTCACTACAGATCACATCCTGAAGAACTTTAAACCAGTTTTTTACTAAGTTTTTTTTTAATTCAACTTTCATTTATATGTTTTTTATTTGTCTTAAACTTTCAGATAAAATTATTGCCACTGATACAGCAAGATTTAATGATCTTTTATTTCCAATCATTGGGATTTTTAATCTACTATCTACAATTTTATGAACATTTTGTGGCACTCCTGAACTTTCTCTACCAAAAAGAATTGTATCATTAATTTTAAAATTAAAATTAGTATATGCCTTTTTTGCTTTAGTTGTAATTAAAATTATTCTCTCTTTATTTTTTGAGTTAAAGAATTCTTTAGAATTTTCATAAAACTTTATTTTATCTTTTTCCATGTAATCCATTACAACTCTTTTGAATCTACTATCAGAAAACAAAAAACCGCACGGTTTAATGATTTCCAAGCTTGCACCCAAACAGGAACATGTTCTAATAATTGATGCGGTATTCTGGGGTATATCTGGCTCATATAACGCTATTTTCGGGCCTATATTCATAGTTTGTGTGTCATTGTTACCATAGAAAAAAAACTTTTTTATTAATATTAAATCATATATTGAAGCATAATAAATAAATTTAATTTTTGATGCCTGAACAAAAGAAAGCAAAAAGAAGAGATTTCATATTTACAGCGTCGTATACATTGGGCGCAGTAGGAGTGGGAGCGACGGTTTGGCCACTAATTGATCAAATGAATCCTGACGCTTCAGTGAAAGCTTTGGCAAGTACGGAAGTTGATGTAAGTGGAATTGAAAGAGGTCAGTCAATAACAGTTTTATGGAGAGGAAAACCTGTTTTTATAAAGAGAAGGACAGAGGAAGAAATAGAGAAGGCCAGACAAGTTGACCTTAAGGAATTACCAGATCCAGAGAAAGATGAAGATAGAGCAAAGAATCCAGAGTGGCTAATTATGTTGGGCATGTGTACACACTTGGGATGTGTTCCTTTAGGAAATAAAGGCGAGTATGATGGATGGTTTTGTCCATGTCACGGTTCTCACTATGATACTTCTGGCAGAATAAGAAAAGGTCCGGCACCAACAAACTTAGAGATTCCTAAGTATGAATTTGTTAATAGCAACACAATTAAAATTGGTTAATAAATAATTATTATGAGCGACCAAAGTTACACACCGAATTCTAAATTTGGAAAGTGGTTTAATGATCGATTGCCATTACTAACATTAAGCAAACATCTTCAAGATTACCCAACCCCTAAAAATTTAAATTATTGGTGGACCTTCGGTGGAATATTAACTTTCTGTTTAATAGCACAAATTGTTACTGGTCTGATATTAGCAATGCACTATGTAGCCCATGCAGATATGGCGTTTGCAAGTGTGGAACATATAATGAGGAACGTTAATTATGGATGGTTAATTAGATATGTTCATGCAAATGGAGCATCAATGTTTTTTTTAGCAGTCTATATTCATATTTTTAGATCGTTGTATTATGGCTCCTACAAGTCTCCTAGAGAAATAATTTGGATATTAGGAATGATAATTTATTTGTTAATGATGATGGCAGCTTTCATGGGATATGTTCTTCCTTGGGGGCAAATGAGTTTTTGGGGTGCAACAGTAATAACAAATTTATTTAGCGCCATTCCTATAGTTGGCGAAAGCATTACAACATGGTTATGGGGCGGCTATTCAGTTGGAAATCCTACTCTTACAAGGTTTTTTAGTTTACATTATTTAATACCATTTTTAATTTTAGGTTTAGTTGTCCTTCATATTTGGGCACTACATGTACCTGGTAATAATAATCCAATAGGAATAGAACTTAAGAAACCATCTAAAGACACAGTTCCTTTTCATCCATATATTGTAATAAAAGATTTATTTGCACTTTTAATCTTTTTAATAATATTTGCTTTCTTTGTATTTTATTCTCCAAACATTTTAGGACATGCCGATAATTATATAGAAGCCAATCCAATGGTTACACCAGCACATATTGTGCCAGAATGGTATTTATTACCATTTTATGCAATTTTAAGATCTGTTCCAGATAAACTTTTTGGAGTTATAGCAATGTTTTCTTCCCTAATAGTTTTGGTTGCTCTTCCATGGCTAGATACATCTAAAGTAAGGTCCGCAATATTTAGACCTCTATACAAACAGTTTTATTGGTTTTTAGTAGCAGATGTAATAATTTTGGGGTACATGGGAGCAATGCCAGCGGAAGGTACTTATTTGTTAATAGCAAGGGTAGCAACTACTTATTACTTTATTCATTTTTTAATTATCCTTCCAGTTTTAGGGTATAAAGAAAAAACAATAGATGTTCCTTTAAGCATAGCCGAACCAGTACTTGGCGGATCGGTGGATCCATCTTTAACAAAATCAAAAACAAAAAAAATATGAAAAATATTCTTAATTTTTTTTTACTATTAATTATATTTCTATCAAACACTTTAATTTCTCATGCTGCTGAAAATTCAAAAAAACTTTTAAATCCTGATTGGGGTTTTAAAGGTTTTTTCGGAACTTTTGATAAAGCTTCTCTTCAAAGAGGATACCAAGTATACACAGAAGTATGCTCTGCATGCCATTCAATTAAATATTTAAACTATAGGAATTTAGGAGAGCCGGGAGGACCAGAGTTTTCCAAAGAACAAGTAAAAATTATTGCTTCACAATTTGAAGTGACTGATGGACCAAATAGCGACGGAGACATGTTTACTAGACCAGCTAGACCATCAGATAATTTTGTTAGTCCTTATGCAAATAAACAAGCTGCTATAGCTGCAAATGGAGGAGCTTACCCTCCAGATATGTCTGTTTTAGTTAAAGCAAGATCAGGCGGAGCAGACTATGTGTATTCACTCTTAGTAGGATATGAAGATCCACCAACAGAAATTAATCTAGATGATGGAGTTTATTATAATAAATATATGCCGGGAAATAAGATAAAAATGGCAAACCCATTATCAGATGGATTAGTAGAGTATGTAGATGGAACTGAAGCCACGACTAATCAAATGGCAATAGATGTTGTAACTTTTTTAGCTTGGACAGCCGAACCACATATGGAAGCAAGACACAAAATGGGATTTAAAGCAATATTGTATTTAATAATACTAACAATACTAGTTTATTTTGGGATGAAAAAAGTTTGGTCACGTATTGAAACGGAAGTTTAAAATATCTCCATCTTTAACTATATAATCTTTTCCTTCCAATCTCATTTTTCCATTATTTTTTGAATTTAACCAACCTTTACTTTCTACAAAGTCTTTAAAGGATATTGTTTCAGCTCTTATAAATCCTTTTTCAAAATCACTATGAATTTTACCAGCAGCCTTAGGGGCTGTACAGTTTTTAGTTATTGTCCAAGCTCTAGATTCTTCAGCGCCAGAAGTAAAAAATGTATCTAGGCTAAGCAGATTGTAACCTTTTCTTATAAGTTTTTTTAGACCATCTTCTTTAATATTAATCATGTCCATGTAGTTTTGTCTTTCAGTACCATTTAACTGATTTAATTGGTTTTCTATCTCTGCAGAAATTATTAACGTATTTTTTTCACCAAATTTAGAAATAAACTTTTCAGTATATTTATTTCCTTTGGAAACACTTTTTTCATCAACATTGCATATATAAAGTTTGGGTTTAACACATAATAAACCACTTGAATTTATTTCCTTTTTATCAAAAGTTTCAAATATTTTATTTAGATTGTTATCATTATTTATACAGTTTAAAGTCATTTCTAATATTTTTAACTGATTATTAGTCAAATTTTTCTTATTTTTTTTATCTAATCTTTTTTGTATTGATTCTAAATCAGCTAGCTTCATTTCAGTTTCAATTATTTCTAAATCCCTAATTGGATCAATTGTAGAGTTTACATATTGAATATCAGGCGAGTCAAAACATCTTATCATGTGAACAATTGCATCTACTTCTCTTATATGTGACAGAAATTTATTTCCCAATCCTTCTCCTTTAGATGCTCCTTTAACTAGGCCCGCAATGTCTACAAATGAAATAGTTGTATAAATTTTTTTTTTTGATCTTGAGATTTCAAACAATCTATCCAATCTCTCGTCAATCACTGGAACTATCCCTACATTTGGTTCAATTGTACAAAAAGGGAAATTAGCCGCCTGAGCTTTACTTGAATTAGTTAGTGCATTGAAAAGAGTAGATTTTCCAACGTTTGGTAAACCTACAATCCCACATTTAAAACCCATTAATTATTTTTTATTTACAGTACTTGAAAATAGATCAAGTTTTTTGTCAATTAATATAGTTAGTGATTCAATAATTTTTTTTGTAATTTCTTCAAGCTGCTCTGTTTCATCCGCACTGAAATCTTTAAGCACATAATCAGATGAAGATATTTTATTATTTGGCTTCCCAATTCCTATTCTAACTCTTGAGTAATCTTTTCCAATAAACTTGTCTATTGACGCTATTCCATTATGTCCTGCATCTGAACCTCCAAAAGTTCACGTATACATATTCCGGAGTTGTTCATAAAAGTTAAAGGCTTGATTGCATAAATTTTTTTTTTTCCAATGTTTCCAGTGGTTAAAAGGCCTTTAAATTTTGGTTTTTGTTTTGAAAGACAAAAATTCTGATTTATTGCGTCGATTACTTTAAATCCAATATTGTGTCGATTGTTTTGACTACCCGGAGTAGGATTTCCAAGGCCAACAAAAAGTAACATACAAATTATCTATTGGATTAATTCACTTTAAATTATTTTTTTTCGGTAGGAGCTTTTTTGTCACCAGAAGCAGCTTTTTTGTCACCACCATCAGCTTTTTTATCTCCATCAGTTCCAGGTGTTTTGCCAGAAGAATCTTCAGTCGTGGCCTCTGTAGCGGTTCCTTCTCCTTCAGCACCTTCTGTTGTAGCCGCTTCATCTTCAGCAGGTTTTTCTGGCTCCTTAATTACCGTTGGTGCCGCGACTGTGGCTATTACAAAGTCCCTGTCTTTTATTGTTGGGCTTATGTTTTCAGGCAATTTTACTGACGAAATTTTTATACTTGCTCCAATATCTAAACCATGTAAATCTACCACTATCTCTTTTGGAATATTTTCAGTTGGACATTTTAATTCTACACTTCTTCTTACTATATTTAATACACCGCCTCTTTTTAAACCTGGAGAACTTTCTCTGTTAATAAACTTAACTGGTATTTCAAGAATAATTGTTGCGCCTTTAACAATTCTTACAAAATCAACATGAATTGGTTTATCAGACATTACGTCGAAAGAAATTTCTCTTGGCAAAACATTTTCAGTTTTTCCATCAATATTAAGAGTTATTACATTTGATAAAAAATTTTCTTTTTCAATCAAATTTTGAATTTCTTTTCTTGGTATTTTAATTTTTTGATTTTCTTCTTTTCCACCATAAATAATACAAGGAACTTCTCCTTTGAACCTAACTTGTTTTACCTGACCTTTTGTATTGGTGTCTCTAATTGTTGCCACTAAAGTGTTCATAAAGTCAGCGTTTTTAACTTAAGATGTAAAAATTTACAAGGAAATTATTTAAAGAGGTCTGAAACTGATGTAGAATTAGAAATTCTTTTTATTGCCTCTCCTAGCAAATTAGATATTGTTAATACCTCTATATTCTTTGCCTTTTTAACTTTGTCTGAATTATCTATGGTATCTGTAATAACCATATTTTTAATTTTAGATTTTTTTATTTTTTCGACTGCTCCTCCACTTAGAACCCCATGCGTAATATAAACGTGAACTTCCTTTGCTCCTCTATTTATCAGAGCTTCTGCAGCATTTACGATTGTTCCGCCTGAATCAATTATATCGTCAACGATTATACAAATTTTGTTATTAACATTTCCGATAACATTCATAACTTGGGATTTTCCAGGAGTAGGTCTTCTTTTATCAATTATGGCTATACCAATATCCAATTTTCTTGCAAGCGCTCTAGTTCTTTCAACACCACCAACATCAGGCGCAACACAAATTAAATTTTTATTATTCAATTTTTTTTTGACATGCCTTGAAAAAATTGGAGTTGCAAAGAGGTTATCAACAGGAATATCAAAAAAACCTTGAATCTGCCCAGCATGCAAATCAACAGTAACAACCCTATCTGCTCCAGCCTTGGTTATAAGGTTGGAGATTAACTTTGCAGATATAGATGTTCTTGGTGCAACTTTTCTATCTTGTCTTGCATAACCAAAATAAGGAATAACTGCTGTTATGTTTTTTGCAGAAGATCTTTTAAGTGCATCAATACATAATAGTAGTTCCATCAAGTTATCATTTGCAGGAGGAGAAATTGATTGTAATAGAAATATACTATTACCTCTTATATTTTCATTGATTTCTATATAAATTTCTCCGTCAGCAAATTTTTTAATACTAGAATGAACTAATTTCGTTTTTAAATGTTTTGATATTTTTTGACTGAGGCTTTTATTACTGTTTCCTGTAAGAAGCTTCATTTTCTGAAAAAAACTATTTAATCATAATTGTTGTTATATTTCTACCATAATCTTTATAGTTATTATGCAAAGATCTTCTTGAGCTAAAAAAATTGTTTTTTGTATTATATGTATCCTTATTAATTATTTCTATATTATTTATTCCTAAACTTCTTATCTGTCCTTTTAAATAATCTTTAAGGCTAAAAAATGTTTTTTTTTTAATTTTTTTAAAAAAAATTCTATTATTTTTATCAAGTTTTATAAATTTTTTGAAAAAGTCACTTTTAATCTCATAATTTTTTTGTCCTATACATGGTCCAATAACGACGATAATGTTTTTCTTATTGCTTCCTTTTTTTAAAAAATATTTAAGTGTTCTTATTATAATTTTTTTATAAGCTCCTTTCCAGCCAGCATGAATAGCTCCAATCATTTTTATTTTATTATCGTAAATTAAAATTGGAGCACAATCAGCTGTTAATATTGATAAAGCTATATTTCTTTTTTTTGTAACCAATCCATCTCCTGCTAGCTTTTTTTTTGGTATTTTATTTATAAAATGGAATTTATTACTATGAATTTGGTGTAATAAGATAAGATTGTTTTTTTTGGATCCAATTTTTTTTTTTACTATTTTTAAATTTTTTAAAATATTAATTTTTTTATCTTTTGATCCTAAGCCGCAATTTAAGCTATTATAAATACCATCTGATGCTCCACCAATTTTATTAAAAAACCCATGGCTCAGATTATTAAATTTAATTAATTTTTTTGATTTAATCAGATTCAAACCCTTTATTAAAAAATGTATTTGTTTTAGTTAACAAAATAACCTTAAACAATTCTCCCATTTGATTTTTATCAATTAATCTTTTTAACCTATAATAAATATTTGCTTTTTTTGAAAATGATAGATTTTTAGATATAATTTCAGCCCTTTTTAAAATTCCCAAATTAATTAAAAATTTACTTTGAGTTATAATATTAGAACATTTAAGCTTAAAATTATTAGCTATTTCGCTAATTAAATTAAAATTAATATGATGAGTTATATCTGAGTCACCAACATTATTAAATAATTCATTTTTTTTATGATTATAAACTGACTGTATTGTATCTTTCATGAAATTTTTTTTATTACCATAGTCAATTATTAATAAGCCGCCATTATTTTTTTTTATTGTTTTAGCAATTTCTCTTAAATATTGAAATTGCAAAGGAGAAAACTCGATAAATTTTTGATTTTTTGAGATATTTATTCCAATTTTAGATTCGAGCCTCTTTATATCAAAATTCAAATGACAATATTGATAATTATTGTTTTCTACTTTTACGTATCTTTCAAGCCATGATTTTTTTTTTCTCAAAAATTGTTTTACCGGCAAGGCATCAAAAAATTCATTTGCCAAATATAAGGTTGGATATTTTTTGATGTTTTTCAGATTTTTTAACCAACTTATATTGAATGTTTTTAACTTTTCCTTTTGTAATTTTTTTAATAAAGGACTTTTTTCAAATATATAAGTTTTACAAGAATTTTTAAATAATGGAAAACTGTTAAAAGTTTTTAGCATTTGGTAAACCATCTCACCATTCCCTCCACCCATATCAATCAAATTTATTTTTTTTGGACATTTTAGGTACTCCCAAAAAGAAACGACCCAAATAGCAATCATTTCATTAAATAAAATTGAAATATTTGGAGAAGTAATGAAATCACCATTTTTTCCAATTGGATTTTTCTTCATATAAAATCCTGATTTTTTATTATAAAGAGCTTTGTCTATAAATTTATCTAGAGCAATGTATTTTTTATTTGTATTCTTCATTTTTTTTGTAAAATAAAATTATACCCACAAACAAAAATACTATACTTAAAATTTGACCTAGAGAAAAACCCAACAAAATAAATCCAAGTTGAAAATCAGGTTCTCTTGTAAACTCTATAATAAATCTAAATAATGAATAGAAAATTAAAAATAGAGCAGAAATAATACCAGCTCCCTTTAAATAATATTTTTTAAATGTAAAATTTAATAAAAAAAATAATACAACACCCTCAAATATTGCCTCATATATTTGAGAAGGGTGTCTATAAATATCGTCAATTTTTATAAATTTAACTGCCCACAAAATATCCGAAGGTCTTCCATATAATTCTGAATTAATAAAGTTTGATATTCTGCCTAAAAAAAGACCTATTGGCGCTACCATAGAAATTATATCAAGAAATATAAATTGATCGCTACTATTTTTTTTTGAAAAAATATATGTTGCAGTTATAACTCCAATCAAGCCTCCATGAAAAGACATTCCGCCATTCCACAAAAAAATAATCTCTAAAGGATTATTTATATAATATGTAAGATTGTAAAATAAAACGTATCCAAGTCTTCCTCCTATAATAATTCCAAGAACTATATAAGTCAGTAAATGATCGAATTGTTCTGCAATTTTATCATTATTATTTATTATTTTTTTTTTACAATATTGCCACCCCAAAATAATTCCAAAAATATATGAAAGCGAATACCATCTAATTTCAAAAGAAAATATGCTTATTGCTACCGGATCTAAATTATTGATAAACATTTTAAAAAGAATAAATTATACCATTATTATAATTTTATTATATGTCTAATTCAAAATTTGTACTTGATAAAATAGCAAAATTGTTCGAACAGGGAATTGTTAATTATAGAGATTTTAGTAACGAAATTTTAAATATCATTAAATCTAAAAGAGATGAGATAGTTTTTAAAATGAAACTTACCAGCAAGGAGGAAACAGATATTGTAATAAAAAGATTAAATAATTTAGAAAAAAAAATTTTAAAAATTGAGAAAAAAATAAAAAAAATTAAATAGGTAAAAAAACCTTAGTCTTTAAACCTCCTAAATTAGACCTTCCCAATTCTATATTTCCTCCATGAGATCTGACAATGTCAAAAGAAATTGAAAGTCCCAAGCCAACACTGGATTTTGTTTCTCCTCTACCTTTATCAATCTTATAAAATGGTTTGAAAACATTCTCGTACTCTGATTTAGGAATTCCAGGACCATCATCTTCAACAAAAATTAATATGTTTTTTTTTAATTTTTCAACTTTTACTTCAATTTTTTCAGAATATTTGACTGAATTATTTATGAGATTGTTAATACATCTTTGAATTAGATTTTTTCTACCTACAAATAAAAGATTTGGCATGATATTAACCGATATATTTTTATTGTTATATTTGTTTATTGTTGAATGTACTAATTTAGATAAATCAAATTTTTCACTTTTTTCATTCGCTGTCGAACTAGAGAATTGAAGATATTCGCTAAGCATTTTTTCCATCTCGTCAACATCATCTGATAAATTTTGTGCTATTTTTTTATCTTTTATAAACTCTAATTGAAGTTTTATTCTTGTTAGTGGAGTCCTAAGGTCATGACTGATACCAGATAGCATTTCTGATCTTTGATTCAGATGTCTTAAGATTCTTTTTCTCATTCTGTCAAACTCATAGCCTGCCTGTCTAATTTCTAGAGCCCCAGAAGGTCTAAACTCTTCAACATCTTCTCCTCTACCGAATTTTTCAGAAGCTCTAGCAAGATTAATTATCGGCCTTGTTTGATTTTTAAGAAAAATTAAAGCTATTATAATTAAAAGAATAGCTGGAAGTGTAATCCATAAAGCAAATATTCTTATAGACGAAGCTTGTATTCTTTCCTTGGGAAAAAAAATTTGCAAAACGCCATTTCTAAATTTTATTCTTAAATCCACAACTTCTTTGAAAGAGGTTGTATTAAACCAATATTCATTAAACCTTGGTTTTAGTTCTCTTCTCAATGTTCTATCCATTGGACTAAACCATCTTTCAACTTTTACGTCTGGCAGTTTTTGATTTTCTAAAAACCTTACAGAGAAGTTAAAGTTTTTATTATATAAATCAGTAACTATTTTTTTATTGTACTCACTTTCATTATTATAAATATCTATGATAGTAACTATTTCACCAACTAAAGCTCTAGTCATACCTTTGCTTGTTTTTATCCACAAGCTGTCAAAAAAAACAACTGATATTGTGATTTGTAATATAATTATTGGAGCCGCTACAATAATTAATGCTCGATAAAATAGCTGCTTAGGTAATAAATTTTTTATAAATTTATTCAATCCATAAAACATAGCCTGAACCTCTAATAGTTTGAAGATATTTTGGATTTTTTTGATTGTCTTCGATTTTTTTTCTTAACCTTGTTATTATTACATCTATAGATCTTTCTTTTTCTAAACCAATTATGTCTGCAATTTCATCTCTAGAAAATACTTGACCTGGAGAATTAATCATTTTTTCTAGAATAATTTTTTCTGTATTATTAATTTTATACTGTTTATTAGAATTAATTATAAATAGTTTGTTTAAATCGATTTTAACATTTCCAAACTCTACTACTCTTTCTGATTTTAAGTTTCTTGTTTTGTGTAATATATTTTTTATTCTTAATAGCAATTCTTTTGGCTCGAATGGTTTTGGTAAATAGTCATCAGCACCTGTTTCTAAACCCTTAACTCTTTCAGAGGCCTCACCTTTTGCTGTTAGAAGAATAATTGGTGTATTTAGTCTATTTTTGTATTCTTTAGTAAATTCCAAACCGCTCTTACCAGGCATCATTATGTCTAAGACAATTAAATCAAATTTTAATATATCTGTTTTTTTTTTAGCGTCCTCAGCATTATTGGCAGTAGTAACCAAATAATTATTATCATTTAAATATTGTTTAACTAAATTTCTGATACCATCATCATCATCCACGATTAAAATATGTTCTTCAAATTTATTCATTAATTAATTTTTTTAATACCTTATTAAAGTAAAGCACTTCTTTTGAATCAGAATCAATCAAAGCATTATAAATTCTTTTTTTTTGAATTGAAAAAATTTCATTAAAAATATTCAATCCTTTAGTACTTAAATAAATATGCTTTAATCTAGTGTCTATCTCATCTTTTTTAAAGTATATTGCTTCAATTTTTATCAAATCATTTAAAACCCTGTTAAGACTTTGCTTGGTAACTTTAAGCTTACCTAAAAGTTCCGAAATTGTTATTCCTTGATATAAAGACACCAAATGCATTGCTTTATGATGCGCATGTCCAATTTTGTACTTATGCAGGACATCCTTAACATCAGCAAACGTATCTCTATAACTCATAAATATTTTTTCAATAAACTCTTTCAATTGATCATCTTTTAAATATAAAAGTTCTTTCATAATGGGTAAGTTATATTGACATATTATATATACAAAGATATTTTTTCATAAAAAAAATTATGGTTCCTTTCGATAAAAGATCCGGCAAAATTTGGTATAACAATGATCTTGTTGACTGGGAAAATGTTAAATTTCATGTTTTAAGCCATGGTCTTCACTATGGAAGCTGTGTGTTTGAAGGTTTAAGAGTATATGATGGAGAAATCTTCAAACTAGAAGAACATACAGACAGACTTTATCATTCAGCAAAAAGAATGGACATTAAAATTCCTTTTTCAAAGGATGAAATTAATAGCGCTACAAAAAAAATTGTTTCAGTTCAAAATGTTAAAAACGGATATATTAGACCTTTTGTTTGGAGAGGAAGTGAAATGATGGCAGTTTCTGCACAAGATACACAAATACATGTAGCAATTGCAACATGGGAGTGGGGAACATATTTTGATCCAAAATTAAAAACAGAAGGAATTAAATTAAATATTTCGAAATGGAAAAGACCAGCTCCAGACACAATACCCTGGGATACAAAAGCATCAGGCTTATATATGATTTGTACTTTATCAAAACATGAAGCTGAAAAACACGGATACACAGACTCGCTTATGATGGACCACGAAGGCAATGTTGCCGAAGCCACTGGTGCAAATATATTTTTTAAAGATAGTAATGATGAACTGCACACACCAATTCCGGATTCTTTTTTAGACGGAATAACAAGAAGAACAGTGATTGAAATAGCAAAATCTAAAAATATAAAAGTTAATGAGAGAAAAATATCACCAAAAGAACTTTCTAATTTTGAAGGGTGTTTTTTAACGGGTACTGCAGCCGAAATTACACCAGTATCAAAAATTGCGGACCAAAGTTATAAAGTGTGTAATATTATTTTAGATTTATCTGCAAGTTATGATAAATTGGTAAGAGCAAAGAAAGCAGCTTAATCTTTCTGATCTTCTGATATTGCGTGGTCTATACCTTTTCTTAAATATTCATATCCAGTATACAAGGTTAAAAAAGAAGAAAGCCATAAGAGCACAATACCTATGGTCTGGGCATTATAATCTTGAAAATTTAAAATTTTATTTCCAGTGTCGCCAGTTAATAATATTGATATAGAAAACATCTGCAAAAACGTTTTGGTTTTTGCCAAGTTTGAAACTGGAAGCTTTATTTTTCCTTTAGCAAGGAATTCTCTTAATCCTGAAATTAATATTTCTCTTGTTAAAATTATTATTGCAGCAATTACCTCATAATTTTTAATTGTACCGTCCATAACTAAAAGAATAAGTGCAGTTGCAACAATAATTTTATCTGCTATCGGATCTAAAAGTTCTCCAAGTTTGGATTCTTCTTTGTACATTCTTGCCAGTAAACCATCTAAAAAATCTGTGAATGAAGCTATAACAAATAGTACAAATGGAATGATGTCTCCATAAAATCCTGGCAGGTAAAAAGTAATAACAAAAATAGGAACAATTATTATTCTCCCTATTGTTAAATAATTTGGAATTTTAAATTTCATTCGTGAAAAAAGTTATATATTTTTTTTGCAACTTTATCTTCTACTCCTTCAACAGATTTTATCTCATCTAGGCTGGCAGATTCTACTGCTCTAGCTGAGCCAAAATGGTTTAATAATGCCCTTTTTCTTATTGATCCAATACCCCGAATTTGATCTAAAAGCGATCTGCTAATATTTTTCTTTCTTTTTGCCCTATGAGCACTGATTGCAAATCTATGTGCCTCGTCTCTAATTCTTTGAAGAAAAAATAGAGTGGGATCATTTTTTTCAAATTTATATTCTTTTTCATTATAAAAAAAAGTTTCATTACCACTATTTCTTAATTTGCCCTTAGCTATTGCGACTATTGGAATATCATATAAACCGAGCTCGTTCATAGTGTTTCTGGCCGTTGAATATTGACCTTTGCCACCATCTATTAGAATTAAATCTGGAAAACTAAGATAATTATCTTTTTCTTGTATTGCTCTTTTAAATCTTCTGTTCAAAACCTCTTTTATCATCCCATAATCATCCTGTTCATTTTTTTTAACTTTAATACTAAATTTTCGATATCTTTTTTTTATAAAACCTTCTTCACCATAAGTTATTAATGCGCCAACACTATCGGTTCCTTGTATGTGACTGTTATCATAAACTTCAACTAAATTTATATTTGTTTCTAAATTAAATTTTCTGGAAACTGCCTCAAACAATTCTTTATTGTTTTGGCTTTCATAAAGCTTTTTATTTAAACTATCCTTGGCATTTTTTATTGCCTGTTTAACCACATTTAGCTTAGAACCTGTTTTTACAACAGAAATATTAATGTCTTTCTTTTCTTTTTTAGACAGTGTTTTTTCTAGCAGAGCCTTTTCTTTAATTTCATCACTTAATATAATTAATTTGGGAACACTTTTATTTTCATAGAATTGTGCTACAAAAGAATTCATTATATTTTTTAAGCTTTCATCAGGATCATGTTTCGGAAAAAATGCTTGATTACCCCAATTTTGTTTAGACCTATAAAAGAATACCTGCACACATGTTTTTCCAGACTCCTTATAACCAGCAATTACATCTGCCTCAATTAGATTTGCCTCATTTATTCTTTGTGAAGACTGAATTATATTTAATGATTTAATTTTATCTCTTAGAATTGTAGCTTTTTCAAAATCTAATTCTTCACTTGCCTTTTCCATTTGTTCAGAAAGACTTTTTTGGATTTTTCTAGATTTTCCAGAGACAAATTCTATTGCATCTTCAACAGCAGTTTTATATTCACTCTCATCAATATAACCAACGCATGGTCCAGAACATCTTTTTATTTGATACAGTATACAGGGTCTATTACGATTTTTAAAAACGGTATCATCACAAACTCTTAATTGGAAAATTTTTTGTATCATTTTTATTGTCCAATTAGCCGAACCCGAGGAAGCGAAAGGACCAAAGTAAAATCCATCTTTATCTTTTTTACCCCTGTGTCTCGCAAGTTGGGGCCATTTATTTTTATTTCCAATATAAATTAATGGAAATGATTTATCATCTTTAAGCAAAATATTAAATTTTGGTTTAAATTTTTTTATTAGGTTTGCTTCTAGAAGCAAAGCTTCACTTTCATTTGAAGTAGTTGTTATTTCAATTTTTTGAGTTTGAGACAACATTCTTTCAGTTCTTATAATGTGATTGCTTTCTGAAACGTAACTTTTTAATCTATTAGTCAAGTTTTTAGCTTTACCAACATAAATAACATCGCCTTTTTGGTTTATCATTCTGTATACACCGGGTCTTTTGGGTGTTAACAGTAGTTCTTTTTTAATTACTTCTTTACCAAGTTCAGAACCTGTCATGGCTTCTTTTTTTAGAAATTTGTATACCAACTGCTGAGCAATCTTTCATAATTTCTAATTTTTCTATCTGCAAAGTTATTTTATCAATTCTTTTATCTTTAAATAGCTCGTCAAAAACGTCTTCAGCCAAAGTTTCGAGAAAATTATAATGTTTGTTTTTAATAAGTTTTTTTATTAATTTTACAATTTTTGCATAATTAACAATTGATTTAATATCTTTATCGTTTGAAGGCTTTTTATCCTCATAGTTTATATCAAGATTAAATTTTACTTTTTGAGATTTGTTTTTTTCTTCCTCATTATATCCAAGTTTTAAATTTAATACTAAGTCCTTAATTAGAACTTTCTTTTCGTAATTAAAAAGATGTCTATTTTTATTTATTTTAACTAATTTTAAATTATTTTTTCTCATTCTCTTACGTTAATTATGTCTGGTGTTTGCCAATTTAAACTTTGACCACTATCAACAGCAATAACTTGTCCAGTAATTGATCTGTTTTTAATTAAAAAGTCAACAGCATTGCAAATTTCCTTAACATCTACTTGTTTTTTTAATGGTGTCGACAAATATTGTTTTTTAAAGTGTTTTTCACTTTGTCTTTTATTTTTAATCGTAGGCCCTGGAGCTATTCCATTAACTCTAATCTTAGGAGCGAGGCTCATAGCACTAGTTTTCGTTAGAGTATACAAACCAGTTTTGCTAATTGTATAAGAAAAGAAAAATGGAGTTAGTTTAAAAACTCTTTGGTCTATTATATTTATAATATTGACATTATTTCCCTTGGTATTTTTTGCAAATTTCCTAGTTAATAAAGCCGGAGCTCTTAAGTTAGTTCTTAAGTGTCTACCCCAGCTATTTGTTGTAAAATTTTCTAACTTATCATTTTCAAACAATGAAGCATTATTTATTAAACAGTCAAAGTATTTTAATTTAGATTTAGAAAATTTTAATATCTTATTTAAATCAGTTTCTTTGTTTAAGTCACCTTTTACTAAATAAACTTTCGTTAATTTTTTAGATAATTCATTCTTAAGTCTTTCAGCATTAACTTTAGATTTATTGTAGTGAATTACTATTTCTACTTCCGGACCTGACAATTTTCTAGCGATTGCTGCTCCAATTCTATTAGCACCACCAGTTATAATTATTTTTTTTGCTTCCATTTTCTCTTATCTTTCTTAACTTTTGTTCCAGGCATACCCATAGTAGATCTTCCTTTGGGATACAATTTGTTTTTTAAATTATATTGTTTTACTTTTGGATTTAGAGTTATCTCTAGTTCCGTACTTTCCAATTTTCTAATTTCATCTCTTATTTTTGCTGCCTGTTCAAATTCTAAATTACTTGCCGCTTCTTTCATTTTATTATTTAATGCTTTCAAATGTTTTTTTAAATTTCCACCAATATTAGAGTCCTTACTTATTTTAACGTAATCCTTTTCATAAACAGATTCTAATATATCACTGATTTCTTTTTTTATTGTCTTTGCACTAATATTGTTCTTTTTATTATACTCAATTTGAATAGTTCTTCTTCGATTTGTTTCTTTGATGGCTTTGTTAATACTTTTGGTTTTTTTATCAGCATAAAGAATAACTTTACCTTCCAAATTTCTTGCTGCTCTCCCAATAGTTTGTACTAAAGATCTTTCAGATCTCAAAAAACCTTCTTTGTCTGCATCTAAAATCGCAACCAAGGCACACTCAGGAATATCTAATCCTTCTCTTAAAAGGTTTATCCCAACCAACACATCAAAAACTCCCATTCTTAAATCTCTCATAATTTCAATTCTTTCAAGTGTATCTATATCTGAATGTAGGTATCTTACTTTAATTCCATTTTCGTGAAGATATTCAGTTAAATCTTCGGCCATTCTTTTTGTTAAAGTAGTTACCAATACTCTAAAATTTTTTTCCACTACTTTTTTACATTCGTGCATTAAATCATCAACCTGGTTTTTAGCTGGTCGTATCTCTACCTTCGGATCAATTAGTCCCGTAGGTCTAATTACCTGGTCAATAAATTTTCCTTTGGTCTGCTCTAATTCCCATGGACCAGGGGTTGCTGATACAAAAACTGTTTGAGTTCTCATTAAATTCCACTCTTCAAATTTTAATGGTCTATTGTCCATGCAAGATGGTAGTCTAAAACCATATTCTGCAAGCGTACTTTTTCTTGATCGGTCACCTTTAAACATCCCATTTAGCTGTGGTACAGTAACATGAGATTCATCTACAAAAATTAATGTATTATCAGGAAAGTATTCAAAAAGAGTAGGAGGAGGCTCCCCTGGCTTTCTTCCAGACAAAAATCTTGAATAATTTTCAATTCCAGCACACGATCCGGTAGCCTCTATCATTTCTAGATCAAACTTGGTTCTTTCTTCTAATCTTTGAGCTTCTAATAATTTATTATTTGATTTATGTTTTTTAAGAGTGATGTCCAATTCTTTTCTAATGTTAATAATTGCCTGCTCAACTGTTGGCTTAGGCGTTATATAGTGACTGTTGGCATAAATTTTAATTAAATTCAATTCTCTTACTTGATCTCCAGTTAAAGGATCAAACTCTTCTATTTTTTCAAGTTTATCTCCAAATAAACTAAGCCGCCATGCTCTATCTTCTAAATGAGATGGAAATATTTCTAAATATTCCCCTCTAGCTCTAAATGTTCCTCTATAAAAATTTTGATCATTTCTTTTGTACTGTAGAATTACTAATGACTTAATTATTTGTTCTCTATTGTATTCATTATTTCTTTGAAGTGTAATTGTCATTTTGCTGTATGCTTCAACTGAACCCAGTCCATAAATACATGAAACGCTAGCTACAATTAAAACATCATCTCTTTCGAGCAAAGATCTAGTTGCAGAGTGTCTCATTCTATCGATTTGTTCATTTATAGAAGCTTCTTTTTCTATATAAGTATCAGACCTTGGTACATAAGCTTCAGGTGTATAGTAATCATAATAAGACACAAAATATTCCACAGCATTATATGGAAAAAATAATTTCATTTCCCCATAAAGCTGAGCAGCCAAAGTTTTATTTGGTGCCAAAATTAATGCAGGTCTGTTCGTTTCTTCAATTACTTTTGCCATTGTAAATGTTTTTCCAGAGCCAGTCACACCAAGAAGAACTTGATTAAATTCACCTTTTTTAGCACTTTGCACTAATTTTTTTATTGCTGCTGGTTGATCGCCAGCCGGCTTAAAGTCTGATTTAATTTTAAATTTTTTACCACCCTCAAGTTTTCCACCAATTTGAGGATTTTTACTTTGAATATCTGTAATTAAATCTTGATAAGTATTTTGCATATATTAAACAAAGTAATAAAATAAAAAAATATTTCAATGAGCATAATATCTGACAGTTTAAAGAGAATTAAACCATCCCCCACTATTGCAGTTACTCAAAAAGCCAGGGAATTAAGAGCAGCAGGCAAAGACGTAATAGGATTAGGTGCAGGCGAGCCTGATTTTGACACCCCAGATAATATTAAAGATGCAGCAATTAAAGCTATTAAAGATGGGGATACTAAATACACAGCAGTAGATGGAACTCCAGAATTAAAAAAAGCAATTATAGAAAAATTTAAAAGAGAAAATAATTTAGACTACTCAATTGACCAGATAACTGTTGGAACGGGTGGAAAACAGGTTCTTTACAACACACTAATGTCTACTTTAAATAAAGGTGATGAGGTTATCATTCCCGCACCTTTTTGGGTGTCATATCCTGACATGGTTTTATTAGCAGGAGGAAACCCAAAGATTGTTAAATGTGATGAAAAAAATGATTTTAAATTAACAGCTGAAAAACTTAAAAAAGCTATTTCGAAAAAAACTAAATGGTTGATTTTGAACTCTCCTTCAAATCCTACAGGTGCCGGGTATTCAAAAGATGAAATAGAAGATTTAGCAAAAGTATTAATAAAAAATAAAAAAGTACACATTCTAAGCGACGATATTTATGAGCATATTAAATATGATAATTTTAATTTCTTTACTATTGCGCAGATTTCCAAACTTAAAGATAGAACAATTACAATGAATGGTGTCAGCAAATCATATGCAATGACCGGATGGAGAATAGGTTATGCAGCTGGTCCAAAAAATATAATTAAAGCTATTGGAAAAATTCAATCTCAGTCAACATCTAATCCATCGTCGGTAAGTCAAGCCGCAGCAGTTGAAGCTTTAAATGGAACACAAGACTTTATTGAAGAAAGATCAAATGCTTTTAAAGAAAGAAGAGACTTTGTAGTTAAAAGTCTAAATAATATTAAAGGAATAAGTTGTTTAAAGCCAAATGGAGCTTTTTATGTATTTCCAAGCTGTAAAAAATTGTTAGGCAAAAAGACAAAATTAAAAACAGATTCAGAATTTGTTGAAAGACTTTTAGAGAAAGCAAATGTTGCTGTAGTACAAGGTTCTGCTTTTGGATTAGATGGTTATTTTAGAATTTCATATGCCACTTCAATGGAAAAGCTAAAAGTAGCGATGGAAAGAATAAAATCTTTTTGTGAAAGTTTAAGCTAATTAAATTTTTTTTTTTTATTATTTAAACCAACTAAAGAAGAGTTTCGAAATCTTAATATAAGTATAGCTAATGCAATCAACACTATAGCACCCGCTTCATAAAGAAGAACTTCAGGATTAATAGATTTTCCTTGCAAAATTATAAATCTTGATAGTGCAGTTATCGCAATAAACAACGGTAAAGTGATTTGTATAGATTGACTTTCCCAAAATACTCTTACCATTGCTAATACTTCTAGATAAAGGAAAAGGAGAATTAAATCTGCTAATGAGATTTTTTTATTTTCAAACATTTGAATAATCTCGATGCCGAATGCAATTACAGTAGATATTAAGATTATAATTAAAGCTATTAATTGTATTTGTTTTACAACTTTTTCCATATTAATTGCTTTTTAACGATTTTAACCTTATTAGCTATGCGACAAATGTTTTTCTGCTTCAAGAGCCGCCATACATCCCATTCCTGCAGCAGTAACGGCTTGTCTAAAAACTTTATCTTTAACATCTCCCGCGGCATAAACACCAGTTATATTTGTTTGAGTCGAGTCAGGTTTGGTAATTAAATAGCCTTCTTTATCCATTTCTAGCTGGCCTTTGAATAATTGGGTTGCTGGATCATGTCCAATTGCTATGAAGAGGCCATCTATTTTTAATTCTTCCACTTTATTTGTTTTTACATTTTTAATTTTTAAACCTTTGACATTTTTTGGTTCGCTATCTCCAAGTACTTCTTCAACTACACTATCCCAAATTATTTCTATCTTTTTATTAGCCTTTAATTTGCTTTGAAGTAGTTTTTCAGCTCTTAAAGCATTTCTTCTATGAATTAATTTTACTTTTGATGCAAATTTTGTAAGAAACATTGCTTCTTCAACAGCAGCATTCCCACCGCCTACAACTGCAACTGTTTTATCTTTAAAGAAAAATCCATCGCAAGTCGCGCACGCAGAAACCCCAAATCCTCTAAATTTTTGTTCACTATCTATGTTTAGCCATCTTGCCTGTGCTCCTGTTGAAATGATAATTGAGTCAGCAGTATATTTTTGACCACCATCTCCAATCGCTTCAAATGGTTTAGATTTAAGATTTACTGATGAAATATGATCTTCTATTATTTCGGTTCCAACAGCTTTTGCTTGATCTTTCATTTGTTCCATAAGCCAAGGTCCTTGAATAGCTTCAGCAAAACCCGGATAATTTTCCACGTCAGTCGTTGTAGTTAATTGACCCCCAGCTTCCATTCCAGAAACTAGCATAGGTTTTAACATTGCTCTAGCCGCGTAAACAGCAGCAGTATATCCAGCTGGGCCAGATCCAATTATTAACACTTTTGTGTGTTTAGTTGGATTTTGATTCATATCAAAGCTATATAGTAATTAATGAGCAAATTAAAAGGGTTATTGCTAACAGAAGGTTTACATGGAATGATAAGCCAGGTTGAGGGGTTAGCTAAAGAATTAGATCTAGATTATTTTCACGAAAAAATTGAATTAAATAGTTTTTGGAAATTTATACCGCCGAATCTAACGCCTATAAGTAAATTTGTATTTAAAAATCAACTACGCAGAAATTTTGACATAATTATTTCTTGTGGAAGAAAAAGTGTTATTCCATCAATTTATTTAAAAAGAAATTCAAAAAAGAAAATAATTAACATTCATATACAAGATCCAAAAATATCTTTCGATAAATTTGATTTTATTGTGGCGCCAGATCATGATGGTTTAAAAGGACCAAACGTGTACACATCAAAAGGAGCCATACATTATTTAACTACAGAGGAAGTCAATGAAGCTAGAAATTATTTAGAGAATAAAATTGAGAAAAACAAAGATATAGTTTCTTTAATTTTAGGCGGTCCAACAAAACACTATGATTATTCCGATGCAAATATGATAAATATATTTTCAAAAATTAATAAAAATTTAATTGATAAAAATTTGCAATTAATCGTCGTTCGATCAAACAGAACTCCACAAAAAACAATTAATCTTGCAAAAGAATATTTTAACAAAAGTCGTATAGTTATAGATAATCTAGATAAAAAAGCTTATTTATCTAGTCTTGCTTTATCAAAATATATAGTAGTTACTTGTGATTCTAGTTCCATGATATCTGAAGCAGCACTAACTGGAAAACCAATTTATGTCGCAATGATACCTCCGCTTAAAAATGATAAAAGATTTAAGAGGTTTAGAGATTTATTTGAAAAACTAAATATAACTAGAAATCTTGATAAAGAATTTGAGATTTGGAACTATGAAAAACTGAACGAAACAAATAGGATTGCCTCAGAAATAAAAAAAAAGATAAGCTAAATGTCATTTTTAAATTCAATATTAAAAAATTCAAAAAAATTTTATGAACCATTCACCCATTGGGAATTAAATAAACCTTTACATGAAGGAGCTATTCAAGAAATAACGAATGCTGATATAGCTAATCCTGCTGAACATAATCTGAAATATGATGGAACAAGAGCTATAGATGGAGGAGGGGGTAAATTTAGAGAGGGAATAAGTTCAGGTGGCCAAGCTTTAAAATTTAGATGTTTTATTACAAAAGAAAATTCAAAAAAGTTCCCAAATTTAACAAAATTTATTAACGAACTACAAAGTAAAAAAACTTATTTAGAAATATCTAAGCTAGTAAACAAAGATTTAACAAACTCTTATGTAAGAGTTGAAGTGATTTGTGATAGGAAAGGATTTTGGCTTAAGCCACATTGTGACATTAAAGAAAAATTAATTTCATGCTTACTATTTGTAAATAAATTCAATGAGAATGAAAATTTAGGAACAGATTTTTATGACAAGAATCTAAACAAAGTTAAAACTTTACCTTATAGAGATAATTATGGTTATTTTTTTTCCAGCGGTCCAAATACTTGGCATGGAATGGAAAAGAAAGATATTGTTAAAGAAAGACGTTGTCTTCAAGTAAATTATGTTACATTTAAAACTGATTGGAAAGTAAAAAATTAAATTTCTTGTAAAGATTTGACTTCTATTTTTTTTGTTTTCAATGATTTAATAGCTTCTAAACAAGCATAAGCAGTTGACATATTCGTACAATAAGGAACTTTATTTATTAAGGTTGATCTTCTTAATGATGTAGAGTCTTGGATACGATATGCGCGCTTTCCACCTCCAGTATTAATTACTAATGCAATTTTTTTTGCATTTAATACATCAATAATGTGTGGAGAGCCTCCGCTTACTTTATTTATTTTTTTACATTTAATACCATTTTTAATAATTCTATTCGCGGTACCTTCAGTGCCACATAATGTAAAACCTAATTTTACTAATTGTTTTGCCAAATCTACTCCTTCATTTTTATGTCTATCTTTTAAAGAAATAAATGCTAATCCCTTAGTTGGTAAGGAATTTTGTGAAGCAATTTGACTTTTGGCGTATGCTAAACCAAAATCTTTATCTATTCCCATTACCTCTCCTGTTGATTTCATTTCAGGACCTAATAAAACGTCAACATTTGGAAATTTATTAAATGGAAAAACTGCTTCTTTAACAGCAAACATGTTTTTATTTTTATTTTTTAAATTAAATTTTTTTAATTTTTCTCCAGCCATTATTCTTGAGGCAATTTTGGCTAGAGGAATTCCTTTAGCTTTAGAAACAAAAGGTACAGTTCTACTGGCTCTTGGATTAACCTCAATAATATAAATTTCATCATTTTTAATTGCAAACTGAACGTTCATAAAACCTTTGACTTTTAATGCTAATGCCAATTTTTTAGTTTGATTATTAATTTCATTGATTAATTCTTTCTTAATAGCGACTGGAGGGATACAGCAAGCTGAGTCACCAGAATGTATACCGGCTTCTTCAATGTGCTGCATAATTCCTGCAACAAAAACATCTTTACCATCAGATATAGCATCAACATCTACTTCCATCGCGTTATTAATAAATCTATCAATTAAAATTGGATTATTGTCTGCAACTTTAAAAGCTTCTTCAATAAAATCTTTTAGCTGATTTTTTTCATAAACTATTTCCATAGCCCTACCTCCCAACACATAGGAAGGTCTCACAACAAGTGGCAACCCAATATCAGATGCTATTTTTATAGCTTCTTTGTATGTTTTAGCTATTCCGCTATCTGCTTGTTTTAATTTTAATTTAATTAAAAGTTTTCTAAACCTATCTCTGTCTTCAGCCAAATCAATTGACGAATATTGAGTTCCTATAATTGGTAAAGCGTTATCATGAAGAAATTTTGCTAATTTAATGGGAGTTTGACCTCCAAATTGTGCAATTATTCCTACCAAATTTCCTTTAAATTTTTCCTTTAATATTATGTTATGGACGTACTCTTCAATTAGAGGTTCAAAATATAATCTGTCACTTGTATCATAATCAGTTGAAACAGTTTCTGGATT
This sequence comes from uncultured Pelagibacteraceae bacterium, assembly GCA_902587315.1. Taxonomy (GTDB): domain Bacteria; phylum Pseudomonadota; class Alphaproteobacteria; order Pelagibacterales; family Pelagibacteraceae; genus Pelagibacter. The sequence goes on from CACIKW010000003.1 coordinate 62,524, forward strand.
ACAATTAATCATTATTGTTTCAAAACCAGCTTCTTTTAGAGAGTAGCTTGCCTGGCAGCAACAGTAGTCAAATTCAATTCCTTGACCTATTCTATTTGGTCCACCACCCAAAATAATAATTTTATTTTTTTTAGAAGGGTTTGCTTCACATTCTGTATTTGTCGAAAAATTTCTTTGATATGTTGAATACATATAGGGAGTAAAAGATTTAAATTCAGCAGCACATGTGTCGACTTTTTTAAATACTGGAAAAACTTTTAAAGCTATTCTCTTTCTTCTAACGATTTTTTCTTTTAAATTAGTTAACTGAGATAATTTTTTATCAGAAAATCCTATTGATTTAATTCTATTAAATTCATTAAAGTTTTTAGGTAAACCTTTTTTAGAGATTTTATTTTCTTCCTCTACAATTTCTTTAATTTGTTCTAAGAACCAAGGGTCTACTTTTGATAATTTATATATTTTTTTTAAATTAATTTTTTTACGTATTGCTTCTGCAATTAATAAAATTTTATTTGGGATATTAGTCTTTAATTTTTTTTCAATATCGTTCTTACTTAAATCAAAAATCCTGTCCAAACCTGAAAAACCTACTTCTAAAGATACCAATGCTTTTTGAAGAGATTCCTTAAAGTTTCTACCAATTGCCATTGCTTCACCAACAGATTTCATTGAGGTACCTAATATTGCAGGAGAATTGGAAAATTTTTCAAAAGTAAATCTTGGTATTTTAGTAACCACATAATCTATGGTTGGTTCAAAAGATGCGGGAGTAACTTTAGTAATTTCATTTTTTAATTCATCAAGCGTGTAACCAATGGCAAGTTTTGCCGCAATTTTTGCAATTGGAAAACCTGTTGCTTTTGACGCAAGTGCTGAAGACCTAGAAACTCTTGGATTCATTTCTATAATTACCATTCTTCCGTTTTTTGGATTAATAGCAAACTGAACATTAGAGCCTCCAGTTTCTACTCCAATTTTTCTTAAGCACGCAATAGATGCATTTCTCATAACCTGATATTCTTTGTCTGTAAGAGTTAGGGCGGGCGCTATAGTAATTGAATCTCCCGTGTGAACACCCATAGGATCTAAGTTTTCAATTGAACATATGATTATGCAGTTATCTTTTCTATCTCTAACAACTTCCATTTCAAATTCTTTCCATCCTTCCAGGCATTCTTCTACTAAAACTTGATTTACTGGTGATGCATCAAGGCCTTCTCTAACACGTTTGAAAAAATCTTTTTTACTTTTGGCTATACCACTTCCAAGTCCGCCAAGAGTAAAAGCCGGTCTTATTATTGCGGGCAATCCAACTTTACTTAAGCATTTTTTTATTTGTTTAATATTATTAACGATTTCTGATTTTGGAAGATTTAATCCAATGTCACTCATATTTTTTCTAAATTTTTTTCTGTCCTCTGCGTTAGAAATAGCTTTTGAGTTTGCTCCGATTAGCTCAATTTTATATTTTTTGAGCAATCCAATTTTTTCTGCCTCGATTGCTAAATTTAATGCAGTTTGCCCTCCCATAGTTGGTAAAATTGCATCAGGTCTTTCTTTTACTAAAATTTTTTCTAAAATATCTATTGTTATTGGCTCAATGTAAGTTTTGTCTGCAACACCCGGATCAGTCATAATTGTTGCTGGATTTGAATTTATTAATATTACTTTATAACCTTCATCCTTTAATGCCTTACATGCTTGAGTGCCAGAATAATCAAATTCACAAGCTTGGCCAATAATTATTGGCCCAGCTCCTACAACTAGGATTTTTTTAATGTCTTTTCTTTTTGGCATTTTTTTTTACTTCGTTAATAAATTGATTAAATAAATAATGACTATCTTGAGGACCAGGGTTTGACTCAGGATGATATTGAACGGAAAAAACAGGTTTATTTTTTAATTTTAT
>CACIKW010000004.1 GCA_902587315.1 uncultured Pelagibacteraceae bacterium
CATGCCAGTATTGTGGAAGTAATAAAGAGCTAACTTTTGATCATTTGTTACCTAGATCAAAAGGAGGAAAAACAAACTGGAATAATGTTGTTACAGCTTGTTCTAATTGTAACGTAAAAAAAGGCGGAAGATTGCTTTCATTGTCAGGTATGATGTTAACTCAAAAACCTTATCAACCTTCTACTGAAGATCTTCACAAAAATGGAAAAAATTTTCCACCAAATTTTTTACATGAAAGTTGGATGGACTATTTGTATTGGGATGTAGAGCTTGAACCTTAATTAAATTTTTTCTGAAATACTTATTGCTATTTTAGATCCAGTTTTAATTATTTTATCTAACAAGAAATAAGCTCCTTCTTTTGTTGCACCTTCTTCATAAGCTATATCTTTGTGATGTATTTCATCTTCTCTAAATTTAATAATTTTATTTTTTAGATTTTTTTCATCTATTTCGAGCTGATTTATTTGATTTTGGTAATGCTTATCAATTACTTCCTCCACAGAAGCCGTGCATAACATAGCAGCTTTTTTCCCCATAATTGTTGATCCAAATCCCAAAGCAACGCCCAAAATATCCCATAAAGGCAATAGTTTAGTTGGTTCAATATTTCTTGTTTTTAATTCCTTTTCAAAAAAGTCTAAGTGCTCTTTTTCATGAACTTTCATTTCTTCAATTATTTTTTTTAAAGATTCATCTTTAATTATAGTATTTAATGCTAGCAATTGTCCTTCATAAATTTTTATTGCTCCACGTTCTCCAGCGTGGTCTACTCTAATAAATTCTTTTAATTTACTTTTATCTGTTTTTTTCATTTTTAATAATTAAAATAGTTATAAAGCTAATTATTATTGAAATCATAAAATTAATAGTCGCAAGAGATAGTCCAAAAACTCTAAAATTTACTTCTTTGCATCCAGGCATATTATTACTCAAGGATTCTAGTATTTTTGATTTATCCGTGATGTTTAAACTATTACTTGTACAACCAGAAAATTCACTAAAAATATTGTTTTCTATGCCAACATGGTATCCAGATAATATAGTGCTTATAAAAAATGTTATTATCAATAAATATATCCACAAAAAATTTTTGTAAAAATTATATCCAAAAAAACATATGAATATTGCAAATAGATAAGGAAGCCTTTGATATATGCAAAGTTTACATGGTTTTTGTTCCATTATGTATTCTATATAAACAGCGCTAATTAGAGAAATTATACATATAAATAAAACTAATGAATAAAATTTTTTAATTTCTAATATTCTTTTCATTTTAATTGGTGAAATTAATCAAAAAATTATAAACAAAATAAGCAACTATAATTATTGCTATAGAAAAAATTATAGAAACTGTGAGTAATTTTTTTTCAATGATTTTTTTCATAGCTGGACCAAAATTTCCAATTAAAAAAGCTATCAAAAAAAATCTCATCCCCCTTGTTACTGCCGCAATAAAAATAAAATAAACTATATTAAAGTGAACAAATCCGCTTGTTATGGTTAATAGTTTAAATGGAACAGGAGTAAAACCTGCAATTGCAAGCAGTGTCATCCAAGCAACAACTCCTCCTTCAGACGATACTTTATCCTTAAGAAAAGAAGCGTTATCTACTCCATAAAGTTCAAAAATTTTAATCCCCACTTCATTAAAAAATACATATCCAATGAAATATCCTAAGCATGCACCAGCTACAGACCCAAGAGTTGCAATAACTGCAATTTTTAGCCATTCTTTACGTTTAGCAATTGTCATTGGTATAATCAAAACATCTGGAGGTATTGGAAAAATAAAACTTTCAATGAAAGAAATAAATGCTAGAAAATATTTAGAACTTTTACGAGAAGCCAGTTCTAGCGATTTGTCATATAATTCTTTTAACATTTTTTAGTTTTATTATAATAATACTTCTTATACTATTTATTTATAATTTATATAAATGCTTAAAAAAATTCTGTAATGATATATGTCCAATTTTATTAATTATGCAGGGCGAATGGCGGAACTGGTAGACGCGTTGGACTCAAAATCCAAAGGTAGCAATACTGTGAGAGTTCGAGTCTCTCTTTGCCCACCAACTAAATATGAATTTAGAAAATTTTAATAGTTTAATTGAATTATTTTTTTATCAATCAGAAAGACAAGATCCTAAAAGTATTTTATTACAATGGCTAAATCCAAATAATAAAAAAATATTTACATGGGAAGAGACAAAAACAAATATATATAAACTTTCAAAAGTAATTAAAAAAAATATTTCAGAAGGTGATAGGTGCCTTTTAGTATCAGAAAATAGACCAGAATGGTTTGTTGCTGATTTGGCCATTATGTTATCTGGAGGTATTACTGTACCAGCGTACACAACTTATACTGAAAATGATTATAAATATTTAATTGAAGATTGTGAGCCAACAGTTGTTATTGTTTCTAATAATGAAATGCTTAAAAAATTAAACACAATAATTAATGAAAAAAGTTTTATAAAAAAAATAATTACTTTTGATGAAGTAGAAAAAGTACATTATAATTTAAATATAAATGATAAAGAAAAATATTTAGACTTTAATTCAATTACAAAAAATGATTTAGCAGAGGAAGATAAAATTCAAAATTTAAAATTAAAAAGATTGTCGCCAGCATGTATAATTTATACCTCAGGAACTGGCGGAAATCCAAAAGGAGTTATTTTAAGTCACGGTGGTATTTTGAATAATCTTGCTGGAGCATGTGAAATTATGAAACCATTAATAGATTCAAGACCAGTATTTTTAACTTGGCTTCCTCTTTCACATTCATATGAACATTGTGTTCAATTTGCCCAGATAGCTGTAGGAGCTAAAGTTTTTTATGCTGAAAAAATAGAAAAACTTTTGGAAAATATATCTGAGGCTAAACCAACAATTATGACCGCGGTTCCAAGATTTTATCAAAATTTATATAACAAAATAAATATTAACTTAAAAAAACAAACTGGTTTTAAGGCCAAATTAATTGAAGTCACAATTCGACTTGGCAAGAAAAAATTGTTGGGTGAAAAAATGACTTTTTCTGAAAAAATTATGAATTCGCTAGCTGATATATTAGTAAGAAAAAAAATAAAAAAACAATTTGGCGGAAACTTAAAAGCTTTCGTTTCTGGAGGGGGAGCCCTAGATAAAGAAATAGGAGAATTTCTCAATTCTATAGGGCTGCCAACACTTCAAGGATATGGATTAACAGAAACTTCTCCTGTGGTTAGTTGTAATCCTATACATAAAATAAAGGTCGAAACTGTAGGACCACCTTTCAAAGGTAACCAGGTTAAAATTGCCGAAGATGGAGAAATATTAGTTAAGGGTGAAAATGTAATGTTAGGATATTGGAATAAAAAAGAAGAAACAGAAAAAGTAATAATTGATGGATGGCTACATACAGGTGATATAGGAGAAATAAATACTAAGGATGGTTATTTAAAAATAACAGATAGAAAAAAAGATATTATAGTCAGCGCTGGAGGAGACAACATATCTCCAGCAAAAATTGAAAATATGATTACAAATGAATTAGAAATTGATCAATGTATGGTTTATGGAGATAAAAAAAATTATTTAGTTGCATTAATTGTTCCTAATAAAGATTTTTTAAATGAAAAAGAAAAAATAAATAAAGTTATAGAAAATATTAATAAAAAATTAACTTTAGTAGAAAAAATTAAAAAAATTCAATTAATAGACGAAAATTTTTCTATAGAAAATGGTTTACTAACACCAACAATGAAAGTGAAAAGAAAAAAAGTTACAGAAAAATATAAAAAACAATTAGAAAATCTTTATTAAGTTTGTTTTTAAAAACAGTTTATTAGTCGCAATTTTACTTATCTTTTTATAAATTAATTTTAAATAAATAAAAAAATTATTTTGTAATTTAATATCTAAAATTAAACATTTGACATAACTATTTAAAGAAAATAAAAAAAGAAAAATAGCGAATCAAATGATTCGTAAAAATAAAGGGAGCTAAAAATGGCTAAAAGAAGAAAAAAAGCTGCTAAAAAGAAAACTAAGAAAAAAGCTAAAAAAAGAAGAAGACGTAGATAGTTTAGTATTCTTTTTAACTTAAAACGCTTCTCGTAACATTAGTTGTGAGAAGCGTTTTTTTTATAAGTTTTCCGAAATTTCTTCCCTACTTGTACTTTCAGCTTGACTTTCTGATTTGATCTTTTTTTCAATAATATTTTTTTGAATTTCTATATTTCTTTTTAAAGCTTTATCTAATTTTTTTTGAGCCTCTTCCATTGAAGTATTTAGCACTATTTGAAATTCTGCAAGCAATCTCTCATATGCTTTTTCAAAAAGTTGTCTTTCACTATAGGATTGATCTATCATTAAATCATCTCCTTTATTAAGGTCTCTTACTACTTCTGCCAATTCATATATTTTTCCTGAAGAAATTTTTGCTTCATACTCTTGAGCTCTTCTACTCCACATAGTTCTTTTTATTTTTGGAGTACTTTTTAATATGCTAACACATTTATTTACCTGATTTATTGTAGCCAAGGGTCTCAAGTGTGATTGTTTGTTTACAGGAACCATACCGTTAGCCTTATCTTTTTCAAATTTTAATATATAAGTTTCTACATCGATTCCACCAATATTAATCTTTTTAAACTCTGTTATTTGACCAACTCCATGTTTAGGATAAACAACATGATCATTAATTTTATATATTTTTTTTTCTGTTGCTTGCTTTTTTACTTTAACTATCTCAGGCTTTTGATCTGAGCTTTTTGTAATTTTCAGATTATAATTATTCTTTTCACTTATTTTTTTTGAAGAAGATTTTTTAATTTGTTTTTTAGATAATTTGCTAATTTTTGTTTTTTTTGTTTTTAACTTTATAGATTTTATTTTTTTATTAATTTTTATTGATTTTTTGACTTTTGTGTTTTTAATTTTTTTTTTTTTAAAGGTTTTCTTTAAAATATTTTTCAAATTTATTTTCTTCATTTTTGTATTTTTCGTTATCTTCTGGTGGATCTTTCTTCTCTGAAATATTTGGCCATATCTCCGAATATTTTTTGTTTATTTCTAACCATTTTTCGTTGTTTGGCTCTGTATCTGGAACTATAGCATCGATGGGACACTCCGGTTCACAAACGCCACAATCTATACACTCATCTGGTTTAATTACAAGCATATTTTTCCCCTCATAAAAACAATCTACAGGACAAACTTCAACACAGTCCATCAACTTACACTTTATACATTTTTCATTAACAATATATGTCACTAGATTTACTACCTTGATTTTATTTTTTCTTTTATTTGACCTACTAATTTATCATCCACGTACATTAGTCCTGCCAATCTTCTCATAAGACTATTTTCATAAATATCTGCTTTACCGTCCGAATAAATTATGTTCCATAATGCTTCAATTACTTTAATTTTAAAGTTTTTATCTGTTTTTTTAATTTCTTTAGTAAGTTCTAAAATTTGATTTGACTCATTCTCATATTTTTCAGCTTTATTTATTATTTTATCAACATCTTTTTCTTCAGCTCCGATTTGAAGAAGTGTTTTTTTTATGATGTTTTTTTCATTATTTTCGTAGTTTTGATCAATTTTTGCAGCATGAATTAACAAAGCCGCAGTCATAGCAATAAGATCGTTATTGCTACCTATTATTTTATTTTTTTTAAATAATCCAAACATTTTTACTTAAAGCTTATTTCTTTTAGAACACTAAACACATTTTCTGATTTAAATTTATTTAACTTATCTTTTTTATATATTTTTTTTTGAGGTAAGTATTTAAAAAAAGTTTCATTATTTTTATTAAATGTTTTATATCCCATTAAATTAATTAACTTTATAAAATTTTCCTTGGTACATCCTAATAAATTAAGCATTTCGGGCATTAATTTAATTTCATTTTTATTTTCTATATTCATATTAATTATTTTTATAAATAATCTTTCAAGGATATCAATTCTTACAAAAAAATTGCCAAATTTTTCAAAACCACATAACAACATAAAATTTTTATTAATTTTCTCTTTATTATCTACGAAATTTAATCCAAATTGAGGAGGATTTAGTTCATAAAATTTTTGGTGAAAGTTTTTCCATAAAAGTATTCTTAATCGAACAGCACTGGGCTTAAACAATTTAAACAAAAATATGTGGTATCTCCCAAATTTTACACCCAGGTTTCTTAGAATTTTTCTTTCCTCTTGTAGTAATTTTTGAACAAGATTACTTAAATTTTCTCTAACAAGTACTCCATTACTCTCATAAAGTTGATAAGCTAGTGCTCTAATAGACGAATTTTGGTTTTTAATATTTTTTAAATTAATTAAACTTTCAAGTTCAATATTAATTTTATCGCATATCCATATTTTTAAGAAATTAAATAGTTTGTTTTTTTCTTCATTATCAATCATATCATCAATAATTAAATTAATTCCTGGATCTAAGTATGACTTCCCGGGAATTAAATAACCAATTGGAAAGTCTTGCCAATATATTTTTTGGTCATCTTTAAGTTCAATAGCTTTAGTTTTAATAATTTGATTTATTCTATTGATAATTTCTGGACCAACATTATGTCTTGCAGCTTTTTTTAATGATTTTATGTCAGTATCCAATGCACCTATCTTATGATCTAATTCAAATTTTAGACCTTTTAATTTTCCAATAAACTGATTATTTATCATGACTTTTTTTTGATCAACAATTTTAGTTTCAAATGTTAAATCTTGTTTTAATCCTCTTGCTAAAACACTAGCCCTTTTATCAATAAAACTTTTTGTTAATTCTTCATGTAATCTTTCTGACAGTTTATCTTCAAGAGATTTTGTTCTTTCTATCCAATAGTCTTGGTTTTCTACCCAATAAGATTTGTTTGAAACATAAGACCATGTTCTTACATTTGCAATTCTATTTGTTATTGAGTCTATATTGCCATCCATTTTATCTAAATTTGAAAGTTGTTGTTTTAAATAATTATTTGAAACTTTTCCATTTCCACTGCATAAAAATTTAAAAACTTTGGCAACAACTTCAATATGATGTCCATAAATTTTTTTAACAAAATCTGGAATCTGGCAACATTCCCATAATAATTTTAGTTCGTTTTCTTTATTGTTTTCAGCAATTTTAGAATTTTCCTTTAATAAAAATTTCAATACTTTTTCATCTTCACATTCATGTATTCTTCTCAACCAATTCTTGCTCGGTCTTTCTTCTAGTGATTTTAATAAGTTAGTTTGGTTTGTAAAATCTAGGTTAGAGTTTCTCCAGAAAAGAGAATTAATTTCTTCAAATTTATGATTTTCTAATAGCTCAACCTCCTCGGAATTTATTTCTTTGCATTCTCCAGTTATACCAAATGTGCCATCGCTTAGGTGTCTACCAGCTCTTCCTGATATTTGACCTACTTCTGATAGATTTAAATTTCTTAATTTTTTACCATCATATTTTTTTAAATTTGAAAAATAGACGTTTTCTAAATCCATATTTATACCCATTCCGATTGCATCTGTAGCAACAAGATAATCAACATCGCCTGACTGGTATAGCTGTACCTGTGCATTTCTTGTTTTTGGGCTTAATGAACCCATTACAATTGCAGCACCACCCTTTTGTCTTCTAATTAATTCTGCAATTGCATAAACATCCTCCGCTGAAAATGCAATTATGGCACTTTTTCTCTCAATTCTTGAAATTTTTTTATGACCGGCGTAAGTCAATTTGGATAATCTTTTTTTATTTATAAACTCTATGTCTTCATCGAGCTTAGAGATTATGTTTCTAATTGTATTTGATCCCATAAACATTGTAAGTTTTTCGCCTCTTAGATTTAATAGTCTATCAGTAAAAATATGACCTCTCTCATGATCAGAACACATTTGTATTTCATCTATTCCTACAAACTCTAATTTTTTATCAATTGGCATAGATTCTACAGTACAGAGGTAGTACTTTGCGTTTGTTGGCATAATTTTTTCTTCTCCTGTGATGAGAGCAACTTTATTTGAATCTATTTTTTTAGTAATTTTATCATAAACTTCTCTTGCCAATAATCTAAGTGGAAAACCTATCATGCCAGAATCGAAAGAAAGCATTGTCTCGATTGCCAGGAAAGTTTTGCCGGTATTTGTAGGACCTAGTACAGCTGTAATTTTGTTTTTGATCATTTCAATGTTTAGTGTATTTATTTTTTTTACTACTATATATTGTTACCCCAAAAGAACAAAAATAGACTAAAACATGTCCGAATCATTAGGAAAAAAGTTCTCATTTTGAAAAATTTGTAAGATTGAGAGTAACATAAATTATAATAATTCAATATATTTTATTTTATAATGAATAAAAAATTATGGGAAGCTTCAAAAGCTATAAAAAATAAATCTAATTTATTTAGATATGAAAAATTTTTAGCTCAAAATTACAATTATAACATCTCACAAAAATATCATAAATTATTAAAATGGAGCATAGCCAATCCAAGTAATTTTTGGAGCTCAATATGGGATTTTACAAAAACTAAAGGTAAAAAAAATTTTAAATTTAAATATTCAAAAAATTTAATTAACAGTAAGTTTTTGATTGGTTCCAAGTTGAATTTTGCAGAAAATTTATTATCAAAAAATGATAACACGAAAGCAATCACATTTATAAGTGAAAACGGATATAGAGAGATCAGAACATGGAGTCAGTTAAATAGTACTGCAAGTAAAATAATTGAATTTTTCAAAATAAATAAAATAAAAAAAAATGATAGAGTGGCAGCTTATCTTGCAAATACGATTGAGACAGTTGAAAGTTTTTTAGCAACCGCTAGCGTCGGCGCAATATGGTCTTCCTGCTCTCCTGATTTTGGAATTAATGGAGTAATAGAAAGATTTATTCAAATTAAACCTAAATTATTAATTATTTCAGATAGATATTATTATAACGGCAAAGAAATCAACGTTTTAGAAAGACTTCCAGCTATTTTAAAGAAAATAAAATCTATAAAAAAAGTAATCATTATTAATTACCCAGGAAAGTCTTTTATAAAGTTTAAATCCTCTAATAAGGTAAAAATTTTTTATTGGAAAGATATCAAAAGATTAAGATCAAAAAAAATTGTATTTAATAAATTTGATTTTGATCATGAACTTGCAATTTTGTATTCAAGTGGCACAACGGGTAAGCCAAAATGTATTTGTCATAGAGCAGGTGGAGTTTTACTGCAGCATTTAAAGGAGCACCAATTACATTGTGAAATAAGGCCAGGAGACAATGTTTTTTACTTTACAACTTGTGGATGGATGATGTGGAACTGGTTAGTAAGTTCATTATCTTCAAAAGCTTCTATAGTCCTTTTTGATGGATTTCCAATGTATAAAAAAAATGACTTATTATTAAAAATGGCAGAAAAAGAAAATGTTACACTTTTTGGAATAAGTGCAAAATATATAGATTCAATAAGAAAATTAAACTTATATCCAAAATTAAAATATAGACTAAAAAAACTAAAAACTATTTGTTCAACTGGTTCCCCACTTTCTGAAGATAGTTTTAATTATATTTACAAAAAAATAAAAAAAAATATTCACTTAGCATCAATATCAGGAGGAACAGATATAGTTTCTTGTTTTATACTGGGCAATATTTATAGTCCTGTAATTTCAGGCCAAATTCAAAATAATGGACTAGGTATGGATGTTGATGTTTTTGATGAAAATGGAAAATCAATAAATAACAAAAAAGGTGAACTTGTATGTAAATCTGCATTTCCATCTATGCCAAAAAAGTTCTGGAATGATAGAAAGAACATTAAATATAAAAAAGCCTATTTTAATAAATTTAAAAATATTTGGCACCATGGCGATTATGCTGAAAGAAAAAATTCAAACGGTTATATAATTTATGGAAGATCAGATGCTACATTAAATCCAGGTGGTGTAAGGCTTGGAACCTCAGAAATTTATTCTGTTGTCGAAAAATTTAAAGAAATAAAAGAGTGTATTGTTGTTGGACAATCATGGGACAATGATATTAGAATTGTATTATTCATTGTCCTTAATAAAAACTATAAACTTGAGCAAAGTCTAATACAAAAAATTAAAAAAAGAATTAGAATCGAAGCATCTCCCAGACATATACCTTCAAAGATAATAAAAGTTAGCGATATACCTAGAACTAAAAACGGAAAGATTGTAGAATTAGCTGTAAAAAATATAATTGAAGGAAATAAAATAAAAAATATTCAAGCATTAGCAAACTCAGAAGTATTACAAGAATATAAAAATTTAAAAGAATTAAAAATATAAATGATCAAAGATATTGTAAAAAACTTAAAAATATCATCGACTCTAAGAATAAATGAAATATCAAAAGAACTTGAATCTAAGGGAAAAGAAGTTTTCAAATTTGGATTTGGACAATCCCCTTTTAAAATTCCAGAAGACGTTATTAATGAACTAAGAAATCATGCTTTTCAAAATAAATATTTACCAATGCAAGGTCTACCAGAACTTAGAGAAGCTGTAGCAAATTATATATCTTCTAAAAAAAATCATAATTATAAAGCAGAGAATATTTTAATTGGTCCTGGCACTAAAGAGCTTATGTTTTTATTACAAATGCTTTTCGACGGCGAAGTTATACTTCCGTCCCCTAGCTGGGTATCATATGAGCCCCAAGCAATTTTGGGAAGAAATAAAGTTCATTGGATAGAAACTCGCAGAGAAAACAATTGGTTCCCAACTTCAAGTGATATAGAAAAAGTTGTTCTACCAAATAAGAAAAAAAATTATTTATTGTTTTTAAATTCTCCAAACAATCCTTCCGGACAAATTTGTAAAAATTTAGACGAAATAAGCAAAACTATAAAGAAATATAATATTTTAGTTTTATCAGATGAAATTTATTCAGAGCTGTCTTTTGATGATAACTATAAATCAATTTCAAGTTATTGTCCTGAAAACACAATTATTAGTACCGGACTAAGTAAATGGTGTGGAGCAGGAGGTTGGAGACTTGGATATTTTGTTATTCCAAATGAATTAACAAGATTAAAAAATTCATTAAAGATTCTTGCTAGTGAAACTTTTTCTTCTGTAAGCGCACCAATTCAATATGCAGCAATTGCAGCTCATAAAAATGATCATAAAAATTATATTAATAAATCTAGAAAAATCCTTAAGTTGGTAGGAGAGTATGTTTACAATAATTTAAAGTCTAATAAAATATTGATTGATAAACCACAAGGTGGCTTTTATTTAATGCCAGAATTTTTAGATATGAAATTTAAAAGTTCTCAAGAAATGTGCTCCAGCTTATTAACTGATACAGGAGTTGTGTTGTTACCAGGCTCAGACTTTGGATTTTCAAAAGATAAACTTATAACAAGATTAAGTTTTACGGATTTTGATGGAAAAGAATTTATGGATAATTTGCCTGAAAAACAGAATTTAGATATTAGTTTAGTAGATAAATTTGCGCCCAAAATAGTTGAAGGCACAAAAAGATTGAAAGCCTGGGTTGAATCAACTTAATTTTTTTATAGACTCATCAGTAAAGTTTTGATTAGAATTGTTCTAAATTAATATTAGTGGAGGGGACTATGAAAAAAATAATAACTTCCTTATCGAGTGCTCTTTTGATTTTTGTAGCTTCGTTGTCATTTACAACAGTTGCAAAATCTGCAGAGTTTTTCACGATAGGAACAGGCGGACCAACTGGAGTTTATTTCCAGACTGGAAACGCAATTTGTAAAATGTTGCATAAATCTGCAATAGCGAAAGAACATGGAAGAAAAAAAGGCATAGATAAAGCTTACAGATGTACAGCTCCATCAACTGGTGGATCAAATTACAATATTGGTCAAATCAAAGATGGCGAGTTTCAATTCGGTGTAGCTCAGTCTGACTGGCAATTTCATGCTGTTAATGGTTCAAGCAAATGGGAAGGAAAAAAGTTTGGTAATTTAAGAGCTGTTTTTTCAGTTCACAACGAACCTTTCCAAATTTGGGCGAGAAAAAAAGCCAAAGTAAAAGATTTTAAAGGTCTTAAAGGTAAAACAGTAAACATAGGTAATCCAGGCTCAGGTCAAAGAGGAACCATGGAAGTACTTATGGCAGCAATGGGAGTTGATAATAGTTACTTCAAAGGAGTAACTGAGTTAACTTCTTCTGAACAAGTAAAAGCGCTATGTGACGGTAAAATTGACGCTTATGGATATTCAGTAGGATTTCCAAATGGTGCTATGGAACAAGCAGCTACTTGTGCAGCAAAAGCATTACCAATTAATCTTACTGGCGGACCTGTTCAAGGTTTAATAGATGGTGCACCTTATTATGCAGCTGCTACAATACCCGCGGGAACTTACACAGGACAAAAAAAAGATGTAACTACTTTTGGTGTTAAGGCTACTGTTGTAACTAGTGCCGATGTTTCTGAAGAGTTAGTATACTTAGTAACAAAAGCAGTTTTTGAAAATTTTGATGATTTCAGAAAACAGCATCCTGCTTTTGGACCATTAGAAAAGAAAAACATGATAGCTGATGGTTTGTCAGCGCCATTACACCCAGGAGCTATTAAATACTATAAAGAAGCTGGATTAATGTAATCTTAATACTTAATTAAATTAAAAAGGCCCAATATATTTATTGGGCCTTTTTTTTATAGTAAAGTATTGAACAAATGAATCAAAACATTGATACAAAAATCGAAAGTAAAATTAGTGAAGATTTATCCCCAACTAGAAATCTTACAGGAATTCATTTAAAAATTGTTTTAGGTATAGCAATTATCTGGTCCTTGTTTCAACTTTGGTATGCATCTCCATTTCCTTTTTGGTTTAATATTGGAATGTTTAAAGGTTTACCAGCTAGGGCAATTCATTTAGGATTTGCTTTACTACTAGCTTTTTTGATTTTTCCTTTTTCTAGATCAAAAAAAATTTCAATAATTGATATTTTAATTAGTATAATTGCAACTTTTTGTTGTTTATATATTTATTTTTTTTACGATCAATTAGTAGATAGAGGAGGTATTCTTCTTAAAATTACACTAGGCAAATATATTATACCAGTTGAACTAATTATTGGAGCAACTGGAATTTTAATTTTACTTGAAGCAACAAGAAGGGTAATTGGAATACCATTAGTAATTATAGCAGTATGTTTTTTATTATTTTCATATTTTGGAAAATATGCACCTGAAATAATTTCACACGGAGGACTTTCCCTAAAGAGACTTGTCGGTTTTCAATGGTTTGATCAAGAAGCAATATTCGGAATTCCAATTGGTGTTTCAGTTGATTTCATATTTTTGTTTGTTTTGTTTGGAGCTCTTTTAGAAACTGCTGGTGGTGGTCAGTATTTTTTAAATTTAGCTTTTGCCTTGGTAGGAAAAATGAGAGGGGGTCCAGCGAAAGCTGCAATTTTAGGATCTGGAATGACAGGAATGATATCTGGTTCTTCAGTTGCAAATACTGTTACTACCGGAACTTTTACAATTCCAATTATGAAAAAAACTGGATTTTCAAAAGAAAAAGCTGGAGCAATAGAAGTTTCCTCATCAGTAAATGGACAAATTATGCCTCCTGTAATGGGTGCCGCAGCTTTTGTTATGGCAAGTTTTATAGGTGTTACATATTTTGAAGTTGTTAAACATGCTTTTTTACCGGCAATAATATCTTATATAGCTTTGTTTTATATTTCTCATCTTGAAGCTTTAAAATTAAATCTTAAAGGCATGGAAGAAAAGGATGTACCAATTTTAAAAAAAACCTTTTTAGCTGGTTTACATTTTTTAATTCCGATTTTTGTGTTAATTTATTTGTTAGTTTATCTAAGACTAACAGCCTCATATTCTATATTTTATGCAACAATTTCATTAATTTTAGTTAATCTAGTAAATAAACTAATAAAAGAACCAAATTTAAAAGACGGATTTAAAACTTGGTTTAACCAAACAGTGATCGGTTTTGAAAAAGGTGCCATAAATATGGTTGCAGTTGGTATTGCTATTGCGACTGCAGGAGTAATTGTTGGAGCAGTTGGTTCTACTGGACTAAGTACAAATCTAATTATAGTAATAGAATCTGTAGCCAGAGATAATGTTACAATTTTAATATTTTTAACTATTATTTTATGTTTATTGTTAGGTATGGGACTGCCAACAACTGCAAATTATGTAGTCGTAGCATCATTAATGTCTATGGTTTTGGTAGATGTAGGTAATGCTTCTGGTTTTATATTTCCAATAATAGCCGTTCATTTATTTGTATTTTATTTTGGATTAATGGCAGATGTAACTCCTCCCGTGGGTTTAGCATCTTATGCAGCAGCAGGCATTTCAGGAGGAGACCCACTTAAAACTGGAGTACAAGCATTTTGGTATAGTTTAAGAACAGGAATTCTTCCAATTGTTTTTTTATTTAATCATGAGTTGCTTCTAATTGGGATTGAAAATATTTGGCACGCTTTGTTGGTAATTGCAACTTCATTAATTGGAATATTAGTATTTACAGCTGCTACTCAAAGATGGTTTTTTAACAGACTAATGTGGTATGAAATTATAATTTTCTTGTTTATTTCAATATCATTTTTGTCTCCAGAATTTGTACTAAATAAATTTTACCCAAAATATAATTATAAAGACCTAAGTACTATTCATTCAATAAACTTAGATATAGATAAAGAAGTTCATATAAAAGTTACTCGTTTAAGCGAGTACGGTGAAAGATACAAACTATTTGTAATTGAAAGAGATTCTTTTCAAAATAAATTTGATCTAGAAGACTATGGAATTAATTTAGCAAAAAAAGATAATAAAATAATTGTTGATACTTTAAAATGGAATGGGACGGCAAAAAAAAGTGGAATGGAAACTGGAGATATAATTAGTGAATTTAAAGTTGAAAATTTAAGCAGACCAAGCAAGTCAATTGTTTATCCAATTGCGCTAGTATTACTTTTGATTTTTGGATATTTAAATTATAGAAGAAAAAAAAGTTAACCACCAAAACCTGATTTTGAAATAGGATTACTATTTAATATTTTCCATATTCCAGAAGCAGAAGCAATAATTTTTCCTTTTGATTGCAGGTGACAAATTAAAAATATTAGTGTTTTTGTTTTTTTTTGAATTTTTGTAAATCCAATAATTTCATCACCTAACTTAGTAGAACCAATAAATTTTATATCTAATGATATAGTTACGCAAGGAACATTCCCAGCAGCTCTATGGGCGCCTGTTCCTGCTCCCGCATCAATTATCGAAGCAATATACCCTCCGTGTGTAATTCCTAATGCGTTTAAATGGTTTTCTTTAATGGTTGTTTTAAATTCATAATCGGTTTTTGTAATTTCTTTAAACAATAAGCCGCCATTATGTTTCATAAAACCTGGCTTTATACTTAACTGTTCAAATTTTTCTGACATACTTTCTAAATTAATAAAGCAATTATTAACAATATTACAAAAATTATTGCAAAGAAATATATCACCGCTTTTTGTAAAGATATTTTCATAACCAATCCATATCTGGCGCGCCTGCTAGGAGTTGAACCCAGAACCTCCTGGTCCGTAGCCAAGCGCTCTATCCAATTGAGCTACAGGCGCAACATTGTCTTATATTATTACATCTTTTAATGTATTATACCATATTAGCAATTATTGAATTTATATGGGAAAAAATTCTAAAGATATAGTTTTTACATCTGCTTTTAGAACTGCGATCGGGAAGTATAAAGGTTCTTTAAAGGAGTTTCATGCACACGACCTAGGAAAAATCGTAATTAAAAAAATTTTACAGCAATCAAAAGTGAAAGCTAATGACATAGATGAAGTTATTATGGGTCAAGTTTTAACTGGTGGAACAGGACAAAATCCGGCAAGACAAGCCGCTATAGGAGCAGGAATACCAGAAAGCAAAACCGGTTTTGTGATCAATCAAGTTTGTGGTTCAGGTTTAAGATCTATAGTTGCCGGATATCAATCAATTTTATCAGGCGATGCTAAAATTATTATATCAGGAGGACAGGAAAGTATGAGTAATTCAAAAGAAGAACTAATGCTAAAGGATGGTTTAATTGATGCATATAATAATTATCATATGGGCATAACGGCAGAAAATGTTGCTGAAAAATGGAATATATCAAGAAAAGATCAAGATGCTTTTGCAGTCTCTTCTCAATCAAAAGCACAAGATGCAATAAAAAATAAAAAATTTGTAGATGAAATAATCGAAAGTACATTGCTAGAGGATGAACACCCAAGAAAAGATATCACTCTAGAAGGACTATCAAAACTTAAACCAGCATTTAAAAAAGATGGAACAGTTACACCAGGAAATTCATCTGGAATAAACGATGGTGCTGCAGCAGTATTGTTAATGGAACGTGAAGAAGCTGAAAAAAGAGGTTTGACACCATTAGTAAAAATAATATCTTGGGCCACTTGTGGTGTAGATCCTACATTAATGGGATCAGGTCCAATTCCAGCATCAAAAAAAGCATTAGATAAAGCAGGATGGAGCGTGAAGGATTTAGATTTAGTAGAATCCAATGAAGCTTTTGCTGCACAAAGTATCGCCGTAGTTAAAGAACTAAAAATTCCTCAAGAAATAGTAAATGTTAATGGAGGCGCAATTGCACTTGGCCATCCCATAGGTGCATCTGGTACCAGGATAATAGTTACATTAATACATGAAATGATTAAAAGAAATTCAAAAAAAGGTTTGGCTACTTTATGCATTGGAGGAGGAATGGGAATCTCTATGTGCATTGAAAGAAATTAATTTTTTATGAAAAACAAACTTTTAGTTCCTGATATCGGAGATTTTGAAAAAGTGGAAATTATAGAAATTTTAGTCAAATCTGGAGATAATATTAAAAAAAATGACTCAGTAGTGACCTTAGAAAGTGACAAGTCTAGTGTTGAAGTTCCATCAATTTATGAAGGAATAGTAGAATCTGTTGATGTAAAGATAGGAGACAAAGTATCAAAAGGTGATTTGCTTATAACTTTAAGTGGTGAAAAAAAATCTGAAGATGCTTCAAAAAAAACTGTAGAAGAAAAGGTACCTCCACATACTGAAAAAATAATCAAAGAAGCAGAGGATACTTTAGTTTTAAAAGAAGAAGTAAAAGAAAATGAGAAAAAAATAAAAAAAAAAGAAAAAATTGAGACTTCAGGAAAAGATGATATTGATCCTACGGAGACAAAAGAATGGATAGAATCTCTTTCAGCAGTTATAGAAAATGATGGAAAAAAAAGAGCTCAGTTTTTGATAAAGCAATTAATAGAGCATTCTTATAAAGAAGGTTCTGATTTAGTTTTATCGAGAAATACACCTTACATAAATACAATTTCTCCAGAAGAAGAAGTAAAATCTCCAGGTGATCAAAACATAGAAAGAAAAATTAGATCTTTAATTAGATGGAATGCAGCTGCAATGGTAGTAAGAGCAAATAAAAAAAATCCTGAACTTGGTGGTCATATAGGCACATTTGCATCTGCAGCTACACTCTACGATGTTGGTATGAATCATTTTTGGAGAGCTAAAAACAACAAGTTTGGTGGAGATTTAATATATTTTCAGGGACATAGTGCACCGGGTATGTATGCAAGGGCATTTTTAGAAGGAAGACTAAGTGAAAAACAGCTAGATAGATTTAGACAAGAAGTAAATCCAGGAGGACTTTCATCATATCCACACCCATGGCTGATGCCAGAATTTTGGCAGTTCCCAACTGTTTCAATGGGACTCGGTCCAATCATGTCAATTTATCAAGCACGATTTAATAAATATTTGATCAATAGAGGTTTACTAAAAGATGAAGGAAGAAAAATTTGGTGTTTTTTAGGTGATGGAGAAACTGACGAACCCGAATCTTTAGGAGCCATAGGTTTAGCAGCTAGAGAAAAGTTAGATAATTTAATTTTTGTTGTTAACTGTAATCTCCAAAGACTGGATGGACCGGTAAGGGGTAATGGAAAAATAATTCAAGAATTGGAAGGAATATTTAGGGGAGCAGGATGGAATGTGATTAAAGTGATTTGGGGATCTTATTGGGATCAATTATTAGCAAAAGACAAAACTGGATTATTAATAAAGAGAATGGGAGAAGCGGTTGATGGTGAATATCAAGCATTTAAAGCCAAAGGTGGTGCTTATGTAAGAGAAAAATTTTTTGGAAAATATCCAGAATTATTAGATATGGTTTCTCAGATGACAGATAAAGATATATGGAAATTAAATAGAGGAGGTCACGATCCTCATAAAGTTTATGCTGCATATAATTCTGCAATTCAAAATAAAGGCACCCCTACAGTTATACTTGCAAAAACAATTAAAGGATATGGAATGGGTAAATCAGGTGAAAGTATGAATACCACGCATCAACAAAAAAAATTAGGAGAAGAAGATCTTTTATATTATAGAGATAGATTCGATTTGCCTTTAACTGACGAACAAGTAAAAAATGTTGAATATTATAGACCTCCCCCCAAATTCTGCAGAAATTAAATATTTAAAAGAATGTAGATTAAAATTAGGTGGCAATTTGCCCGAAAGAACATCTTTTGCAAAATCTATTAAAACTCCTCCAGTAGACATTTTTAGTGCTATGAAAGAATCAACTGGAAAAAAAGAAATGTCCACAACAATGATTTTAGTTAGAATGTTAACAAGTTTATTAAGAGATAAAAATGTAGCTCCCCGCTTAGTGCCAATTATACCAGATGAAGCACGTACATTTGGAATGGAAGGATTTTTTCAAAAAATTGGAATTTACGCTCACGAAGGTCAAAAATATGAACCCGTAGACTCTGAACAGTTAAGTTCTTATAGAGAAGACGTTAAGGGACAGGTGTTAGAAGAAGGCATTACAGAAGCAGGTGCAATGTCATCATGGATAGCAGCAGGAACTTCATATTCAAATCATGATATTTCAATGATCCCAATTTATATATTTTATTCGATGTTTGGATTTCAGAGAACAGGTGACTTTGCCTGGGCAGCTGGAGATAATCAAACTAGAGGTTTTTTAATAGGGGCAACAGCAGGAAGGACTACTCTTGCAGGAGAAGGTTTACAACATGGTGATGGACATAGTCATATAATGTCTTCCGTTATACCTAATTGTAAATCTTATGATCCAACTTTTGGATATGAATTAGCTACAATATTTAGAGAAGGGCTTAGAAGAATGTATGAAAAACAGGAAAATATTTTTTATTACATTACTACTATGAACGAAAACTACTCTCATCCATCAATGCCAAAAGATAAAAATGTTGAAAAAGGGATATTAAAAGGAATGTATTTATTTAAAGAATTTGAAAAATACAAGAAAATTAAAATTCAATTATTAGGTTCAGGCACAATATTAAGAGAAATGATTGCTGCAGCTGAAATTTTACAGAAAGATTATAAAATAGATAGCAATGTATGGAGCGTCACAAGTTTTAATGAACTTAGAAAAGAAGCTATAGAAGTAGAAAGATATAATCTTTTAAATCCAGATAAAAAACCAAAACAAAATTACATTGAAGAATGTTTATCTACAACAGAAGGTCCAGTAGTATCTGCCTCTGATTATATGAGATTAAATTCTGATCAAATCAGACCCTTTGTAAGAAAAAGTTTTTACTCTTTTGGAACAGATGGATATGGTAGAAGCGATACAAGAAAAAACCTAAGAAAATTTTTTGAAGTAGATAAGGAACATATTGTTACATATTCATTAAGTGTACTAGCCAAAGAACAATTAATACCATCTAAATATGCTGAAGATGCGATAAAAAAATATAATATTGATCCAGAAAAACCGATTCCTACAAAACTATAAAAAATGTCAGAAGATAAAAAAATATTTACCACTCCTAATGTAAGAAAATTTGCAAGGGAATTGGGAGCAAATATAAGCGAGATAAAAGGAACTCAAAGAAAAGGAAGAGTAAGTCATGAAGATGTAAAAAATTTTATAAATAATCAATTAAATGAAAATAAACAACCAAACAAATCAAAAATAGAGTTTAAACATTCAGAGTTTGGAGAAGTTGAAATAAAAGAAATACCAAGAGTAAAAAAAATAGCTGCTCCCCATCTTTTAAACTCTTGGCAGACTATTCCACATGTTACTCATCACGATGAGGCAGATGTTACAGAGCTTGAAGAATTCCGAGCATCACTTACTGATATAAATACAGGGGAAAAGAAAAAGATGTCACCTTTAGTTTTTATAATTAAATCTTTAGTAGCAACAATGAAAAAATATCCTAGTTTTAACTCGTCTATAGATGAAATCAATGAAGGAAAAATGACATTAAAAAAATACTTTCATATTGGTATTGCAGTTGATACTGAGCATGGACTAATGGTACCAAAAATTAGAGATGTAAATAAAAAAAATCTTAACCAAATATCTTTAGAGCTGAAAGAAGTAAGTGAAAAATGTCGAAAACTTAAAATTGATAAAAAAGAATTTTTTGGTGGATCAATGACAATTACTAGTTTGGGTGGAATAGGAGGATCATTTTTTACACCAATAATTAATTATCCGGAAGTAGCAATTTTGGGAGTTGGAAGAACTTATTATAAGCAAGTTTTAATTGATAATGAATTTCAAAAAAGAATTATGCTTCCATTGTCATTGTCCTATGATCACAGAATTATAGATGGAGCAGAAGCTGCTAGATTTTCCAATGAATTAAAAGATAATCTTGGAAAAAACTTTGCTTATAAATTGGCACTATAATTATGTCTAAGCCAGTTTCAATTATTAGTGCCCTTTTTTGTACATTAATCTGGGGAACTACTTTCATTGCGCAAGAAACAGGCATGGAAAAAATAGGACCATATACTTTTAATGCTGTAAGATTTTTTGTAGGCTTTATTGCTTTAATTCCATTTTACTTAATTTTAGAAAAAACTAATACCAAAAGAATAATTTCAAAAGACAAAAGAAAATTTATTTATCTTTCAGTATTGATTGGAATTTTTTTATTTTTAGCTTCTGTTTTTCAACAAGTAGCATTGATTTATACAGATGTTGCTAATGCTGCATTTGTTACAATATTTTATGTACCAATGGTACCAATAATTGTTTTTTTTCTTTTTAAAAAAACTATTCATTGGAGTGTTTGGCCTTCTGCAATGCTTTGTGTGATCGGTGGTTATTTATTAACTAATTTTCAAGATGCTACAATTAGATTAGGAGATTCCCTTGTTGTAGTAAGCGCTATTTTTTGGGCATTACATATAATATTTATTGGTAAAATTATTGAAGAGTTCAACACACCTATCTTAATTGGTTTAGTACAAACATTAGTTGTTTCGTCATGCTCTATAGTATTAAGTTTAATTTTTGAGGAATTTATAATATCTAATATTCTATCTCACAAAGTACAGATTTTATATGCTGGAATTTTATCTGGAGGATTTGCTTTTGTTTTACAAATCTATGCGCAAAAAAATATTACACCCGCTCCTGCAGCAATAATTTTTTCGTTAGAAGGAGTTTTTGCTGCTATTGCAGCATGGATTATATTAAATCAAATATTAAGTTTTAATAACATTCTTGGATGCGCATTAATTTTATTTGGTGTTATATTTTCTCAATTATTACCTAATTTTGAAAACAAATTAAGAGTATACAATAACAAATAATAATCCAGCTAAAATAATTCTATAATAAACAAATATTTTTAATGAAAATTTTTTTGTAAAAGCTAAAAAATATTTAATAGTTAGGTAGGAGAAAAAAAAAGAAAGAAATACAGCAAATATTGTTAAAATATTAAATTGTAAATTTTGATTAATAATATCTTTTAGTCCCAATATACTTGCACCTGCGAGAGCAGGAATAGATAAGTAAAATGAAATTTTTGATGAGTCATATCTATTAAAATTTAAAAATCTCCCAGCAGTAATTACTATTCCAGATCTACTAACTCCAGGTATTAATGCAAGAATTTGAAATAATCCAATAACAAATATATTTTTAATGCTTAAGTTTTCATTAAATTTTTTTGTAATTTTAAAATTATCTGCAAAATATAAAAGTATTCCAAAAAATAGGGTAGACCAAGCTATTACTTCTATATTTCTCAAATAGTATATTAGACCACTAGTATATAATAGAAGTCCAATTACTATTATTGGAAGTGAACCAATTATTATTAGCAATGCTAAACTTTTATTATTAAAAAAATTTAATAGATCTTTTCTAAAAAAAACTATTATTGCTAATAGTGATCCAAGATGTAAACCCACATCTATTACTAAGGAGCTAGAGGAAAAATTACTAAGCTCAGATATTAAAATTAAGTGTGCAGAAGAACTAACCGGAATAAATTCTGAAATTCCTTGAACAATTGATAAAATAAAAGTCTCAAAATAATTAGAAATCATTAGGATTGTTCCTTCCTAAAGAAATTAATATCAAAATAAAGCAATTACATGTTTGCATATTAGCAATGTTAGTACTGCAAAAAAGTAGCAAAATATAACGTTTTAACAATATTTTGGTCAGCACATATGACCTAAATTATCTTTAAGTAGCGATTTAATTGATATAATTCTAGCTAAATATGAAAGAAAAAATGCTAAAATTTGTTGAGTTAGATCAGCAATCTCCACATAAAAGATCTGTTAATGAAAGAACGGAGGATTTTGCTGAAATTTATAAGGAATTTATTAATAAAAAAGCCGAAGAACAATCTAGCAGATGTTCACAATGTGGAGTTCCATTTTGTCAAGTTCACTGTCCGTTAAGTAATAATATTCCAGATTGGTTAAAACTAACAGCAGAGGGAAGACTAGAGGAAGCTTACCATTTGTCTCAGAGCACTAATAATATGCCAGAAGTTTGTGGAAGAATATGCCCCCAAGATAGATTATGTGAAGGAAATTGCGTTATTGAACAATCAGGACATGGAACAGTTACAATTGGTTCAATAGAAAAATTTATTACCGAAAATGCATGGGAAAATGGTTGGATTAAACCACTAAAAATATCAAATAATAAAAATCAAAGTATAGGAATTATAGGAGCAGGCCCAGCAGGGTTAGCCTGCGCTGAAGAGTTAAGAAAAAAAGGTTATCATATAACGATATATGATAGATATGATAGACCTGGCGGACTTTTAATTTATGGGATACCAAATTTCAAATTAGAAAAATATGTAGTTGAAAGAAGAACAAATCTTTTAAAAGAGAGTGGAATTAAATTTGTTCAAAATATCGAAGTAGGAAAAAAAATAAAATTACCAGAACTAAGAAAAAAACATGATGCAATATTAATTGCTACCGGAGTATACAAAGCACGAGAAATTGATTTACCAGGAAGTGAATTAAAAAATATATTTCCAGCAATGGATTTTTTGACTGCTTCAAATAAAAAGGGCCTAGGAGATAAAGTTGAGCTATTTGATAACGGCACACTTAATGCGAAAGATAAAAATGTAGTAGTAATCGGAGGTGGAGATACTGCTATGGATTGT
Organism: uncultured Pelagibacteraceae bacterium; assembly: GCA_902587315.1. Taxonomy (GTDB): domain Bacteria; phylum Pseudomonadota; class Alphaproteobacteria; order Pelagibacterales; family Pelagibacteraceae; genus Pelagibacter. Next base: position 23,496 of record CACIKW010000004.1, read on the forward strand.
GTGAGAACATGCATAAGGCAAAATGCTAAATCAGTTAAATGCTTATATAGAAGAGATAGAGAAAATATGCCTGGCTCTGCAAGGGAGGTACATAATGCAGAGGACGAGGGAGTTAAGTTTTTATGGTTATCTAATCCAAAAGAATTTATAGGAAAAAATTTTATAAAAAGTTTAATTGCAAATAAGATAAAACTAGGTGAACCCGATGATAGTGGAAGAAGAAAGCCAATCGTTCAAAATGGATCTGAGTTTAAATTACAAGCAGATATGATCATAAAAGCACTTGGTTTTGATCCAGAAGAATTACCAAAATTATTTGGTGAAGAAGAACTAAAAGTGACAAAATGGGGAACAATAAAAATTAATTTTGATACCTTAGAAACAAACATTCCCGGTGTGTTTGCTGCAGGCGATATAGTACGTGGAGCTTCTTTAGTTGTGTGGGCTATAAAAGATGGAAGAGAAGCAGCTATTTCAATAGATAAATATTTAGAAAATAAAATAAAAAAAGAGCAAAAGGTTGCATGAAAAATTTAAGATTAAAAAATTTAAATCTACTAAAAAAAAACCATGTCTATTCTGAAAAACAAGAGCATGATGCATGTGGTGTGGGGTTGGTAGCTTCCACAGAGGGAAAAAAATCAAGAAAAGTTGTTGAGTATGGGATTAAAGCTTTAAAAGCTGTTTGGCACAGAGGGGCTGTTGATGCAGATGGCAAAACTGGAGACGGTGCAGGTCTACATATCGAAATTCCTTATGATTTTTTTGTAGAAAAAATAAAAACCAAAGGACACAAGCATGATGGTTCAGAAATATGTGTTGGTATGGTTTTTTTACCAAGAGACAATTTCAATGTTCAAGAAACTTGTAAAACTATTTTTGAAAAAGAACTTACAAATTCAAATTTTAAAATTTATGGATGGAGACAAGTTCCAATAAATACAAAAGTTTTGGGTGAAAAGGCTAATAGTAATAGACCTGAAATTACTCAAGTCATATTTAAGCCTAATGATAAGAATTTAAAAGATATAGATTTAGAAAGAAAATTATATGAGATTAGAAGAAAAATTGAAAATGAAGTAATTAAAAATAATTTAGATGGTTTTTATATCTGTTCTTTAAGTGCTAAATCGATAATTTATAAAGGCATGTTTTTAGCAGAAGCCTTGTCTGATTTTTATACTGATTTAAATGATCAACGATTTGTTTCTAGGTACGCAATATTTCATCAAAGATTTTCTACAAATACATTTCCAAGTTGGGATTTAGCGCAGCCTTTTAGAGCTATAGCACACAATGGAGAAATAAATACTTTTAAAGGAAACTGCAATTGGATGAAAGTGCATGAAAATGAAATGGAAAGCACATTATTTGAAAATATAGAAAATTTAAAACCAGTAATTCAACCAGGAGCGTCAGACTCAGCAGCTTTAGATAATGTTTTTGAATTATTAAATATCTCTGGACAGCCTGCACCTTTAGCAAAATTAATGTTAATTCCAGATGCATGGTCTAAAAAAAGTAAAATATTACCAAGAGATCATCAAAAACTATTTAATTTTTTAAATAGTACCATGGAACCATGGGATGGCCCCGCTGCAATAGCTGCCACAGATAATGAGTGGGCAATTGTTGCAAATGATAGAAATGGCCTTAGACCACTAAGATATATCTTAACAAATGATAATTTATTATTTGCTGGTTCAGAGACAGGAATGATTGATTTAAACGAAAAAAAAATTATTTCAAAGGGAAGACTAGGACCAGGTGATATTTTAGGCGTTAGGATTAAAAAAGGAAAAGTTTATACAAATAACCAAATTAAAGATTATCTAGCAAAAGAATATAAACATTTTAACAACCAAATTATAGATCTTGATAAAAAAATTAAAATTAATAAGGAAAAAATTATTTTTAGTGGATCTGAATTAAGAAAAAGACAGCATTCTTTCGGTTTAAGTATTGAAGATTTAGAACTAATTCTCCATCCTATGGTTGAGGAAGCTAAAGAAGCAGTTGGCTCAATGGGTGATGATACTCCCCTTGCTGTCTTATCTGATTATTATAGGCCTCTATATCACTTTTTTAGACAAAATTTTAGTCAAGTTACTAATCCACCAATAGATTCGTTAAGAGAAAATAAAGTTATGAGTTTAAAAACAAGATTTGGAAATTTGGGAAATATTTTAAACTTTGATAAATTAACTAAAAATAGCATATATGTTTTAGAAAGTCCTATTTTATCAAATTCACAATTTCAAAAATTTATTAATTTATTTGATAAAAAATCAAAAACAATTGATTGTACTTTTTCTTATGAAAAATCTCTTAAAGAAAGTTTAGACAATATTTTAGAAGAATCTTTAATTGCTGTAAGAGAAGGTGCAACACAGCTGATCTTATCAGATAAAGCTTTATCTGAAAAAAAGATAGCAATACCAATGCTTTTATGCGTAGGAGCAGTTAATAAGCATTTAATAAAAAATAAGTTGAGAGGATATATTTCTATAAATGTACAAACTGGAGATGCTTTAGATACTCACTCATTTGCTACTCTAATTGGAGTAGGAGCAACTACTGTAAATCCATATTTAGCTTTAGATAGCATATATCAACGTTACAAAAAAAATCTTTTTGGAAATTATAATTACGAAGAATGTATAGAAAGATATATCAAATCAGTAAATGCAGGCCTCTTAAAAATAATGTCTAAAATGGGAATATCTGTTTTGAGTTCTTATAGGGGTGGCTGTAATTTTGAATCACTTGGCTTAAGTAGAAGCATAGTTTCAAAATACTTCCACGGAATAACTTCAAAAATTTCTGGTATAGGATTAATTGGTATAGAAAAAAAAATAAAAAATATTCATAAAGATGCATTTTATGGAAATGACAGTGTATTACCTATTGGAGGAATATATAAATATAGAAAAAAAGGAGAAACCCACCAATATCAAGGGAAATTAATTCACCTACTACAAAGTGCTGTAACAAATAATTCCATGGAAATTTACAAAAAATATGCAAAAGGTATTTATGATCTTCCACCAATAAACCTAAGGGATTTAATCGATTTTAGAAAGAGATATTTAAAAGCGTCAATAGATATTTCAGAAGTTGAACCTGTATCAGAAATTTTAAAAAGATTTGGAAGTGGAAGCATGTCACATGGTGCTTTGTCAAAAGAGGCTCATGAAACTTTAGCTATAGGAATGAACAGAATAAAAGGGGCATCTTGCAGTGGTGAAGGTGGTGAAGACGAAAAAAGATTTAATTTGATGTCTAATAAAGATACTTCAAACTCAAGAGTAAAACAAATTGCTTCAGCTAGATTTGGTGTAACAATAAATTATTTAAATAATTGTAATGAAATAGAAATTAAAATAGCCCAAGGAGCTAAGCCTGGAGAAGGAGGTCAGTTGCCCGGTTTTAAAGTTACTAATGAGATTGCTAGACTTCGGCATTCCACTCCTGGAGTTACATTAATATCTCCTCCACCTCACCATGATATATATTCAATAGAAGATCTAGCTCAGTTAATTTATGATTTAAAACAAGTTAATCCTAATGCAAGAGTAGGAGTTAAGTTGGTAGCTTCATCAGGAATTGGAACGATAGCTGCAGGAGTTGCAAAAGCTAAAGCTGATATAATACTTATATCAGGGCATAATGGTGGAACAGGAGCTACACCACAATCAAGTGTTAAGTATGTTGGAATACCATGGGAGATGGGATTAACAGAAGTAAATCAAGTACTAATATTAAACAACTTAAGACATAGTGTTACTTTAAGAACAGATGGAGGAATTAAGACTGGAAGAGATGTAGTTATTGCCGCAATGATGGGAGCAGAAGAATATGGAGTTGCAACAACTGCACTAGTAGCCATGGGCTGCATCATGGTGAGACAATGCCATTCAAACACTTGTCCAGTTGGAGTATGCACTCAGGATAAGAAACTTAGAGAAAAATTTAGTGGCACACCTGATAAAGTTGTTAATCTTTTCACTTTTATTGCTAAAGAAGCGAGAGAAATATTAGCAAACTTAGGGTTTAAATCATTAAATGAAATAATTGGTAGAACAGATTTATTAAAACAAGTAAGTACTGGCTCATCCAATTTAGATGATTTAGATCTACATCCATTGTTTATATTGCCAGATCCAGGAGAAAATAAAAGATTTTGTGAAAAAAAGGAGATTAATAAAGTTCCAGATACGTTAGATCAAAAAATATTTCCAGAAATCGAAAATCAAATAGATAAAAACAAAATAATTGAAAAAGAATTTATTATTAAAAATACAAATAGAGCCGTTGGAACAAGGATATCTTATCAAATGTTTAAAAAATATGGATACAAAAAATTAGAGGAAAATTTTTTGACGTTAAAATTTAAAGGTTCTGCAGGACAATCATTTGGTGCGTTTGCGATCAAAGGTTTAAAACTAAATTTAAGAGGTGATGCCAATGATTATGTAGGAAAAGGTCTATCAGGAGCAACAATTTCTATAAAACAACATGAAGATAGTAATTTAATTTCAAATGAAAACACAATAATTGGAAATACAGTTTTATACGGCGCAACCTCTGGATATTTATTTGCATCAGGTCAAGCAGGTGAAAGATTTGCAGTGAGAAATTCTGGAGCTACTGCAGTTATTGAAGGATGTGGATCAAACGGATGTGAATATATGACAGGAGGCAGCATAGTTATTTTGGGGGACGTAGGAGATAATTTTGCAGCAGGGATGACTGGAGGCATGTCATTCGTTTATGATATAAATAATAAATTAGAAAAAAAAATAAATACAGAAAGTGTTATTTTTGAAAAAGTGGAAACAAATTATTGGAAAGAATTTTTAAAAAATTTAATTGAGAGACATTCTGGAGAGACAAATTCAAATATATCAAAAAAAATATTAAACAACTTTAAAATAGAAATAAATAATTTTTATCAAGTTTGTCCAAAAGAAATGCTAGATAAATTAAAAAATCCGATTTCAGAAACCAAAAAAATTAATATAGCAAGTTAAACATTTTTAATAATTAAATTTAATTCATTTAATAATATTTTTATATTTTTTTTTGAAGACAAACTATGATCACCTTTTTTAATAATTCTTAATTTTTTTTTAGCATTTATAAAAATTTTAAGTGTTTTTTTAGAAAAATTAATTGGGACTGCCTCATCTCTATCACCATGAATCATTGTTACAGGTATTTTGGTTTTAAATTTTTTTGAAAAAAAACTATTTTTTTTTCCGTCTTTTATTAATTGTAGTGAAATAGGATATTCATAATTATCTCTTTTAATAATACAAAGTTTGTTTTTTATAAGTTCTTTTTTTATTTTATAGTTAAACTTTTTCCACATAAGTCTTTCCAAAAATTCTGGAGCAGCACCTACACCAATAAATCCTTTAATCTGCTTGTTATATTTTCTAAACTGATTTAATGCTATCCAAGCACCCATACTTGAGCCAATCATAATAAAATTTTTTTTTTTTATAATTTTTTTTATTGTCAAATGTGTATCTTTTGACCATGAACTAATATTTCCATTCTCAAATTTTCCATAAGATTTTCCATGTCCCATGTATTCTAGTGCCAAAAACCCGATTTTTTTTTTTTTACAAAATTTATAAAGTCCATGAGGTTTTTCGCCTTCAATATCTGATTTAAAACCGTGTAAGAAAACTATGTATAATTTAGATTTTGTACCTAAAGACAAAATTCTTATTCTTTTTTTGTTGGAAATTTTTATATATTTAAAATTATGCATAAATTAATTTAATTATTTGATATTATAATATTTAACAAATGCCATCAAAAATAAATGTTTTGCAAGTTATACCTAAATTAGGTTATGGAGGAGCAGAAATTGGATGTTTTGATTTAGCACATTATTTAAATGAAAATGGGTGCAGGTCATTTTTGGCTACTAGCGGTGGCGCACTAACTAAATATATAAATAATAAAAAAGTAAAATTAATTCGTTTACCAGTTCATAGTAAAAATCCTGTTTTAATCTTAATTAACGCAATTATACTTACATTTATAATTCTTTTTTTTAACATAAACATTGTTCACGCTAGGAGTCGTGCACCAGCATGGAGCTGTTTGATTGCTACAAAAATTACTAGAAGAAAATTTGTAACAACTTTTCATGGAACATATAATTTTAAAAGCAAAGTAAAAAAATTTTATAATTCTGTAATGCTTAGATCTGATCTAACTATAGCAGGTTCTAATTTTATTTTTTCTCACATAAATAACAATTACACTGATTATTTAAATGATAGTAAAAAATTCTTGGTTATTTTTAGAGGAATTAATACTGAATATTATAATTCTGAAAAAATTAAAACATCAGATAAGGATAAATTAATAAAAAAATGGAATCTAGATAAATTTCAAAGAAAAATAATTTTAATGCCAGGAAGATTAACAAAATGGAAAGGACAAGAAATGTTTATTGAATCACTCAATCTACTAAAAAAAAATGAGCCACATAAACAATTTACAGCAGTTATATTGGGTAGCGAACAAGGAAGAGATATTTATAAGAAAAAACTTACTCGATTAGTTGAACAATATAGACTTAATAGAGAAATAATATTTGTAGACAATTTTGAAATTATGCCAATAGCATATGAAATATCTGATATAGTGGTATCAGCATCAATTGAACCAGAAGCTTTTGGAAGAGTGGCAATAGAAGCACAATCAATGGAAAAAATCATAATTGCAAGTGATATTGGAGGTTCAAGAGAAACAATTATTGATGAGACTACTGGTTTTTTGTTTAAAGCTGGCGACGTAAATTCTTTGTCAGAAAAACTATCACATGTCTTTGATTTGGATAGAAATACACTGAAATCAATGGGTAATTCTGGAAGAGAAAACGTAATAAAAAAATTTAATGTTGAAAAAATGTGTTTTTCTACATATTCAGAGTACAAGAAATTACTAAATTAAATGCCAAATATTACTTTACCAGATGGAAAAAAAATAAAATTTGATAAAGAAGTTAACGGAATAGAAATTGCAGAAAAAATAAGTAAATCTTTATACAAACAAGCTTTAATAATTAGTGTTAATGGAGAACTTAAAGATTTAACTTATTTAATAAAAAAAGATTCATCAGTAAAAATTATTACATCCAAAGACAAAGAAGGCTTAGATGCAATTAGGCATGATACAACACATATTATGGCAATGGCTGTTCAAGAATTGTTTCCAGGTACAAAAATAGCTATTGGTCCAGCAATCAAAGATGGTTTTTATTATGACTTTTCTAGAAAAAATCCATTCACTCCAGAAGATTTAGAAAAGATAGAAAGAAAAATGAAAGAAATAGTTGAAAAAAATGAACCAACAAAAAGAGAAGTTTGGGAAAGAAAAGTGGCGAAGGATCATTATAAAAAAATTGGAGAAGATTACAAAGTCGAGCTAGTTGATAGTATTCCAGATGATCAAGAGGTTTCTATATATTATCATGGAAAATGGTATGATCTTTGTCGAGGACCGCACCTAACATCAACTGGTAAAATTGGCAAATATTTTAAGCTTACAAAAGTTTCGGGGGCATATTGGAGAGGCGACTCAAATAATGAAATGCTCCAAAGAATATACGGAACATCTTGGCCATCTAAAAAAGAGCTTGATGATTATTTAAAAAGAATAGAGGAAGCGGAAAAAAGAGATCATAGAAAATTAGGAAAAGAAATGGATTTATTTCATTTTAGAGAAGAAAGTCCAGGATCAGTATTCTGGCATGAAAAAGGATGGGCACTTTTTCAAAAACTTGTCAGTTACATGAGGGCAAAGCAAGAAGAAGCTGGATATAGAGAAATAAATACACCAGAAATATTAGATAGAACTTTATGGGAAAAATCAGGTCATTGGGAGAAATTTGGGGAAAATATGTATACATCTACAACACCAGATGAAAAAGTATTTGCAATAAAACCTATGAATTGTCCTGGTTGTGTTCAGGTTTATAATCAAGGATTAAAAAGTTACAGAGACTTGCCATTGAGAATGTCTGAATTTGGAAAGGTTCATCGTTATGAACCATCAGGAGCGCTTCATGGACTATTAAGAGTAAGAGCGTTTACCCAAGATGATGCACATATATTTTGTACAGATGATCAAATAACCGAAGAATGTTTAAGTGTTACAAATTTAATATTGGAAATTTATAAAGATTTAGGATTTGAAAATGTAATTTTAAAATATTCTGATAGGCCCGATGTAAGAGTTGGAGAAGATTCAGTTTGGGACAAATCAGAGTCAGCTTTATTAAAAGCTATAAAAGCATCTAAACTAGAATATAGTGTTAATAAGGGCGAGGGAGCATTCTATGGTCCCAAGATAGAATTTGTATTAACAGATGCAATTGGTAGAGACTGGCAATGTGGTACTCTGCAAGTTGATTTAAATTTACCAGATCGATTAGGAGCTACTTATGTTAACAAGAGTGGTGAAAAAAAAGTCCCTGTAATGTTGCATAGAGCGTTGTTTGGATCTCTTGAAAGATTTATAGGAATTTTAATTGAACACTATTCTGGAAAATTACCATTTTGGATTTCACCATTACAAATAATGGTAATTCCCGTTTCTGATGAATTTGATGATTATGCAAAGTTGGTAAACGACAAAATCAGAAAATCTGGAATATCAAGCAATGTTGATTTAAAAAATCATAACTTAAATTATAAAATTAGGGAACATTCATTGGCAAAAGTACCTATATTATTAATTTGTGGAAAAAAAGAGGTTGACACTAATAGTGTAACTATTAGAAAGTTGGATACTAATAAACAAGAAAATATGGAACTTAAAACATTTTTAAAAAATTTTTCAAGTCTTAATAAAGCTCCGTCATTATAAGTGCAAGATTTCAAAAAAAATTATTTTCAAAGAAGAAGCAAACCCAAGGGACCGAGAACAAATAATAGAATAAATTCTCCGGAAGTCCAAGTAATTTCAAGCGAAGGTGAAAATTTAGGAATTTTAAAAACAAACGACGCTATTTCGAGAGCAAGAGAAGAAGGTTTGGATTTAATTGAAATTGCCCCCAATGCTAATCCTCCTGTATGTAAAATAATGGATATGGGCAAGTTTAAATATGATCAACAGAAAAAAGCAAGTAAAGCAAAAAAAAACCAAAAAAAAGTTGAATTAAAAGAAATTAAATTAAGGCCGGTTACTGGAGTACACGATTATACTTTTAAAATTAAAAATGCACAAAAATTTCTTTCTAAAGGTGACAAAGTAAAATTTACGGTAAAATTCAGAGGAAGAGAATTGCAGCATACACATCTTGGAAACAAACTAATGGACAAAATAATTCAAGATATGGAGAATATTGGCAAGGTAGAATTGCAACCAAAGTTTGATGGAAAACAAATGATAATGGTGATTCAGCCAATTTAATCAAAATCTAGTTGTAAAATAATATTATTATTTGTATAAACCCAGCAAAAAAATATGCCTAAATTAAAAACCAAAAGTTCTGCAAAAAAAAGATTTAAGATTACAGCAAAAGGAAAAGTTGTAATGGGGCAATCAGGTAAAAGACACGGTATGATTAAAAGAACTAATACACAAATTCGAAACCAGAGAGGCACTACTGTAATGTCTAAGCAAGACAGCAAAATTGTTAAATCATACATGCCATATAATTTAAGAGGATAATAAATGTCTAGAGTTAAAAGAGGAGTAACAAGTCACGCAAAGCATAAAAAAGTTCTGAAGGCTGTAAAAGGTCAGTGGGGCCGTAGAAAAAACACAATTAGAGTTGCAAGACAAGCAATGGAAAAAGCCATGCAGTATGCATATAGAGATAGAAGAAATAAAAAGAGGGAGTTTAAATCTTTATGGATACAAAGGATTAATGCAGGAGTTAGAGCACAAGGTCTAACTTATTCGAAATTTATTAATGGTCTTAACAAATCAGGAATAAAAATAGATAGAAAAATTCTTGCCGAAATAGCTTATGATAATCCTGAGGCCTTTAAAACTATAGTTAAAAAAGCACAATCAGCATTAAGCTAATCTTCTCTATTGTTTTTCTCTTTTTAACAAATAATCTGTAAAAATGTTTGAAATTGAAAAAATAAAAGTTCAATATTTATCTAAACTAAACGAGCCAATAGATCAAAATAGACTTAATGAAATTAAAACAGAACTGTTTGGTAAAAATGGAATATTATCAAAAAAATTTAAAGAACTAGGATCAATACCTGAAGAGAATAGAAAAAATTATGCTAGTGAACTAAATTTATTAAAAAATGAATTACAGGAACTAATAATAAAAAAAAATGAAGAAATTCAAAATCAAGAAATAAATAAAAAGCTTAAAGATGATAATATTGACATTACTCTACCAGGAAGATCTTATTTTAATGGAAAGATACATCCTGTTTCTCAGGTAATTGATGAAGTTACTTCAATTTTTTCGGAAATAGGTTTTTCTGTTGAAGAAGGTCCGGATGTAGAAAGTGAATATTATAATTTTTCGGCACTTAATACTCCTGAAAATCATCCCGCCAGAGATATGCATGACACCTTCTACCTTGATTATTCAAAAGATTTACTTTTACGAACTCACACATCACCCGTCCAAGTTAGGACGATGCTGAAAAGCAAACCACCATTTAAAATTATAGCACCTGGTAGAACTTATAGACATGATAGCGATCAAACACATTCTCCAATGTTTCATCAACTAGAAGGATTACATATAGACAAAAACATAAATATGGGACATCTTAAAGGTTGTCTTTATTATTTTGTAAAAAAATTTTTTGAAGTTGATAAAGTTAAAATTAGATTTAGACCAAGTCATTTTCCATTTACCGAGCCTTCAGCTGAAGTAGATATTGGATATAAAATAAATGACGGAAAAATTAAAATTGGAGAAGGAGATAATTGGTTAGAAATTCTTGGATGTGGAATGGTACATCCTAACGTGTTAAAAAATGCAAAAGTAAATCCCAATCAATACCAAGGTTATGCTTTTGGAGTAGGTATTGATCGACTTGCCATGCTTAAATATGGAATAAATGATCTTAGAGCTTTTTTTGATAGTGATATTAGATGGCTAAAGTTTTATGGTTTTGATCCACTAGATATACCAACAAACTATAGAGGTTTGAGTAGATGATAACTTCATTATCATGGCTGAAAAACCATTTGGATACTAAAGCAAACATAAATCAAGTAGCTGAACGTTTAACAGAAATTGGACTTGAGGTAGAAAGAGTAAATTCATCCAATACTAATTTAGATAGTTTTATTATTTGTAAGATTGTTAAATCTCAAAAACATCCCAATGCAGATAAATTAAAACTATGTGATGTTGATGTAGGCTCTGGAAAAATTATCAAAGTTGTCTGTGGAGCTGAAAATGCAAGAGATGGTTTGTTTACTGTATATGCCCCTCCAGGAACGGTGATTCCAGTAAACAACATGAAATTAAAAATAGCAAAAATAAGAGGTATAGAATCTCACGGAATGCTTTGCTCAGGATATGAGCTAAAACAATCTTCAGATAAAGAGGGAATAATTGAGCTAAGCAAAAAAGAAAAAAAAATTGGTGAAAAATATTTTCAAAATTCTGGGGAAAAAACTTTAGATATTTCTATTACACCAAATAGACCCGACTGCTTAGGAGTTAGAGGTCTTGCGAGAGATTTAGCATCTTCAGGTTTAGGCAAATTAAAGAAAAGTTCTTTAATTAAACTAGATCAAAATTTTAAAAGTCCAATAAAAGTTTCAATAAAAAAAGATAAAGAACAGGGATGCGGTATATTTGGAAGTATTTATATTAAGGATGTAAAAAACAAAGAAAGCCCAGATTGGCTAAAAAAAAGAATTCTATCTTTGGGTTTAAAACCAATTTCAGCAATTGTTGATATAACAAATTTTATAATGTTTGATTTAAATAGACCATTACACGCTTATGATGCCGATAAAATAAATAAAGAAATTATTGTAAGAAATTCTTCAAATGGAGAGTCATTTGAAGCATTAGACAATAAAAAATACACGCTCCAAAATAACATGTGTGCAATAACCGATAAATCAGGAGTATTAGGCCTTGGAGGGATTATTGGAGGCACAAGTTCTGGTACAGAATTTTCTACAAAAAATATTTTTTTAGAATCAGCATATTTTTTTCCAGCGCACATCAGAAAAACTTCTAAAATATTAAATATTGATACTGACGCAAAATATAGATTTGAAAGAGGTATAGATCCAGATTCTATAAAACTAGGATTAGAACTTGGTGCAAGAATGATCATTGATATATGTGGCGGCAAAGCAAGCAAAATATCAATTGAAGGAAAAATAAAGGATGAGAGAAAAACAATTAATTTGGAAACAGAAAAATTTTTTAAAATTATTGGATTTTCAATTACAACTACTGAAATTAAAAAAATTCTCTCTTCTTTAGGATGCTCTTTAAAAATAAACGGAAAAAAAATGAAAATTTTGCCACCAACTTGGAGACCAGATATAAATGAAGATATAGACCTTATAGAGGAACTAGCAAGAATTAAAGGCTATGATAAAGTTCCTTTAATAAATCCAGAAAAAGAAAGTATAAAAGAAACTTTAAACAATAAACAAAAGGTATTTCATTTTGCACAGAGATCTGTTGCATCTAAAGGATACGTTGAAACAGTTACGTGGTCTTTTACAGACTCTAGAATTGATAATCTTTTTTCTGAGCTAAAAAAAGAAATTAAGTTATCTAATCCAATTTCAAGTGATTTAGATGTTTTAAGATCATCCCTTTACACCAATTTAATTATTGGAGCAAAAAAAAATATTCATAGAAATTATGAAGATTTGATGTTGTTTGAAATTGGACCAGTATTCAAAGGTAGTAAGCCAGGAGAACAACTAACAATGATTGGTGCAATTAAAACTGGAAAACAATCTAGAAAGAATTGGATAGAAAAGGAACGTAACTTTGATGTATATGATATAAAAAATGATGCACTAAGAGTCTTGAATGATGTCGGGGTTAATTCCGAAAAGATTTTTGTCAGTAATAAAACAAAAAAATGGTACCATCCCGGAAGATCTGGTTTACTTTCATTAGGCTCGTCCAGCGGCCCAGAACTAGCTTATTTTGGAGAAATTCATCCATTTATTATTAGCAAACTAGATCTTAAAACCGATAATGTTCTAGGTTTTGAAATAATTCTAGACAATTTACCTGACTCAAGAAAAAAAATTAGAGAAACAAAACCTCAATATATTATTTCTGACTATCAGAAAGTAGTTAGAGATTTTGCTTTTGTAATAGACGAAAAATATAGTTCTGGAGAAATTATAAATCTAGTAAAAAAAATTAATAAAGAGCTAATTAAAGAAGTAAAAATTTTTGATGTTTATCAAGGGGAGAATATTGAGGCAGGAAAAAAATCTATTGCATTTAATGTCATTTTGGAACCTAAAGACAAAACTTTAAGTGATAATGATATTGAGGAAATTAGTAAAAAAATTATATCTAAAGTTCAAGAATCAACTGGCGCAAAACTAAGATCGTAATGTCATCTATCGATCACATTAGAAATTTTTCTATTATAGCTCATATTGATCATGGAAAATCAACAATAGCTGACAGAATAATTCAAAAATGTGGAGGCTTGTCAGAACGTGAAATGAAAGACCAAGTTTTAGACTCAATGGATATTGAAAGAGAGAGGGGAATAACAATCAAAGCTCAAACTGTTAGACTTTCATACAAATCTAGAGATGGAAAAGAATATATATTAAATATTATTGATACGCCAGGTCATGTGGATTTTAGTTATGAAGTAAGTAGATCTTTATATGCATGCGAAGGTTCGATTTTAATAGTTGATAGCTCACAAGGAGTTGAAGCACAAACTCTTGCCAATGTTTATCAAGCACTAGATATTGAACATGAAATAGTACCGGTATTAAATAAAATAGATTTGCCAGCATCTGATATAGAAAAAACAACAAAGCAAATTGAGGATGTTATTGGTATAGAAACAACTAACTCAGTTCCATGCTCTGGTAAAACAGGAGAAGGTGTAGAAGAAATATTGGAAAAAATAGTAAAAATATTACCCCCACCAAAAGGAATAAAGAGTGAATTATTAAAATGTTTATTAGTCGACAGTTGGTACGATTCATATCTAGGGGTAGTAATTTTAGTTAGAGTAATTGATGGATATATTAAAAAAAATATGAAAATAAAAATGATGTCTAATAATAAAGAATATGAGGTTGAAAGAGTTGGAGTATTTACGCCTAAACCAAAAGATGTAAATGAATTGGGTGCAGGAGAAATAGGATTTATTATTACTGGAATAAAAAATTTATCAGAAACGAAAGTTGGAGATACAATATGTGACTCTCAAAAACCATTAAAAGAAGCATTACCAGGATTTAAACCTAGTAAACCAGTTGTATTCTGTGGTTTATTTCCAGTCGATAGTTCTGAATATCAAAAGTTAAAAGATGGTCTTGCTAAGCTTCAATTAAATGATGCAAGTTTTTCCTTTGAAGCAGAGTCATCATCTGCATTAGGACTAGGATTTAGATGTGGTTTTTTAGGTTTATTGCATTTAGAAATTATAAGTCAAAGACTTGAAAGAGAATTTGATATTAATTTATTAACTACAACGCCTGGAGTTGTTTATAAAGTTCATTTAAATAATGGCAAAATAATTGATTTGCAGAATCCTTCTACATTGCCCGATCCTACACATATTAAGTTAATTGAAGAACCATGGATAAAAGCAACAATTATCACCCCAGATCAATACCTTGGTTCGATAATAAAAATATGCCAAGATAAAAGAGGAGTACAAACCAATTTGACTTATTCGGGTAATAGAGCAGTTTTGAATTATGAACTGCCTTTAAATGAAGTTGTATTTGATTTTTATGATCGATTGAAATCCATGACCAGTGGATATGGAAGTTTTGACTATGAAATCATTGGTTATAAAGAAGGAGATCTTGTTAAGCTAAGCATATTAGTAAATAGTGAGCATGTAGATGCATTATCAATGATGATACATAAGGAATTTGCACAATCACAAGGAAGAGTGGTATGTGAAAAACTAAAAGATTTAATACCCAGACATAATTTTATGATTCCTATACAAGCTGCAATAGGAGGGAAAATTATCGCAAGAGAAACCATAAAGGGATATAAAAAAGACGTTCTGTCAAAAATTCATGGAGGAGGTGCATTAGATAGAAAAAGAAAACTTCTAGATAAGCAAAAAAAAGGAAAAACTAGAGCCAAACAATTTGGAAAAGTTGAAATACCCCAGGAAGCTTTTATTGGAGTGTTAAGAATAAATAAAGATAATTAATGACAAAGTTAATTTTATTTTTTTCATTATTGGCAAATATACTATTGCTTATATTTTTAAAGAAAAAAAAAATTAAAAATTTTTTTTATCGAAAGAATATAAATACTGTTTCAATAGAATCTATAAATCCAATATTTAAACACAAGATAATTAACAGTGAAACAAAGTTTCCTTCGGATTCACATGTTTCAAAAATGATTTTGGTTCATGACAAAGATTATAACGTTAAAGGTTTAATCTCTGATTATGAAACTTGGATATTATCTTTAATGTCAAAAATTTCGTTAAATATATTTGAATTTGGAACTTGCAGTGGAAAAACAACCTATATAATGGCCTTAAATTCACCACCACAATCAAAAATTAAAACTATAACACTTAATGAAGATCAGACATCAAAATTAGTAATGAACAAAGGTGAAAGCAAAGTTGCTTTTAAAAATATAAAAAATGAAAGTTCTTATAATCAATTTATTTTTAGTAATACAGATTGCGAAAATAAAATTGAAATTTCTTATGAAAATTCAATGGACCTAAATATTGAAAATTTAAAGAATAAATATGATCTAA
Organism: uncultured Pelagibacteraceae bacterium; assembly: GCA_902587315.1. Classification (GTDB taxonomy): domain Bacteria; phylum Pseudomonadota; class Alphaproteobacteria; order Pelagibacterales; family Pelagibacteraceae; genus Pelagibacter. The sequence continues at coordinate 39,446 of CACIKW010000004.1, forward strand.
TTTTTATTGATGGTGGACACACTTATTCAGTGATAAAAAATGATTCTGAAAAAGCATTACAAATGGTAAGAAAAAACGGATATATTTTTTGGCATGACTATATTCCAGGAAAAACTTCTACCAAAGATGTTTGCAAATATCTAAATTATTTGTCTAAAAACATAAATATCTTTCATATAAAAGATACTAATATGTGTTTTTATAAAAAAGAGTAGTATTAAATTTTTTATGAAAGATAAAATTGCAATTTTGGCTCCAGGTAAGGGTTGGGGTAATTTTGTTTCATACATATCATGCTTTAAAAAAATATCAGAAGAAAGAAAGAAAAAAATTGTAATAATCACAAAAAAATTTTCAAGTGCTAAATCATATTTATCAGATCAAAATTTAGTTGATAATTTTGTTGAAATATCAGATGACACAAGAGGAATAGTTAAAAAAATATGTTCGATAATTTATATTTATAATGAAATAAAAAAATTGAATTTAAATGAAATCTTTATTTTTCATTCTTCGGCACTATATGTTTTGATTAGTTATTTTGCAGGAGTAAATAAAATTTATGCTCCTGGGATAAAATATCAAAATTTTTTTTTAAAAAAAGATTTTAAATTTTATGATAATTTTAAATCTAAGCTTATTGATCCAGTTGAAGAAAGCAAAGAGTTAATAAAAAAAATTTTAAAAATAAATTATGTTCCTTTTAAAACACTAAAATTTAATGAAAAAATTGATGATAAAAAAATTGCTGTTTGCATTGCCTGTTCCGGTTATGAAAAACAATGGGGATCTGAAAACTATATTAAACTAATTAAATTTTTGTCATCTAAAGGCTACACAAAATTTCTTATATTATCTGGTAAAGATCAGTTTGGAATCGAAGAGGAAATAATTAAAAAATCAGACATGAAGCTTGAATTTATAAAATCATCAAAAAAAACAATTAGCCAAGTTATACCTGAATTGAAGAGTTGCAAATTATTTATTGGAAATGATACAGGTTTTTCACACTTAGCTACTGCCTATGCAAAAAAAACTTTTGTAATTCTTGGAGACTGTCCTCCCCATACTTATTCAGATTTAATTATACCAATAGATAAAGAAGATAATTTAACAAGAAATTCTAATTCTATAAAAAGTATATCATTTGAAAAAGTAATAAATATTTTTAATAAAAATGAAAATTGAATTAAGGAGAGATGGCCGAGTGGTTTAAGGCGCACGCTTGGAGAGCGTGTATAGGGTTTACTCTATCGTGGGTTCGAATCCCACTCTCTCCGCCATTAATTTGTGTTAAAAAAAACACTAATAAATGATATATTATTTGAGAATCAAACAAAGGAGTTAAAATGGAAGTTGTAATTGTTTTAGCAGTTGCATGGTGGGCATGGAATCAATTCATGTAATTATATACTAAATAAAGTATTTTAATTTTAGTACACACGCTTGGAAAGTGTGTGTACCCTCACAGGTACCGTGGGTTCGAATCCCACACTCTCCGCTTTTTTTGATACTAAAGAGTTTTACAAATAAGTTGAATATGAATTTTCTAGATATTCTTTTAGCGTCACCTGCCAAGGCCTCATTAAGTTTAATCCAATTGTATTTAGTTTTTTATTTAAAAGGTTTTCAGAGTTTGGTCTTTTTGCAAAAAAAGTTTTTGAAAAATAATCTGAATTAACCTTAGTCAATCTAATTGAATTTTCTAAATTTAAAATTTTTAAAATTTCTTCTGTTACTTCATAACGACTCGTATTTCCTTCACAAGCCATATTATATAATCCAAAATTATTTGTAGCAATTAAGGCTTCTGTATTTTTTGCAAAATCATAAGTATAAGTTGGGGTTCCAAATTTATCATCAACAATAAATAATTCTTTTTTTCCATCTTTAATCTGCTTTATTATTTTTTGAATAAATTTTTTATCCTTTTTTGGGCCCCCGCCCATCATCCAGCCAGCTCTGCATATTAAATATTTTTTACAATTTTCAACAACAAATTTTTCTGCTTCATACTTTGATACTGCATAAACGCCTATTGGTTTTGGTATATCATTTTCATCATAAAATTCTTTTAAACCATCAAATATACCAGCTGTGCTAACATAAAGTAATGGAATATTTAAATTATTGCTTATTGCTACCGCAGTTTTGACTGACTCTGTGTTTGTTCTAAATGTTTCGGACTGATTTTTTTCACAAAACTCTAGATCTGTAAAAGCTCCTATGTGGAAAAGATAATTTGGAGAAAATTTTTCTACTAATAATTTATAATTTTCTGAATTACAAAAATCTAGATATTCTAGCCAGTTCTCATTTACATCTTTGTCTGTACATTTTAATTTATACTTTTTTGAAAAGATCTTATAAAATGCTTCACCCAACATTCCTCCCACACCGGATAAAAAAATTTTTTTATTCATATAATAAAAATAAAACTAAAAATTAATTTTATCATTTGTAATATCATGAAATTTCATGGGCCAGATAATATAATTAGAATTTTTTTTAAACCAATAGCTCAGGTATCTCTCTGCTAAGAATGCATATACTCTTATTCTGCTATATGGTCTATTTGGATCAAAACCAAATATCTGTTCACATTTTTCTAACCATTGAAATAATGATTTGCAATAATCATTGTAAAGTGCCGGGGATTTACAAATAAAAACATTATTTGCACTAAATGAAACTGAAGAGTTTACCCAATTTCTAAAATCTTCTCTATTTTCATTATCTAATAATTCTATAGCTTTATCTAATTCCCCATATCCATGATACATGTCATAGTGAACTTTTACGGATAATTTTTTTTTGACAGAAACACAAAGGGATTTTTTAGTAGTTGCATTTTTCCATGTTTTAATATTTTGCTTAATTTGGTCGAATTAACAAAAATTTCATCTCTAAGTACAACCTCATGATTATTCCATTCAGGTGGAGTTTCTTGTACGATCGATTTTTTAAAATCTTCATATATTTCACTTTTATTATCTTTTAACCAAAATCTTCGATAGTGACAAAATCCCACCCAGTCTGTGTCAAATTTTTTTTTAAGGTCATTTTTCCAAAGCCAATAATAAAATGTATTTTCACCGTACCAACTATTTTTTTCTGTCATATGATTGCCTGTATTGTCTCTAATCCACTCTTTATCAAAAATTTCCTTACCCAATCCAACTGGAATATAATTAATTTTCTTAATTTTTTCTAAATTCGAGTTGGTTAAAGAAAAACAGTACATTTTTAGTGAAGTCATATAATTTTTTATATCAATTAGCTGCTCTCAACTCTATCAAAAATTAAAAAAATGGCGGAGAGAGTGGAATTCGAACCCACAGTACCTGTGAGGGTACACACACTTTCCAAGCGTGCGCCAAGAACCTAGCGGTAAAACTTTCTAACTTTCATAAGGGAATCTTCTCATAGCAGGAGTCCACCGACAAGCTTTATTGTAGTGATTCTTAAATTATTTTTTTTAAGACTAGATCCATTTCTTCTATACTGAATTTAATATCTCCAAGTTCTTTTTTTTGTTCAATTACTTCTGGAGTTGTTATACGCGAATAATTTAAATTCAATATATTACTTATTCTTTGGCTATGGGAGGTGGAGATATTCTTCCAGCTTTGTTTGTTTCGGTGTGTTTCCGGAAGTATTTCCACTACAGTTGTTTTGGGCTTGCAAAAAATTAAATTTGCAAAGGAGGCTCCATGAGGTCCAATTATAGTTTTTGCATTTTTAAATAAATAAATTTGTTCAAAAAAGTCTAATTGACCAACTTTATATGATTTAAATCCTTTAGAAATTAAAAAATTTATTAACTCATCATTATTTTGAAATTGACAATGTTTATATTTAGAGTCGGATCTATCTATAAATATTTTTTCATTATTATTAAATTTTTTTTCCATATTTAAAAATTTTTCTCTTAACCAATATACAATCCAAGAAGGGATATTAATAAATTCATCATGCACACTTCCTTTGTAGTACCAAGGATGATCCACAGCTAAAATTTTATCTGCTACTATATGTCTGTATTTTTTACTGTTTAATAATCTTTCTTCTTTTATGTCAAAAGTTAATAAAATTTTTTTTTGCCATTCATAAATATTTGGTACGTAAAAAAAATCTATTTTATCCAAAGGATATTTTTGTTCACATAGTTTTAATCGTGGAATTATATCAAATAAAAAGTGAAAATAATTATCTCCACTAGCACCTTGAACCATAGAAAAAATTGTTCCTTTTAAGTATTTTTTGATACGAGGTGTGCCTTCTTTTAAAACCTTATTATACTTTGTAGGTTTAAGTTCCGTAAAAATTTGTTGAAATGAAACGTTAGGTATTATTACATTGTTTTTTAATATTGCTACGTTTTGTACTGTATCGGTATATATTCTCCCATGATCAATTTCATATATATAATATTTTTTTTCAGAAAAAGTATCAGATTTTATATTTTCTAAATTTATTCTATTTAAATCAATTGAAGCAAAATCTTTAAATTCTTTAATGTTTCCATATAAAAAAATAAATAACTTACTAAAAAAAGTTTTAAATATGTTTTGAAAATTTTTTTTTATTTCCATATTTTTTATTTTAGATTTTACTTTATTTATTATTATTTGTTTTTTTAATATATTTAATGTTCTATATTAATCTATTAATAATTTTTTACCCAATGATTTGCTATATCTATCCTTTTACAAATCCAGATATCCTCAAACTTTAAAATATAATTAATAAATTTTTTTAAAGACTGAATTCTTCCGGGTCTACCAATTAGTCTACAATGAAGTCCAATGCTCATCATTTTTGGATAGATTTTCCCTTCTTCATATAAACTATCAAAACTATCTTTTAAATATGAAAAGAATTGATCACCACTATTAAATCCCTGGTTGGTTGCGAAACGCATGTCATTGTTATCTAATGTGTAAGGAATAATTAATTGCTTTTTATTTCTTTTCTTTATCCAGTATGGAAGATCGTCACTATATGAATCGCTGCAATAAAGGAATCCGCCTTCTTCAACTACCAAATCTAAAGTATTAGGACTACATCTGCCAGTGTACCAACCCAAGGGCCTTTTTCCAAAAATTTTTTTTATAGATTTTATTGCGAACTTCATATGTTCTTTTTCCTTTTTTTTTGAAAAATTTTGGTAATCAATCCATCGCCACCCATGCGAAGCAACTTCATAATTTGCTTTTTTAATAGCATTACAAACATCATTATTTTTTTCAAGGGCCATGCCGACACCAAAAATTGTTAATGGAATTTTTTTTTCTTGAAATAATTCATGAATTCTCCAAAAACCTCTTTTAGAACCATACTCGTAAATTGATTCCATATTCATATTACGGCCTTTTACTGGTTGAGCTCCAATTATTTCAGAAAGAAAAATTTCTGAAGTTTTATCTCCATTTAAAACGCAATTTTCTGCCCCTTCTTCATAATTAAGAACAAACTGTACTGCAATTCTTGAGTTATTTGGCCATTTTACTTTAATTCCTTTGGAGCCATAACCTACCATGTCTCTTAAATATTTTTTAACCATTTTTAAGAATTATTTTTTCCTTTTTAAAATTATGTATTACTAAGTTATTTCCTTTTCCTTTTCTATCAACAACTAAAAAATTCATTTTCTTTTTTGATATTAGTGGGAAGTGCCAAATTCCTGGTTTATAATTTATCCCAGTTTGCTTTGGTACTATAAATGACTGAATTTTTTTAACTTTTGGTTTTTCACCACGAGGAGCAACCAATACTAAAAAAGTAGACTCTTTCATTGGTATAAAAGCCTGACTACCCAAAGGATGCTTTTCCATCATTTTTATATTCATAGGAAATTTTCTTTTTTTTGCAGAAAAAATACTAACAATTGTGTTTCCATTTTTTGTAGAGGTATTGATTTTACATAGATTATCGTATCTATTTGCATAACCATTGTTAATTTTTATAGGCCTTCTTTTTCTTGTAGATATTAAATCTCCAAATTTTTTAAAATTTTTACCATTAATTTTTTTAGGTTTTATTATTATTTTCATTTTACAACTTTTCCGAAGGTTCGAATTCTTGATATTCCTCCATCTGGATAAATATTTATTCTTATATAATTAACTTTGCTTGTTTTTGGTGTTTTGATTTTAAAATTATGTTTTTTATGGGGATGAAGCTTAGCTTTATTTACAAGTGTCTTCCATTTTTTTGATTTTTTTACAATTGAATTATTTGACAATTTTATAGGAATAAATGTTCCTTGAACCGAACATCTATCAGGGTAATTTCCCTTAAAATGATGTGTATCAATTTCAATTTTATTAATTTTTCCTGTTCGACCCATTTTTATTATAAGCCAGTCAAAGTTTTTTCCTCTGCTCCTTCTTGTTTCCCATCCATCACCCATGTTTTTACCTTTGCCTGGCGAGAGCACATTTTCAGCTCTTCCAAAATGTTCGTTGTTACAACCCACAATTGATGCTCCATTTAACATAGAAGTAAGATTAACTGTTTTACTTCCATAATTTATATTTTTAGTTTCAATTTCTCCATAAAGTCTAAGTCTTGCCACTCCACCATCTGGATAAATATTAAGTTTAACATGAGTAAAGATAGATTTATTTTTAATACTAAATTTATGATTTTTGTTTGGTCCAAGTTTTTTATGATTTAAAATTTTAGTCCATTTTGTGCCGCTATTCAGTTTTTTATTATTTTGACAAGCTTCTAAAGAGGCATAAGTTGGTTGATTCCCAGAAAAGTGAGTAGTGTCAATATCAACATAAAAAATTCTTCCTGGTTTACCAAGTTTTATAATTAAGTAATCAAATCCTTTTCCTCTTCTTCTTCTAGTTTCCCATCCATCCATCCACTTTCCATGTTTATCAAAAACGCCATCTTTAAAAATTGGTGGACTGGGGTTAATTATTCTATTTGCAGATGCAAAAAAATCATCAGTTTTAAAAATAACTTTTGATCCAAGTCTTGGGTCAGACAAATTAATCATTTTACCATTGATAAATTTTTTCATATTATTTTATTTCACTTAGACGTAAACTTGCAATTTTTTTTACTTGTTTTTTAGCTTCCTCAAACTCTAAATTTATATTATTTGTTATTCTTTGTCTAAAACTATTCAATATTTCATTCTTATTTTTTCCTTTAACAGCAATAATAAAAGGAAAACCAAACTTTTTTTTATAATCTTCATTTAATTTATTAAATTCTAAGAACTCTTCATTTGTACATTGATTTAAGTTTGCATTTGTTTGTTCAATTTTGGAATCTTTAGTTAATTTTTTTTGAATAGCTAAATCTGGATGAGAATTAAGAATTTCTAAATGCTTCTCTTTTACAGTATTTTCAAAAATTTCCATCATTTTAGCAAACAATTCATCAAGATCATCATAAGGTTTTGAATTGTAACATTCCTCTGCGATCCATTCTGTTTTTTCGAAAACATTTCCAAAAATAGATAAAAATTCAGTTTTATTTAATTTATTAAACTTGTCTATTGAGCTCATTATGATTTTATCGCTTCAGTTTTAATATTTTAATTATTTATTAATTGTATATTATATACATAACTTTATGACAAAATTAACTACACATGTATTAGATATTTATTCTGGAAAACCTGGCAGGGGTATCAAAGTTGATCTATATCATATTAATGATAATAAACGAGAAAAATTAAGTAGCGTAATATTGAACAATGATGGTCGGCCAGATAAACCTTTGGTAGAAGGATCAAATTTTAAAGAGGGACAATATGAAATTATTTTTTTTATAGGTGACTATTTTAAAAATATAACTGAAATGCAAAAAACTCCTTTTTTAGATGATGTTGTTGTAAGATTTGGAATTTCTAATCCCAAAGAGCATTACCATGTGCCATTACTTGTTTCACCTTGGAGTTATTCTACTTACAGAGGAAGCTAAATGTCTTCCAATAAAATAAAATTTGTCTGGGAAAATAAAATTTTTACAATAAAAAATCTAGATCCAAACGAAACTATACTTAATTATGTTCGCTTAAATTTAAAAAAAACTGGAACAAAAGAAGGTTGTGCTGAGGGTGGCTGTGGTGCGTGCACGATTGTTTTGGGAGAGATAGAAAATAATAAAATTATTTATAAAGCAATTAATTCCTGTATCAGTTTCTTACCAAGTTTAGAAGGAAAACAACTTATACTTGTTGAGGACCTCATTGCAGATAATGGAAGCTTACATGTAGTGCAAGATGCGATGATTAAACATCACGGTTCACAGTGTGGCTTTTGTACACCGGGATTTGTTATGTCACTTTTTGCAATGTATAAAAATTTTAATTCATATAATAAAGAAAAAATTCAAGATTCAATATCAGGCAATTTATGTCGCTGCACAGGGTATCGACCAATAATAGATGCTGCGAAAAGTTTAAATAGTTCAAGCAAAATAGATAAATTTTATAAAAATAGAAAAAAAAACTATTAACCTTTTGAAAAAAATAAATTTAGAAAATGTAACTTTAACAAATAGGAGTAAGAAATATTTTTCACCAAAAAACATTAAAGAATTAAAAAAAATAATTAATTATAATCCAAATGCAACATTTTTAAGCGGTGGAACAGATCTTTCTTTACATGTTACCAAAGAAAGAAAAGAAATTAATAATATTATTTCATTAAATTCAATTAAAGAGCTTAAATTTATTAAAGAAAAAAATGGCAATATTCAAGTAGGAGCAGGAATTTCTCTAATAAAATTTGAGCAATATGTTAAAAAATATTATCCTGACTTTAATTCAATTCTTAAAAGATATGGGTCAGTACAAATTAGAAATGTTGGCACAATTGCTGGCAACATAGCCACAGCCTCACCAATTGGAGATACACTGCCGTTGTTATTATCTCTTGATGCAAAAGTTGTTTTACAAAAAAACTCTAAACAAACCGTTTTACCTTTAAATAAATTCTTTATCAGTTATAGAAAAACAAAATTAAAAAAAGGCCAATTTATTCATTCTATAATTATTCCTATTTATAAAAAAAATATTTTTAAAGCATATAAAATATCTAAAAGAATAGATGATGATATCTCATCAGTATGTGCTTCATTTAATTTAGAAGTAATAAATAAAAAAATAAAAAATATAAAAATTGCATATGGAGGAATGGCTGCAATACCAAAAAGAGCAATAAATTGTGAGAAAATCTTAATTAATTCAAATTTATCTGAAGAGAATTTTAATAAAGCAAAAAAATACCTAGAAAAAGATTTTGCTCCAATAGATGATATGAGGGCGTCAAAAAATTATCGTATGGAAGTAGCAAAAAACTTATTAATGAAATGTTTTATTGAAATCAAAAAACATAAATTAATTAGACTAAATTAAATAATGAGTGAAAATATTTTAATAAACGAAAAAAGACCACATGACAGTGCTTCTAAACATGTGACTGGACATGCAATTTATACTGATGATATTAAAGAACCATATGGGACTCTTTATGGTGCAATTGGTTGGAGTAATAAAGCACATGCAATTATTAAAAAAATTGACTTATCTGAAGTATGGAAGAGTGAAGGAGTTGTTTCAGTTGTTGGTCAAAAAGATATTAAAGGAAGGAATGATGTTGGACCAGTTTTTGATGGAGATCCCATATTTCCGAAAAAAAAAGTAGAATATTATGGACAACCTTTATTTGCTGTAGCTGCTACCTCTACTGAACTTGCAAGAAAAGCAATATTAAAAGCTAAAATTAGTTATAAAGATTTAAGACCAATTGTAACAATAAAAGAATCATTAAAAAAAAAAAAATTTATTTCAAAAGTTAGAAAAATTAAGAGAGGGAATCCTTCAAAAAAGATTTTAAAATCAAAACATAATTTAAAAGGAAATTTTACCACAGGAAGCCAAGAACATTTTTATTTAGAAGGCCAAGTTGCATTTGTTATACCCAGAGAAGATAATGATTTACTAGTTTATAGTTCAACACAACATCCTTCAGAGACACAACAAATAATAGCGAAAATGTTAAATCAAAAAAGTAACACTATAAATGTTATAGTAAGAAGAATAGGAGGTGGATTTGGTGGAAAGGAAACTAATTTTTTAACTTCTAGTATTTGTGCATTGCTAGCGAGAAAAACAATGAAACCCATCAAACTTAGACTTGATAGAGATGATGATATTATTATTACTGGAAAGAGACATGACTTTTATTCAGAATTTGAAGTAGGTTTCAATGATGCAGGAGTTATTGAAGGTTTGAAAATTAAATTAGCTTCTAGATGTGGAATGTCACCAGATTTATCTCTTGCGATAAATGAAAGAGCATTATTACATATAGATAACGCTTATTATCTTTCTGATATAGAAGTACATAATTATCTTTGTAAAACAAATACGGTAACCTCAACTGCATTTAGAGGTTTTGGTGGTAACCAAGGCATGATGGCTATTGAAAATATAATGGACAATATATCAAGGTTTTTAAAAAAGGATCCATCAGAAATAAGAAAAAGAAATTTTTATAAAAAAAATAATAGAAATATTACTCATTATGGAATGAAAATTGAGGATAATGTAATAAATGAAATTTTCAGCAAACTAATAAAAAAATCAAATTATAAAAAGAGATATTTAAAAATAAAAAAATTAAATTCAAAAAATAATAATTTAAAAAAAGGTCTTGCAATTACACCTGTTAAATTTGGAATTTCTTTTACAACAATTCATTTAAATCAAGCAGGCGCACTTGTTCATATTTATACTGATGGGAGTGTTCATTTGAACCATGGCGGAATTGAAATGGGTCAAGGAACAAACACAAAAATTGCACAACTTGTAGCAAATGCATTTGGTCTTCCATTTGAAAAAATTAAAATTTCTTCAACAAATACCTCAAAAGTTCCAAATACATCAGCAAGTGCAGCTTCATCAACTACTGACTTAAACGGTGCCGCAGCACTTAATGCAGTATCAAAAATTAAAAAAAATTTAGAAAAATTTATTAAATTAAAATATAATATTAACACTGATAATGTAATTTATGAAAAAGGATTAATTAAAGTAAAAAATAAATTATTTAGTTTTAACAAAATAGTTAATGAAGCATATTTAAACAGAGTCTCTCTATCCTCTTCTGGTTTTTATTCGACACCAAAAATTAAATTTAATAAGAAAAATTTTGTTGGTAGACCTTTTTTATATTTTTGCTATGGCGCAGCAGTGACAGAAGTTACAATAGATACTCTAACTGGCGAGAACGTAATTGATCGAGTTGATATATTGCATGATGCTGGAAAAGCAATAAATCCTGCATTAGAATTAGGACAAATAGAAGGTGGATTTGTTCAAGGGCAAGGATGGCTAACTATGGAAGAAGTAAATTGGAATCCTGATGGGAAAATAACGACCGTTTCTCCTTCCACATACAAAATTCCTGCAGTAGCTGATATGCCAAAAAAATTTAACGTTGAGATTTATAAAGAGGGAATAAATAAAGAAAAAGTAGTAAACAAATCTAAAACTACAGGTGAACCTCCGCTCATGTTAGCAATGAGCGTATTTTATGCAATAAAAGATGCGATAGCTTCAGTAGGAGAATACAAAACCGCTCCAATTCTTGATGCTCCTGCAACGCCTGAAAAAATTTTAATGAGTATAAAAAATTTAAAGAATAAAATTAAATATAATAAAATCTAACAACTAAATGACTACAAAAAATAAATTTATGAAAAGAGCAATAGAGCTTTCAGAAAATAGTGCAAATAGTACTGGAGGGCCATTTGGCTGTGTAATCGTCAAAGATGAAAAAATTATAGCAGAAGGATCTAATGAGGTTACTTTTACAAATGATCCAACCGCACATGCCGAAATAGTTGCTATAAGAAAAGCATGCAAGAATTTAAATACATTTAATCTTTCAGATTGTGATATTTACACAAGTTGCGAACCATGTCCCATGTGTTTATCAGCCATATATTGGTCTCACATTAATACTATTTATTATGCAAATACCAGAGAGGATGCAAAAAAAATAAATTTTGATGACTCAATGATTTACTCAGAATTTACAAAAAAAATCGAAGATAGAAAAATTCCAATCAAGCAAATGTTAAGAGAGGAAGCTCTCAAAGCCTTTGAAATTTGGGATAAAAAAAAGGATAAGATAGAATACTAATCTATGGAATATTTGCCCTACACATTAAAATGGTTAGAGCTTTTATTAAGATGGGGACATGTCTTGTTTGCAATTCTTTGGGTTGGAAATAGTTTTTTATTTAATTATTTAGACAATAAATTAAATAAAAATATTTCTAATGAAGATATTGATGGTGAAGGTTATTTGATGCACTCAGGGTTTTATTATAAATTAACAAGACTGAAAAAATCACCTCCAATAAATTATTTAAACCAGCTAGTAATATTTAAATGGCAAAGTTATTTGACTTTTATTTCTGGAATATTGTTACTTGCTATAGTTTATTATTATAACTCAGGTGTTTTAATGGTTGATAAAAGAGTTTTAGAAATTTCACCTCTTTATGCAATTATTATTTCAATATCATCGCTTGTAGTATCTTGGTTGGTATATGATTTATTGTGCAAATCTAATTTAATTAAAAATGATGTTTTATTTAATTTGGTTATATTAATATTACTTGTTTTGATTTCTTTTGGTTTAACAAAACTATTTGGACCAAAATTTGCCTTTCTAAGTGTTGGTCTAATAATAGGCACAAATATGTTTGGAAATGTATTTACGGTAATAATCCCAAATCAAATGAATATTATAAATAGTAGCAAAAAAAATGAAAAATTTGACAGCAGTTTGTCTTTAGCTGCAAAACAAAGATCAATACATAATAATTATTCCACTTTTTTAGTTTTATTTATTATGCTTTCCGGTCACTATAGTTTTATTGTTTACCATAAATATAATTGGTTAATTTTATCTTTAATTGCAATAATATCAGTATCTGCGAGACATTATTTTAATTTGAGAGGAAGAAACATTCACAGGTTGTATATTTTAATTTGTTCTTTTTTATCTTTGGTTGCTCTTGCAGTTTTGCTTTTAATATTTAAAAATTGATATTATAAAAATTTATGTCAGAAAAATTAATTGTAAGCTGGGAAGAGTACAATCAAACAGTAGAAAAGCTAGCAATTCAAATAGATGAGAGTGGATATAAACCAGATATTTTAGTGGGCATAATGCGTGGTGCTGCTCCCATGATTGATGTGTTGAGTAGAGTTTTTAAAATTAAATGTGCCTATTTAGCTGTAGAATCTTATAGCGGCAAAGGTATTGAAGATGAACAAGGAGATATTGTTTTTTCAAGAGAGATGAGCTCAATTGCACCTAACATGGGTGGAAAAATTTTACTTTGTGATGATTTGTCTGATACCGGTATTACTTTTAACAAAAGTATAGATTGGTTAAAAAAATATGAACCAATTAAAAATAAAATTGAAGATATTAAAACAGCTACACTTTGGAAGAAAAAGAAGTCAACTTTTGAACCTGACTATTGTGCAGTAAAATTAGATTCAAACCCATGGATTGTTCAGCCTTTTGAAGTTTATGAAGAAGTAAGAATTGAAGATATCAAAAAAAAGCACCAAAAATAAAAAGGCGATCTGTTAAGATCGCCTTTAAATTAATTTAAAGTTTATTACTAAGCTACAGCGAAGCTAATCACACTTAACAATGCAATTACCCATATAGCTGGGCTTATATCAACTTTACCAGTAAGTATTTTGATAGCCGCGTACGATATAAATGCCAAAGCTATTCCATGAGATATAGAATAAGTAAATGGCATTGCAATCATAGCAAGTACAGCTGGTCCGGACTCCGCAATGTCATCCCATTCTATATCAACAATATTTCTAACAAATAGAGTTGCAATATAGATTAAAGCTGCACCATCAATTTCTTTTGGCAAGCTTGTAGCTAATGGACTAAAGAATAGACATAATAAAAATAGTATTCCTATTACCAAAGACGTCATTCCAGTTTTTCCACCAGCTTTTACTCCAGCAGCTGACTCAACGTAAGTAGTTACAGTTGAAGTACCCATAAATGCACCAGCAACAGTAGATACGCTATCAGAAAGCATAGCTTTATCAATGTCCTGTATTTTACCATCTTTACCAATTTTACCTGCTACATTAGCAACACTAGTTAGTGTTCCTGCCGTATCAAAAAAGTCAATAAAGAATAAAGTAAATATTACAGTTACCATCGAAGCAGATAATGCTGCACCTAGATCAAATTTAAACAGGTAAGTCATTGGTGGTGGCGCAGAAACCACACCATTGAATTTAGCTAAACCTGTAATCCAAGCGATGATACTGAAAGCGACAATTCCAATTATAATATTTCCCTTGATACCTTTTTTTTCCATAACAATCATCGAAACAAAAGCACCAGCACCTAATAATAAGAGTGGATTAGAAACATCACCTAGCTGAACTAAAGTTACAGGATTGTCAGCAGTTAATCCCATAATTTCAAATCCAATTATTGCTAAGAATAATCCAATACCAGCTCCTATACCAAGTTTTAAGCTTTTAGGAATTGAGTTAATTAACCAAGCTCTGATAGGTGTAAGTGAAATAATTAAGAACACAACACCAGCAACTAGTACAGCACCCAATGCTTCTTCAGGTGTGTATTTCATTCCTAGACAAACACCATAGGCAATAAATGCATTTATTCCCATTCCTGGTGCTAATCCCACAGGCCAAGTTTTTGCGTAGAAAGCAGCTATGAAACATGCAAGTGCAGTCGCACATGCTGTTGCAGTGAATACACCGCCAAAATCAAAACCACCATCAGACAAAATGACTGGATTCAAGAACATTATATAGGCCATAGTCAAAAAGGTTGAGAAACCAGCCACAACTTCTGTTCTAAAATCAGTCTTATGTTTTTTATAGTTAAAGTAGTTATCTAACATTAGACCTCCAATTGAAGAAACATAATTGATTCGAATCAAAAAATATCATTGATAATTCAGAAATATCAGAAATTACTCATATTTATGTTAGTAACATAAACAATTATACAACTTAAAAGTTAATATATTCCTTCAATTAAATGATATTATTTTAATGATGAAATTTAAATTTTTAGCAATTTTATTTTTAATTTTAACAACATTTTCAAGTTGTGAAACAATTAAAAAAAAATCTGACGAAATTGCAGAAAAAGAAAATGAAAGACTAAGTTTATTTATTGGTAAAAATTCTGATGAGTTAAAAAGTGAACTTGGAAACCCAACAGATGATTTTTTAAACGAAAATGGAAATGAAATATTGGTTTATAAAACAAAAAAATATGGAATTCCTTGTGAAAGAAAATTTGAAATTGATTCAAACAACATTATTGTAGGATTTACTTCAAGCGGTTGTTTCTAACTCAAATTGGTTTTATTAAGTCAATTATCCCTTTAAAAATAGGCCTAATTATAACTACCATTAAGGCTCTAAATAAAATAAAATATGACCATTAACTGATTTGAGGAGGATAAATGGCAAGAAAAAGAATATCGAGCTCAGGTGCTGCTAACAAAAAACTTCCACTTAATCAATCTATACCTTTAGGTATTCAGCATGTGTTTGCAATGTTTGCTGGGAATATTACTGTTCCACTGATTGTTGCGGGTGTTTTTGGAGTAACAACCGGAGAAAAGATTTTTTTAATTCAAATGGCATTGTTTGCTGCAGGAGTAGCAACAATTATACAAACAGTAGGCTATAAAAACATAGGCTCTAGACTTCCAATAATACAAGGTACAAGTTTTGCATTTATTCCAATAATGTTACCTTTTAAAGCTTTTGGCTTGGGCGCAATATTCACGGCTGCTTTTATAGGGGGAATTTTTCAAATATGGATTGGTAAAATGTTAAAACCAATTCGTCATATGTTTCCACCATTAGTAACAGGAATAGTTGTATTAATGATTGGAATTAGTCTTCTTAAGGTTGGATTTAAGTACGCTGGCGGTGGAGTATGGTTGATGAATAATAAACCGGAAATCTTTGCTAACTGGCATCATCTTACTATAGCCGGAACCGTTTTAATAGTTGCACTATTAACAAACCTAAAAGGAAGAGGAATGGTGTCCGCAGCTTCTATTCTAATTGGAATAATTGCTGGATTTATTGTTGCAGCAGTACTAGGAGAAGTTAGATGGGCTAAAATAGCAGCTGCTGATTGGTTCGCTTTCCCAATGCCACTACAATATGGAATTGATTTTGTTTGGGGTGCTGTAATATTGATGTTGTTTATGTCCATAGTAACGACAATTGAAACTATAGGAGACATAAGTGCAACAACAATGGGTGGAGCAAATAGAGAAGCTACTGATAAAGAACTTTCAGGTGGTATAATGGCAGATGGAGTTGGAACCGCTTTCGCTTCAATTTTTAATGCTATGCCTAATACTTCTTATTCTCAAAATGCAGGTCTTGTTGCATTCACGGGAGTAATAAGTAGGCACGTAGGAACAGTTGCGGGGGTGATTTTAATTTTACTAGGTTTATTTCCAAAGCTTGGTGGAGTTATAGCTGCAATGCCGGATTCAGTAATTGGTGGAGCAGCAATTATCATGTTTGGATTAATTGCTGGAGCAGGAATAAAACTAATTTCTAAAGCAGAAATGAGCCAAAGAAATGTTTTAATTTTAGCTCTATCACTTTCTTTTGGAATTGGATTGTATGCTTTTCCAGAGTTTGTTGCTCATGTGCCAGATTTAGGAATTAAATTAGGACTTTTACTAACAACTGGTTTAATACCTGCTGGATTATTAGCATTTATATTAAATGCTACATTGCCTAGAGGTAAAAAATAAATAATTTTTGAAACTTGTGGGGATTATTTCCCCACAAGCAAGGTTAGTGCTTATTTAATTTCAATAAGTTTTTTCTTTTTGTATTCAGGTACAATTCTTTCACAAGCTATTGTTAAAAGACCATCTTTTAGTTCTGCACCATCTACTTTTACATCATCTGCAATTGTAAATGATCTAGCAAATTGTCTTTGCGAAATTCCTTTGTGAATAATTTCACCGTCTTTATTTTTATTTTCAGACTTATCAACTTGTTTTGTTCTTACGGTTAATAAGTTGTCTTCAAACTCAACTTCAACATCCTTTTTATTAAAGCCGGCAAGAGCAACCTCAATAGAGTATTTGTCCTTTCCAGTCTTTCTTATATTGTATGGTGGATAATTTGATTGCATACTCAAATTTCCATTTCCCAACATATTTTCGAATTGGTCAAACATATCGTCAAAACCAATTGAAAAGGGCCTTAATGAGTTGAATATAGATAGATCCTTACTTGTCATATAATCCTCCTTTTTTAGCAAGGTTATTTTTTTGTAAGCCCCTTTAGGCAACCTACAATTTAGATATGGTAATTTATTTTATTATTTCAAGTCTCAATAATTTAGTTTTTTTTTGAAATTTTTAATGCAAACGCATAATCTAGAGCTATCTCTTCTATAGCTCCATCTCTGCCAGATTTTCCTCCATGACCTGCGTTCATCTCCGTCTTTAAAAGTAGTAAATTGTTATCAGTTTTTAAATCTCTTAATTTTGCAGTAAATTTTGCAGGCTCATCAAACAAAACTCTGTTATCGCTTAGACTAGTTGTAATTAGAATATTTGGATAATCCATTTTTTTGATATTGTGATAAGGAGCATAAGAGTAAATGTACTCAAAATGCTCTTTATTATCTTTAGCATTTCCAAATTCATCAAATTCTCCTACTGTTAAAGGCAAAGAATGATCAAGATTTGTAGTAAGAGAATCGACGAATGGTACTGCCATAATTATTCCTAAAAACAGTTCAGGTGTTTTATTAACTACTGCACCCATTACCAATCCACCAGCAGAACCACCCATTCCAACTATCTTTCCTTCGGAAGTGTATTTTTTTTCAATTAAATATTTGGCAACAGCTATATAATCTTTAAAGGTATTTTTTTTGTTCAGCAGTTTTCCTTCTTTCCACCATTTCATTCCTCTTTCCATTCCTCCCCTTATATGTGCAGTTACCCAAATAATGTCTCTATTAATCAAACTTAATATTGTTGATGTAAATCCTGGGGACATAGAATTGCCATAAGATCCATATCCATACAATAATAAATTTGCAGATCCATCTATTTTAGTTTTTCTATTTCTTGTTATGGTTATTGGAACCATTCTTCCATCATGAGAAGGGCACTCTAATCTTTCCACAACGTAATCGTCGGGGTTATGTCCAGATGGAATCACCTGTTCTTTTGCTAGTTTTCTATCTTTAGTTTTCAAATCATATAAGTAAGTTCTTCCAGGTGTTTTAGGAGAGGAATAAGATAAATATACTGTGTCAGTATTTCTGTCTTTTTGAATTAATGATACACCTGGAACAATAACTTTTTCATCTGAAAAAATTAACTCTTCTTCTTTGCTTGAATGTTTATTTTTAACGAATAATTTACCAAGAGCATTTGATGTTTCTGCTCTTATGACCCAATCATTTAAGAAAACCAAACCTCCTATTAATACCTCATCCTTTGCAGAGATATATGTCTCCCAATTTTTACTAGCTAAATCTGTACATCTATCAACTTTAAAGTCTTCAGCATTTTCATTTGTGTGATTATAAAAATAACCATCCCAAGAATCTACTGAATAAATAATTCCTCTTTCTCTTTCTTTTATTATTTTTGGTTTTGGATTTTTTTCATTAGTTGTAAAATAGTATTGTTCAGATGTGTTGTGATCAGAAGTAGTAATAAAAAAATATTTTTCATCTGAACTTAGTGATATCCCAACAGTAAATGCTTCACTTTTTTCCTCAAAAATTAATTCATCTTTATTTGCAGGTGTTCCAATTTTATGTCTATATATTTTTCTAGGTCTGTGAAGTTCATCAAGCTTTGAATAAAAAAAATATTTATCATCAAGACTAAAACTAATTCCTCCGCTTGTATTTTCTATTTTTTCTGTAACCAATTTGTTAGTTGATATATCTCTTATATAAATTGTAAAATAT
>CACIKW010000005.1 GCA_902587315.1 uncultured Pelagibacteraceae bacterium
ATTATCAAACGTTGGTGATAAATTAAGACCTGGAATTGTTCATAGAATAGATAAAGACACATCTGGATTAATTGTAATTGCAAAAAATAATAAAACACACGAAAATTTATCATTACAGTTTAACAAACATACATTAAAAAGAATCTATCAAACACTTGTTTGGGGTAAACTAAGACCTCAGAATGGAAAAATCGAAACATTAATTAAAAGAAGTTCAAAAAATAGACAGCTTATGGAAGTGGGATTTGCAAAAGGAAAAATGGCAATTACAAATTATAAAACTATTGAAATATTTGAAAATAATAAAACTCCAACTTTTAGTTTTGTAGAATGTCAGTTAGAAACTGGAAGAACACATCAAATAAGAGTTCATATGAGTCATAAAGGAAATAACATTTTGGGAGATAAAAAATATAAAAAAAAATACAAAAAAATTAAAAATATTAACTTAGATGTGGAAAGAGTTGTAAAAAATTTAGAAAGACAATTTTTACATGCAAAAATTTTGGGATTTGTACATCCATCTTCTAAAGAATATCTTGAATTTTCGTCAAATTTGCCCGAAGAACTTGATAGAATTTTAAAAATGTTAAGAAATACTGGCAAATAAAAAGATTGTAATATTAAAAAAGTTTATTAAATAAATATCCACAATGACAGATACAACGTATAATTTACCAATACTTTCAAATGAAGGTGGTTTATCAGCATATCTTTCTCAAATAAAAAAATTTCCTATGCTAGAAGCCGAAGAAGAATATATGTTAGCAAAAAACTGGAAATCAACAGGTAATATTAAATCAGCTGAAAAATTAGTAACAAGTCATCTAAGATTAGTAGCAAAAATTGCAATGGGCTACAGAGGTTATGGACTTCCATTAAATGAAATAATTTCTGAAGGAAATGTTGGGCTTATGCAGGCAGTAAAAAAATTTGAACCAGATAAAGGATTTAGATTGGCAACATACGCAATGTGGTGGATTAAAGCTTCTATACAAGAATATATATTAAGATCTTGGAGTCTGGTTAAAATTGGAACAACTACTGCTCAAAAAAAATTATTTTTTAATCTTAAAAAAATAAAAAATCAAATTGCTCCAAAAACTCAGGGCGACCTAAAAGATGAAGATGTAAGAAATATTGCAAATAGGCTTGATGTTAGTGAGAAAGAAGTAGTTTCGATGAATAGAAGGCTTTTGGGTAAAGAACATTCTTTAAATACTCCATTAGGTGAGGATGGTGATCAATGGCAAGACTGGCTGGTTGATAAAGAAATGGATCAAGAATTAAAATTTGCTCAAAAAGAAGAAATGGAAAAAAGAAAAGATTTATTACAAAATTCTATAAAAATATTAAATAGTAGAGAAAAAGATATATTATTTGCAAGAAGACTTACAGACGAGCCTGTCACACTTGAAAATTTAAGTAAAAAATTTAAAATTAGTAGAGAAAGAATTAGACAAATAGAAAACAAAGCTTTTGAAAAATTACAGAAGCATATGTTAAATTCTGCTAAATCAAAAAATCTACTTCCTGCAAACTAAATACTAAAAGGATTTTCAATCAAAATAGTATCTTTTCTATCAGGACTTGTAGATATGCAAGAAATCTTGGACTCAATAAAATTTTCTACTTCACTAATATAAATTTTAGCTTCTCTTGGAAGTTTTTCAAAATCTTTTATTCCACTTGTGGATGATTTCCATCCTTTAAGGGTTTTGTAAATTGGTTCAACTATTTTTTGATCTTCAATTGTTGTTGGTAAATAATCAATTTGTTTACCATTGATTTTATAAGCTATGCACATTTTAATCTCATCTAATTCGTCAAGTACATCAAGTTTTGTTAGAGCAATTCCATTGATACCTGAAATTTTTATTGTTTGTCTAACAAGCACGCCATCAAACCATCCACATCTTCTTTTTCTGCTGGTCACTGTTCCAAATTCTTTTCCTTTTGTTCCAAGATGTTCTCCAATTTCATTTGTTAGTTCTGTAGGAAAAGGTCCTTTTCCTACTCTTGTAGTATAAGCTTTTGTAATTCCCAGCACATAATTAATTGTATTTGGGCCGCAACCCGTGCCTGTTGCTGCTGCAGAAGCAACGGTATTTGATGAAGTCACAAATGGATAAGTTCCATGATCCACATCAAGTAAAATTCCTTGAGCGCCTTCAAATAATATTTTTTTTCCTTGTTTCTTATATTCTTCTATTTTTTTCCATACAGGTTGAGCATAAGTTATCAAATAAGGTGCAGTTTTTAATAACTGCTCTTTAAGTTCATTAGTCTTAAAAATTTTTTTTCCCAAACCTTTCCTAATTGAATTATGATGAAGCAACGCTTTTTCTAGTTTTTTATCCAAATCATAAATGTTGAGTAAATCTATTAATCTGATCGATCTTCTGCCAACTTTGTCTTCATATGCTGGGCCAATGCCTCTTCTTGTGGTGCCTATATTTTCTTTACCTGCCTCATCTTCTCTGAATTCATCAAGTTCTCTATGAAAAGGTAAAATTAAACTCACCGCATCTGATATGATTAAATTGTTTTCATTTATTTCTATACCTTTAGATTTTAATTCTTTAATCTCTTCTATTAAAGCCCATGGATCAACAACAACTCCATTTCCAATTATTGAAATTTTATTTTTTCTGACTATTCCTGATGGTAGTAACCGAAGTTTATAAGTTTTTCCATCTACAACAAGAGTGTGTCCTGCGTTATGTCCCCCTTGAAATCTAACGATAATATCTGCTTCGCTTGATAACCAATCAACAATTTTTCCTTTTCCCTCGTCTCCCCATTGGGATCCGACAACAACTACATTTTTCATCTAAACTTCTTATCTATATTTATTGTATTTAAATGGTTTATTGGTCCATGACCTTTTCCATATTTAGGTCCTGAAACAATAGCATGGTTAACATACTTGATTGCCATATCACAAGATTTCTTTAATGTTTTTCCACATGAATAATAGGTAGCTATAGCGCTTGAAAGTGTACATCCGGTTCCGTGTGTGTCTTTTGTTTTTATTTTTTTATTTTTAAAAATTGAAATTTGTTTTTTATTTACAAAAATATCCTGTATTATTTTAGAATCTAAATGTCCGCCTTTTAATAAAATATTTTTTGCTCCTAGGCGCAATAAAATATTTGCTGCATAAACCATGTCTTTTACAGTATTTATTTTTGTTCCTGTTAAAATTTCTGCTTCAGGAATATTGGGTGTAATAAGAGTAACTCGTTTAATTAATTTGGATTTCATGATTTTTATAGCTTGATTATTAATTAATTTTGTACCACCTTTGGCAACCATTACTGGATCTAAGATTATTTTTTTAGCTTTAATTTTATTTATAGATTTTAAAACCGATTTAATGACTTTTGTTGAGTGCAGCATTCCAATTTTAATTACATCTGGTTTTATATCTTTTGAGGTAAATTCAATTTGTCTTGAAATTTCTTTTGCAGGTATAGAAGTTATTGAAATTACACCAGTTGTGTTTTGAGAAGTAACTGCAGTGATAGCTGTCATTGCATAAGATCCAAGTGTAGTAACAGTTTTTATATCTGCCTGTATCCCCGCACCTCCGGAAGAATCTGAGCCAGCAATAATTAATATTTTAGATTTAAGTTTCAATTTATTTAATTGATTTTTTAACTATATTTATACATTTTAACAATAGCACTTTATTGTTTGACTCTCCCATTATTCTTATTTTAGGTTCTGTGCCAGATTTTCGAACAAGCATTCTTCCTTGTTTATTTATTAACTTTGATGCAATTCTGATGGCTTTTTTACACTTGGTTGAATTGATCACTGACTTGTCTCTAACATTAACATTAATTAATTTTTGTGGAATAGGTTTAAACGTATGAAATAGCTCACTAGCTTTTTTACCTTTTCTCATTGAAAACAAAACTTCTAGTGCTACTAATAAACCATCTCCAGTTGTAGCAAATTTACCAAGTATGATATGTCCTGATTGTTCGCCGCCTAGATTAAATTTATTTTTTTGCATCTTTTGTTTTACATATCTGTCTCCAACATTAGCTCTTATAAATCTTATTTTTTGTTCCTTAAGATAGTTTTGTAGACCATAATTTGACATTAATGTACCAATAACTCCCCCTTTTAGAATTTTTTTCTTTTTCCATCTATTTGCTAACATTGCAATTATTTGATCACCATCAACTATGTTTCCTTTTTCGTCAGACAAGATTACTCTATCTGCATCTCCATCTAATGATATGCCAAGATTTACTTTATGTTTTTTTACTAGAAATTTTATTTTATTTGGAAAAGTAGATCCGCAATTTCCATTGATATTTATACCATTTGGATTTGTGCCTATACTATAAACTTTTGCACCTAAAGATTTAAATAATTTAGGTCCTGATTTATATCCGGCTCCATTTGCACAATCTATTGCAATTTTAATACCTTGCAGACTAAATTTATTTGGAAAATTACTTTTTAGTATTTTGATATATCTATCATTAGCATCCTCTAATCTTTTCACTCTTCCTAAATTTGCTGGTTTCGAAAGATTAATTGAAATTTTTTTATCAATTAATTTTTCAATTTTTTTTTCTATTTTATCTGACAATTTTAAACCATCTGGTCCAAATAATTTTAAACCATTATCATAATAAGGATTGTGAGAAGCTGTAATCATGATTCCCATGTTTGCTTTCATGTTTTTCGTTAACATCGCTAAACCATTTGTTGGTAATGGTCCAAGTGTATAAACGTGCATACCAGCTGAAGCTAGCCCAGAAACAAGAGCAGGTTCAAGAGTATAACCTGAAAGTCTTGTATCTTTAGCAATAATTGCTATCTGTTTATTTTTTTTTAAATTTTTAAAGTATGTGCCTGCAGCAAGTCCGAATTTAAAAAACATTTCTCCATTAATGTTTCCTTGACTAACTGTGCCCCTAATTCCATCAGTTCCAAAATATTTTTTAGGCATTAATTATTGATTTAAATACCTTGATGCTTTGTTTAATTTCATTAACATCATGCACTCTAAGAATTTGCACACCCTGCAACATGCCGAATAGTGCCGCTGATATTGTTCCACCCAATCTTTCCCTGCTATCATTTAAACCTGATATATCTTTAATAAATTTTTTTCTAGATATACCGATTAATATAGGAAATCCCAAACTATGAAAAATAGAAATTTTTGAAATAAGAGTAATATTATGTTTCAAGTTCTTACCAAATCCTATTCCTGGATCTATCAAAATATTATTATGTTTAATCCCATTTTTTTTTAAAAATGATATTTTTTTTTCAAAGAAATCATAAACATCTAGTAATACATTATTATATTTCGGATTAATTTGCATGTTTTGAGGTGTACCTTGCATATGATGTATAACAAAAGGAGTTTTGTATTTTTGAATTATTTTAATTGTATTATCATCATAAGTAAATCCAGAAACATCATTAATAAGTTTTATTCCAAATTTTACTCCTTTTTCCATAATTTTACTTTTTCTCGTATCCAAAGATATAATTTTTTTTAATTTGACTAAATTCACTATTGTTGGATGTATTCTTTTCCATTCTTTTTTTTCATCTATTGTTAAAGAATTTGGACGAGTAGATTCTCCTCCAATATCTATAATTTCACAACCATCTCTAATTAATTTTTTGGAATGAGCAATTGCTATTTTTTTATTATTATATTTTCCACCGTCTGAGAAGCTGTCTGGAGTTAAGTTTAATATTCCCATTATTATTGGAATATCTGACAAATCTAAATTGGAAAAATATTTTTTTTTTGTTATTTTTTTAATGTCTTCTTTGACTTTAGTTCTTAAGTTTTTTTTTAAACTATTAACATCTTTAAAATTAATTATTTTTTTAGATTCTCTAGAAATTATCTCTAACTCATCAAACGAAATGTTTTTGTCTCCGTTTAAAGGTAAAGATTGTTTTTTCTTGATTTTTAATCTTGAGATATTTCCATAATAAAAATTACACGCTCTTGTGTAATATTTTTTCATTATGTATTAGTGTACAGCTTTTGGTTTCAATCCAAGTGATCCAAGCGCAGAATCTTGTTCATTATCCTCGGTCTTTAGCAAGTCTTCTTTGCTTGCGGGATAAATGTTTTTGTTTATTAAATCTTTAATTTCATCACCAGTTAGTGTTTCATAAGCTAAAAGTGCTTTTGCTAATTTATGTAGATCTTCAATTTTTTCGGTTAACACTTGTTTTGCTCTCTGGTAGCCTTTATCAACAAATTTTCTTATTTCAGAGTCCACTTTTTTTGCAGTTTCTTCCGACATATTTTGTTGTCTTGCTACTGATCTTCCTAAAAATACCTCTTCTTCATTTTCTCCATATGCTACTGGTCCTAATTCTTTACTAAGACCGGCTCTCATAACCATGGCTCTTGCTCTTTTCGTTGCTTGTTCAATATCACTAGAAGCACCTGTAGTTACTTTATCATCTCCAAATATTAATTCTTCAGCAACTCTTCCTCCCATCGCGATTGCCATTTGAGCATGTAGTTGTTCTCTGGTTTGAGAAACTTCATCTTTTTCTGGTAGTTGCATTACCATCCCTAAGGCTCTACCTCTGGGAATTATTGTTGCTTTATGGATAGGATAAGCTGCTCTTTCGTTAAGAGTTACAATTGCATGGCCTGCCTCGTGATATGCTGTTAATTTTTTTTCTTCCTCGGTCATGACCATAGATCTTCTTTCAGCACCCATCATCACCTTATCTTTTGCTTCTTCAAATTCATTATAAGTTACAATTCTTTTATTTTTTCTTGCTGCTAGCAATGCAGCTTCATTTACCAAATTTGCTAAATCTGCTCCTGAAAAGCCTGGAGTGCCTCTTGCAACTGTTCTCAAATTAATATCAGGTGTCATAGATATTTTCTTTGCATGAACTTTTAATATCTTTTCTCTTCCAATTATATCAGGAAGAGAAACTACTACTTGTCTATCAAATCTTCCTGGCCTTAATAGTGCTGGGTCTAATACATCTGGTCTATTTGTGGCTGCAATAATTATTACACCTTCGTTTGTATCAAATCCATCCATCTCAACCAATAATTGGTTGAGTGTTTGTTCCCTTTCATCATTTCCTCCGCCAAGTCCTGCTCCTCTGCTTCTTCCAACTGCATCTATTTCATCTATAAATATTATACATGGAGCATGTTTCTTACCTTGGTCAAACATATCTCTTACTCTTGATGCACCAACTCCTACAAACATTTCAACGAAGTCAGAACCTGAAATAGTAAAAAAAGGTACTTCAGCTTCACCAGCTATAGCTCTTGCTAATAAAGTTTTTCCTGTGCCTGGAGGACCAACTAATAAAGCTCCTCTAGGAATTTTTCCTCCAAGTCTACTAAATTTTTTTGGGTCTTTTAAAAATTCAACAACTTCTTCGAGTTCTTCTTTTGCTTCATCTACACCAGCAACATCATTAAAAGTTATTTTGCCTTTTAATTGATTCATCATTTTGGCTTTTGATCTTCCAAATCCCATTGCTCCACCTTTGCCTCCTTGCATTTGTCTCATAAAAAAAATCCAAACTGCAATTAACAACAGCATTGGAAACCAGGACAAAAGTATTCCAAATAAAGATGGCATTTTTTCTTCTATTGGAGAAGCAGAAATACTTACTCCTTTCGAAGACAACTTTTCAATTAAGTTTGGATCATTTGGAGAATATGTTGTAAATTTTTCACCATTTGACATCACGCCTTTAATATTATTTCCTTGGATCTCAACTTGAACAACTCTTCCATTATCTACTTCAGATAAAAAATCTGAAAATATAATATTATTTCTTGTATTTATTGTTCTCTCTGGATTTTTAAACATATTGTATAGTCCTACGGTCAATACAACTATGATCGCCCACATGGCTAAATTTTTAAAATTCATAAGCTTAAAGTAAGAATTATTACAGATTAAACAAGTGCCATTTTGTGGCAATTTTAGAGTTTTTTATTATTTTCCTTAGAAATTTTAATAGAATTGCTAATTTTTTCTATAATACATCCTGATAATGTAGCTTTGGCAAAATCTTCATCTCTAATTTTATTTAAAATCAGACTAATGCTTTTTCCTCTTGCTCCATAATATCTGTTTCCGATATTGGTTAAAATTTGAGAAAAAGACCTAAAAACTACTTCATTAGCTTCGTTAAAAAAACTTGAATTTAATAAGCAAAATGCTTTTTGTTTTGAATATTTTGAATTCAACAAAATATTTCTTTTTACATAAAAATTAATTGATGAGTTTGATTCCTTTAAATTTTTTAAAGTTAATTGAAATTTTTTTTCATCAAAACCTTCTTTTTTTATATTGCTAATTAGCTTTCTAAATCTAATTCTTTTAAAATTTTCATTATAATTTGAGGGATCTATAACATAAAAATTAAAAACTTTTTTTGCTGTAAAAATTAAGTCATTTTTATTTTCATTTATTAATGGTCTAAGTATATTTAGATTTCCCATTCTGGTTTTTTTTATTTCGTAAAAAGATAATAAACCATTCAATCCAGAGCCTCGGGAAAGTCTAATAAAAAAATTCTCATACATATCGTCAATGTGGTGGCCCAAAAGCACAGTTTTTACTTTATCTTTATTGCACTGTCTTTCTAACAAAGCATATCTATTTTTTCTTGCTATAGATTGTAAATTACGTTTTGGTTTTTTTCCTTTCCAAGATAATATTTTGCAACTTGTTTTTAAGGATTTTAAAACAGATTTTACTTTAAGTGCTTCATGTGTCGAATTTTCTCTCAATTTATGATCAACAATATAAAAATAAATTTTAATATTGTGCTTTAATGCATAACATTTTGCAAAATAGCATAAAGACATACTGTCAGATCCACCTGAAACGCCAATGGCAATCTTTTTTTCATTTAAATTATTATTTAAAGATTTTTCGAACTTTTTGTATATATGGTTTATTTTTGAAAATTTTAACTTATTTAAAATAAAATTACTAGGATTTCGCTTTTTTGCACTCAAACTTTTTTTCTTCATATTTAGCTTTTTGGAGAACTGATTGATCGGCTTTTGGATATTGCTTTTCTACACCTGTAATCATTAAGCATCCTTGGTCTTTTTCCCCAATCTGAACTAATGATACTCCAAGTTTTAATAAATTTATAGGTCCCTTTTCACTTTTTGGATATTTTTGATAACCTTCAAGATATGCTGAAGCTGCATCTGTATAAAGTTGCCTAATTCTAAATGTTTCCGCATACCAATACTGAGCGTTTCCTGCAAGATTGTGGTCTGAATTAATAAGAACAAATTCTCTGAAAGCTCTTTCTGCAGTATTATAATCTCCTACTTTTAAAAAGCTGGTTGCAAACTCATATTGTTTTTCAGGTGTCGTTTCAGGAAGAATTTTTTCCTCTGTTACAAAATTTTCTGTTAAAACTGTTGTTGTTGCATCAACTGATTGTGTTTGCTGAACTTTCAAATTAGTTTCTGTATCTTTATATGAAATTGATCCTAAATCTTGTGGCTGAGAAGATCCTGGTAATATTTTTTCTTCATTGCTTTTTAAATTTAAAGAACTAGTTTTCTGATCTACAGAATTAATATTATACGCAGAATTATTTTCTATTTCTTGAAATCTTAATTGATTGTCAGCTTGCACCTTTGATAGTCTAGTTGACAGCTTGTCTAATTTGAAGTTTATTTCTTCAAATTTATTTGTTAGTTCTTGAAACTGATTTTCAATTTCGGAAAGCTTCAATAAGTGTCTTGTCAATACTTCTTCTGAATTTTCATTAAGCTTGTTATTTGAATCTAAATTTTCATCAGTATTTGACGAATAAGTAGTTTTAGAAAAAGAATCAGAATATACGGCTTTTTCTAACGTACGTAAATCTTTTTGGATTAATTCTAAGACTTCTTTAAGCTCGTTATTTTCTGCTCTTAATCCAGATGAAAGAATGGTCGATAATACAAATACAAGTACAAATAAATTTTTCTTAGAAAAAAACATTAATTTATTTGTAATTATAATGATGGCAAAAAAAAGACCCTGAAAATTCATTATCTTCAGGGTCTTAATAATATTTTTTAATTAGCTTTTACTGTAACAGATCTTCTATTTTTCGACCAAGATAGTGGATTTGATCCTGAATCTACTGGTCTTTCTTTTCCATAGCTTATCACAGATATTCTATTGGATGAAATACCATAGGTCATTAAATAATCTTTAGCAGCATTAGCTCTTCTTTCGCCAAGTGCCAAGTTATACTCCCTTGTTCCTCTTTCATCTGCATGACCTTCCAATACAACATTAATGTCTGGATTTTTTCTTAACCAAGCTGCTTGTTTTCTTAATGTGTCTCTTGAAGCAGTTGTTAATATTGATTCGTTCGTTGCAAAAAATACTCTATCTGGAACTCCTTTTGCTAAATACTCAACTGTATCCGTACCTGTATATACATCGCCTTGAAGTTGAGATCCCATCTGTTTAGTTTTTGTAGCACACGCTGACATTAAAAAACCAAACAGTATTACTATAAATACGTTTCTTAAATTTCTGATTAAATCCATTATCGCTCCTTAAATCTTTTACTCGACTTTTTCACAACTAAATAAGACTTTCAAGCCTAAAAATCAACTCTTATTAGCTTTATATTACGTTTTTTCATAATTTAGGCTACTAATTGCTCAATAAAGATGACCAAGATGGGTCAGATGCATCGGTCTCGGTTTTAACCAATCTCTCGTTGTAACCGGTTAAATCAATAGACCATAACTTTGCTGAAAAACCTCTTCCTTCACTGTCAGATTTTGTTTCTCTATAAAAAATTAATACCCTGCCATTAGGTGACCAAGAAGGTGCTTCTTGATAGTAATTTTCTGTAAGCAATCTCTCGCCTGTGCCATCCGTTCTCATTACTCCTATATAAAATTTTCCTTTATGTAGTTTTGTAAAAGCAATTAAATCTCCTCTGGGAGACCAAACAGGCGTTCCATACAACCCTTTGCCAAATGAAATTCGTTTTACACTTTTTCCATTGCTTTTCATCGTGTAGATTTGTTGGTACCCACTTCTATCAGAATTAAATGCTATATATTTTCCATTTGGTGAAAAAGATGGTGATGTGTCTATAGATGGATGATTTGTAATTTTTTCAACAATTCTATTTTCAAGATCCATAGTGTAAATTTCTGAATTTCCATCTTTAGCAAAGCTCATTATAATTTTTTTTCCATCTGGTGAGAATCTTGGAGCAAAAGTCATGCCTGGAAAATCTCCTACAACTTCTTGCAAACCGGTTTCAATATCTAGTAGATAAACTCTTGGCAAATTTTTAAAATAAGATAGATAAGTTACCATCTGGTTTGTAGGACTAAATCTGGGAGTAAGAACCAATTCGTTACCTAAAGTAAGATATTTTGTGTTAAAACCATCTTGGTCCATTATAGCAAGTTTTTTTATTCTTTTTATTTTGGGTCCTTCTTCAGAAACATAAATAATTCTTGTATCAAAATAACCTGTTTCTCCTGTTAATCTTTCATAAACTTTATCGGTTATAATATGACCTACTCTTCTCCAATTGCTTGGAACTGTTGTAAAAGCTAAAGCTATCATTTCTCTACCTGCCAAAACATCCCATAGTCTAAATTCTATTTTTAATTTTTCATTTTCTAATGAAACTTTTCCAGTAATTAAAGCTTGAGCTTTTATAAGTGCCCAATCTTCAAATCTTGGTTTTAGATGAGCAATATCTGATTTTTGTAAAAATGCTTTTTTATCTAAAGGATTAAATAGTCCTGATCTTAGTAAATTATTTTCTATTATGTTTGATATTTCAGATCCTATGTCATCTAATTTTAATTCTTTTTTTCCATTTTCTATAGTTTTTTCATCTGAAAATAAGGGTGATACTGCAATCGGAAGAGGGTTAAGGTTACCTCTGGTGATATCAACTTCAATTAAAGAATAAACATTATTTGGAAAAAATAAGAATATAGTTAATATAATTAATCGTATTTTTTTCATCATCCCTCAAGCATCTCTCTAGCATCAAAATTAAGTTGTAAATCTTTCCATCTTTCATAACCTGTGTTTGGAACTCTTAGGGGCTGACATAATTTGATAGCTCTCAGAGCACTTTCAGCCAACACTTTGTAAAAACCTTGTCCTGGTTTGTTCATTCTCGCATGATCCAATATTTCTGTTCTTATAACAGTTCCATCTGGTTTTAACTTTAATTTAATTCTAACTAATAAGTTTTCATTATAAGGCAAACCAAGAGGTATGCTCCAACAACCAAATATCTGTGCTTTTAGAGCATCTTCTTCTGTTAAAGTCAAACTTTTGGAATTCATGCTTTTATCTTTAGACTGTGAAACTTCTAAAGATTTTTCATTAGTAAAAGCTATTTCTTCTTTAGATTTGTCAATTAAAGCTGCAATTTCGTTTGGATCAAACATTTCTTCTTTTTCAAACTCTGAAACTTGCTTAATTTTGTTATCTTCTTTTTCAGGATTTTGTTTTTTTTCTTCTATTTTTTGTATTTTCTCTACCTTTTGATCTGGTAATGGAATTGAATCAGGCTTTTCTTTTTTAATCTTTTTTGGCGGTGCCTGTTCGGATACTAATTTTTCTTTTTCCTTTTTTACTTTTTCTATTATTTTTTTTGCTTTTGGAGCGTAAGGAATATTTGTTTCATCTGTAATTTGGATTAATTCGATAGAAACTATAGGTGGAATATCTATCGGTTTTTTTAGTGCAAACGGAAGTGTAAACATTGCAAACAAAATTATAAACAAATGGAATCCCGAAGAAAGTATAAGACTTCTATACACAATTTATCTTTCCTTATAAGGTTCCGAAATTAGTGCTACTTTTGTAAATCCAGATCCAGATAACATGCCCATGATTTCTAATACTCTTCCATAGTTTATTGTTTTATCTCCTCTAACATATATTCTTGTATCTGTTCTATTTTTGGAAACCGCCAATATCTTTGCAACAACATTATCAAATTCAACTTTTGATTCTTGTACAAAAACCTCACCTTTAGAATTAATTGTTAAAGTTAAAGGTTCTTGTTCCTCAGGTAGTGAGTCTGCCGAACTTTCTGGCAGGTCAACTTGTACTCCTACTGTTAGAAGAGGTGCGGTTACCATAAAAATAATTAATAAAACGAGCATAACATCCACAAAAGGCGTTACATTTATTTCACTCATCGGTTCTCTAAGTGAACTTTTAATTTTAAATTTCATTTTAAACTATTGAAATAAATCTTTTTGAAAAATTTTCTAATTTTTGTAAATATCTTTTTGAGTCACTGCTAAATTTATTATAAGCTACTACAGCAGGGATTGCTGCCAACAAACCTAAGGCAGTTGCAAAAAGAGCTTCGGCAATACCGGGGGCTACAATTGCCAAACTGGTATTTCTTGAAATTGCAATTGATTGAAAAGAATTCATTATTCCCCAAACTGTTCCAAAAAGTCCTATGAATGGTGCTGTTGATCCGACAGTGGCCAAAAAAGTGTAATTTTTTTCTATTGCATTCATTTCTTTTTCAATATTTGTTTCAAGAATTGATGGAAGCTTCTCGCTTATGCTTGATCTTGATCTTGATTTAACAATTGTTTGCATACTATTTTTAAAAACATTTGCCATTGGGTCATTAATATTTGATGGCAAATTGTTATAAAATGTTTCTGCTGACCTTGACTTCCAAAATTTTTCCTCAAACTCATCTGAACTTTTGTTTATTTTTTTAAACAACTTGTATTTATCAAAAATAATTGCCCAAGAGTAAATTGAGCTGGCGATTAGTAAAATTATAACTGATTTTACAATTATATCGGCCCTTATGAAAAGCTTAACTATTGAAAAATCTGTATTGCTTGCAAGTCCTACTGCTTGAGAAGTTATATCTGCTTCCATTTTGAACATTTCACACTAAAATGTGTCATCAATTTGACTTTTTAAATATAACTTTAATCCTCAATATTGTAGGTATTGTTAAAATAGCTTGAAATTAGAATGGCATCTGCTTTGTTTGAGTCTTTTTTTCTTAATAATTTTGAAGAAATATAAGGAAATATTTCAATTGCCTTTGACCTGCTAGCTTCTTTTTCAGTTTTTAATAAATTAAAATACTTTTTCCATCTCATGGGTCTAACAAAATACATGGACAATTGCATTGCAGAACAAATTCCTTTTACTACACCAAATGATTGTCCAAAATTAAACATGCTAGTCACACCCTGTCCTGGCATTGCAGAAACTTGTTCTATTACTACATGTATATCTTTTTTTAAATGATTTTTTGTTCTTGATAATATTTCATTATAGATTTGTGATCCATTTATTTGTTTTTTGTTCTTTTTTCCATCTGCCATTACGGGCATATCTATAATGTCCTTAACCTCTCCATTCTCAAAAAAACAAATGGCACCCGATATTCCTGGATCAATACCAATAATTAGCATTTAATTGTCATTAAATTTAGCATTTGTAAAAACTTTTTGAATATCATCTTCATCTTCAAGATTTTCCAAAAATTTTATTGCATTCTCCTTGTCTTCGCCAGATAAATTTACATAATTTAAAGGAACCCATTCTATATCTGTGGACAAAAAATTTGATATATTTTTTTCTAGCTGTTTTTTTACATTGTAAATCTCATCTTTTTTACACTGAATTTCATGAAAATCTTTATTTGAGTAACATTCATCAGCTCCTGCATTCAAAGCATATTCAAATATTTTTTCATCTTGAATTTCTTTTTTTGATATTTTTATTATTCCAATTTGACTAAAGCCGTGGGAAACAGAGCCTTGGGTACCTAAATTGCCATTATTTTTTTGAAATATAGTTCGAATACTTGAAACTGTTCTATTCTTGTTATCTGTTAAAGCTTCCACTATTACTGAAATTTTTCCAGGACCAAATCCTTCGTATCTCAAACTTTCAAAATTAGAACCTGTGCTAATTTCAGATTTTTCTATAGCTCTTTCAATATTGTTCTTGGGCATATTAGAAGATCTTGCGGCTTGTATGGCTGATCTCAGTCTTGAATTCATTTCTGGATTTTTATCGCCTAGTTTCGCAGCAACAGTAATTTCTCTTGATAATTTGGAAAATATTTTAGATCTTTGTTTATCAACTCTATCCTTTTTATGTTTTATTCCAGCCCAGTGAGAATGTCCTGCCATAAAAAACTAAATTAAGTCTCCGCCAAAAATAAAACTTTCAACTTTTTCAGCTAAACCTGTTTTAATATTAGCATCAACTATTAAACCACACAAGCTTGCCTCGCCAATTGCTGGGAAATGTTTGACTGCTTCTTTTTTTAAAAATTTGTTTAATGAATTTTCTTTATTCATACCAATCACCGAATTATAATCTCCACACATCCCAGCATCCGTTTGATAAGCTGTTCCATTTTCTAATATTCTAACATCATTAGTTGGAACATGTGTATGTGTTCCTACCACTAGTGTAGCTTTTCCATCAAAAAAATGTCCTATCGCCATTTTTTCACTTGTAATTTCTCCATGAAAATCGACAACTAAAAAATCAAAATTCTCTTTCAACATATTGTTTTTTAAAAATAAAACCGAAGACTTAAAAACATCTTCGCATTTTTTCATAAAGATATTTCCCATTAAGTTTAATACTCCTATTTTAAGTCCATTGCTTAAATTATAAATTTCGAAACCACTTCCTGGGGTTGTTTCTGACAAATTAAATGGTCTTAAAAGTTTTTTTTCTCTTGTTATATATTCTGCTGTTTCTTTTAAATCCCAAACATGATTTCCTGTTGTAATTACATTTACTCCATATGAAAAAAGATCTTTAGAAATTTTTTCTGTTATTCCTACCCCTTGATCTGCTGCATTTTCTCCATTTACAATTACAAAATCAATTTTTTTATCTTTAATTATTTTTTTTAAATTTTTTTTTAAAGCCATACATCCTGACTTGCCAACAACATCTCCTAAAAAAATAATTCTCATTTTTTATAAATTTTTTTATTTGTTATAATTATATCAAGTTTTTCATCAAATTTATTTGCTTTTATTTTTTCAACCTTTTGAAAGTCAAAAGCTAAGCCGATTGATAAAAAATTTTTTATTTTTTTGAGCCTTGCTATATATCTATCATAATATCCTCCTCCGTATCCGAGCCTAAATTTTCTATAATCAAAAGCCACAATTGGTACTAATAAAACATCTGGGTATACTAATTTTTTTTTATTCGGCTCTGGTATTCCATATTTATTTATTTTTAAACAATCACTAGATGACCATAGATAAAAATCTAAATTATTATTCTTCTTAATTAATGGTAATGAAACTTTGTATTTTTTTTTTTCAAATTTTTTTAAGATATCCAGATCATCAATCTCGTAATTTACTGGGTAGTAACCTCCAATAATGCCTTTTTGTATTTTTTCTTGCTTTAGAATTTCTAGTAAATCAATAAAATTAATTTTATATTTACTATCAAATTTTAATTTTCTAATATTTAGAGTTCTTTTTCTAATTATTTTTTTTAACACGAGTATTATTGAATTGAATTCTCGGAATGAGCTTTTTTGATAAAGTTTTCAATTTGATCTGTGGCTTTATCAATTATATTTTCATAATCGTGATTATTTTTTTCAATTTCTTCTTTCAAATTATTTAATTGGTTATTAAGGCCAGTTATTTCATTTTCTTTATTTTCTTTGTATTCGTAAACTAGAGACTTTAACTCTTTAAATTTTTCGGTAAGCTTTCTAAGTTCTTCTTTATTTTGATCAATTTTTTTTTTAGTTTCAAAATATTCATCCATTATCGTAATAGAGGTAATTAATAAAAGTTTATTTTCACCAATGCTTCCAAGAGATGCTTTCAGATTATTAAATTTTTCATTTAAATGAACAGCCAATTCCTGAAGATGCTCCTCTTGACCGTCATCACAAGATAAAAGGAACTCTTTGCCATTAAATTTTATATTTACATTTGCCACTTATCTACCTCTTCCAACAAAATATCTGTTTCTTGATTTAGTTCATCAATTTTTTCAGCAAATTCTAGCTCTTTTTTTTTTTCATTAGTTTGTTTTTGTTTTAAATCTTCTAGTTTTATTTTAAGATTCTCATAACTTTCTTTTAAAACTAAATATTTGTTTTCTACTTCTTGCTTTTCAATTTCTAATTGATTTTTCTGGTTATTTAATTCTTCTATTGAAGATTTAACTCCAGGGTTCTCGAGGCTTAAGCCACTCAATTTATTTAAAACTTCATTAAGTTTTTTTTCTTTTTCATTAAAGCTTTTCATATATATAAGATTATAATATTAAATAGAGTCATCGAAGTCTACAAAGGATAATATTTGAACAAACAAAATAGAGATTTGTCAAACGCAGTAAGGTTTTTAAGTATAGATGCTGTGGAAAAAGCTAATTCAGGACACCCAGGACTGCCAATGGGCATGGCAGATGTTGCAACGATATTATTTAAGTATTTTTTAAAATTTAATCCAAAAAATCCAAATTGGATAAATAGGGATAGGTTTATTTTGTCTGCGGGTCATGGTTCGATGCTTCTTTACTCTTTGCTTTATCTTTCGGGATATAAAAGTATATCAATGGATAGCATAAAAAATTTTAGACAGTTAAATTCTATTTGCGCTGGTCACCCTGAGTATGAAAAAAATAGTGGTATAGAAACTACTACAGGACCACTGGGACAAGGAGTAGCAAATGCGGTGGGATTTGCCTTGGCAGAAGAAATTTTAAAAAAAAAATTTGGAAAAAAAAACATAAATCATAAAACTTATGTTTTAGCTGGAGATGGTTGTTTGATGGAAGGAATAAGCCACGAAGCTTTAAGCTTAGCGGGTCATTTAAAATTAAAAAATTTAATTTTATTATTTGATAATAACTCAATATCAATAGATGGACCTACAAGTCTTGCTGCATCTGATGATTTTGAAAAAAGATTTAGTAGTTATGGTTGGAATTATGTTCAAATTGACGGTCATAATGAAAAACAGATTATTAATGCCCTAAAAAAAGCACAAAAATCTAAAATTCCTTCAGCAATTTCATGCAAAACAATTATTGGCTATGGCTCTCCCAATAAATCTGGAACTGCTTCTGCTCATGGAAGTCCATTAGGAAAAAATGAAGTTGCTTTGGTTAGAAAAAAATTAAAATGGAATTATAAACCTTTTGAAATTCCAAAAAATATTATGGACGAATGGAAAAAAATTGGAGAAAAAGCATCGCGAGGATCAAAAATTACAAAAATTAAATCTATAAATATTTCAAAAATAGTTTCCAAAATAATTAAAAAAGAAAAACAAAATTACATAAAATCATTGGAAGTTATGGCAACAAGAAAATCTTCACAAAAAATATTAAATTCATTGACAAAAAAAATACCCGAACTTATTGGAGGATCTGCAGATCTTTCTGGATCAAATAATACAAAATCTGACAGCCATAAAATAATTAAACCTGGAAATTTCAATGGCAATTACATTCATTATGGTGTGAGGGAGCATGCAATGTGTGGAATAATGAATGGTATGGCATTACATAGTAATCTAATTCCTTATGGTGGAACTTTTCTTATTTTTAGTGATTATTGTAAACCTTCTATAAGATTGTCTGCTTTAATGAAACAAAGAGTAATTTATGTTATGTCACATGATTCAATTGGTTTAGGAGAAGATGGCCCTACTCATCAACCAGTCGAACAACTTTCTAACTTAAGGTCAATACCAAATCTAAATGTATTTAGGCCGGCTGATACTACAGAAACTTTTGAATGTTGGGAGCTTGCCTTGTTAAATAATAACTCCCCAAGCGTAATTGCACTATCTAGACAAAAAATAGAACCTTTGAGAAAAAAATATGAATCTGAAAATAAATGTGCTTTAGGAGCATATGAAATATTAAGAACTAACAACAAAATAAATTTAACTATTTTTGCTACTGGTTCAGAAGTTAATTTAGCTATTGAAGTTGGTCATAAATTAGCCACACAAAACATTTATTCAAAAGTTATATCAGTGCCTTCATTAGAATTATTTAATATTCAACGGGAAAAATATAAAAACGAAATACTGAATGAAACTAAATATAAAATTTCAATTGAAGCAGGCTTAACAGAAACTTGGAAAAAATATATAGGAGAAAATGGAATTTGCTTTGGAGTTGATGATTTTGGTAAGAGCGCACCAGAAAAAGAGGTTTTTAAATATTTTTTCCTAAACAGTAATTATATAGTTAAACAAATACAGGCTATGATAAATAAATAATATGACAATAAAAATTGGAATTAATGGTTTGGGCAGAATAGGAAGAATGATAATTAGATCATTAATTGAAAATAATAATAAAAAGGTAGAAATAAAACATATTAACAGTAGATCGAATGCCGAGGTAGTTGCTTCTTTATTAAAATATGACTCCATTCATGGGAAATTTAATTGTAAAATCAAATATGGAAATAATTATCTAAGTATAAATGGTAAAAAAATTACATTTTCACAATATTCAAATTTAAGTGAAATTAAATGGAAAAATTTTGATGTTGATTATGTATTAGAATGTACAGGAAAATTTAATTCAAAAGATAAGCTTACTACTCATTTAAAAAATGGTGCAAAAAAAGTCATTGTTTCAGCCCCCTGTAAAAATGCCGATAAAACTATTGTATATGGAGTAAATCAAAAATCTATAAACAAAAATGATTTGATAGTTTCAGCTGCATCTTGCACTACAAATTGTCTTGCTCCACTTACCTATGTGCTGAACAAAGATTTCAAAATAGAAAAAGGTTTTATGACAACTATTCACTCATATACATCAGATCAAAGATTGCTAGATAATTCTCACAAGGACTTAAGAAGAGCAAGATCTGCTGCTCAATCGATGGTGCCAACATCTACAGGCGCATCAAAATCAATTAGTGAAATTATTCCAGAACTAAAAGGTAAGCTTGAAGGTTTAGCAATAAGAGTTCCTACACCGAACGTTTCACTTGTAGATTTGGTATTTAACTCAAAAAACAACTTATCAATAAAAAAAATTAATGAATCTTTCAAGAAAGCTTCAAAAAAAGAATTACAAAATATATTAGAAACTACAGATGAAAAATTAGTTTCTACAGACTTCAATCATAATCCAAGCTCTGCTATCGTAGATTTGTCTCTAACCAATGTAGTGGGAAACAATATGGGTAAAGTCACAGCATGGTATGATAATGAGTGGGGATTTGCCTCAAGAATGTGTGACTTAGTAGAATATATTCATAAAATTTAATATTTTTATGAACTATATTTCAAATCATAATTTAGAACTTAAAGGTAAAAAAGTTATACTTAGAGTGGATTTAAACGTTCCAATGAAAAATGGAGCTATAACCGAAACCTCTAGAATAGAAAAAATATTACCAACTATTGAACTACTAATAAAAAAACAAGCAAAAATAATAATTTTATCTCACATTGGAAGACCAAAAGGAAAGGTTGTAGAGGGCATGTCTTTAAAACCAATTTCAAAAAAACTAAGTTCTCTTATTAATAAAGAAGTTTTGTTTAACAAAGAATCGATTAGCAAAACAACACGGGCTGAAATCGAAAAAATTCCTAATGGGTCTATAATGATGTTAGAAAATATTCGTTTTTACAAAGGTGAAGAATTAAACGATAACGAATTTTCTAAAAAAATATCAAATTTAGGTGATATTTTTGTTAATGACGCATTTTCATGCTCCCATAGATCTCACGCATCTATTGAGGGAATAACAAAACATTTGCCTTCTTTTTTTGGCTTACAAATCACAAAAGAAATTAATGCTCTAAAAAAATTAACCTCTGAAATAGAAAAACCAATTACTCTAATTATAGGTGGATCTAAAATTTCAACAAAAATTAATATTATTAACAATTTAATTAAAAAATTTAGTAATATTATAATTGTAGGAGGAATGGCAAATACATTTTTAAAACATACTGGAAAAAAAATAGGAACATCAATATTTGAGAATGATTGTAAAAATTTAATTAAAGAAATTTTAAAAAATGCGGAAAAATATAATTGCAAAATAACATGCCCAGTCGACGTTGTGGTTGCAAATAACCCTCAATATAAAGGTAGCATTAAAGACATAGATGAAATTGGTAATAATGAAATGATATTAGACATTGGACCAAAAACAATTTTATCTATAAAAAAGATAATTGATGAGTCAAATACGGTACTATGGAATGGTCCAGCTGGATATTTTGAAAATCCAAATTTTGAATATGGTACTAAAGAAATTTTAGAAATAATTTCCAAAAAAACAAAAAGTGATAAAATATTTTCGGTGGCTGGCGGAGGTGAAACAGTTGCCGCAATAAATAAATTTAAAAAACTTAAATCTTTAACATTTGTTTCAACTGCTGGTGGAGCTTTCTTGGAATATCTTGAAGGAAAAACTTTACCTGGTATAAATGCATTAAACCAAAATGTCTGAATTAAATAAAACTGCACTAAAAATTGTTTCATCCGGCAAGGGAGTATTGGCGACAGATGAAAGCACTGGAACAATGACAAAAAGATTAGAAAGTGTAATGGTTCAATCAAATGAAGAAAACAGACTAAAATTTAGAAGTATTTTATTTTCTTCAAAAAGTATGAATAATTGTATTGGAGGAGTTATCCTATATGATGAAACAATTAAACAGAAATGCAATAAAGAAACAATTCCTGAATTAATTTCTAAAAGTGGTGCGGTACCTGGTATTAAAGTTGATACGGGAGCAAAAGAACTGGCAAGATCTAAAGAAGAAAAAATTACCGAAGGTCTTGATGGTCTTAGAGAAAGATTAAAAAACTACTACAAATTAGGTGCAAGGTTTACTAAGTGGAGAGCTGTGTATTCTATATCTGATAAATATCCTAGTAAGTTGGCAGTAAATGTTAATGCACATGCGTTAGCAAGGTATGCGTCATTGGTACAAGAGGCAGGAATGGTTCCAATTGTTGAGCCTGAAGTTTTAATGGAAGGAAATCATTCTGCTGAAGATTGTTTTAATAAAACTTCTGAAGTAATAAAAAAATGTTTTGATGAGCTAATTTTCCAAAAAGTTGATTTAAAAGGCCTAATTCTTAAACCAAATATGGTTTTACCTGGATCAAAATCAAATCAAAAAATCTCTAGTGACGAAATATCTGAACTTACATTAAAATGCTTAATTAATAGTGTTCCTAGTGAAGTCCCAGGAATAGCGTTTTTATCAGGCGGTCAAAGCGAACTGGAGGCAACAAAAAATTTAAATACAATAAATAAGCATAATAAATCAAAATTTAAAATGACTTTTTCATATGGAAGAGCCTTACAACAAAGCGCTCTTAAACATTGGTCAAATAATATTGATGATGCCGAAGGAACACAAAAAGTATTTAACCATAGAGCTAATATGTGTTCGCTAGCTTCAATGGGTAAGTGGACAGAAGAAGTTGATAGAGCCTAAAAAAAAGAAATTTATATATCTTATATCTCCAAATAAAATTAAAAATAACGAATTTTACAAAATACTCGAAAAAATATTTAAAATAAAAAAAGTAGAATTTTTTCAATTAAGACTTAAATCAGAACAAAGTAATAAAATAATTGGGATAGGAAAAAAAATCAAAAAAATCTGTAAAAAATATAATGTAAAACTTATAGTTAATGATAGTCCAACATTAGCTAAGAAAATTGGAGCAGATGGATGCCATATTGGACAAAATGATATTGATATAAAAAAAGCAAGAAAAATTTTAAAAAAAAAAATTATTGGAATTACTTGTCACAATTCAATCAAGCTTGTAAAAAATGCAATAAAATACAACATAAATTATATTGCCCTAGGTTCTTTTTATAAATCAAAGACAAAAAAAGTTAAATTTAAAGCCAATATTAACATTATAGAGTCTGCAAAAAAAATCACCAAACTTCCAATTGTAGC
This sequence comes from uncultured Pelagibacteraceae bacterium, assembly GCA_902587315.1. GTDB lineage: Bacteria > Pseudomonadota > Alphaproteobacteria > Pelagibacterales > Pelagibacteraceae > Pelagibacter. The sequence goes on from CACIKW010000005.1 coordinate 22,988, forward strand.
AATAGGGGGCATTAATTCTAAAAATTATAAAAAACTTTTATTGAATAAAGCTGACTTTTTAGCTATCTCAGGCTTCATTTGGAAAAATAAATATTTAAAACCAAATGAAGCTATTAAGGAATTAAAATGAAAATATCCGCAAATGAAATTAAAACTGGAATGCTTATAGAATATAAAGATGATCTTTGGGAAGTTTTAAAAACTCAACATGTTAAACCGGGAAAGGGAGGTGCTTTTAATCAAGTAGAAATGAAAAGTATAAATAAAAATACCAAATTAAATGAAAGATTTAGATCAGAGCAAACTGTAGAGAAAGCATCAATAGAAGAAATAAAACATTCCTATATTTATGAGGATGAAAAAAACTATTTTTTTATAGATCAAAAAACGTTTGAACAAATCAATATTCAAAAAAATATTTTGGGAGAAAAAGGTAAATTGCTAAAAGAAAATTTAGAAGTAAATATTAAATTCCATGATAATAAAGCTATTGGTGTAGAGCTACCTAACCAAATTAACTGTAAAATTGAAACAACTGAAGTTGCACTGAAAGGTCAAACTGTTTCATCTTCTTACAAGCCTGCAATATTGGATAATGGAATAAATATCCAAGTTCCACCTTTTATAGAAAGTGGTGACGAAATAATTTTAGATACAAGATCATTAGAATATATTAAAAAAATATAAAATGCTGTCTCTTTCACCAGATCTAAACTTGATGATTAAAGCATGTGAAAAAGCTTCAAAGGTATTAATTAGAGATTTTGGAGAAATTGAAAAATTGCAAGTATCTGTAAAAGGACAGTTTGATTTCGTAACAAATTCAGATCTTAAAGCTGAAAAAATTATCATCAATGAACTTTCAAAATCCAAGAAAAAATATTCATTTATTAGTGAAGAGTCTGGAATAATGATTAATGAAAATAATAATACATCTTGGATAATTGATCCAATCGACGGAACAACAAACTTTCTAAATGGAATACCTCACTTCGCTATTTCCATAGCTCTTAAAGTTGATGATGAAATTGTATCAGGAATAACTTATGATCCAATAAAAGATGAAATGTTTTTTGCAGAAAAAAACAATGGAGCTTATTTAAATAACAAAAGAATTAGAGTTTCAAAAAAAAATAATATATTAAACTGTTTATTTGCTACAGGTGGAAAAAAAGAGATAGAATCAAATTTAAATATAAGAAAATTTGGAAGCGCAGCTTTAGATTTGGCTTACGTTGCCTCTGGTAGGCTTGATGGATACTTTCAAAAAAATCTTCATTTATGGGATATAGCAGCTGGACTTATCTTAATTAAGGAGTCAGGTGGAAGAGTTAATAAAATAAATCTTGAAAAAAAAGATAATATAAAAATTTTAGCATCAAATAATTCGATTCACGAGAAAATGGTAGATAATCTTAATAACTTTTAATTGTTTTTAAATTATCATTTGCTATAAAACGCGAAATGAAAAAAAAAATACATCCCAATTACCATAAAATTAAAGTTGAAATGACTGATGGAAGTCATTTTGAAACAAGGTCTACATGGGGTTCGGAAGGAGAAGTTTTAAAATTAGAAATAGATCCAAAATCACATTCTGCATGGACAGGCGGTAAACAAAAAATTCTAGACAAAGGAAGAGTAAGTAAATTTAACAAAAAGTTTCAAAATTTTAGATCAGAAAAAAAAGTATAATGTCAAAAACTCCTCTTATGCCAATGGCTACAGCTGTTTGGTTAGTTGAAAACACTTCTTTAACTTTCAAACAAATAGCAAATTTTTGCAATTTACATGAAGTAGAGATTCAAGGAATTGCAGATGGCGAGGTTGGAAAAGGAATTAAAGGATATAATCCAATTATAGCAGGACAGTTAACAAGGGATGAATTAGAAAAGTCATCTAAAGATAGTAACAGACCATTAAACATTAAAATTAACGAAGTAGAAATATCTACATCTGAAAACAAAAACAAAAAATATATACCATTGTCAAAAAGACAAGATAAGCCCGATTCTGCACTTTGGTTAATTAAACAACATTCAATTTTAAAAGACTCGCAAATTGCTAGATTAGTTGGAATAACAAAAAATTCAGTTACATCTATAAGAAATAAAAATTACTGGAATTATAATAATTTAAATCCAAAAGATCCTGTTGCAATTGGATTATTCACTCAAAAAGAATTATTTGAAGCAATACAAAAAGCTGAGAGAAGAATTAAAAGAGAAAAAAAAGAAAGGGAAAAGGAAGAATTATCAAAAAAAAATAATATTTAATATTATTGGACAATATTATTTTAAAATGATAACTAGTGACTTTTTTTGGAGGATACTATTAAGATAGAAGTTAAAGATAATAATGTTGAGCAAGCTCTTAGAGTTTTGAAAAGAAAACTTCAAAGAGACGGTTTTTATAAAATTATTAAATTAAAAAGTAACTACGAAAAACCATCTGAAAAGAAAAAAAGAATACTCCAAGAAAATATTAAAAGAGTTAAAAAGCTTAATAAACTTAAAAATCGATTTTAATTACCGCGGGGTGGAGCAGCCTGGTAGCTCGCAAGGCTCATAACCTTGAGGTCGGCGGTTCAAATCCGTCCCCCGCAACCAAATAAAAAGTTATTAATTAATTTTTTCTCTAATTTTTAAAAAAATATTTGATTCAAAAATATTTCCGTATTCACTCTAGTGTCCATCACAAGAATGAAAATACAAATGTTTTTTTTTGTAATCTATATAGTCTAGTAAATCTATTAATGTTGAATTATTTTTTTTTGATAATAACTGAATTTTTTTGTACCAGTATAGATTTTTATAATTCACGATTATTTAAAAAAATTTAAATTAAATTAATTCTATTCTTTAATAAATTTTGCCAAATCTGGCTTAAAATATTTTGGTCCTTTCATTACTTTTCCAACATCATTATAAATTGGCTTCCCATCATCACCTAATTTACTCATGTTTGATCGCTGAACTTCTTCAAAACATTTATCAAGATTTACCCCAAAAGCATGACCCGCTCCATAGGTTACATACAATATATCTGTCAGCGCATCTACTGCTTCTTTCAAATCATTATTTTTTATAGCTTCTTTAAATTCTTCTAATTCTTCAGCAATTAAACTGATTCTTAAATTATTTATTTTTTCCGAACTTAGGCTCGCCTTAGTTTTTACTTCCTGGCCAAACGTTTTCATAAATAAACCTACTTTTTCAAAATTTGTCATAATGCTCCTATATGATTCTTGATATTATTAATGTATAAGATTAAATAGGTTGTATCCAAACAAAATATGAAATTTAGAAAAGAATTTGACAGCATTGGAAACATTAAAGTACCTTCAGAAAAATATTGGGGAGCATCAACACAAAGATCAAAAAAATACTTTGATATTGGAGATTTTTTGGTCAGACCAGTTTTAATTAAATCAATTGCAATTATTAAAAAAGCTGCAGCAATTGTTAACTATAAAAATAAGGATCTGGATAAAAAAATTTCTGTTGCAATTGTAAAAGCTGCCAATGAAGTAATAAGTGGAAAAATGAATGATAATTTTCCATTGAAAGTATGGCAGACTGGCTCTGGAACTCAGACTAATATGAACGTTAACGAAGTAATTGCAAATAGAGCAATTGAAATTTTAAGAGGAAAAATGGGTACAAAAAAACCAGTTCATCCCAATGATCACGTAAATAAATCACAATCCACAAATGATGTTTTTCCTACAGCAATGCATATCGCTATTGTTCTGCAAACTAAGGATTTTTTACTTCCTTCTCTTAGTGAACTCAACACTCAGTTAAAAAAAAAGGTTAAACAATTTAATAAAATTGTAAAAATTGGAAGAACTCATCTTCAAGATGCAACTCCATTGTCACTTGGTCAAGAATTTTCTGGCTATCAATCTCAATTAGAAAAAAGCATTGATAGAATAAAAAATGCCTTGAATGAAATTTACTACATAGCTCAGGGAGGAACCGCTGTCGGAACTGGTATTAATACAAAAAAAAATTTCGATAAAAAAATTGTAAATGAAATAAAAAAAATCACTAAACTACCTTTTAAACCTGCAAAAAACAAATTTGCCGCTTTGGCTGCACACGACTCTATAGTAAATTTTTCAGGAACTCTAAACACAACTGCGGTTTGTCTAATGAAAATTGCTAATGATATAAGATTTCTGGGATCAGGTCCTAGGGCAGGATATGGAGAATTACTTTTGCCTGAGAATGAACCAGGTTCATCAATTATGCCAGGCAAAGTCAATCCAACGCAGTGTGAGGCTGTAACTATGGTCTGTGTTAAAGTAATAGGAAATCATAACGGAATTACTATGGCCGGATCACATGGGCATTTTGAACTAAATGTTTTTAAACCTTTAATTATACACAACATACTTCAATCAATTAAGATTTTGTCAGATAGCACAAAAAGTTTCGCTAAGTATTGTGTATCAGGACTAAAAGCTGACAAAAATAGAATTAAAGAATTGTTAGACAATTCATTAATGTTAGTAACCGCACTTACTCCAAAAATTGGTTATGATAATGCTGCAAAAATTGCAAAAAGAGCATTAAAAAATAAAACTACATTAAAATACGAAACATTAAAAACAGGTTTAATAAATGAAAAGGAATATGATAAAATTATTGATCCAAAAAAAATGATTTATCCTTCATAATTTATCAATAATTTATTAAGCATGTTTCTTAAATCTTGCCAACTATTAACTGTAAAATTACTATTTTGATAAAAATTGTTATCTTTTTCATTTATTTCAAAATTACTAAAAATTATTTCATTCAAACTCGGATATACGTCCATTAAAAAATAAATATTTTTGATATTGAATCTATTTTTCTTCGGTATTAAAAATTTTTTGTAGAGTTTTTCCTGATTATTAATTTCAAATTTTGTATTCAATTGAAAGTTTACTTTATCTTCAGTGTTAAAGAATTGATTGGATAAAATTTTAATTTTTCCGATATTTTTAAAAGTAAACTCTGATCCTGAAAGATCAAATTTTCCTCTTTTAATATTTAAATATATTTTACCTTCTTCAAAATATTTGTTTTTTTTAATATCAGATAATTCAATTTGTATAACACCATTCAAATGACTATTATTTAAAAAAAAATTGTAAATTATATTTTCAAATATTTTATTAAAAAAAACAAATTTAAATAAATTAACATTTTTGACTTTAAATAAAAAATCAAAATAAAATGGTTTAAGATTAAAATTTCCGGAATATTTAAATTCTGACTGATTAATATTTGAATCTTTAGAGGTTAATTCGTAAATATTTTTGTTTTTTTTATTATTTATTTCAGTAATAAATTTTGAATTTAAAAATCCAATTTCGTTTACAGAGCTATAATATTTAGTTGATTTTGATATATTTTCAAAATTTAATTTTATTTTACTAAAATTTATTTTTAGGTTACTTTCATTATTATAGGGGTTAGTTTTATAATCTAATTTAAATGGTAGATTAAAAATATTGCCAGTTAAAATAGCTTTATTATTATTCTTTTTTTCTTCAAAAAATAAGTTTAGTTTATCTATATTAACCATTGAGTAAGTTTTATTATTGCTGTCATTTAAAAATAATTTACTATTAATAATTTTAATATCATTTTTTATTAATTTCGAAAAAAAATTATTAAAATTATTGAAAGTATTTTTATCAAAATTTATATTTGCATTAGTTAATTTTATTAAAGTTATTTCAAAATTATTTTTTTTAAAAAAATTTTTTTGAGAAATATATAAATTTAAATTTTTTATATCTGCTATTTTTAAATCTTTATTTTTATTATTATTAATAACAATTTTTTTTATATTAAAATGTGGTCGTGGAAAAAAAGTGTAACTATACTTTTCAAATTCAACAAATTCTGAATTAAAAATAGAAGATATTTCGTTTTTTAATTTTGTTTTTATGATCTTATCGTTGTAAAGCGCGGGTATCGATAAATAGCATAAATATAAAAATGATATTGTGAAAAGTGCAATTATTGTTTTGTTCGATTTTAATGTTTTGATACCTGACTTATTTAATCTTTCTATTATTGATTCTACAATATTTTCTTTTTTGATAACTTTAATAAAATCCAAATTTTTCATTATCTTTTTTGTTTGATTGTTTTATATAATAATTTAGAAATATAAATGAAAAATACAGATTATTATAAAGAATTAAATACTTCACAAAAAAAAGCTGTTGAATATTTTGATGGCCCACTTTTAATTGTTGCTGGTGCTGGATCAGGAAAAACTAAGGTATTAACGGTTAAAATTGCACATTTAATTGAAAAAAAACAAATCTTTCCAAATCAAATCTTAGCCGTAACTTTTACAAACAAAGCTTCAAAAGAAATGAGGGACAGAGTAAATAAAATAATAAAAAAAAAAACAATTGATCTTTCTTGGTTAGGAACCTTTCATTCTATTAGTGCTAAAATTTTAAGAAAACATGCTAAGGCGGTTGGCTTGAATCACAATTTTTCTATTATCGATCAAGATGATCAACTAAGATTGATAAAAAATATTTGTAAATCTGATAATATAGATATAAAAAAAATATCTCCAAATTATATTAGATCAATCTTTGATAAGTGGAAAAATTTAGGGTGGTATCCAGAAGATGTTGTTTTAAAAAAAAATCAAACTTTAGAAAAATCATTTTTAAACATTTATAACATATATCAAAGAAAATTATTTGATTTAAATGTCTGCGATTTTGGAGATCTTATATTGCATTGCGTAAAAATATTCCAAAAAAATCCAGATATAGAAAAAATGTATTCAAAAAATTTTAAATATATATTAGTTGATGAATATCAAGACACAAATCATATTCAGAGTAATTGGCTAAAACATTTAACAGCTTATAATAATAATATATGTTGTGTTGGAGATGATGACCAATCAATCTATAGTTGGCGTGGAGCTGAAGTAAAAAATTTTTTAGAATTCGACAAAAATTATAAAAATACTAAAATTATAAGACTCGAAAAAAACTACCGCTCAACTCAAAACATTTTATCAGCCGCCTCTAAATTGATAGAAAATAATAAAAATAGAATTGGAAAGAATCTGTACACTAATGGTGATAATGGCGAATTAGTTTCAGTTAATTGTTATAGAAATGGCAAAGATGAGGCTACTGGAACTGGCGATATTATAGAAAATTTAAAAAAAAAATACTCTCTAAATAACACGGCAATTCTAGTCAGGGCAATATTTCAAACAAGGGAATTTGAAGAACGTTTTTTAAAAATTGGATTACCATATAGAATAATTGGAGGTGTAAAATTTTATGAAAGAGCTGAAATAAAAGATTGTATTGCTTATTTGAGAGTAATTTATCAAAGTAAAGATGATTTATCGTTTGAAAGAATAATAAATGTTCCCAAAAGATCTATTGGAGATGCTACTCTTAAACAAATAAATGAATACGCAAAAAAAAACAATTATTCTCTAGAGCTAGCTTCAAAAAAATTAATTGAATTAAGTCAAATAAAACCTAAATCAAAAATTGGATTAAATTCTCTTACAAAATTAATAGAAAAATGGAGAAAAGAATATTTAAATAAAAAAAATCATATTAAAATTCTTCAAATGATTTTGGATGAATCGGGTTATAGTCAAATGCTAAAAGATAAAAAAGATATGGAAAATGAAAATAGACTTGAAAACATAAAGGAATTATTAAATTCCATGAAAGAGTTTGACAATCTTGAAAGTTTTTTGGAGCACGTTTCTCTTGCCACATCAATTGATAAAGATTGGGAAGGTGAAAAAGTAAATCTAATGACAATGCATGCTTCCAAGGGATTAGAATTTGATGTAGTATTTTTACCTGGATGGGAGGAAGGTCTTTTTCCTCATCAAAAATCAATAGAAGAAAAGGGGGATTCTGGCCTCGAAGAAGAAAGACGACTTGCTTATGTGGGTATTACTAGGTCAAAAAAAATTACAAATATATCATTCTCAATGAATAGATTTTATCAGGGAGACTGGATTGAAAGCATGGCTTCAAGATTTATAGATGAATTACCTAATGCGAATGTAAGAAAAAGCAATATTCAAAAACAAAATGATGACTTTGATCTAAATCAGGATATAGAATTTGAAAATGAAATTAAAAGTCCAGGATGGATTAGATATCAAAAAAGAATTAAATGATTAAAAAAAATTTAAAAAAATTAAAAAAAATAATAAATTTAAATAATATTGATGGTTATATTGTTCCAAAAAATGACGAGTATTTTTCTGAATTTTCTTTTCCTAATAGATTAAAAACTATTTCTAATTTTAGTGGATCGGCCGGTTTCGCTCTAATTTTAAAAAAAAAAAATTACCTTTTTGTCGACGGAAGATATACATTGCAGGCAAAAATACAAAGTGGAAATAATTTTCAAATACTAGAAATACCAAAAATTTGGCCAAAAAAAATATTATATAAATTTAAAAAAAAACTAAACATAGGATTTGATCCAAAACTTTTTACAAACTTAACTTTATATCGGTATTTTGATAATACATGTAAATTAACACCTTTAAAGCAAAATTTAATTGATTTAATTTTTCAAGAAAAAAAACAAAAAAAAATAAATTTTTTTATAAATTTGAACAAGAAAATCACTGGAGAAAAAATTGATTCAAAAATCAACAGATTGCTAAATTCCTTAAAAAAACAAAATATTGAGAATATTTTTATAAGTGCTCCTGAAAATGTTGCGTGGTTATTCAACCTGCGTGGAAAAGACAATCCAAATAGTCCAATACCAAATTGCAAAGTTATTTTGACCAAAGAAAAAAAAATATACTTCTTTTCATGCCCTCTAAAAATAAAAAAAATAAGAAAAATTATTCCATACAAAAAATTTATTTTTTGTAAATATGATGATTTTTTAAGCGTAATTTGTGACTTAAATGGAAAAAATTTCTGTATAGATGGCTCGTCATGTTCAATCTTGAATGAATATTTAATAAGATCAAAATTTCATATAAAAAGCTTTATAGATCCTTGCTACAATATGAAATCAATAAAAAACAAGACGGAAATTAATAATATGAAAATATCTCATATTTATGACGGAGTTGCTTTAACTAAGTTTTTGTTTTGGATAAAGAATAATAAATTAAAAGGGCTGGATGAACTTTCAGCAGAAAAAAAATTGGAAAGCATTAGAAAAAAAAATAAAAATTATTTATATCCTAGCTTTAATACTATAGCTGGATCGGGACCTAATAGTGCGATAATTCATTATAGAGCCGACATAAAAACTAACAGAAAAATTAAAAAAAATGATTTGTTTTTATGTGACTCGGGCGGTCAGTACAAATACGGAACAACAGATGTAACAAGAACTATTGCTTTCAATAAACAGTCAAAAAAAGTTAAAGATATTTTTACTAGAGTTTTAAAGGGTCATATAGCAGTGGCAACCACAAATTTAAATAAAATTAGTAAAGGCAATATGATTGATAAAAGAGCTAGGCATTGGTTAAAAAAAATTAATTTAGATTATGGTCATGGAACCGGTCATGGAGTTGGTTTTTTTTTAAATGTTCATGAAGGTCCTCAAGCTATATCAAAATACAATAATGTAAAATTAAAAAAAGGCATGATTCTTAGTAATGAGCCTGGTTACTATAAAGAAGGTAAGTTTGGAATTAGAATCGAAAATTTAGTCTATGTGGAAAAATCAAAAAATAAACTTTATTTTAAAAATTTAACTTTTGCACCAATTGACAGTGATTTAATAAATTATCATCTTCTTGATGATAAAGAAAAAAAATATTTGTCAGATTACCATTTACAAACATATTTTAAAATTTCTAAATATTTAAATAAAAAGGAAAAAGTTTGGCTAAAAAACTTAATCTAGCATTTTTTTCCATTCTTTTTGGCTAATTATATTAATATTAAGTTCTTTTGCTAAATTAACTTTTTTATTTGTGGGTTTTTCACCTATTATTAGATGGTCAAGTTTATTGCTTATTGTACTTAATATTTTTCCAGAATTTTTTTCTATTATTGATTTTGCTTCGGCTCTACTCATGCCATTAAGCTTTCCTGTAAACATAAATGTTTTATCTTTAAATTTTCCACTAAATTTTGTATCTGATTCAATTATACCAATATAATTTTTTAGTTCTTTTATTACATTTAAATTAGTTGTATTAGAAAAAAACTTTTCAAGAGACTTGATCTGAGTTTCTCCGATTCCGTCTGTATTTAAAAAAGAATTAAAATCGTATTCAGAGGATATATTAGTTAAATTATCAAAATTTCCTATATGTTGAGAAATTAATTTTGCATTTTTTTCTCCAATATGTCTTATGCCTAAGGAGAAGATTAATTTATCCAATGTTAATTTCGTTGATTTGTTTATCGCATGTTTTAAATTAGAAACAGATAGTTTCCCCCATCCTTCTAATTTTTCAATTTTATTATAATCTAATTTAAATAAATCTTGTGGCAATCTTATCAGTTTTAAATCCCAAAATTTTTCAACAACTTTTTTTCCAAATCCATCAATATTTAACGCATCCTTGGAAATAAAATGTTTTATTTTTTCTATTGCAATTTTTTCACACTCATACCCTTCGGTTGGACATCTTTTTACAGCATCATATTTTTTTGTTTGAAAATTATATTCTTTTATAACTTTAGATTTACAAGATGGACATATTTTAGGGAAAATAAATTTTCTAGACCCTTTTTTTCTTTTTTTTAAATCAACAGATATGACATGTGGAATAACATCTCCAGCTCTTTCTATTTCCACTGTATCCCCAATTCTTATATCTTTTCTATTAATTTCATCTTCATTATGCAAAGTTGCATTCGAAACAACAACTCCTCCAATGTTTACTGGTTTTATTTTTGCAACTGGAGTCAGGGCTCCTGTTCTGCCAACTTGAATTTCAATATTCAAAATTTTTGAAATTGAACTTTTTGCAGAAAATTTGTGAGCTACAGCCCATCTTGGAGCATTAGTTACAAATCCTAATCGTTTTTGTAATTCAATGTCATTTAATTTATATACCAGGCCGTCAACATCATAATCTATTTCAAATCTTTTATTTTCGAATTCTTTATGATTTTTAATTAAATCTGGTATGCCAGATATAACTTTATTGAATTTACTTGTTTTAAATCCCCATTTTTTTAAAGAAATTAATAATTCAGACTGTTTAGAAATTTTTATATTTTTACAATAGCCAAACGAATAAGCAATAAATCTAAGCGGTATTTTTTTTGTTTCATCTGAATTTTTCTGTCTTAATGTTCCCGAGGCGGCGTTTCTTGGATTGGCAAAATTTGTTTTTATTTTTTCAAAATCTTTATTTTCAATAAAAACTTCTCCTCTAATATCAATATCATTTGGGAAATTTTCTGATTTTATAATTTTTGGAATGTCATTAATCGTTTTTAGATTTTCAGTAATTAACTCGCCTTCGGTACCATCTCCTCTTGATAAACCAGATATTAAATTACCATTTTTGTAAGTTAATGATGCAGATATACCATCTATTTTTGGTTCGACGCTATATTCTAATATTGTTTTTTTTTTAATATTTAAATAATTAAATATTTTTTTCTCAAAATTATCTAAATCATCTTTGTTAAATGCATTAGATAAAGATAACATTCTTTCTCTATGTTTTGCCTTAGAGAAACTTTTTGAAGGTCTAAATCCAACTATGCTGGATGGAGATAAATTTGCCCTTAAATAACTATATTTTTTTTCTAATTCAATTATATCATTCTTCAATTTATCATATTCACCATCAGATATTAAAGGTTTGCTTTCTTGATAGTAATGTAAATTATGTTTATTTAATTCTTTTATTTTAATTAGATATTTTTTTTTAATTTCAAGTTTTTCCATAATCAGAACAACGACTTAAACTTTTCTATCAAGTTTTTTTTGTTCTTTTTAATTTTCAACATTGGATCTGAATAATTTTTATTATATATTTTATAAGTTTCTTTATACCATCGATCTGATAGGTAATTGTATCCCAAAACACTTGCATATTTTTTTGACTCGTCAATTATTCCTAATCTATAGTACACTTCTACCAATCTATGTAATGCCTCCGGTGTGTAAACGGTCGTATCATAATATTTTACAACTTTTTTAAACCTATTTATTGCAGCAACCCATTTTTCTTTACCGAGATAATATCTTCCAATATACATTTCTTTTGCAGCCAATATATTATTAATTAATTCTAGTTTGTACTTTGCGTCCATAGCAAAATCTGTATCGGGGTAATTTTCTATAATAAAATTAAATTCTTTTTTTGATTTTACTAAAGGTTCTAAATCTTTTTTTTCATCTACAACAGATTCAAAATAACAAATTGCTCTTAAAAAATGTGCATAAGATAAGTTTTTGTGTTTGGGATATTTAAGTATGAATCTATCTAATTCTTCAATTGCTGAAGTTAAAAAGTTTAATTCATAATAAGCGTATGCAGACATAAGTATAGCTTTTGATGCCCAAATTGATTGGGGATAAATAGCTTCGGCTTCATTAAATTTTTTTGCTGCATATAAATTGTCTCCCTCTTCTAAGCTTTTTATACCTTCTTTGTAAATTTCAACCATTTGTTTTTCTAGATCTTTTTCTACAATCTCTTTTTTCAATTCTTTGCTGGATGTACACTGAGATAGTATTAATATAAATATAAAACAAAAAACCCTAGAAAAATTTGACATAAATTATTTTTAGCAGAATTTTATAGAATACCCAATTATTTATATTGCTAATTTAGGCTATAGATTTAAGAAATTGAGTTTTAATAAGTTCATTTGGAACCTTATTATCTTTTATCTCAATTAATGAATAGTTTTCTTTGTTTGAAAATACTTTTCTTAATAGCTGATTTGTTAATTTGTGACCACCTTGTACACTTTTAATTTTTCCTATTATTTTATAACCTGTTAAAAATAAATCTCCCAAACAATCTAATATTTTATGATTTACAAATTCTTTTTTGTTTCTTAATCCGCCATCGTTTAAAACTTTATTTCCTTTTACCACAATTGCATTATCTAAACTTCCTCCTTGCGCAAGATTCATCTTTTTCAGTTTTTCCACATCTTCAAATAAACAGAATGTTCTTGAATTTATAATTTCGCTTAAATCATCTTCGTAAACATTAATTTTGTTTCTCTGTTTGTTAATTAAAGGATTATTAAAATTAATTTCAAAATCTAATTCTAAATTAATTTTACTGGGTAAAATTGACATTTTTTTAGAACCATCTTTTATTTCCACTAATTTATTTATTTTTATAATTTTAATTGGTGCATTGGTTTCTTTTATTCCTGCTTTTTCAATTTTTTTTATAAATTCTATAGAAGAGCCGTCTAGTATAGGAACCTCATCTCCATTAATTTCTATAATTGCGTTATCTATTCCTTTAATAAACAAAGCCGCCATAAGATGTTCTATTGTTGATACCTTTACACCATATTCATTACTCACAGTGGTGCAGAAATTTGCTTCGGAAACATTAAACATGCTTGGAACAATTATATTATTTTTGTCTATATCTGTTCTTTTCAGGGTTATACCAGCATTCGGTGTAGAAGGCAGAACATTCACATTCGAAACTTTCCCGTTATGCAGACCCACGCCTTTAAATGAAAATGGGTTATTTAATGTTTTTTGGCTTAAGATCGACATAATGAATTTATAAGGATTGCGTATAAGAAATAAAAAACAAGAAATGTTACAATAAAATACGATTTTTATTTAAATAAATTGAACATTTTTTCAAAAAAACCATATTTATCTGATTTTTTTGGAACTAAACTTATTTCATTAGGATTCTTCATTTGAATAAATTTATAACCAGAATCACAAACAAGAGTTGTATTTTCTTCAAAAAAATTTATTTCATCAAAATAATCAAATTTTTCATTAAGTGTTATTGAATTTTTATTTAATATTTTTGATCCTTCTCCAATAAAAATTAAAATAGATTTTTTATCGTTTTTAAAAAAATACGAATAATCAAAATCTTTAAATATTAAATCAAATATTTCATCAATTCTTGCAAAAATAACTTTCATCAGTAAGTTAATTTGTATATTTTTTTCTGACAATTCTTTTAATAAATTAATGTCATTAATATTATAATTTTCATCTATTTTATTGGAAAAAGTTATGCCTAAATTACTAAGTTTTTTTTTTATTTTTTCGGCTTCTATAATTGAAATCTTAAATACTTTCGAGATATCTTTTGTTATATGGTTTCCTCCAAGATCTAAATATTTAATAAATTTAAAATTATTTTTTTTATAAATTGTCAAAGAACTTTTATCATATCCAATATCTAAAAAAAATTTCTTATCATAATTTTCAAAAAAATCTTTAAAATAATATGATTTTATATAGCTTGTACAAAAAATTTTCTTTATGGTAAGAAATTGTTTTTTAAATGTATTTGTTAATTTATCAAAAAAAATGTTAGTTAAACAAATAAATTTAGCTTCAATAATAAATTCATCACAATTTAAATCATTTTCAGGAAAATAATCAAATTCTTTTTTATCAATAATTATTTTTGTAATAATGAAATGTACAATTTTATAATTTGAATAATTTTGTTTAATTAATGAATTTATAGTGTTTAATAAATGTTTAATATCTTTTGATTTAACTAGCCTGTTATCAAAATTTTTTTTTAGTCCTATATCAATACAAAAAAATTCCGATGTATCAATCATAACATTTATATTGTTTAAGTGAGTATTTATTTTTCTTTCAAGGATTTTAATTATTTTATTAATTTTATCACTATAATTTTCTAAATTATTTATTCTTTCTTCATTTAAAAAAAATTTGTTTTTTTTATAATCATTATCGAATGTTCCTATTCTTAATTTTGATGCTCCATAATCTAAAATTGTTTCAAATTTTTCCTTACTCATTTGAAAAAATTATCTGATTTGGCACTCTTAGATCAATTACTTTATTATCTTTGCTAATATTTTCTTTTATAATTTTGCTAAGTAAATCTATGGAGTTGCTAATATTTTCATTGGGAAGTTTAGCGATAACCTCATTATTCAATTTAACATCCCATCTTTTACTTGGAAAATAATAATATTCCTTAATTTCTTCTATATCAAAATTTGATTTTTCAATAAAATTCATTAAATTAAAAAATTCATCAATTGGAAAGTTCCCAAAAATTATTGGATAATTTCTTTCTAATTTTTTTCCATTAAAGTCTATAAATTTTTTATTTGAACCTATGTATATTTTTTTATTATTTTTGTAAGTTGCTGCTAATATTTTTGTCCTATATAGATCCACTTTCACTTTTGATGGAAAAAATTTTGATACTTTGTAATTTTCAATATAGTTAATATTGTTTAATATTTTTTTTATTTGATTTTGACTGATATAAAATATATTTTTACCAATCAAATAATCAAATTTTTTTTTAATTTTTTGATTTAAATCATTATCTAAACCAGTGACTTCGACTTTCTTAATTTTTAAGATAGAGTCTAATTTATTGTTCCACGAAATGTTATTTATTGTTGATAAAAAAATAAATATAAAAATATAAAAGAAAATATTATATTTTCTACCTATTGATTGAGGCATCATCAATAATCCATTCTATTAAATCTATGAAATTTATTTTTTTATATTTTGCTATTTCTGGAACCAGTGATAGAGAAGTCATACCTGGTTGAGTGTTTAATTCTAAGAGATAAAATTTATTATTATAAAATCTAAAATCAGACCTTGTAACCCCTCTGCATCCCAAAACTTTATGTGCCTTTAAAGCTATACTCATAATTTTTTTATAATTTCTATCACTTAAATTTACCGGAATTATGTGTTTCGTATTAGCTTTTGGATTATATTTTGCTTCATAATCATAAAATTTTCTCTTGGGTATTAATTCGATTGCTCCTAGTTTATTATTTCCCATAATCGCGGCCTGAATTTCTCTACCTGGAATATATTTTTCAATTAATATTTCTCTATAATTAACAAGTCTTTTCATTTTTTTTAGTATATTTGATGAATTACAAATAAAAACATTAACACTGGATCCTTCATTTAAAGGCTTAATTACGACGGGAAAACCAATTTTTTTTTTCAAATGTTTTAAAAAAAAAAATTTATTAAATTTTTTTTTAAAATTAAATTTAATATATCTTGGTGTTAAAATGTTGTTTTTAATAAAAATCTTCTTTGAAATTTCTTTGTCTATTGCATAAAACGAGGAAAGAACACCCGAGTGAGTGTATTTTACTTTTTCATTTTCCAATATAGATTGGATATATCCATCTTCTCCATATCGGCCATGAAGAGCATTGAATACAACATCGGGTTTAAATTTTCTAATTTTTTTTATTAAGTCTCCATCTGGTTCGGTAACTCTTGTTTTGTATTTTCCACTTTCGTTTAATGATTTTTGAACACTTTTTGAAGTTATAAGACTAATATCTCTTTCTTTTGAAAATCCACCTGCGAGAATTAATATCTTTTTTTTCATTTATTCTACCAATATAATTTCTAAACTAAGTCTTATCCCGGTAGTATCAAATACCTTCTTCTGGACAAAGTTTATAAGTTTTTTCATATCACTACATGAAGCCTTATCTTTGTTTATAAAAAAATTACAATGTTTTTCAGAAATTATTGCATCTCCAAATCGTGTATCTAATGGAACAGATGATTTTATAAGCTCCCAAACTTTTTTATTTGTTTGATCAATTGGATTTTTAAAAGTACTTCCGCCAGTCTTTATTTTTGTTGGCTGAGTTTTATCTTTTTTTGATTTTAAAAGTATCATTTCTTTTTCAATTTTTTTTTTATCTTCTTTTTTTCCTTTTAATGATGCGCTTAAAAAAATTAAATTATTATTTAAATCACATTTTCTATAACTAAAATTAATTTTATCTCTAGAAACTGTAATAACATTACCAGAAGTATCCACTGCTTGTACTGACAGAATAATGTCTTTAAATTCTCTATTAAAGCAACCTGAATTCATTCTGATTCCTCCTCCAACTGTTCCAGGAATGCAGCTCAAGAATTCAAAACCACTCAAACTATTTTCGCTTGCAAATTTAGAAAGCGTTTTATCTTGTGCCCCACTTCCAGCTATGATTATTTCTTTATTTAAAATCGATAGATTGGAAAAATTCTTACCTAATTTAATTACTACTCCATCAAAAATATCATCTTTAAATAAGATGTTTGATCCTGCTCCTAAAACAAATATTTTTCCTCTATTATTAAATAACTTTAAAAAATCAACTAGTTCGTTTAATTTTTCTGGCTTAAAAAAAACCTTTGTTTTCCCGCCTATATTAAACCAATTAGATTTGTTTAGATTATAATCAAATAATACTTTCCCTGATGCGTTATTAGAAAAGTTCTCTAAATCTTTTAAATTCATTATAAAAATTTTTTTAAATTTCTCATCCAATTAGAGATCGATCCTGCGCCCATGCCTATTACTATTTTTTTTCCATAAATATTTTGTTTGGTGTACTTTGCTAGTTGATGTTGATCTTTTACAAATATTAGTCTTACCTTGGATTTGTTCATTAAATCGTTTGCAAATTTTGAATATGAGAATCCAAGGGAAATATTTTCTCCAGCTTTATAAATTGGACATAGTATGACTGTGTCGGCTTTTTTGAATACCATTGTAAATTCTTTTTTTAAATTCTTTATTCTAGAAATTCTATGAGGTTGAAATACACATATAATTTCCCAATTTTTGTATACTTCCTTTACTCCATTTAAAACTTCTTTTATTTCAGTTGGGTGATGAGCATAATCGTCAAAGAATATTGCTTTTCGAAATTTAAATAACTGATTAAATCTTCTTTGCACTCCCTGAAAATTGTATAGGCCTTTTTTAATAATTTTTTCTGATATTCCTATACTGCTCGCTACAGCTAAAGCTGCGGTAGCATTTTTAATATTATGAATTCCTATAATTGGGATTTTTATATTTTTAATTATTTTAGTTTTTTTTCCTTGTAAATTTATTTTTAAATCAAAAGCAGAAAACTTAATTTGTTGTCTGATATTAATTATCCTATAATTAGAATTTTTATCAATACCATAAGTATAAAAATTATTATTACTTAAATTTTTTATAATGCTTTTAATATTTTTGTCATCAATACATACAAATGATTTTCCAAATGATGGTGTGTTATCTACGAATGAAATAAATTTATTTTTTAGATTATTTATACTTTTATAATAATCCATATGCTCCAAATCTATATTCGTAACAATTGAGTATGTAGGTGGAACTTGTAAAAAACTACCATCAGATTCATCGGATTCTAAAATACACCAATTGCTTTTTCCTAGTTTAGCAGAACTTCCAAATGAATTTAAAACACCACCATTTATTATAGTTGGGTCAAGTTTTGCTTGTGAAAAAATACTAGATACTAATGACGTTGTAGTAGTTTTTCCATGTGAACCTGCAACTACAACATTTTTCATTAAGGAAACTATATGCCCAAGTACTTCTCCCCTTTTGTAAATTGGAATTTTTCTTCTTTTTGCCTCCTTGTATTCTGAATTATTTTTTTTTATTGCAGAAGAAATAACTAAAATTGTAGAATTTTTAATATTTTTTTTTTTTTGGCCTATAAAAATCTTAATTTTTTTTTTTTTTAGACGTTCAATGTTTTTATTTTCTACTATGTCACTTCCTTGAATTCTAAACCCCAAACTTTTCATTATTTGAGCTAAACCGCTCATTCCAATTCCACCAATTCCTACGAAATGGATAATTTCTTCTTTGGCTAATTTAATATTCATTTATCGTATTAATCAATTTTTGATTTATTGTATTCCAATTATTCTGTGAGCTAATTTTTTCAATATTTTTTTTCTTTTTAAAGTATTCATTTCTATCATTAATTATACTTAATAATAGATCTAAAATTTTATTTGTATGAACTTTATTTTGTTCCAATAACCAGCAGCAATTTAAATCTGAAAAATACTTTGCATTGTAGTATTGATGGTTATCCTTTGCATGCGGAAAAGGTATTGCAATAAAGGGAATATTAAAATACGCAAGATCAGATAAGGCTGAGGCTCCACATCTTGTTATTGCAAGATCTATATCCTGCATTTTTTCATATAATTTTTTATCAAAAAGAAATAATTCATAATTTATTTTTAATGAATCATAAGTTTTCATAATTTCAACTTTATCTTTTTCATTAGATACTTGTTGTAATATTTTTATATTATTATTTTTTGAAAATTTATTGATTACTTCTTTAATTTTATTGTCAAAAAAAGATGCTCCCTGGCTTCCTCCAATTATAAGAATTCTAAATATAGATGATGTTTTATTAAAATTTCTTTTAGCTTCGTAAATTTCTTTTCTTAATAAACGTTCAATAGTAACAATTTTATGTTTATATTTTGCAGGGAAATTGACTATATTCTCAAAATAACAAAAAACTTTTTTAGAAAATCTAGTCATCAATCTATTTGATCTGCCTATAACCATATTTGGCTCAAATAAAAATAAATTTATATTCAATATTTTTGCGGCAATACAAAAAGGTAATGACATATACCCTCCTGTACTAATTAAATGATGTATTTTGTTTCTTTTTAAAAAAACTAAAGCTTTAAAGAATGAAATAAAAAATGATATTATAAAGAAAGGTGCAAAAATTATATTTTTTGAAATTCTAGGTGAATCAATGACTTTATATTTGTAGAGTTTATTATCTATAAATTTTGATCCTCTGTAATCTGATACAATTTGAACATCATAATTAGAATTTAGATGATCATAAAATATAATTGCAGGAATAACATGTCCGCCAGATCCACCCGTTGAAATCAATATTTTTTTCACAATTTTAAACTTTTCTTCTCGTTAAATTTAATATTATTCCTGATAAAATAGCATTACTTATTATTGATGAGCCACCATAGCTTAAAAATGGTAGCGTCATTCCTGTGGTTGGAAGAATTCTAATATTAACTCCTATGTGTACAAATGTTTGTAATATTAATATAGAAATCAATCCCATAAGAATAAGTCTAGTTTTATTATCTTTTTCCAAAGAAATTTTCTTTATTACTTGAAAAGCAAAAAAAATGAAAACTAATATTATTGCAATAACAATAATAATTCCAAACTCTTCGGATATCACGGATACTATATAATCATTATGGGCTTCGGGAATTCTATTATTAAGAGTGCCTTCGCCAACCCCTTTGCCGAAAAATCCTCCTCCAATAATTGCTTCTGAGGCCTTTTCTGATTGATAGTTGTTTCCACTGGATGGGTCTAGAAAGGAGAATATCCTTGTTTTTATATACTCAAATTTAGGAATAAAAAAAATCAAATAGGAAGTAGATCCAATTAAAATAAAAAAAAAGGAAAAAAAAATAAATAAATTAATTCCTGAAATAAATATTAAAATTAACCATGTTAGCAAAACTAAAATTGACTGTCCAAGGTCAGGCTGTATTAATAATAATAACACTGTGGGAGATATAACTAATAAACTTAAAAAATAATTTAAATACTTATTTTTATTTGTTCCAAGATTTAATACTAAAGCAATTATAACTATAAGAAAAGGTTTTAATAACTCTATTGGTTGAAGCCTGGGTAGAAAAAAAATGTCAATCCATCTTTTTGAACCTTTTACTTCAACTCCTATAAAAGGTACTAAAACTAACAATAAAAAGAAAATTAAAAATAAAATTCTTGATAAATTATAAAGTTGGTTTTGATTGAAAATAGAAAAACTAAAAAGAAAAGAAAGTCCAATTATAACAAAAATAAAATGTTTTATGAAAAAGTAATAACTATTTGTTTGTAATTTGTCTGATGCAATTAGAGACGTCGAAACCAATGAAAAAAATAAACCTAAGAAAAAAAGACTTAATACAATAAGCAAAATAGATTTATCAATGTTTTTCCACCAGCCATAAAAATAATTAAAATGGTCTTCTCTATTTTGCATTTATACTTTTAATGAATTTTAATTTTTTTATTAAATAATTAAAATACATTCCTCTTTCTTCAAAATTTTTAAAAGAATCAAATGAAGCTGCTGAAGGGCTAAACAATACTTCTCTTTTCTTTTCATTATGTTTATCAGATCGAATATCTTTAATAATTTCTTTTAAAGATTCTTTTATGTTTGCAAATACTTTATATTTTAGTTTATTATTTAATTGTCTAACAAAATAATTTTTGTTTTTACCATAAATGTAAACTTTTAAAAATTTAAAATATTTTTTATTTAAATTGAAGTTGTCACCTTTTTTATACAATCCACCAACAATCCAATAAATATTATTATTAGATTTTAGGAGATTAACACTCGATGAAAAACTAGTTGATTTTGAATCGTTAATAATTAATAAATTTTTATTTTTGTAAATTATCTGTTGTCTAAATTTCAAACCATGAAATGAATTTAAAGATTCAATAATTTTTTTTTTTTTAAGTCCAAGTTTTTTTGATATTTCAAAAATAAAAGATAGATTTTGTAAATTGTTAATATTTTTAAAGTATGGATTTAGAATATTACTTTTTATATTTTCAATATTTCTGAAATCCACTAAAATTATTTTTGATTTTAATTTTGTATTTTTCGATATTCTTTTTAAATAGATATTATTTTTGGCAATATATGCATATCCATTATCTTTCTGGTTTTTTACTAATTTAAATTTAGCATTGACATAATTTTTCATTGTTTGATGTCTTTCTAGATGATCGGGGCTAATATTTAAAATCATTGAATAATCAGTTTTATAGTACTTACTATATTCAATCTGGTATGATGATGCTTCTATGACAAAAATTGTTTTAGAATTTTTTGCATTTTGATCAAGAACAGGTTTGCCTATATTTCCAATTAATTTTACATTTTTTTTATGTTTTTTTATAATTGTATATAAAAGTTTTGAAGTTGTGGATTTTCCATTTGTTCCTGTTATTGTTATTTTTGTATTATTAATATTCTGAAAGTAAAATAAATCTAAATCAGTAATTATTTTGTTTTTGTTTTTTAAAAGAAAAAATTTTAGTTTACATTTGTTAATATCTATGCCTGGACTAATAACTATGTATTCATAAAAATCTTTTTTAATATTGTTAATTTTTATAAAATAATTATTTTTAATATTCTTGGGTATGATTTTGTGATTATCGTCATAAATCTTAATCTGGTTATTTTTTTTTAAAAAATTAAAACATGATTTGCCTGTCTTGCCAAATCCATAAATTAATATTTTTTTACTCTTTAACTTGTCCTTAAAATTAAGCATTATCTCAATTTAAGTGTGGCCAAACCTATCATGGCAAGTATGATTGAGATAATCCAAAACCTTATAACGACTGTTGACTCGGGCCATCCTTTTTTTTCAAAATGATGGTGTATGGGCGCCATCATAAAAATTCTTTTGCCAGTTAACTTAAATGAAACTACCTGTACTATCACGGATATTGCCTCAAGCACAAATAATCCTCCGGTGATTGCAAGAACTATTTCATGCTTGGTAACAATGCTTACTGCACCCAAAGATCCTCCTAGAGATAAAGACCCCGTGTCTCCCATAAAAATTTTTGCAGGTGGTGCGTTAAACCATAAAAAGCCTAAGCACGCGCCGATTATGGATCCACAGAAAACTGCAACTTCACCAACTCCTTCAATATATGGTATGTGTAGATAATCTGAAAAAACTATATTTCCAGTTACGTAACTAATAAATGCAAAACAGGATGCAACAAGTATTACCGGCACAGTCGCTAGTCCGTCTAATCCGTCAGTTAAATTAACAGCATTTGAAGAGCCTACAATTACAAACATGTAAAAAGGAATATAAAATAAACCTAAATTTAATACCAAGTTCTTAAAAAATGGAAAATATAAATTATTTATTTCTGGTGACTCTGAATAAAAAGTTAAAAACATAATTGCAATAAAAGATAATACTAATTGGATTAATAATTTTATTTTTGATGATATTCCAATTGAGTTATTATTTTTAATTTTTTTATAATCATCAAATGCACCCAAAACACCAAATGATCCAACAACAAAAATTAAAAACCAAATATACGGATTTGATAAGTCGCCCCATAATAATATGCCTGAAAATAAACCTGTAAGAATCAATAATCCGCCCATTGTTGGTGTTCCTATTTTTTTTATTATATGTTCTGATGGACCATCGTTTCTAATTGGATCATGAATTTTATTAGATGTAAAAAAATTTATAAAAGGTGTCCCGATAAGAAATACTACAAACAATGAAGTGAACATAGCTAGTCCAGTTCTCACAGTTAAATATTTAAAAATATTAAGAAAAGAATAATTTTCAACTAAATTTGTTAATAGGCTATAAAGCATTTTGCTGTCCTAATTTAATTTTTGAGACTATATTATTTAAACCTGTTGCATTCGATCCTTTTATCATCAAATAATCTTTATTATTCAAATCTTTTTTTATTAAATCTAATATTTCATTTCTGTTTTTTAATATTTTCCCTTTTTTTTGTGTTGTAATTTTGTTAAAAGTCTCTTTTATAAATTTTCCATATACAAAAACCTTATTAATATTAGATTTATTAATATCTTTTGCGGCCTCTCTATGAAGTTTTTTAGCATATTTACCTAATTCAAGCATATCGCCAAGTAGAATATTTTTGTTTTTATTTTTTATATTTATGAAATTAAATTTGTTAATAGCAAATTTTAACGACAAAGGATTTGAATTATAACTTTCATCTATAATACTTATTTTTTTATTTTTTAATTTTAGTTTTATAAAATCTCCTCTTCCTGTAGGTACTGAAAAATTATAAAATATATTTTTGTTTATTTTTTGAATATCAAAATAAATTGAAATTACTGCTACCGTGGCTAAAATATTATTTAAATAAGGAAGGACATCATCTCGTATTATAAATTTTTTAGTTTTATTTTTTACTTTTATAAATAGAATACACTTAGATTTTTTTCTTATTGTCTTAAGATGCATAACATCGGCATTAATCTTATCAGCGAATGTTATGATATTTAAATTATTTATTAATGATTTTTTTTTAAAAAAATTAAAGTACTTATCTTCTTTGTTTAAAATAATTGTACCTCCTTTATTAATATTTTTTATTATCTCGGATTTTGCTGATGCAATTTCTGATAAATTTTTAAAATTTTTTATGTGTGCGTATGAAATGTTTGTGATTATTCCTATATCTGGTTTTATTAATTTTGTTAACTTATCTATCTCTCCTTTTCTATTCATTCCGGCCTCAAAAATTCCAAAAACATTTTTTTTATTTATATTAAACAAGCTGATTGGGACTCCGAATTTGTTATTATATGATTTTTTTGAGTAATATGTGGAACATAAGCTACTCAAAGATTGTCCTAATAGCTCCTTTAAAGAAGTTTTGCCACTACTTCCAGTTATAGAAATAGAATGAATATTGGAAGTTTTTCTAAATGCACTTCCAAGTTCGGATAAAACTTTAAGGGCATTTTTTACCTTAATTTTCTTTTTATTTTTAAATCCATAATTTTTATCAATTATTGAAAAAGCAGCACCATTTTTAATTGCTTCATTTGCAAATTTATTTCCATCAGTGTTTTTTCCTTTTATGGCAAAAAAAATATCATTTTTTTTGATTTTTTTCGAATTTATTGAGGCGTTATTTATTTTTTTTACTTTATTTAATTTAATTTTATTTAGTTTTTCTTTTAATACATTTACTTTCCAGTCTTTGGATAATTTTTTATTTTTTTGTTTGATATTTTTAAGAATATTAATTTTATCTGAAAAAAACTTTTTAGTTAAATATTCTTGATAATTTTCATGTCCTTTGCCTGCGACCACAAGTATACTTTCTGAATCAAGATCTTGTATTGCTTTTTTTATTGCCTTTGACCTTGAAGCAATTTCAATGACTTTATTTTTATAAATTTTTTGTTTTATCTGAGATCTAATTTTTTTTGGATTTTCTCCTCTTGGATTATCATCGGTTAAATAAATTTTATCTGATAATTGATTTGCAATCATTCCCATGATTTGTCTTTTGGGCTTGTCTCTTTGGCCTCCACATCCAAAAACTATAGATATTTTTCTTAATTTAAATTGATTTTTAATATTTTTTAAACATATTTTTAGTGCTTCAGGTGTGTGAGCAAAATCAAGTATAACTAAAGAATTGTTTCTTATTTTTCCAATTTTTTCTAATCTACCATTTACTGGGCTAATTTTATTTAATGATTTGATAATACTATTCATGGGCAAAATTTGACTCGCGGCAAGTATTGCCATTAACAAATTCTTAATTTGTATTTCTCCAATAAGTTTACTTTCGAAACTATAATTTTTATTATTAAATTTAAATATTATTTTTTGCTTTTCACCTAATAATTTATGATCAATTATTTTTAGATCAGATTTACCTTTGCCTAAAGTATAATGCTTCAGTTTTTTTTTCTTTAAAATATTCTCTATTTTTTTTGATTCATAAATATCATTATCGTAGATTACCTTTGAATTTCTTTTCATTAATTTATTAAATAAAATCATTTTTGAATTAAAATAATCTTTAAATGATTTATGATAATCTAAATGATCTCTTGAAAAATTGGTAAATAATCCAATATCAAATTTTATTCCATCAAGTCTATGTTGTTTTAAACCATGGCTAGAAGCCTCTAAAATTACATTTTTTATTTTTTTTTTTGTTAGATTTTCCAATATCTGATTTAAACTTAATGGATCCAAAGTGGTGTTGTTTAAAGGTATGTTTGTCTTGCTTGAATTTATTCCTAATGTGCCAATTGAAGCAGCAGACTTGTTGCATTTATTTAATATTTGAATAAAAAAATTGGCTACAGAAGATTTTCCATTGGTTCCTGTTATTGCAATTAATTTTATTGGTTTTTTTTTATAAATTTTTGAAGCCGTTTCTGCTAGTAGTTTCCTAGGATTTTTACTATTTAAATATAATATATCTTTTTTAAATCCCTCTTTTTTTAGATCAGAAACAATTGTTTTGGCGCCATAATTGATCGCATCTTTTATAAATTCATTTCCATTTTTTTTTGTTCCTCTAATTGCGAAAAAAATATCTCCTTTTTTGCAATCTTGACTGTCAAACTTAATTTCTGAAAATTTATGAAATTTAAATTTTTTATCTACTTTTTTAAAAATACTTCCTATTAACATAACGTTAAAAACAAAATCCTAGTATTTTGTGGCTAAAATTGGTCCAATTTTTTCAATTATTTTCCCTGCTATTTCTACAGTTGTCCATCCGGCGGTATTAAAAGGTGTTCCCTTATATGATCCTTTTTTATTTCTATAGTTATAAACATAATCTTTAGAAATTTTAGGCTCATCGAGCAATGTAAGCAAAACGAACTTCGGTTTTGATGCAGGAAAAATTGCAACAAATGTATTTATTTTATTTTTTGAATATTTTCCTTGAAATGATTTTTGAGCTGTTCCAGTTTTTCCACCAACTTCATATCCTAATACATTTGCTAGTCCAGCGGTTCCTTCTTCGGATGAAACTATTTTCCTTAAAGCAATATTTACCTTTTTTGAAACATCTTTTTTTAATAACTTTTCTTTTTTGATATTTTTATTTGAATTATTTTTTATTAAAGTTGGGTTAATTTTAAAACCTCCATTTGAAATAATTGAATAGCCTTTGGCTAGTTGCAAAAGAGTTGTGGTTATACCATGTCCATAAGAAACTGTTGCTAATTTACATTTGCCCCATTTAAATTTTATAGGTGTTCCTACCTCTTCAATGTCAAAATTTATTTTGTTTAAAATACCAATTTTTTCTAAAAAAAATTTTAACTTTTCTATTCCTATTTTTTGTCCAATTCTAATCGATCCAATATTTCCTGATCTTATTAATATTTGCTCTGCAGTTAAGTTTGGTGGAATTTTATTGTCATACTCTCCTATGATGTTTTTTCCACATCTAATACTTTTTTCTAAATCTTTAAACTTTGTTTCAGGTTCAATCACTTCTTCATTTAGACCGGCTGCGAAAGTAAATGTCTTAAAAACTGATCCAAGCTCATATACACCCTTGGTAGCTCTATTTATATAGTTCAAATCTTTAATTTTTTTTCTTTGATTCAAATCAAAATCAGGTAAAGAAATCATTGATATTACTTCCCCGTTATTTACATTCATTAAAATTGCTGCGCTTCCAATGTTTCGAAAAATTTCCTGTGCATTAACAAGTTCATTTCTAATTAAATATTGTAGATCAGTATCAACACTTAATTGTATTGGATTTTTTGAAGAACGAAGCTCATAATCAAAATATTTTTCAATACCAGATATGCCATTATTTGCATCATCAATTTGACCAACAATATGACTATAAAGTTCTCCGTGCGGGTAAATTCTAGAAATTTTTTCTTCGGTTCTTATTGATTTATCACCAAGTAACATAATTTTTTCTAGTTTTTTCTGGCTTATTTGTTTTTCTACATAAAAAAATTTTTCTCCGTACATTTTTTTATTAAAAATTTTGTTAGGAAAAATTAATTTCAAATTTATCAATAATTTTTTTTTGTCTATTACAAGTTTTGGATCTATTCCTACATTAATCGTATTAACAGTTTTTGCTACAATATTTCCATTTCTGTCAAGAATAGTAGAACGATAATTTTTTTTTGAAATTGATGCTTTTTTAATATTTTCTTTTTTAAATCCAAAATAAGATGCTTTTATTGAAAAAATAATTCC
>CACIKW010000006.1 GCA_902587315.1 uncultured Pelagibacteraceae bacterium
AAAAAAAATAAGAGAAGACGTAAGAAATAAACCCTAAAAACTTAATCAAGTTTTATTTACTTTAATTATATTCTGGTTAAATTCCTAATGTGCGTGCTTTATTATTAAAATATACAAACTATCTGATTTTTTTTGTCCTATTAATTTTGTTAATAGCCTTAAAAATTGCCAACCCAAGCTTTATAAAATCAATTTCTTTTATAAGTTTTGATTTGTATCAAAAGATATTTCCATTAGTAAAACAGGACTCTAATGTAGTAATCATTGATATTGATGAAAAAAGCCTAGGTAAATTTGGCCAGTTTCCTTGGAACAGATCTGTCTTTGCAAAAATTATAGATCAGGTTCATGCTGCAGAACCAAAAGCAATTGGATTTGACGTTTTTTTTACTGAAAAAGATAAACAATCTCCAGATGAAATTATTAAATCTTATAATTTGATACCAACCGATGTTGTTCAATTTCAAGAAATTAAAGGTCATGACGAAGTGTTTAGAGAAGGATTAGAAAAATCAAAATCGGTTATTGCAGTTCTAGGAAGCAATGTTTCATCGCATGGAACTTATGATAGATCTGCAAAAGCTAAATTTCTCTCAAAAGGTGGCGATCCAAAACAGTTTACTTATTCTTTTCCTTACTCAATAGGTTCTCTTGAAATGTTAGAAAAAAGTGCAAAAGGGTTAGGTTCAATTTCTTTTCTTGATCAAACGGACGGTATTATTCGATCTCTACCATTAATAGTTCGTTTTAATGAAAAATTATATCCCACAATGGGACTCGAAATGGTTAGAGTTGGAGGCAATCAAAAAAATTTATACGTTGAATTAAATGAAGTTGGAATTACAAGAATAAGTTCTAGACCACATAGAATTTTTTCTGATCCAAATGGAATAATCTGGATAAGATATAAAGAATCACAAAAAAGTCAGTACATATCTGCTAGTTCAGTATTTGATGGAAAGTTTGATGATAAAAAATTTAAAGATAAATATGTTTTGATTGGTGCATCAGCTCAAGGTTTGTTCGACTTAGTTAAAACTCCTTTGGGTGTTACAATTCCTGGAGTTGAAGTTCATGCCAATGTTATAGAAAATATTTTAGATCAAAGTTATCTTATTCGAAATCCAAACACTTATGTTTTTGAGCTATTATTTTCAATTATAGTTGCTTGTGTTACATTTTTCTTTTCACAAAGGATCAAACCTAAATTTAGCTTATCAATATTTTTTGGAAGCTTTATATCTGTAGTTATAATTGGTTTTAGCGTATTTTTGTTTAGATCTGAATTAATCGATATAAGTTATCCTATTTTCATGCTTACGATAACTTTTTTAACTGGACTTTATTTTAGGTTCGTTGAAGAAAATAAAATTGCATTAGCTAATTTACAAAAAGAAGCGAAATTATTAAAAGAAAGAGAATTAGCAGGAGAAGTTCAAAAAAGCCTTTTTCCGGATATTTCAAGGTTTGAAAATTTTATTTATGCGAGCAACGTTCCTGCAAGAGATGTATCAGGAGATTATTTTGACGTAGTTAGCGTTGGTAAAAGTGAATACTTTTTTACATTAGCAGATGTGTCTGGAAAGGGAATTAAGGCTGGTATGTATATGGCAAAAGCTTCTTCAATATTTAGAACTCTTTCTAATTTGTCTTATCCTCTTGAAAAAGTTGTATTTGGAGTAAATAATGAATTGGTTGAAGCAAAATTTAAAGGAATGTTTGTTACAGCAGTATTTGGTAAGTTTAATATTGAAACTGGAGAAGTTACCTTTGTAAATGCTGGACACGAAAGCATTATGGTTTTTGACAGAAGTAAAAATTTTGAATTTATTAAATCAGAATTACCGCCTATAGGTATTATTAAATACTTCACAGAATCAATGGTTAAATCAAATACTATCAATCTAAAAGATAAGACATTTGTAGTTTATACCGATGGAGTGACAGAGGGTTATTTAAAAAATGGTCAAGAACTTGGAGCAGAGGGTGTTCAAAGAATTGTAAATGGACTAGACAATATAACGCCAAAAAACATCGTAGATACTATTTCAAATGAACTTAATTGGGGGGCAGAAAAATTAAGAGACGATATTACTTGTCTTGCTTTAGATTTAAAAAACACAGAGTTAATTAAAAAAGCAAAAAAGAAATCTGAAAATAAACCTGTAGGTGATAATAAATAGTTAAATATTTATGCCCAAATTGGTCTTAAATTAACTTTTTAATTGTCTTTTTACAAAATAATATTTATTTATCTAATTTAGGGAGATGAGAAAAATTATTTTATTTATATTTGTTTCTGTGCTTTTAAATGGTTGTGCTGAATATTCTTCTTTTTTGGGTCCAAGCATAACAGTTGCAAAAACTGGTAATATCACAAGAGCCGGTAGCACACTTGCTGCCTCTTATGGTGTTGAATATGGAACTGGATTATCAACAAAAGAATTAGTAAACGAAAGTACAGAATTAAGAGAATGTGAAATTTTACATTCCGCAGAGCTTAACCAGATCTTTTTTTCGACTTTAGATGAAATGGGTTGTGTGAGATACGATCCTAGTATTCTTAGATAAATAATAGATAAAAATTCAAATATACACCTCATAATTGTAACCGCGCTAATCTTATAGATGGAAAAATTAATTTAAATTAATTATCTATTAACAATATTAAATGGATAAAAAAAAAAGAATTGGAATAATCGGTGCTGGCATTCAAGGAGTGTGCAATGCTCTTTTTTTACAAAAAAAAGGTTTTGAAGTAACTTTGTTTGATAGAGATGAACCAGGAAATTCTGCTTCATATGGAAATGCTGGCCATTTCTCTCCTTATGCATCAGTTTCTTTAAATAGACCTGATGTGCTTTTAGATGTCCCAGCAATGTTGTTAAGTTCAAGAGGACCTCTAGCTTTAAAATGGAACTATGTTCCAAAAATGATACCTTGGTTTGTAAAATTTTTATTTAATTGCTCAAAAAGTAAAATGATGCATACAGCAAAATATATGCATCAAATATTAGATATAGCACTTCCTGCATTTGATGAACTTTTTGAAGACATCGATATTGAAGGAATGGTTGAAAAAAAAGGCATATTGTACATTTGGGACAAAAGTAATCTTAAAAGTCGAGAATTAGAAATTAATATGCGAAAAGAAATAGGTGTTGAACAACAAATAGTAACTCCAAAAGAAATTCATGATCTAGAACCAAACATTAAGCCATTTTATCATGGAGGTGTTTATTATAATTATGCAAGACACGCCACAAACCCTAAAAAATTATTATTAAAGCTTTTTGATTTATTTTTAAACAAAGGTGGAAAGTTTTTAAAATTAAATATAAATGATTTGGATTTTGATGAAGATAAACCAGTATTACGTAGCGAAAATCAAAGATTTATTTTTGATAAATTAGTTATTTGTTGTGGCGCTTTTTCTAAAAAATTAACTGACAAGCTTCATGAAAATGTGCCATTAGATACTGAAAGAGGTTATCATATACATTTTAAAAATTGCGGGCATTTAATTTCTAGGCCCATAGTGTATCAAAATAGAGGCTTTGGCATGACTCCAATGGAACAAGGTTTAAGAGTAGTAGGTACAGTAGAGTTTGGCGGACTAAATAATCCTTTATCAAAATCTAGAATAAAGAACTTAATTTTAAATTCAAAAGATATGCTAGATGGACTGTCAGAGCATTCAGATGAGTGGCTAGGTTTCAGGCCAACATTACCAGATTTTTTACCAGTAATTGGACCTTCAAAAAATTACAACAATGTCTACTATTCTTTTGGACATCATCATTTGGGATGGACTTTAGGTGCCATATCTGGGAAGATAATTTCTAAAATGATTGCAAATGAGAAAACTAATCTAGATTTACAACCTTACAGCTCTTCAAGATTCAATTAATTCCGTGAAACAAAAAAATAATTTAGCCTATTTGTTGTTAATTTTAACTACTATTTTCTGGTCAGGAAATTTTATAGTTGGAAAAGCAGCAAGCATTTATGAAATTCCTCCTTTTTCATTAAATTTTTATAGATGGTTTTTTGCAGGATTAATTTTAATGCCTTTTACAATAAAGGAACTGATTGATAAAAAAAATTATATTTTCAGCAATTTAGGTTTTTTTATAATTTTGGGAATAACAAGTATTACAATATTTAATTCTATTGTTTATTATTCTTTATATTATACACAAGTAATAAGTGGAGTATTAATGATATCTACAATTCCAGTTTGGATTATTTTTATTTCATCAATGTTAAATATTGAAAAAACAAATATTTTTCAAATCATAGGAGTGGCTCTTTCACTAACTGGTGTTATTTTTATTATTACCAAGGCTGATATTAATTTAATAAAAAATTTAGATTTTAATAAAGGGGATTTGACAATGGTAATTGCAATGTTTTCCTGGGCACTTTATTCATCACTTTTAAAAAAAAAGAAATATAAAATTTCCCAAATAGCTTTGCTACAAGTAGTAATAATTACAGGATTAATTTTTTTAATACCTATTTATTTTATAGAGATGAACATGGGAAATTTAATCAAATTAGGAAAACCATTTTATTTAACGCTGACATACGTAGTTTTATTTCCAGGTCTTGCATCATTCTTCTTTTGGATAAAAGGTATTGGTATAATTGGAGCTAATAGAGCTGGAGCATTTCTCCATCTAATGCCAATTTTTGGAGCCATCATGGCAATGATTATATTTGATGAAAAATTTATGTTTTATCATTTTCTTGGCGCAGTATTTATTATTGCTGGAATAACTCTTTCAAACAAAAAAACTTCAAATGATTAAAGTTGCAATATTAGACGATTATCAGAATGTTGCGCAAGAGTTTATAGATATTAAAAAACTTAATGGAAAATACGATATAGAAATTTTTAACCATCCTTTTGAAAATGAAGATATTGCTATAGAAAAATTAAGAGATTTTGAAGCATTATTAATAATGAGAGAAAGAACTAAAATCACAAAAAATTTAATTAATAGTTTAAAAAATTTAAAATTTATAATTACTAGTGGAATGAGAAACAAAGCTATAGATCTTGATGCTGCTAAAAAAAATAAAATAGTAGTATCGGGAACTGATATAAATATAAATCCTACCTGTGAATTAACGTGGGCATTAATTTTAGGATTAGCTAGAAACATCAAAATTGAGGCAGAAAATATGTACCAAGGCTATTGGCAAACAACGATTGGTGTTGAAATAAAAGGAAAAATATTAGGACTCATTGGACTTGGAAAAGTGGGATCACAGGTTGCTAAAATAGGAAAAGCTTTTGGGATGCAGGTGATGGTTTGGAGTGAAAATTTAGATTTAAACAAATGTAAAGAGCTAGAAGTTTTACCATCTAGCAAAGAAGATTTGATTAAAAGCTCTGATTTTATTTCAATACATGTTCAAGGTGGCGAAAGATACAAAGATTGTATTAAACTGAAGGAATTTGACATGATGAAAAAAACCGCTTTTTTAATTAATACATCAAGAGGTCCAATCGTTAATGAAGACGATTTAATTATAGCTTTATCTACAAATGTAATTGCTGGAGCAGGTATAGATGTCTATGAAAAAGAACCGCTTCCTTCCGGTCATAAATTGAGATTTGTTCAAAATATTTTGTTGCTTCCACATCTTGGCTATGTAACAGCTGAAAATTATTCTATATTTTATAACCAGATGATTGAAAATTTAGAGGCCTGTGTTAGTGGTAACCCTATCAGAACAATTGAATAAATAATGCCAAAAGAAATAAATATTAATTTAACATCAGAGCAAAGAAAAATTATGTTTGAGGAAGGCACAGAACGACCTGGATCAAGTTCGCTGAACTATGAAAAAAGGGAAGGAAGTTATCATTGCGCAAATTGTGGAATAAAACTTTTTGAATCAAGTGCAAAGTTTGATAGCGGAACTGGTTGGCCATCATTCTCAGAAGCGTTGCCAGGAGTGTTTGAAACTAAAACAGATTATTTGCTAGGTTATGCTAGAACGGAATATCACTGTAAAAATTGCGGCGCACATCACGGGCATATTTTTGATGATGGTCCAGAGCCTACGGGAAAAAGATACTGTAACAACGGTATATGTTTAATTTTTAAGCCAAAAAGTTAATTTTTTTAAAATAAATTATTTAACTTTATTTAATAGTTCGCCTTTTCTTTCTAATTCTCTTAGTTCTTGATACCCGCCTATGTGATATTCGTCGAAAAATATTTGCGGTATAGTTCTTCTTCCATTAGCTTTTTTTATCATTTCATCTCTTAGACCATCTTTTGATGAAATATCTATTTCTTTATATTTTAAACTATTTCTAGAAAATAGTCTTTTTGCAGCATCGCAAAAATTACACATTGGGCCTGTGTACATTGTTATAATTTTCATATTTTATATATAGTCATTTTTTTTGTTTTTTCTATAAGAGACAATCCGACCCAATTTGGTCAGAAAATTTCTTAAAATTCAGCAAACCATTAAAATTGAATTATGGAGTTTTCAAAAGCATTGTGATAAAGTGGATTTAAGATGGTCCTACTTAGCCATTTTTAGCTCCCGGTTTTTTAGGACTGTCTTCCAATAGATGCTCCCTCTAGAATATTTTCTTTTTTTACAGATTATACTTTTTTTGTTCATTACTCCCGGAACCCCAAGAATAGTGATTATTTCATATTCAATGAATTACGGAATTAATAATTGCATATGGACAGCCTTGGGAGACATAAGTGCTAATTTTATACAAGGATTACTTGTTATATTTGTTATTGGTTCTTTTTTTTCAGATAATCCAAATATTTTAAATGTTATTAAATGGGTAGGAATACTTTATTTGCTTTATTTGGCTTACGATATTTATAAAACTAATCCAAAAGAAATAAAATCTACAGGCTTATTAGGGAAAAGTATATTTTCATTTTTTAAAGATGGTTTTATAGTTGCTGGAACAAGTCCAAAAGCATGGATGTTTTTTCCATTAATATTTCCACAATTTATTGATTTTAATTCTAATTATATTGCTCAATTTTTTATTTTAATTCTAACATATATGATTTTGGATTTTGTTTCTTTAATTGGATATGCAGTTTTAGCGAACAAATTAATTATTTGGATAAAAGCAAATCCAAAAGTAATTAATTCAATTTCAGCGTGTGTATTAGTTATAATTGCAGTTATAATTGCGATAACACAAAGATATTAAATCAATATATTTTTATCACTTGCTTGCATTAAAACTAATTTCTTAGTTAAATAAAGTATTAATTAATTAATAAAGGGGAAATAAATGAAAATAAAAAACATTATAATCACATTTATTTCTGCAATTGCACTTGTTTTATCTTCTTCAAGTATTTCTTTAGCTAAAGTAGTTGGAGATAAAATAATTTTAGGTGCAGCAGTTTCTCTAACAGGAAAATATTCTACCAACGGAGAACACACAAAAAATGGATACAACTTTGCTGTAGAAAGAATAAACAGCATGGGTGGTATAAAAGTTGGTGGCAAAACTTACAAATTTGACATTATTTACTATGATGATGAGTCAAATTCTGGAAGAGCAGCACAACTTGCAGAAAGATTGATTAAACAAGATGGTGTACAATACATGTTAGGACCTTATAGTTCAGGACTAACCAAAGCTATTGCGCCAGTAACTGAGGAAAATAAAATTCCTATGGTTGAAGCAAATGGTGCATCAAGATCACTATTTACAAAAGGATATAAATATCTTTTTGCAGTTTTATCGGCAGCGAATCAATATTTAGAAGTAGCTATTGATCTAGCAGTTGAGAAAAATGGTGGTAATCCAGTAAAAATTGCAATGGCATTTGAACAAGATGCTTTTTCTCAAGACGTAAGAATTGGTGTTGTAGAAGCAGCAAAAAGAACTGGATCTAAGATAATTATAGATGACAAACTTCCAAAAGAGTTAAATGATATGGCTGCAACATTGGCTAAGGTAAAAGCTACTAAGCCAGATGTATTAGTTGTATCAGGACACTCAAAAGGAGCTTTGACTGCAATCAGACAAATAGCCGAAATGAAAGTTGATGTTAAGATGTTAGCGATGACACACTGCGATGCGTCTAAACTAGCAAAACAACATGGTAAAAATTCAGAGTATGCATTATGTGCAGCTCAATGGCATAAATCACTTTCTTACAAAGATAAATTCTTTGGAGATGGAATGAAGTATGACAAAGAATTTAAGGCTCAGTTCGGATATAATCCTCCTTACCAAGCAGCAGAATCTTCTGCGGCTTTATTAGTTTGGAAGGATGCTTTTGAAAGAGCAAATTCTTTAGATAAGGATAAAGTTAGAGATGCTTTATCAAAAACTGATATGCAAACTTTTTATGGAAACATAAAATTTAGTCCTGCAGGTCAAAACATTGCTAAGCCAATGGTACTTTTTCAAGTAAGATGTGAAGGGGATAAATGTGAAAACAAAGTCGTAGCTCCAACAAAATGGGCAGCAGCTAAGTTAGTACATCCAGTTCCTAAGTGGTCTGAAAGATAAAAAATAAATTATATTTGCCCCCGATAAATCGGGGGCATTTTTTTTATGGACTTATTAATTTTTCAAGCACCAATACTTATGGTGCAAGCATCGCTAGATGGAATTCTTTTAGGAATTCTGTTTGCGTTGATTGCTTATGGAATGGCACTCCAGTGGGGTGTTATGAACATAATTAATATTGCTCAAGGAGAATTAGTAATAGTTGGTGGATACATTGCATACTTTATGTATAAAGCAGGAATTCATCCAGGTTTTGGAATAATTGTTTCTCCAATAATTATGTATTTTGTTGGATGGGGTCTTTACAAACTAGTAATTAATAAAGTTGTAGATAGGGATTTATTTATTTCTATCTTAGCAACATTTGGAATAAGTATTTTAACTCAGCAATTAATGAACTTTATTTTTGGCTCTGATGTAGTAGTTGCTCAGTCTAATTTTGGCACAACAATGTTTTTTGATGGGATGGTAACTCTTCCAAATGCAAAAATATTTGCTGCAATAGTAAGTATAGCATTTGCAATAGGCTTAGTGATTTATATGAGAAAATCTAAATTAGGCAGGGCAATAAGAGCAACAGCACAAAATGCAAGAGCAGCAAAGATTATGGGAGTTAATACAGAAAAAGTTTATGCTGCCACATTTGGAATAAATGCAGCACTTTGTGGAGTTGCTGGATCTTTAATAGCAATAACATTTACTTTACATCCCTATGTAGGATTGCCCTACACTGTAAGATCTTTCATGATTGTGATTATTGCAGGCCTTGGAAATTTGCCAGGCGTTGCATTATCTGGCATGGGACTTGGAGTTTTTGAGGAATTTGCAGATTATATTTTAGGAACTGAATTTAGAATTGGATCTGTATTTACGCTTCTAGTTTTAATTTTAGTTTATAGACGATTTAAATTATCAAGAAAAAGAGAATATTTAAAATAAAGAAAGAAAAAAATGAAAAAAATAATTATAATATTAATAACAATTTTCTTCACGTCAAATGTATATGCCCATTCTACAAAAAATTATAAATTTGACCTCAAAGCAAATTGTACGAAAAAAAAATCCACACTCAACTGGGTTTCAAAAAATAAAAATACCAAAGATGGTGAGCTAATAAAATTTCAGTCTTACACTGGTTTTGACCAAAGAACTGTTATTATTGGTGGTCACAAAAATAATCCTATTGAAATAACAGGATATCTACAATTACCAAAAGGTTCAGATAAAGTGCCAATAGTTATTTGGACACATAGCAGTGGTGGTCCTAAGGAATATGTATGGAATCAATTTATCTATCATGGCACTAAAAACCTTTTAGAAGCAGGAATAGGAGTAATGTATGTAGATAATTTTTGTCATAGAGGTGCAAGAGAAACTTGGAGAGATCAATCGAAAGTACCACTTATTAATGGAGCTATAGATGC
Source organism: uncultured Pelagibacteraceae bacterium (assembly GCA_902587315.1). GTDB lineage: Bacteria > Pseudomonadota > Alphaproteobacteria > Pelagibacterales > Pelagibacteraceae > Pelagibacter. The sequence continues at coordinate 9,961 of CACIKW010000006.1, forward strand.
TATTATGGCTTATAAATTATTACAATCTCATTCAAGATCTAATGGTAAATTTGGAATTACTGGACATTCAAGAGGTGGGAACAACAGTCTTTATGTAGCAGATGTAAAATTTACATCTTTGTTTTTGGAAGGTACTAGGGGATTTGATGCAATATTACCTGAGGCAGCAGAATGTAAGCTTGCAGGTTTCTTTGATAAGCCAGAACTAACATCAAATTCTAAATTACTTTATGTTCATGGTGCAGCAGATGACTACACATTGCCAAATCATTGCGAAGATTATGTAAAAAAAATTAAATCTGAACCTGGCCAGATTGAGATTGATTTAAAAAAAGGTTGGTATCATGGATTCCATTTCGATCAAAAACCTAAAAAATATAAAGCAATGACAGTTCATAATTGTCCCGCTTTTTTTGTTGATAATGATGGTTTTGTTGTTGGAAATGAATGGCCTGATATGGTGTTAACTAAACATAAACTTTTTCCATCTATGGATGCTTTTTATGAATTAGCGCAAGTTGACCCAAATAAATTATGGAAAAAAACATTTAAAATTTTAAAAAAAGAAAAATGTCTTAAAAGAGGAGTTACAATTGGTGGGGGCCACATGGACGAATATATGCCTCAATTTATAAATTTCTTTAAAGAAAATTTACTGTAGATGAAATATTTAGGACAAAAATAAAAAATTATATGAAGAAAAATAATTTAATTCTTTATGGTACAATATTAATTTTAGGTTTAGTTGCACCATTTATTTTTCCAGGATTTAAACTACAGATATCATTTCTTTGGATATTAATTGTTTTAGCTATGACATGGGATGTTCAGGGAGGTCAAATGGGATATAACACATTTGGTAATATTCTATTTTTTGGTGTTGGTATGTATTTATGTGCCAGCGTTCAAATTGGAATGTTTTTCCCTTTGGCTGAATGGACAGAAGCTGGCGGAGAAAAAACATTTGTTCACACACCACCTCAATATTTTCAAGGCCTACTATTTGGATTAATTTTGGCAGGTATAATTCCAGCTATTGTTGCAGGTTTAATAGGATATGGAATTTTAGGATTAAGAGGTCATTATTTTGCAATTTGTACTTTAGGACTTGGAATAGCAGCTGGTGAAATTGCAGGAGGAATAGAAATAATTGGTGCGGGACAAGGAATGACCACACCACCTTGGCCAAAAAATATTGGCGATACTGAACTTAGGTCTCAATTTTTTTATTATATTTGTTTTGGATTAGTTATTTTTACATTTTTGTTTTTACAATGGGCTTACAAGACAAGATTTGGATTAGTTTTAAATGCTATTAGAGACAATGAAGACAAAGCTGAGGCAATGGGAATTTATACCATGAGATATAAAATAATTGGCTGGATGGTTTCCGCTTTCTTTGTTGGAATTGCAGGAGGACTAATGGGTAATATGGTTGGCTACATAGAGCCAGTGGAAGTAGCATTCGCAGGACCAACTTTTGGTGTCTTTATGGTTTTAATGGCAATTCTTGGAGGCAAAGGAACTCTCTGGGGACCTGTAATCGGTGCAACTGTATTTCATTTATTTAAAGAAGGTTTTTGGACTTTCTTTTTAGGCTGGCAGTACGTTGCTCTTGGGGTTTTAATAGTTGTGATTGTTGTATTTTTCCCAGAGGGAATAATGGGTTGGTTAAGAGAAAAATATCCAGAAAAATTTGGAGAAGTAATAGATGAAGCAGACAGAAAAGCACAGGTAGAATTAAAATGAGCATTCTAGAAGTTAAAAATGTAAGTAAATCATTTGGCGGTGTAAAAGCTAACGTTGATATTTCAATGTCAGTAAAAGAAGGATCTATAGTTGGCTTAATTGGACCAAATGGATCAGGTAAAACTACTTTATTTAATTCAATAGTTGGAACTCATCCTATAGATAATGGATCTATAAAATTTAATGAAAAAGAAGTTTCTCATTTACCAATTCCAGTAGTTGCAAAATTAGGTTTACTTAGAACATTTCAACAAACAAGAATTTATGGAAAGCTAAATTGTGTAGATAATATGCTTATAAGTAACAAACCAAATAATGATGGAATATTTTCTGTATTTTCAAAAGTCCCAAAAGAACTTAATGAAAAAGCTGAAAATCTTTTAAATTTTGTAGGACTGTACCAGAAAAGAAAATTAAGGGCTGGAGATTTGTCATTTGGACAACAAAAGCTTTTAGAACTTGCAATGGCACTAATGAATGAACCAAAAATGCTTTTGTTAGACGAACCAACGGCAGGAATAAATCCTACTTTAATTAACGGAATTATCGATAGATTAATAAAAGTAAATAAAGAATTTGGAATTACTCTTTTTGTAATAGAGCACAATATGAAAGTGATAATGCAATTGGCTCAACATATTTTTTGTTTAGCACATGGCCAGCTTTTAGCAAATGGAACACCAAAAGAAATTAAAAACGATAAGCGAGTAATAGATGCATATCTAGGAGCACAATAATGACAGATCAATATTCAGTATTAGGAGATGCGCCAAAAGACAGTGATTTAAAAAAACTATCTTCTAAAGATACCCATCTAACTATTAGCAATTTATCAGCAGGTTATGGAAAAATGGAAATATTACATAACTTCGATTTGTTTGTAAGCAAAGCCCAATCACTTTGTTTAATTGGACCTAACGGTGCAGGAAAATCGACAATACTTCATTCAATATATGGATTTACAAATATTTTTTCTGGAAAAATACAAATTGATGGAAAAGAAATTACAAATTTGTCCCCTGCAGAAAAACTTAAAAATGTTGGAATAGCATACATATTGCAAGACAATTCAGTTTTTCCAGATATGACAGTAGAAGAGAATTTATTAATGGGTGGATATATAAAAGATAAAGTTGAAGAGTCATATGAAGAAGCGGAAAAAATATTTCAAAAATATGACAGATTAAGAAATAGGAGAAATCAACCGGCAAAAGTTTTATCAGGCGGTGAGAGAAGATTACTTGAAATTTCAAGAGCTTTAGTAATGAAACCATCAGTACTTTTAGTAGACGAACCATCAATCGGATTAGAACCAAGATATATTCAAATGGTTTTTGAAATACTCCACGATCTCCAAAAAAATGAAAAAAAAACAATAATACTAGTGGAGCAAAATGCTAAAAAAGGACTTGAGTTTGCTGACATTGGATATGTTTTAGTATCTGGACAGACTGCAATAGCAGGAACAGGAGATGACCTTCTTAAAAATCCAGATGTTGGTAGATTATTTTTAGGTGGTTAATAATTTTTGTAGTTTGTTAAAAGGGCTTGTTTTGTATATTGTTCTTCAATTATGAAATTAGGTTTTATAGGAACTGGTAAAATTACGTTCTCAGTCGTTACAGGTGTATGTAGATCAAAAATATCTTTTAAAAAGATAATGCTATCCCCTAGAAACAGAAATATTGCAAAAAAACTTAAAAGAAAGTTTAGAAAAGTTTCTATTGCTAAAAACAATCAAGAAATAATTAATTCTTGTAATTGGATTTTCTTAGCGGTCACACCAACAGTAGGTCAAAAAATTATAAGAAATTTAAAATTTAAATCTAATCAAACAATAATTAGTTTTATTTCCACAATGACTTTGCCTCAACTGAAGAAAGCAATAAAAGTAAAAGCAACAATACTAAGAGCAATACCTTTGCCACCAATCTCATTGAGAAAAGGTCCAGTTCCAGTTTTTCCACCAAACAAAAAAGTTAGAAATTTTTTCAATAAACTGGGAACGACAGTTGAAATTAGAAATGAAAAACTTTCCAAAAACTTTTGGTCTACTTCTGGAATGATGGCGCCTTTTTACGAATTGCTTAGTATTATGTCTAATTGGTTAGTTAAACGTGGGGTTAAAAGAGATAAAGCACAGCAGTATATAACATCTCTATTTGTAGCATTGTCTGAAGATGCGGTCGTAAATTCAAAAAAAGATTTAAAATTTTTAGTAAAAGATTCTCAAACTCCAAAAGGTTTAAACGAACAGGGAGTTAAAGAGCTAAGAAAAGCTGGTTTCTTTAGATCAACTGAAAAAACATTAAATAGTATTCTAAAAAGATTAAACAAAGTATAATCATCTATGCAGTCAGATCCAAACATTCTGCAAATAGATAATCTTTCAAAATATTTTGGAGGTTTGGCAGCTGTATCAAATTGTACACTAAAAATTAAAAAAGGTTCGATAACAGGTATTATTGGTCCTAATGGTTCTGGAAAAACTACATTATTTAATTTAATTGCAGGAAATTTAAAAGCTTCAAATGGAAAAGTCATATTTAATAATGAAAACATTACTGATGTTCCTTCTTATGAGTTGTTTTCAAAAGGTTTGTTAAGAACTTTCCAAATTGCACATGAGTTTAGTAATCTTACCGTTCTTGAAAATTTAATGATGGTTCCAGGAAATCAGTCTGGAGAAAATCTTCTTACTGCATTATTGAAACCAAAATTGGTTAGTAAGGAAGAAGAGCAAGTTAGAAATAAAGCTTACGAAGTAATAGAGTTTTTAAATTTAAAACATTTGGCAAATGAATTAGCAGGAAATTTATCTGGAGGACAAAAAAAACTTTTAGAACTTGGAAGAACTATGATGGTAGATGCAAAATTAGTTCTTCTAGACGAAGTAGGTGCAGGAGTTAATCGAACATTGTTGAAAGATATTGGAACTTCAATAGAAAGATTAAATAAAGAAAAAGGTTATACATTTTGTATGATCGAACATGATATGGATTTTATAAGTCGATTGTGTGATCCAGTAATTGTAATGGCAGAAGGATCTGTTCTATTTGAAGGAACTTCCGACGAAGTAAAAAAAAATGAAAAAGTTATTGAAAGTTATTTGGGTAGAGCCAACAAAGATTTAGGGAAAAAAAATTGATGGCTTTTTTTGAAGGAAACAAAATGACAGCAGGATATGGTGATGGTCCAGATATTATAACTTCTTGTTCAATAAATGTTAGTAGGGGAGAGATAGTGGCAATACTTGGTCCAAATGGTGCTGGAAAGTCTACTGCAATGAAAGCTATGTTGGGATTATTAAAATTAAAATCCGGATCAGTATCAATTGATGGAAATGATATATCTAGCTTATCTCCACAAGATAGAGTTAAAAAGGGAATTTCATTTGTACCACAAACGAGAAACGTTTTTGCGGAATTAACAGTAAGAGAAAATTTGGAGATTGGAGCTTTTTTAAGAGAAGACGACATTAATAAAGTAATAGAGGAAATTTATGAATTATTTCCAATTTTAAAAGAAAAAAGATCTCAAATAGTTGGTCAATTATCAGGTGGTCAAAGGCAGCAAGTTGCATTGGGTAGAGCACTAATGATTAGACCTTCAGTATTAATGTTAGATGAACCTACTGCAGGAGTTTCTCCAATCGTGATGGATGAGTTGTTTGAGCATATAATAAAAGTTAAAGAAAGAAATGTTGCAATTATAATGGTGGAACAGAACGCGAAACAAGCTCTAAGCATTTCTGATCGCGGTTATGTGTTGGTTACTGGAGAAAATAAATTTGAAGGTTCAGGCAAAGAATTACTTAAAGATCCTGAGGTAAGAAGATCATTTTTGGGAGCTTAGTATGGACTTAATAAATGCTATTATTGTACTATTAAATTATACAGTTATACCCGCACTAACTTATGGTTCGCAGTTAGCTTTAGGAGCTATTTTTGTAACTCTAATTTATGGTATTCTTAGATTTGCAAACTTTGCAACAGGTGACATGATGTCATTTGGAACTATGTTTGCGGTATTACTTACATATTATTTCCAATCACTAGGTATCAGTTTTGGAATATTGCCAACAGCATTACTTACTATTCCTTTTGCGATTTTCATGATGATTTTATACATGTTAACGATAGATAAGTTTGTTTTTAGTTATTATAGAGTTAAAAAAAGTCCTCCAGTGCAACTAGCAATGGTTAGTGTGGGAGTAATGTTTGTCACTCAAGCAATTATAAGAATAATTATAGGTCCATCAGACAGAAGATTTCTAGATGGAGAAAAATTTATTTTAAAAGCAACAGAATTTAAAGAAATGACAGGACTAAATGAAGGACTAACTCTTAAATCAACACAAGCAATTACAATAGTAGTTACGATTATTGTTGTTTCTATAATGTTTTGGTTTTTAAATAAAACTAAAACTGGCACGAGTATGCGTGCTTACTCTGATAATGAAGATTTAGCTTTATTATCAGGCATAGACCCTAAAAAAGTCGTGTTAATAACCTGGGTTATAGCTGGAATATTAGCAACAATAGGTGGAATATTATATGGTTTAGATAAAAGCTATAGACCATTTGTTTATTTTAATAATATGTTGCCAATATTTGCTGCAGCAATTGTTGGGGGTATAGGTAATCCATATGGAGCATTTCTTGGAGGTTATGTTATAGCTTTTGCAGAGATATTTTTAACATACGCTTACAAAAGATTTTTTATTTATCTTCTACCCGAGTCTCTAGAACCAAATTCATTGATTCAATTACTGTCTACCGACTATAAGTTTGCAATATCTTTTTCTATATTAGTGATTGTATTATTGTTTAGACCATCGGGTATTTTTGAAGGGAAAAAAATATGAAGCGATATTCAAACGTTATAGCCGCATATTCAATAATGATAATATTAATTATTTTGGTGGGAGTATTTCAGTCATGGTCTATAGCTTTAACAATTTTGAATTATTGTTTGATTTCAGCTGTAATGACTATGGGAGCAAATATTCAGTGGGGTTATGCAGGCTTAATTAATTTTGGAATTATGGGTTATACAGCACTGGGTGGATTAGCTGTAGTTCTTGTTTCTGTTGCACCAGTAGGCGAAGCTTGGAAATTAGGTGGACTTAATATGTTAGCTTGTCTTGGAATAATTGCAGGTATGATATTATCTATACGCCAAGTTTTGAAAAAAATTGAAAAGTCCAAAAAAAGAAATTATTTAGTTGCAGCAATAATAGTAATTGGAGTGTTGCTGCTTAGATTTATATCTGCACCAGCTATTGAAAGCATAGAATCAGTTGAGCCTGCAAAAACAGGATTTTTAGGCGGTTTAGGAATGCCAGTTTTATTTTCATGGATTGTAGGTGGAATATTTGCAGGTGGTTTAGCGTACATTGTTGGAAAAATAGCTTTAGGATTAAGAGCAGACTATCTAGCGATAGCAACACTATTAATTGCAGAAATTATAGTTTCAATTATTAAACATGAAGAATGGCTTGCAAGAGGAGTGAAAAATGTAATTGGATTAAAAAGACCAGCGCCATATGAAATAGATCTACAAACTTCTCCCTGGTTTATAAATTTAGTTGAAAAGTTTCACTCGTCTAAATTAAAATTGATTAGTTCTATTTCAGAAAGACAAGATGTATTAAAGCAACTAGTAATTGACGCATCTTCTGTATATGTAAAACTTTGCTTTGCTGGTTTATTTTTAACTGTTGTAATTATCTTGTTAATTATAACACAAAAAGCGCTTTATTCACCCTGGGGAAGAAAGATGAGAGCAATAAGAGATAATGAAGAAGCAGCTAGCGCAATGGGGAAAAATGTTGTTAAGGAACATCTGTTAATTTTTATTTTAGGTTCAGCGGTAGTTGGTATTGCTGGAGCCATGATGGTTACAAATGATGGATTATTTACCCCAGGTAGTTACAGACCCATGAGATATACTTTTGTAATTTGGGTAATGGTGATTGTTGGTGGAACAGGAAATAATTTTGGAGCTATATTAGGCGGATTTGTTGTATGGTTTTTGTGGGTTCAAGCGGCTCCAATGGCACTATTTTTTATAAATTTACTTACAGCACATTTACCTGAAACTAATGAAATTAAAATTCATTTAATTAATAGTGCGCCATACTTTAGATTTTTATTAATTGGAATTGGATTATTAGTTATAATGAGGTATAGACCCAGAGGTATTTTGCCTGAAAAAATTATAAAGCAGTAAATATGTTAAAAAAACTATATATAATATTTTTTATTTTAATTTCTTTTGATTCATTAGCAGTTGAAAAAAAAACTAATTTTACTTTAGAAAAATTTACTGAAGCAAACAAGTCTGGCAAAACAATAGTAATTAATTCTTGGAATAAATATTGTGGCACATGCGCTAAGCAAGTAAAAATTTTAAAGGAAGCCGAAAAGGATTTTCCCAATGCTTTATTTTTATATTATGAACAAAACAAGAATGAAGAAATCGCAAAATTATTAAATGTAAAATATTGGGCTACAATTATTATATATAAAAATAGCAAAGAAGTTGCAAAAGAAATAGGAGTCACTAGTAAAAAAGATATTTATTCTCTTATCAAAAAAGAAATTTGATGTATTATATTTTACTTGGAATAGGTCTGGGATTAATTTTTTATCTTTCTGACAAATATATTATTTAATGAATAAAAATCTCGTAATTCTTACATTAAGTCAAATTTTTAGCTTTACTGCCGCTCCAGTAACAGTATTTTTAAGTGGAATTATTGGTTCACAAATTAGCCCTTTAAAATCACTCTCTACCTTACCAATGTCAATATCGGTAGTTGGCATAGCAATAGGTGCAATCTTAGCAACTAAAGTTATGAGTTTAATAGGAAGAAAAGCTGGATTTATTTCAGCATCAATTGGAAATTTTTTATTTTCTATATTGGCAGCTTATTCAATAATGGATCAGAACTTTATTCTATTTTGTTTTGCAAATTTTTTTATTGGTGTTGGTATGGCTTTCACTCACCAATATCGTTTTGCTGCAGCTGAAAGTGTTGAAAAAGATAAAGTACCTAGAGCAATTTCAATAATTTTACTAGGTGGAATTGTCTCAGCATTTTTAGGGCCAAGTATGGCAAATTATGGAAAAGATATTGTTACCGATCAATTGTATGTTGGATCTTATTTGTCACTTGCTATTCTAACTATTATACCGTCGATTTTATTTTTATTTTATGAAAATACATCAAAATTAGAGTCTAGTATAAAAAGTTCAGGAAGAAATATTTTAGAATTAATTTCGCAACCTAGATTTTTACAGGCACTCGTAGCTTCAGCATTTGGATATGCAATAATGACATTTTTGATGACGGCAACTCCGTTAAGCATGCATGTAATGGAAAAAATGAGTCTAAGTAAAACAGGTTTGGTTATACAGTTTCATGTTGTAGCAATGTTTCTACCATCTTTGATAACTGGAAATTTAGTTAAAAAATTTGGTCATAGTAACATAATGTATGCAGGAGTGTTTCTTTACAGCATAACTATAATAGCAAGTTTTTTTGATCAAACTTATTATAATTATATGTTCGCATTAATTATTTTAGGTTTAGGTTGGAATTTTTTATTTATATCTGGCACGAGTTTACTAGTTTTAACCTATAAAGAGGAAGAAAAATTCAAAGCTCAAGGATTAAATGATTTTATTGTATATTCTGTTCATGCTACTGGAAGTTTATCAGCTGGAGTATTAATTATGCTTACTAATTGGAAAATGATGAATTTAATATGTATACCGTTTTTAATAATCATTATCTTAACTACTTTGAGAGCAGATATACTAATTAAAAAACAAAAAAACCCCAGCAGTTCTCACCGCTGAGGTTTTAAAATTTAGATATTATCTTTGTTTTTTAGTTTTAAACTTACCACCTTTGATTTCTTTCTCTAAGAAAGAACCAAAAGCTTCTCCAACATCAGTAAATTCTACTGCAGTTGCACCTTCGTAGTTAACAGCTTTACCTTTAGCAAGTAAATCTAAAGCTTTTTTTAACTCGCCTGGGTAAATTTTCTTACCAGGGGCATTTGCAACAGACATTACATTTTGTTGTATAGTTGATCTGTCAGCTTTTCCACCTGCTTGCATTGCAAGTACGATTAGAGCAGCAGCATCATAAGATTCCCCAGTATATGGACCAGAAGAGTCTATACCAGCAGCTTTTGCAACATTAGCAAAAACCCCAGCACCTTTTCCAGTTGAACCTGGTAAAGAACCAAATGATTTATTTAAGTCTTTTCCAAATCTGTCAGTTAAAGAGTCACCGATCATACCATCAGACAATACAAATCTATCGAAAGATCCTGCATCTAATGAACCAGCAATAATACTTCCACCTGCTTGGTCAAGATAACCTAGTACAGCTAGTGCATCACCACCTGCGGAAGCTAAAGTCGCAACTTCAGCACCGTAATCACCTTTACCTTCTTCATGTGCAGTGACAGCAGTTACTTTTATTCCGTGAGCTTTAACAGCAGCAACATATACATCAGCTAGACCTTTTCCATAGTCATTGTTTGTATGAGTTACAGCAATACTTTTAACTTTTCTATCTTTTGTAATATCAGCTAAGATTTGACCACCTCTAGCATCAGATGGAGCAGTTCTAAAAAAATAACCATTATCTTTTAGAGTCGTTAATCCTGGAGATGTAGCAGATGGAGAAATCATTACTACTCCATTTGGTACAGCAACGTTTTTTGCTATAGCTCCTGTAACACCTGAACAGTCAGCTCCCATGATAGCTACGACACCACCTGAAACTAAACCTTCAGCAGCAGTAGTAGCAGCAGCAGAGTCAACACATGTTGAATCAGCTCTTTCAACTGATATAGATTTTCCTCCTAATAGCGAGCCTGAGTCCGAAGCTTCTTTAAAAGCTAGCTCTGCAGACGCAGCCATTGCAGGAGTTAGGGATTCAATAGGACCAGTAAATCCTAAAATAATTCCCATTTTAATATCTGCAAATGTATTTGTTGTTATTGTCGAAACAAATAAAAAAGCAGCTAAAACTATTTTTCTCATATATTTCCCTTAATTGTTAACAATTTATAAAGACCAAATTAAATCTTATTAGATTTATTTTTCAATAAGTAATTTATTTAATTTTTTGGAGTAAAAAGACTGATGTAATCACAATAATTCCACCAATAACCATAATGAGTGTTGGAATTTCCCCAAATATAAAAAAAGATAACAATATTCCGAACACAGGAAATAGTGCATAGAAAGGAAGCACCTGACCAACTGGGTAAAATTTATACAGATAGAACATTGACATATGTCCCATCAAAGAACAGAGAACACCATGATAAAGAGCAAGTAACCAAGCATCTATATTCAGACCTTTTAAGTGTACAGTTGTATTTCCTTCAATATAAATAGACAAAATTAATAAACTAACAAAACCAATTCCACCCATACAAGCATTAGTAAATTTTACATCTAGCTCTTTTAAATATCTAGAAAATACCTGTGCTAATGCATAAAAAAAAGCCATACAGCATATAAGTAAAAATCCTAAAATTTCGTCAGCTATTTTAGGATCAAATGCAATTAACAATATTCCTAAAAAAGAAGTAAATATTAAAATCCATTTTTTTCCACTAATATTTTCACCAATAAATATTGAGCTTATTATAATTGCTATAGGAATTGATAATTGGGCACCAATAACTATTGGTGATAAAATACTTGATGCATTAACAGATAAATACAAAAATAAATTTACTGACATACCCATGGAAATACCAAAACCAAATAATGGTAATAAGTATTTTTTATCTGGCAACTTGAATTTTAAAAAAGGTAAAAGACAGATAAATACGATTGCCATTCTTAATGATCCAAACAAAATTGGTGGGATAGATGCATTAAGACCAAGTTTTGCAGTAGGATATGCACTACCAAGCAAAAACATTACAAACAGAATTAATAATGTGTGTTTAAAAGTCAATTAATTAACCCATAGTAAATGGATCATCCATGGGTTTGTCAGAAGTATTAAACCAGGTTGTTTTAATTCTTGTATAGTCTTTAATTGATTCAATTCCAGCTTCTTTACCATATCCACTATCTTTCATGCCACCAAAAGGAGCTGATGGAGAAATTAATCTATAAGTATTTACAAATGTAATTCCAGCACGTATTGCGCTTGAAACTCTCAAACCTCTATTAATATCTTTTGTGTAAATTCCAGAAGATAGCCCATATTGATTGTCATTCATTTTTTCGATAACTTCTTTTTCTTCTTAACTTTCTTTTTCTTTTTAACCTTTTTTTTCTTTTTAACTTTCTTTTTAGCTTTTTTCTTCTTAACTACCTTTTTCTTCTTCTTAACTTTCTTTTTAACCTTTTTCTTTTTAGCTTTTTTCTTTTTAGCTACTTTTTTCTTTTTAGCTTTTTTCTTAGTTGCTTTTTTCTTTTTAGTTGCTTTTTTCTTTTTAGTTGCTTTTTTCTTAGTAGCTTTTTTCTTTTTACCTTTTTTCTTAGTAGCTTTTTTCTTTTTACCTTTTTTCTTTTTAGTTGCTTTTTTCTTTTTATTCTTTTTCTTTTTGTTTACTTTTTTCTTTTTATTCTTTTTCTTTTTGTTTACTTTTTTCTTTTTCTTTTTTTTTCTTTTTATTGACTTTCTTCTCTTTAGTTTTCTTCTCTTCTTTAATTACTTCTTTTTTTTCAATTTTTGGCGTTGTTTCGACTTCAGGAGTTTCTGGTTCTGCTATTTCAGGTTCTGCTATTTCGGGCTCTATCACTTCTTGGTCTGCTTCCTCAGCAACTTCTCCAGTATCTATTTCTAAAGCTTCTTCATCAGCCAACTCTCCTCTTTCTTTTAATAAAACAATTCTTTTTTCTTTATCCTTTTTAAGGTTTTCTTTTATCATGGTTTTAATTTCTTCTTTTTCAAAACCTTGTGCTTTTAATTCTTTTCTAATTTTTTTTCTAAGAGCTTTTCTTTCTTCTTTTGAAGTGCTATCGAGTTTTGCAACTCTAAGAGCTTTCATTTTCTTTTTGAATTTTTTCAGTTGGTTTTTTGTAATTTGTTTTGCTTTTCCAGGTGCTTTTCCGGCTTGCATACTTGCAAAGCTATTTGGTTTGTTTAACAATGTTTTTCCAAATTTATTTCCAACTTCAACTGCGCCGGGTCTCAAGCCTAATGTATTATTTTTTCCCGGTCCTATTAACAAAGTATCTGTTCTTTTCTTTGAAACTAATGTTTGAAATTCTGTTCCTCTAGATCCTAGTGTTCCTTCTGGAACTTTTACAGTTAAGTTGTCAGGATTTTTTTTACTTATTAAACCTGAAATTACTTTTAAACTTCCTTGCTTAACACTTGCAACTATTTTTCCATCGTTAGTACTTGGGTCATAAATAAAGGTGTCCATTATAACTTCAGAGTCTGACCCAATGGTGAAAGTTGATTGATCTAAAAGTAGTATTTGAGTGCCTGAATTTGCACCAGATAATATTGTTTCACCTAAATAAATTTTATCACCAGTTTTTAATTCTCTAGTTTGGGTTTTTACCGTACCAGATATTGCTCCCAAAATTCCTATGAGTTGTTTTTCAACACTGATTTTTTCTGCTGCCTGAAGGTTGGTGACCATCAGCAAAAAACCAGCAACTAGTGTTAGAATTTTCTTCATAAAAAAAAATTATATACCAATTTTTATACACTTATAAAGTTTTTTTTTCACCATATTGGGTGTTTTTGTTAATATTCTGAACAAAATATTGTATATATCCTACTTGTTTAGATGAATTGATTTTGAAATGCCTAGTGATATAGAATCTGAGATATAGTCGTAATTTATAATATTAGCCTCTGAAAATAATTTTTCATAAGAAATAGTTAGAGAAATTTGTTTATTTGGATCAAGTGCAGGAAAAATTTCACCTAAAGCTTTTATCGCCATTATATCAAAAGTATTTGTGTAATCAGATCTAATTCTATTTGAATCTACGCTTGTATCGACATGATAATAATCATTGAAGCTTAAAGCTTCTCCTACTGAAATGTATGCCCATGGTAAAGCAAAATTAAATCTATAATTGAAATCATAAGTTGCAACATCATTGGTTCCGTCTACAGCTTCAGAGACACTAAATCCTAAACCAATTTCTGAAGAAACAATTTCATTAATCGCCAATCCGTGACTTAATGAAATACCGTGGCCGATTGCATTAGTGTCATCTGCTGTCGTATCAGTTGAATTTTGATTGCCTTTTGCATTAGAAAAAGAATAGCCATATCCAAAAGAATGTCGATCGCCTATGCTGAAGGATCCTGATAGTCCAGCAGCAAGTGAAAAGCTATCTGCATCGTCATCATAATCTGTTTTACCTAATGAAAGATAAGGGCTTAAGCTTTGATTTTTATAAATTGTATCATAACCTAAAAATAAACTATAACCTTGAAAGTCATCTGAATTTTCATCATCTTGTCTTGATTCAGTAAAGGATGGAAGTATCGTTAGTGAAGATGTTTCACTTAAAGTTCTTACTGCCATTAAACCTAATCCTCCGGTGTATGTTCTATCTACCATAGCGCTTGCAAATGGTTCTCTACTATCAGAGCTCATTTTTAATCTTGTTTTTGAAACAGAGTTAACATTATTATTTTGTATTCCTCCAAGATCAATATTTGCAGCGATGTACCATAGCTTAGGTGCTCCTCTTGCTTTCATTTCTTCTTCAATTTCGTTTACTGTATCTAAATCTTCAGCTGTCACATCTTCATTATTCTTAATTTCTTCTATTACAGTTAAAGCTTTATTAGGTGAATCCGCCGAAACAAGTACAGAAAGTAAATAAAGTTTTATTTCAAGATTGTCTGGATATAGCATGTTCAATCTTTCAAGAGTTGCTATGGTTTGTTTAAAATTTCCAACATCACTTTGTTGTTTTGCATACTTTAAATTTAAATCTAAGTCATTTGGATTTTGCAGTATCTGCATGTAAGTTATATTTTTATCAGAAGAACCAGGAATTAAAGTTTCTTCTCCATTTATTGTAATTGATTTAGTCTTAGTCTCTGCGGCTAATTTAATGGTTTCTTCAACTTTCGGAACATCAATGATATCTGTTTTTGTAGTCTCTTTTTTATCTATAATTTCTTTAATTTCTACTTTCTGCTCATTAAAACTAAAATCATTATCAACGATTTTAGCAATGGTTATTTCTTCTTTAATAAATTCATCAAAAATTATTGATTCTTTTACCTTTTCGATAATCATTGTTTCATTGTTCTTAATTTTTAAATTATTTTTTAAATATTTTTTTTCTAAAATATTTGAATTTAATTTTGGAACTTTGTACGATATTTTAGAAAAATTTTCACTGTAGGCTCCTACGGGAATAGATCGCATTGTTTCTGAAAACAAAGATATTAATGCAACTACAAGCAAGATTGTAAGTACTCCTGTTGAGCTATTTTTTTTAACTTTTCTTTTTCTTCGTTTTTTCATCTTTCTAAATTAAGCATGTTTTAAAAAAAAAAGAAACTAGATATAATTTTTTAAGAAATTTACGCTTTTAACAATTGTTGTTTTCGGTCCAAGCCCCATTTTGTGTCAATTCTATTTGACAGCTTTTTGTAGTGTCTTCTAACACTTCTAGAGCTTTAATAGTGTAGCCATTTTCATCATAAATACACATGTGATAATCGGTTTGATCCTCTCCAGTAACTGGATCAAGTTTAACATCTATGGTATCACCGCCTCCAAATAATACATTATTAATTTGAGTTGATGTACCATCATCAGGATCGCAAGTATCTCCTTGAGTTAAATATGATTGAGTATTCGAGTATTCTTCTGTTTGTGCTAATGTGATTTGCTGCATTGTATTTTTTGCAGATGTTTTTTTTGCTCCAGCTATATATCCTTGATAAGTAATAGTGCCAACCGCAGAAAGAATTCCTATGATCGCAACAACTACCATAAGCTCGATTAAACTAAACCCCGAGCTTTTGGTAGTCATTAATTTTTTATTCTAAATTAAATTTCTTAAATTTAATTACTCAACGGTAACGGTATTTTTCATAGTTGAATCATCATCACCAGCTGTACAGCCGCCAGGGTCAGCAGCGGTATCCGCTCCTGCATCTGCTTCTGCAAAACAAGTTTCTATGGTTACTAAACTACCGTCATCTGAAACAGTTGTTTGACCTAATACTAAAGTACCTGCAGCTGCACTTACTACCGCAGCATTTGCGGGTGAATAAGTGTTTTTAAAATCTGCTAACGCAGAAGCAGCAGAATCAGATAGATCTGCACCATCACAATCATAACCAGTACCAGCTGTATTTTTCATTACAAGTGATTCTCCCATATTACATTTTGCTAATTCAGCAGCGACATACTTTGTTACAGAAGCATGATTTGATTTAGTAGCATTTTTTTTTGCACCAGCAGTGTAACCTTGGTAAGCAACTGTTCCAACAGCTGCTAATATTCCAATAATTGCAACCACAACTAATAATTCGATTAATGTAAAACCTTTGTTATTTTTCATTTTCCCGTCCTTTTTTTTTTAATAAACAATCTTTATTTATTCTACAGCATTAGTAAATACTATATTATTAAAGAATTTGTTAGTAAATTAAGGCAATGGCCCATAATGGGTCTAATTTTCTATATTTTAATAATTTTCATTTATGCTATCAGTAATTCACAATGACTTATAAGGTTACAGAAGAAGGCAACGTCAGCACAGTCTTTCTAAATGGAGAGATTGACATGGATGTTACAGACAAAGCCAAAGAAGTTATTTTACCAATAGTAGATTCTGGAAAAGAAGTTCATTTAAACTTAAAAGACGTACAATACATGGATTCATCCGGAATTTCAGTTTTAATTGAAAGTCATCAAAGAGCATTAGAGAAAAATACAAAAGTAGTGATCAAAGAAGTGAGTAAATCTGTTTTAAAAGTAATTATGATGGCAAAACTTGAACAGATACTTAACCTTGAATAATGAACCTTTCAGAATCTAAAGATTTTCTTGTAAGTACCGCGAGCCTAAAAGAGGTTAGAGTTTTTTCTAGAGATGTTTTTGAAAAAATAAATTTACCACAAGATCAAAAAGATGAGTTAGTCCTAGCAATTGCAGAAGCTGCACAAAACATCGTTAAACATGGTTATAAAGGAATTAAAGAAACATCTGACAGAATGGAAATTAAAATATCACTAAAAGATGGTGAATTAGAAATAGGTTTTTTCGACAAAGGAAAAAAAGTAGTTCCAGAAAATGTTCAACATAGAAAATTAGATGATATTAAACCAGGTGGCTTAGGTACTTTTTTTATAAAACAAATTATGGACAATGCGGTATTTAAAAAAGACCAAACTGGCTGGGTAAACCATTTGATATTGACGAAAAAAATCTAACCTATTAAAGCTCCTACATTAAATATCGGTGAATACATCGCTATCATTAATCCACCTATCATTAATCCCATAAATACAATCATAATAGGTTCAATCAAGCTCGACATATTGTCAACGGTACCATCAAATTCTTCTTCGTAATATGATGCAACTGATCCAAACATTTCGTCTAGCTGTCCAGTTTGTTCACCAACCGAAATTAATTGGCTAAACGTTGGTGGAAACAAAGGCTCCTTTAAAAAAAGTTTTGTTAAAGTGTCTCCTGAAAAAACTCCTTTTTTAACATTTTCTAAAGCTTCGGTTACAACTACATTATTACTTACTGATTTTGCAATTTCTAAACTTTCTAACAAATTAACGCCAGCGGCACTAAGATTTCCTAAAATCAATGATATCCTTGCAAGCAAAGATTTTAAAATCATATCTCCAAAAATTGGCATTTTTAAAACTTGCTTGTGCCACTTATATTGTATGGTTGCATTTTTTGTTGTTAAATATCTAAAAGCAACAATAAAAACTATTATTGATACAAGCATAATAAACCCTCCTGTGCCTCTTAGAAAATCACTCATAGCCATAATAACAGCGGTCGGCTTAGGTAGTGCTATTCCCATGCCATCATACATTTTAGCAAATACTGGTACGACTTTAATTAACATAAAAGCACTAACAGTAATGGCTACAGAAAACATTATTCCCGGATACATTAATGCTCCCTTAATTTTCTTTTTAATTTTTTCTTTCTTTTCTAATGAATCAACAATTTTTAAAAGGAACACATCTAGTTTACCACTGGCTTCACCGGCTTTAATTAGGTTAACATAAACATTGTCAAAGTACTCAGGATATTTTTCAAAACATTTTGATAATGTTACACCTCCTTCAAGACTTTTTCTTATATCTTCAATTAAGTCTTTCATTCCAGGATTTTCAAGCTGGTCTCTTAACATTCCAAGCACTTCTAAAATTGGCAAACCTGCTTTTACCATGGTTGCAAATTGTTTTGAGAAAATAAGAATGTCTTCTACTTTTGGTTTTTTTTTACTGCTAAAAAGTGAAAAGCCACCACCCTTTTTCCCTTTTGCTTTTGCATCACCTTTTTTTTTCTTTGATCTATTTAAATTAGTAATGATTATTTTTTGTTCTTTAAGCTTATGTGAAGCCTCATCTTGATTTAACGCTTCAATATCACCCTCAACATATTTACCCTCTGAAATACCCTTGTATGTAAATGTTTCCATTATTAATTAATTATGAGGATAAAACTCGCTCATACTCTCTAAAGCTAAGCTCCCCATTTGCAATCATTCTTCGACCCATATCTTGCATGGTTTGAAAGCCCTCTTTTATTGCAATTTCTTTTAACTCAGGAGTAGTAGCTTGTCTTAGTATGGCTTCTTTAATTGGTTTTGTAACCACTAAAATTTCATAAATTCCTTGTCTTCCCTTATAACCTGTGTCTTTACATTTTGGACAACCTTTTCCTTTAGTGGCTTTTACTCTTGATGCTTGTTCGGGAGAAAAACCTAAATCAGTTAAAACTTTTGGATTAACATCGTCATCTGGCATTCTACATTCTTTACAGTTTCTTCTTGCAAGTCTTTGGGCTAGCACCATTTGGGTTGCAGCACTAATTAAATAATCGGGCGTTCCCATATTTTGTAATCTTGTAATTGTACTTGGTGCATCATTAGTGTGAAGTGTACTAAAAACTAAGTGTCCAGTAAGCGCAGCTTTTAATCCAATATCAACTGTTTCCTTATCTCTCATCTCTCCAACTAGAATTATTTCTGGGTCTTGACGAAGAAAAGATCTTAATGCGGCCGAAAAAGTTAGACCTATATCATCTTTAATTTGAACCTGTCCAACTCCAGGTAACTCGTACTCTACAGGATCTTCTGCGGTTAAAATATTTAAATGTGGTTGACTTACTTCTTTAAGAATACTGTACAAGGTTGTTGATTTTCCTGAACCAGTAGGACCTGTTACAAGAATTAGTCCTTGGGTGCTGTGAATTGCTTTTCTTAAGTTTTTTAAATCGGCATCTTCAAAATTTAATTGTTCAAGAGTTATATCTCCTGCGTCTTTATTTAGTACCCGCATAACAATTCTTTCGTTACTAGCAGTCGGTAAAATAGATAATCGTAAATCGACAACTTTACCATCTATTTTAAAATTAATTGCACCATCTTGTGGCAATCTTCTTTCAGCAATATCTAGTTTACCCATTATTTTAAAACGAGTTACTACAGCACCATAATTATCATGAAGAAATTTTCTGTATTGTTCCTGTTCTTGCAGCATACCGTCTGCACGATAACGAACTCTTGAAGAAAATCTATATGGTTCAATATGGATGTCACTTACGCCCGATTTAATTGCATCGGCTACAACGGCTGTACTAAATTTTATAACTTCTGACTCATTTTCTAATGCTTCAATATCTTCTTCGGGTGGTTTCTCAAGAACTTCACCTGCTTCTCCTAAATCACTATCAAAAGTTTTTGTTTTTTCTTTTGCAACATTTTCTTCTCTAATTTTTGCAGTAGTTACATCCCCGCTTTCGCTTAGTAATTTTTCAATAAAATCAGAAATTTGTGAAACTTTTGCCGCGTGTAATTCGATATTTTTTTTTGTAATAGCTTTTAAATTTCTCATTAAACCAAGTTTTGAGCTATCCGAAATTGCAATATGGAGTGTTTTTTTATCTACTTTAAATGGTGCTACAAAATTCATGTTTATATAATTTGAAGGAAGTACAGTTTTTATTTCATCGCTAATTTGAGCCTTTGTTAAATCAACAATTTCTAGATTTTGTTCTTTAACCAGAACATCTAAAATTTTATTTTCATCGGTTAACTTAAGTTCAAAAACAGCATCTATCTGGGACTTTTTACCTTCGTTGCTTAGTTTTTTTATATTTGGTAAATCTTTTCCTGATATGATGTCATGGTCGATCAAGACATTAATAAGATTTATTTCACTTTCTCTACTAATTTTAAGCATTATAAAATCCTTGGTGCAATAAACACTAAGAGTTCATTCATTCTATCTGTTTTTTCGCTTCCTTGAAACATTTTTCCTATTATAGGTAAATTGCCGATTCCTGGAACTTGTTCCTTGGCATCAGATATTTCGTTCTTCTTAATTCCGCCTATTACCACAATATCGCCATCTGCTATTAAAAGTTTGGTGTTTATTTCCATTTTATTAATACCGACGGCTCCTGGGTTTGTTCTATCAGGAGTGTCATTGTTTACTTTTACTTCTAGAAGCACGTTTCCATCACCAATAATACTTGGTGTAACTGTGAGTTTTAATGCTGCATCTTTAAATGATGGAGCTGTATCTCCACTTCCAGCAACTGGTATTTGTACACCTTGAGTTATAGATGCAACTTGATTGTCTAAAGTAAATAATTTTGGATTAGATATTGTTTTTCCAAGTCCTTCTTTTTCTAAAGCTTCAATTTGAAGTTTTAATACCGCTGAGCCTGTTTTTCTTAGTACTCCAATACCGCTTGTAGCACCTGCTGCATTAAAGTTAAAAAGACTGTCTGCACCTCCGCTTCCTGCGGTACTAATTGCAGAAGTAGTAGAGCTAATATCTGCTCCTGATCCAGTTGGTGCTCCAACCGTAGTACCACCTACAGTACCTCCGGCTCTAAGTCCTCTTCTTGTGTATGCTGCTCCCAATTTGTTTCCAAGAGCTCTTTCAAAACTAGATGTAGCTTCTACTATGAAAGCTTCTATTAAAACTTGTTTAGTTCTAACATCAATTTCTCTTATAACTTTATCTACTACATCTAAATCTTTTTCTTTTCCTCTAACAATTATTGATCTTGTAGTTTTTTCTTCTGTTATTTGAATAGGATTATAAGCTCCTTCTCCCGATGAGGTAAATAATTCTGTTATAGTCGCCTTAGCTTCTGCGGGTGTGATATAATAAAGTCTAAATATTTCAGAAACCACAGGTTCAACGGAATCTTCGAGTTCAACTTTTTTTCTAACAGCGGCAGCTCTTGCAGATTTATAGCTTTCTTGAGAAGTTAAAGTGGCCGGTGAATGAATTCTTATAATATTACTTGCTACATCAATATCTGCAGCAAAATTTTTCATATCTAATAATGCATTAAAAGCTTTATCCCAAGGAACATCCGAAAGTTCAGCAGATATAGATCCAGCAACTTCTTCTCCAACCAAAATATTTACATCTCCAACTTTTGCCATCAAGCTCATGGCTTCCTTGTAGTCTAAGTTTTGAAATTTGAATGTTACCTTTTGTTTAAGCAACATATATTCATCGGGTATCAATAGATAGTTTTTCTCTTTAACCGATGAAATTTTCTTTCTTTTCTTTAATTTTTTTACATCTCCTTCGATAGGAGTTGGGCCCATTTTAGCACTCTTTTCGATTTCTTTTTTTCCTAATGTTTTAACGTCTTCCTTAATCAATGGTGTATTATGTTTAAATACTTTCATTGACTTTTTGCTTTTACCAGCCTTAAGTGTCTCACAACCATTTAACAATAAAAGCAATAAAGAAAATATTGTTAGTAATTTAAAAGATTTAAAATTCATTAAAATGGCTCCGAAGTTTCTTTAATTTGGTTTTTAAAATTAATTACTAAATAAGAATCATCTCCTTTTTCAAACACTGCCTGATGAGGCTGCAATGAAATTAATTTTATACCTTTGCTTAGCTCTTCGTTCATTTGTAATGTGACTATTTCACCTGATGAATTTATTAATGATACATAGCTTTCATATTCACCTGTCATTATTGCAATAAGTTTAAAGTTATATAAACTCATCTCGCTAGCTTCTTCATCGTCATTTGTAATTATTGCTACAGTGCTTGCTCCTCCAAGAGATGCATCTCCAACAAAAGGATCATTTAAAGGTAGAGGTTCTGCTTGTTGGTCAGTTTCTGAAATAATATTTGCATTTTTTTCAGCTTGTTGTTTTTTAATTTTTTGATTAATTTCTTTTGCTTTATCTATTATGTTTTGTTCAGTGTCATGATTGTCAGCAATCGAATTGCTAAAACAAAAAACAGTTACTAAAATCAATATTGTTATTTTCTTAAAAATCACCAGATAACCCCACCACAGTTAGTACACCTTTTACTTTTATCGCACCGGTTGTATCCCCTTTTACCACTTGTATAGACTCCTTGTCAAAATTTAACATTTTTTGGGATAAAGACAGGGCTCTTTTAAACTTAATATATCCTAAAAAATTACCATCTATTTCAAAATTTACTGGTATTTTGTAATAAGCCATAGTTGATGGTTTCTTTTTTTTAGTTTTTTTCTTCTTTTTCTTCTTTTCTTTTTTACCAGACGCTGCGGCCAATGCTGCAGCTTTTGATACTCCTACAATATTTTGTTTTTCTATTTTTGAGATAACCAAATTGTTTAAACCCGCATAATAACTTAAAGTTTCGTACAAACCTTCCACTTCTGCTTTTGTATGAAAGAGTGTTGAGTATTTTTCATAATCAGGAGTAAGTTTTTTTATCTTACTTTTTTTTGATTTTATTTCAGCTACAAACTTTGAAGTTTCTTGTTTCATTTTATTCATTTTATCTAACTGCAATTTCTTTTTATTTACTATTGGATTTAGAATTGCGTAATAGATGATTAAAAATAAAATTATTGCTCCAGCTGAAATTCCAATCTTAATTAAAGTTTTCTTATCAGCAAATTGTATAATTTTTGCTTTTATATCTTCAACTTTTAAATTTTTTAAATCTATATTTAAATCCATTAATTATCCTTTATTCTCCTCAATTATTACAAAAACTCTAAATCCTTTCATCGTTACTCCGCCTTTAGTTTTTCTTGGAAGTTTCATAGATGACAGTGATGCTTGTTTAATTAATTTTTGTTTGCCCAGGTTATCAATAAATTTTAAAATATCTTGATCGCTGGATGCAACTCCCGAGATTGTAACACGAGATTTTCCATTATAATTAACGATGTTAAATTTTACTCTCTTAGGTACACTTGATGCAATTTGTGCTAATATTCTATAACTTAAATCTTTATTTGATTTTAAGCTTTTGCTTAATTGCAAAGTAGTTGTAATTAATTTTAATTCTTTTGAAATTTCCTTATTTTCCTTAGCTTTTTGTGCATGAGTTTTAGCTACTTTAGAATAATCTCTTAGTTTTTTGTTGTACGAATGAATATTCCAAAAAGACAGTGTAAATAAAATTAAATAAATTGCAGCTATTGCACCAGCAACTCCTTTAAAAGCAAAATTTGAAATCGCTTTCATTTTTTTCTTCTTAAACATTCCCTGTCTATCAGGTAACAAGTTTATGTTTTTTACTGCTGTAACAAATTTATAATAACCAAATACATCCAGTTTTCTAAACGCAAGTCCAATAACAGTTGAAAGGTATGATTTGTTTTCTAAATTTAATTGATCCCCTATTTGCTGTGGAATTTGCAAACCATTTACCGGGTCAAATGGTGTAAATCCTATATTAACTAAATTTTTTCTAAAATAAGACAAGTAATCATCAATATTTTTTAAATCTGAAACAATTTTAATATTTCTTATTCTTTTCTCATATTTAGTTTCAAAATCTTGTACAGCTTGTTTAACTTGCGTTATATATCTTCTAACCAATCCTTCTTTTTCTTCTTGACTCTCAGATTCCATCAATATTTTTCTGTCTTGGCCCCTTAAAAATATATCAGTAATTATTGGGTTATTCTCATATAGAATCATAAGATAATTTTCATCTAAACCAAATTCTAATACTGCAGTTAAATTTGCATCTTCGGCCTTGTTTGAAATTTGATTGATTTGGTCCACTGCAGATTTTAATGCAAAGCATTTTACATCTATAATAACTGGATTAAGTCCACCTGATTTAATTATTGAAGTATAACTATTGATATCTGACAGCTTTGAAGCCACAAACAAAATATCCATGGTGTTGTCTTTTTGATTTCTATTTATTACTTGATGAAAGATAGAATAGTCATCAAGATTATCTGTCAATTGAACTAAGTTTTCCCAAAGTGAATTTGTTTCTATTGCTTTTTGTAATTCCTCATCTTTCATCAATGGTGCTGTTACTACTCTTATTATTGCGCTTGTTACTGGAATTGCAATTGCAGCATTAGGTGTTCGAATTTTTGCTTTCTGTATTGCTATTGATAATTCTGCTCCTATTTTGTCTGCATTATCTAAAACTGCTGCATCTTCTGGTAAATCCATTTTGTGAACAAAAAATTTATCTAATACCCACTGATTTGCTTTATTGCTTGAGATTTGCGCTAATCTAATCTCTTTATTTGTAATCTCGACTCCAACTATTTCTTCTCCCTGCGCTGAAGATTTTCCTAATTTTGATTTAAAGAAATTTTCTAATTTTCCTTTTAAATTACTTTTTCCTCTCGCAGGTGCTTTTATTGCTTTGTCTCCACCGCCAAATGAAGGTTTTTTAAATTTAAATGCCTTTAACTTACCAAGAATATTTGTAGCGGTTTTTGGTTCTACAGTTTCAGTTGCTTCTATAGGTTTGGTAACACTTTTTTCAGCAACTATTTCAGGTTTTTTTTCTGCTGCAGGCGATGCTTCAACAGGTGGTATTTCTGTTGTTGTGGTTGTCACTTCTACTGGAGTTACAGTTTGTTCCGTTGTAGCAGATGACTGTTCACTTGTGCTAACTGATGTTTCTTGTTGTGCGGCTTCTTCTTTTCCTTTGTTTGCATGAACATCATCAAACCATTTTTCTAATATTGGTATTGCTTCTTCAAGATTAGGAGTTCCTGATGAAGAAATTTTTTGTTTTCCATCAATATAAAGTCTTCCTACCCAATTTTTTGATTTTAATTCGCCTTTGTACTTATCCTGTCTTACATATATATGTAGTCTTCCGTCTTTTTTATGAATTACCTCATGTTCTTTCTTTTGTTCTGTGGCAGATTCATTTTTTTCACTAGATTCTGGGCTAGGCTGCTCTGCAGTTGCAGATTTTGCATCATCAGTTAGTTTATTTTCGCTTTCTGGTTGTTTTTCATCCTGATTTTGATTTATTTGGTTATTAGATTGATCAGAAGTATTATCAGGTGGCGAGCTTACACCTTCTGATTGTTTATCTTCAGGTTTTAGCTCTTCCTCTTTATTTATATCTTTGTTATCTTCATCATTCATAATAATTTTTTTTTAAATCTCTAACACAAATATACGAATCTCTAACACAAATATGAAAAAAGTCTAACACAAAATCAAAAGTTGTGTGCTCATATTGGGTTAAAATATTCAAAAACGTTAAATAAGTCAATAAAATCAACAATTTTCTTAATTAAATAAAATTATTTAAAATTAATAAAATAATTTAAATTTTATAAAAACTCTAACACAAAATGAAAAAACTCTAACACAAATAGAATTTTTTTATTGTGTTAGAGTATATAAAAAAATTTAAAAATTAAAAAAGCTAATAAAATCAACGTTTTTTGATTTTTCAATTTTAGATTTAATTTTTGTGTTAGAGTAATTATTTTTTGTGTTAGAGTAATTAATTTATATTAAATTATTTTTTTTTTATACAAAATAATATAATTTTTTCATAAAGATTTATTAAAACTATAGGTTGTTGAAGGATTTTTTTAAAGTTTTATCGATTTTTTTTAAAATTTACAATTTTTAATAGAATTTTTAATTAAAAATTTTTTTTTAAGTGATTAAACATTTTTTACACTCATCATTAATAAAAAACCAATAAAAAAAAAAATTGAGATAGATAATAAGCCTACTCTTTGAGAAAACATATAAGTCATTGTCCCAACTAATAATGGTCCTGCAAAAGCAGTAATACGACCAGAGAAACTAAAAAGTCCAAAACCTTTTCCTAAATCTTTTGTTTCTAATAATTTTGTCATCATAACACGACTAGCGCTTTGTATTGATCCGATGAACAAAGAAATAACCATAACGTTATAAAAAAATTCAGTTTTAGTTTGAGCAATCATTGAACCATAAAAAACTGTTAACATTAATACAGCGATACAAATTAAAATAATATTTTTAGAAGAATATTTATCATTTAAGTATCCTCCTATCATAACTCCAAAGAATGCAACTATGTTGGCAACTATTGCAAGTTTTAATAATTCTGCTGGAGTATAATTAAAAACTCCTGAAGCGTAAACGCCGCCTCCAGCAATTAAAACAATTAATGCATCAGAGTATATCATTCTTGCCAAAAGAAATTTACCCGTAGTAGTAAATTTATTATTCCAAATAATTTTAATAATTTGTGTTGAAGTGGGAGTTTCGTCAGTATCTTCATCATAAGAAACTTTTTTTTTAAAAAAATATATCATTGGCAATGAAAAAATTAAAAACCAAATTGCAACAATGAAAGGAATGAATCTTATATTTTCAAAATTACTCTTATCTAATCCAAAAGGGATTTGTTCTGGCAATACAAACAAATATAAAGAAATTAAAATCATCGGCACACATCCAATGTAACCTAAAGCAAAACCAAAGCCAGAAGTTTTTCCAATATCATTTTCATCAGAACATTTTTTCAATAATGAATTATAAAATATTGATGCAGCTTCATAAAAATAATTTGAAATAAAAAAAATAAATAAAGTATATAAAATATAATTTGAGTTTGGCTTTGCAAACCAGAACAAACAAGTTGTAATGATACAAAGAAAAGTAAATCTTTCTAAAAATTTTATTTTACCTTTGGCTTTTTTATCTGCTATTGCGCCAAGGTATGGCCCTGAAATTGCAATTGCAATTCCGCAGGCACCTGCGGTCCACTGCCAGTATGCAGCACCTATTTGTGGATCTCCTACTATTTGCTTTGCAAAATATGCTGAAGTAATAAATGTAATTATAATTACACTATAAGCTGAGTTAGCTAAATCATATAAAGCATAAAATAATTTATTCATTAATCCTTTCCATTTCTAACAGTTTGTTTAATGCTCCACTATTTTTCCATTTTTTAATTAATATACTTATATCCGCTGTAGTTTGTGTGACAAATTCTTTATAAATTGTTTTATAGCTAGTTCCTAATTTAATTCCTTCTAATTGATTAAATTGTAAAATGTTTATTTTACATAGTTGCAATACTTTTCTTCTCACTGTTTCTCTTGGAAGCTGAAGCACTTCAGCAATGCTTGCATATGTTAATTTTCTATGCTTTTTGTTTTCTCTTATGTTTGATATTTCGTATTCAACCTCTGAATATGTTTTTGATCCAGTTTTATTTAGTTCGTAAAGATTATGACTAACAACAACTTGAAGGATTACGAATGACTCTATATCCATCTTTAATGTACTTCTAACTCTAGAATAAAAATCAATTACAAACATTATCCAATGGTAAAGTCCTTTAGAAAAGATTGGCTCTCCCTTTGCAGTTACATTTGAAATATTCTCAAAAGAAACTACAGTATTATCGTCGCCTATTTTAGTTTTACTAATGCTCATGTTAGGTAATTATCTCCCTGTAATAGTTATTTTACAACCTAAACTAGGCAGAATCAATCTTTTTCCCTGGTTTGGGTCTTGTAACCTAGTTTTATTAAATATTATGAGAAGATTAATACTTTTAGCTCTCATTTCGTTTTTTTATAGCGGTTCTGCCTCGGCTGGACCGTGTGATACAACGGTTTCGGGCACTTCAACTTCCACATTAAATTGTGACGACAATGACTCTTTAATTGTTAGTGGTTCGATAACTTATGATGGTCAGAATGCTGTCAATGCACAACAGGATGAAGGTGTAACAATCACAAACACAGGAACTATTCAATCAACAAACCATTCTGCTATCAAAGGACAGAGTTCATTAAGTCTTGAAATAACTAATAGCGGCACAATATATTCTGAAAATAACTATGGTATTAAACTTATAGAAGCTGAAAAAGTAACCATAACAAATGAAGCGGGTGGTATAATTAAAACTGACCCTAGTGCGTCCGCTGATTCAATTGCAATTGGTGGAACTAAAATCGGAAATTGTGTTGTCACTTGTGTAGATGAATCAACAACATCTTCTGGAGAAGGTTTGACTTTGAAAAACTATGGCACCATAGATTCTTATGCATCAACTTTATACGGAGGATCGAATAGCGCACATGCTTCAAAAAAAACTAAAATATATAACTATGATGGCGCTACAATTGATGCCACAAATATATTTGCAATTAGATTTGATCACGCAGAAGATTTTACACTGAATAATTATAGTGGAGCAACTATACAAACTGATAATAGTTATGGAGCTGTTAGTTTATTAAGTGCAGAAACTGTTGCAATAGATAATGAAGGAGCAATTACAGCGGCTAACAAGTGGGGCGTATATTGCTATTATTGTGAAGACATTACACTTACAAATTCCGGAACTATAACTGCCACCGTAAGAGCTGTAGACTTGGGAGAAATTACTGGTACAAATACTTTTACAAATTCAGGAACCATCACTGGAACTGCTGATACTTCAAATGTTGGAGCGGTAAATTTATTAAAAGCAACTGGTGTAACTTTAACAAACTCAGGAACAATTTCATCAGAGAGTCAGTATGCAATTGACGCCGAAAATGCTTACAGTCCAACTATAATAAATTCTGGAACAATTAGTTCTTCAACAACTCTTAATAATGGCAATGCTATAGAATTGTCGCAATCTGGATCAGGAACTGCTGGAAGCGGTGCAACGATTACTAATTCAGGAACAATTAAAGCACCAGGAGGAACTGGTGGAACTGGAATAAGAATTGGCTCTGGTTCAATACCTTATAATGATGTGACAATTACAAACTCAGGAACTATATCAGGTACTAATGATTCTATATATGTCCAAGAAAGCGATACAACAGGAACTAATATCATTACAAAAGAAGAAGCAACTTACACAGGTGAAATTAATATGGGAAGTGCTGTTGTTGAAATGACTTTAGATTGTAGCATTAAAAAAGATATGGACATTGAAATACATAGCAAAACCAACATGACGGTTACCAATAATTTATGTGGAAATGACACTTATGAAATTTTAGATTCTTCAAAAAATGCTGATGCTGATAACTCTGAAACGAACGGATATTTAAGAGTTCTTGGAGAAGATCTTGAAATAGCTCAAGACAATCCAAAATACAGAAGCGAAAATGTTTTAACTAAGTTTAAAGGTTTGTTTGATGCGGCAAATTATATAAATTGGCATGCTCCAGAAGATAAATTTTTTAAAATCTTTCACAGTGCACAAAAAAGAGAAGGAACTTACAAAGGAACAATGTCAGGTGTGGTTGGCCAACTGAGTCCTTTTATTTTAGGTGATATTAGAAATAATATTTTTCTTGGCTACACAAGACAGGGTGGAGACTTTGACAATGGTGAGTTCTTGGGAGGAGATAATTTTGCACTGGGTCTAAAAAGTGTTTATGAAAATAATGGATTTAAAGCTAGCTTTACTCCTATGGTTGGAGTGAATGATTTGACAGTTACCGATTACGATACAGATACTAAAACTTCAATTAGTACTAATTTATTCAGTGAATTTGCTGGCATTAATACTAAACTTGGAAAAGATATTGAGTTAAGCGAAGAAGGTTCCTTAAGTCTAAGCGTTCAATCAACTCTTGGCCTACAGAGATTTCCGGATTATCTTGCAAAATTTAGCGATGGAGATTTATCTGTTAATGAAGCTATTGAACAAGTGTTGGGCGTGGGTTTTGAAGTCAAATATATCGACGAACTTGCAGAAGGTTTTATTGTTCAGCCTTATGCGGGAATTAATATAAATAATAATCTTAACAATTCTATAAAGATTACTGCAGATGGAGAAAATAAAAATGTATCTCCTGCATCTTCTTCAGCCACAGGTTATTTTGCGGGACTATCTATAATAAAAAATTTAGATGAAGGCTTAAATTTTGATTTCGAACTGTCCTACAGCAATGAAGACGGATTGATAAATGAAGTTGCCTCAGTTTCATTGGTTAAATATTTCGGAGTAGAGCCAAAAAACCAAATTCCAAAGCTCGATGTAAGAGATATAAGAAAAAAACCTGATTTAGAAAAAATTAATAAATATTTAACAGCTCAAAATGATAATAAAGAAGAAAAATTAAATGTAATTATTAAAAAAACTATTCAAGAAAACTTGGTTAGTAAGCATTTGATTAAAGAACTGATTAAAGAAGTAGAAAGACTAACATTAACAAATAAAATTTTCAAAAATAAGATTATAGAAAATGAAACAAGAAGTTTTAAAAATAAAATATTTGAAATAGATTACACCGAAATTAATAGATTTTTTTTATTAGGATTTTTACTTGTTATGGCTTTTGCATCATACGGTTTTTTAATTTTCATTACCGCTGCATATAAAAAAATAATATTTAAATTAGCGAACTAGAACTTTAAACCCTTAAAAACTATCAAAACCGGTCATTGCTAAATTTATTTTAGAATGTCATAATAAAAAAATTATGAGAAGATTAATACTTTTAGTTCTCATTTCGCTTTTTTATAGCGGTTCTGCCTCGGCTGGACCCTGTGAAGGAGACATTCCATCTAAATCTAGTGGTGGAACATGGTGTAGCAATGGTGACACCGGTACAATTGCTTCTGATGTTACTTTAACTAGAGATCAACAATTCTCACTTGTTCCTTCTGACAATACGACTATTACAAATTATGGAAACATACTGAATGATACAAATAAAACAATTAACACAGAAGCACAATACGGTGGTGATAGTTTTACTTTTAACAATAAAAGTACAGGTGTCGTAAGATCAACAAAATCTAGAGCTATATGGTTAAGAGATAACGAAGATGGAGTTGTGATTAATAATGAAGGTGAAATCTACGCATTGATGGACTGTGCAATTTGTTCATCGAATGCTTGGGGATCAATAACCATAACTAACTCGGGAACAATACATACTGGCACGACCGATTTAACTGATAGTGATTACTACCTGTGGGAGGTTTATAACACAGCCATAGGGATTACGTCCCCAAACACTGGTGCTTCATATACTATAAATAATTCAGGAACAATTAAATCTGTAGATGATAATCTTGCAGGGATTTATGTCGAAGACGTTGCTAATGCAACTATAATTAACTCTGGCACAATCCAAGGACATGGAACAAGAAGAGCTATTAATATTCAAGATCATGGTACAGAAACAGGAACAACTATTAAACTTAGTGGTGAACCAACGTTCACTAATGGTATTGATTTAGCTAAAACTATTACCAATATAGTTTTACAAAATGATATTACCGGCGATTTAACGGTAGAGATTTATAATTATGATGGTGATTTAACAATTACAAATGAACTTTCAGGTAATGATACTTATACTTTAACAGAAGAAGATTTAGACAGCGATGGGACAGCTGATGACGGTACTCTAACAATTCTTGGTGAAGATCTTGAAATAGCTCAAGACAATCCAAAATACAGAAGCGAAAATGTTTTAACTAAGCTTAGAGGTTTATTTGATGCTGCAAACTATATTAATTGGCATTTCCCTGAAGATAAAATGTTTAAAATATTTCATAGTGAACAAAAAAGAGACGGAACTTACAAAGGAGAAATGTCAGGCGTTGTTGGTCAGTTAAGTCCTTTTATTTTAGGTGATATTAGAAATAATATTTTTCTAGGTTATACAAGACAGGACGGAGACTTTGACAATGGTGAGTTCTTGGGAGGTGATAACTTTGCATTAGGCTTAAAGAGTGTTTATGAAAACAATGGATTTAAAGCATCCTTTACACCTATGATTGGTTTGAACGATCTAACTGTTACTGATTTTGATACAGATACAAAAGCAAAAATAAGCACAAATTTATTATCGGAATTTGCTGGGTTTAATACAAAACTTGGAAAAGAAATAAAAACAAGCGAAGATAGTTCTTTAAGCTTAAATGTTCAGTCAACTTTAGGATTGCAAAGATTTCCTGAATACCTTGCAAAATTTAGTGAAGGAGACTTATCAGTCGATGAAGCAATAGAACAAGTTCTTGGTGCGGGATTTGAAGTAAGATATGTGGAAGGACTTGGAAAGGGTTTTGTTATTCAACCTTATATTGGGGCCAATGTTAATAACAATCTTAATAATTCAATAAAGATTACTGCTGATGGAGAAAATAAAAATGTATCTCCTGCAAATTCAACAACTACAGGATATTTTGTAGGTGTTTCTCTAACTAAAGAAGCAGCAGATATTAATTTTGATTTAGATTTAATGTATGGAAATGAAGATGGATTAATTAATCAAATTGCAGCTATTTCATTAACAAAATCATTTGGAAAATCTGGAAAACAGGCTGAAAAAATTAAACCAGATCAAAAATATAAAACAGTAAGTGCATTATCGAATAGAGATTTAAAAGAAATTAAAGACCTTAAGTATTTAAACGAAATTTTAGAGGCTGATAATAAACTTTTAAAAGCAGAAAACAAAAAATTGGTGGCACAAAATAAAAAGTTAGCAAATTTGAATGACAAGTTAGAAAAATTAAGCATTGAAACGCTTAAAGAAAATAAAGACAGCAAGAAATTAATTGTTGAGCTATTAAAAGAAAATGAAAAAATTAAATTAGAAAAAGAAATTTTTAAAAATAAAATATTGAAAGCTGAAAACGAAGAGTTAAAAGAAAATACAAAAATACTTCAAGAAATCGAAAAAAGTGTTTCAGAAGATGATGCCAATAGATTTAAATTATTATTATTTGTTATTATTTTATTTTTAATTAGTTCAGCTCTTGTTTCTTTAGTTGTACGATCAAGATAATTAATTTGGCTCTCCTCTTATGTCGGTACTAAGTTCTTGAAAAATAATTACAGAGACTGTTCGTAAATTATCCATAACTCTTTCTAGGTTCCAATCCATATTAACTGAGTTGCAATTTAATTCACGAAACACATAATATCGTGCTGTGCCTAAAGACGGATCTATTTCATCGGTAACAATATTTAATATGTTTGTTTTTTTTTCTAATGCAAAATTATATTTACAAACATTTGAAGTAGCCCAAAAAAGAATTGCACTTATCACAATTGCAAAGTAAATCATTACTTTTGGAATGTTCATAGTTTAATTTCCATCAATTACAACAATGGTCAGATCATCTTTTTGAATTTTTCCTGACTTAACTATATCTTCAACAATAGATTTGAGTCTTTCATTGTTTGGTGTCGATTGATATTTTTTTATATAACTTTGAAAACCTTCGGCACCTAACATTTCTCCATTTGGATCTTTCATCTCTGTTATGCCGTCTGTAAAAATATACATTGAGCTTTCTTTAAAAGGTATTGTTGTCTCTTTATATTTAATTTTTGACATTATGCCTAATGGTGGACCTGCTTCAGAATAATTAGAAAATTTTCCATCTCGTGAATAAATTAATGGTGGTTCGTGTCCTGCGTTTGCAAGTAATAATTCTTTTTTGTTACTGTCATAAATCCCAACAAGCATTGTAACAAACATTCCTCGTGCAGCTGTTTCACATATTTCAGTATTTAATAAGTTTAATAATTCTGCAGCAGAAAACATTGTTTTGCTTAAACATCTATAAAGACTAGAAGCTTTTGACATAAGTAGTGATGACTTAATTCCTTTTCCTGATACATCTGCAACTCCAAAACCAAATCTTCCATCATTTAGATCTGAAAAATTATAAAAGTCTCCAGACACTACCTTTGCTGGAATATTAATTCCAGAAATAGGAAAGGGATCTTTTTTATTTTGTGAAAGCAAAGTTTTTTGAATTTCACCAACTATCTCTATTTCTTTTTGCATTCTGTTTTTATCAACAAGTTCTTTAGCCATACGTGCATTTCTAATTGCAAGGGCAGCCGGTGCTGAAAGAGTTTCTAAAAGTTTTCTGTCACTTTCTTCAAAGAGTTTGTTAGTTGTTTTTTTATTTAGACAATGGATAACTCCAATGCATTCATTGGCTGCGATAAGAGGTGCACATAAAACGGAGTATGTAGTAAAATTTGTTTTATTATCCAAATCAAAATAAAACTCAGCAATTTCTCTTACATCTTTTCTAACATCTCCTACCCTAATACATTTTTTTTGTAATACTGCTTTACCCATTACCCCTTGAGTTAAAGGTATTTCATATTCATCAAGGTAAGCTTGGTGCTTTGATGCTATGCACTGAAAAACTTGTTTTTTTTCTTCAATTAAAAAAATATTTGCTGCTTGAGCATTAATTCTCTTAATTATTACTTCTAAAGCATTTTGAAGTGTCTCATTCAAATCAAGAGTTGTGGCTAGGTCTTGATTCATTTGTGTAATTATTTTTAAATCTTGGATTCTTGAATCTTCTTTTACTGGTTCAGTCTTTTTTGATTTAAAAAACATTTTTTTTTATTTCTATTTTATCTCTTTTTTGATACTTTCAACAAGGATGGAAGTTATAATATATTCGCCAAATTTTTATTTACATCTTCAAGATGCAGCATTATTCATACAATATTGTATAGATGGCATATTGCACATAGCATCTCACATAAAAATATAATCAGTGTTTTATATCTTAGTATTTATTTTAGGAAGTGTCTGGGGAAGTTTTTGTAATGTCTGCATATATCGGCTTCCCGGCAATGAAAGTATGTTTAAAAACAGATCGTTTTGTCCTTCATGCAAAAATCAAATAAATTGGTACGACAATATTCCTTTCTTCTCATATATTTTTCTCAAAGGTAAATGTAGAAATTGTGACTACAAAATAAGTTTACAGTATTTTGGGGTTGAGTTTATTGTGGCAATTAGTTTTCTTATAATTTATTTTTTATACGGAATATCTGCTACATCATTATTGTTAATGATATTAAGTATTTTTTTTACAATAATTTTTTTTATTGATTTAAAACATTTTATAATTCCAAATGAGTTAACATTTCCTTTAATGGCAATTGGTTTTTTGAAATCTTTTGATCCTAATTTAAATCAAACAATATTTCCAAATTATATTAATTCAATCATTGGAGGAGTTTTTGGTTACTCGATAATTTGGTTAATAATTTTTGTCTATAAAAAAGTTAGAAAAAAAGAAGGAATGGGACTTGGTGATGCTAAGTTAATGGCTGTAGTTGGATTTTGGTTTGGCTGGATAAGTATTCCATTTACAATATTTATTTCTTCAGTTGTTGCATTGATTATAGTAATTCCATC
The DNA here is from genome assembly GCA_902587315.1 of uncultured Pelagibacteraceae bacterium. Classification (GTDB taxonomy): domain Bacteria; phylum Pseudomonadota; class Alphaproteobacteria; order Pelagibacterales; family Pelagibacteraceae; genus Pelagibacter. Next base: position 45,345 of record CACIKW010000006.1, read on the forward strand.
TTTATTAAAAAAAACTAGAGACTTGTCAGCTCAAATTCCTTTTGGACCTTATATTATTATTGGATGCTTAATTTATGTTTCGCTTTCCAATCAAATAAAATTCTTTTTACTTTAGAATCCGCTATCTCTCCAAGCTCCTCTGTTTGTTTCTACCTCTCCAGCTGCGGATAGAACTTTGTATAATGTATCTTCAGTATCTTTTGGACCGGCAACGTTTGCAAAAAGTGTATCACCAAATACCACAAGTTCAGACAAAATACCTTCACTTACAAATGCACATTCTTGTAGTGGTTCTGCATTCGATCCATCTGGTATTTCAGTTGCTGAAGGTAAATGGTGAGCTTTATTTGTTCCGCATTCATCGTCAGCGACACAAATGAACGCTTTTCCTATACTACATCTATCACCTGGTGGTGGTTGATAAATTGGAAAATATACATACCCTTTAAATAACGTTGGGGGTGCAGAAGTTTTTCTATGAGAATTTTTTGTATTCGGATCGTTTGGTGCCTTTCCATCTACTGAATCTAAATGAATAACCCATGCTGTCTGATCTGGTGTAGGACCTGTTGCCTGTTGCCCTGCGTCATATCCTGCTGGCACTTCTTCACCATAGCATATAATTTTTCCAGTCGTAGAAACGCAAACATTTTCATCTTCAATTCCTTTAGCAGCATGCGCTCCTGTGTGAGCTTTTGTTACGAAATTGCCATCTGATTCTCGTGGGATAAAATCATTATTAAGGTTTAGATGTTTAAAGTGTGGATAGTGTATATCTTTTATTCCATACAAAATATTATCCGTATACCTAGAGGCACCGCCAATGTTAAGATAATCTCCTGTTCCGCCGAATAACCAAAAATCACCTCTTGTTTGACCAACGCCAGCATCCATTGAGAAATAACTATATCTTTCATTTGTAGTAGTGGCATCTAATCTAAATAATGTTGTTTGGTCGAATAATTTTGCATCATGTTTAGTTGAATTTGTTAGGTTAATTTTTGTAATTTTACCTTCAAGGTCATTAAAGTACACCATCGCTCCTCTCCAAGGAATACCATATGCAGTGTCTGGCGTTATTACTACTGGCGATGCAGGTATTGCATTATGTATGTCGCTACCGTTTGCGTGACCTAATGGTCCTGATGTTTCAGTATCAACTATAGTGATTGGACCTTGATTTGTTGCGTGTCCAAAAATTGATCCCGGAGTATCATTATCGTCTAAATTAATAATGAATACTGCGGAACCTGCACATAAATTTGCATTACCCATTCCACCACCCATAACAGCTACATAGGTATCTTTAATTGAATTATAATTATTTTCTTCATCTAGAGGGTTAACCACTATATCGTCTGCTGCTAATTCACCTTCTGCTGGTTCAGGAACTTCTATTTGTTCGGCAGGAATTCTAAATATTCTTGGTGTTGACCAAGTTTCACCTAGTTGGCTATAGTCATAATGACTAGCAATACCACTACTAGTGGTACAAGAGGTAGAAACGTTAAAATTATTACTTGGGCTTGTTTCATTTTCGCTTCCTCCTCTATTAAAAGTTTTTTCATCATCAAATGTAAGGACGAACTGGCCATTAACGTATGCTGCTGAAGCAAAATCTATAGACTTCATTGTACCTTCCACTCTTTCCGTAACTCTTATACTGGTTTTAGGAACATTTATACCATCTGGTGCATGAGGAGTTAATCCTTCAAAAGTAAATGTCGTTCCTTTGTAACAAGTATTTGTTCCTTCTGCATGAAAAGCACCTGTAAATGCTGGTGTAACCGATCCAGCATCTGCATTTTGTTGACATACAGCGACTGTATTTTGTACATCCATAACATCACTATCATCTCCACCATCAGCGGTTTGAGCATCTGCTAAATTAGCTGATACTTTTAAACCCTCTAAAGAATCTGCAACACTCATAGATCCTACAGAATAAGGTAGTGCTTGTATTTCACCTTCGACATCAGATATCAAAACTCTATTACCTATATAATCATTATATATTGAAACCATGTGTATTGGTTTAGTTGGATCAGTTACGTCTAGTATTGAAAATCCTGCTCCACCCCTGCCATAAGGTATAATTAAAATAGTATGCCAACTTTTCCCGTCTTCAGGTTCTCCTGTAACATCATAGCCTTCAATATACACATCGTGAACTACTGGTGATCCATCAACACCAAATATTGGATTTGTTCCTCCATTATTACCATCAACTGCTCCATCATAGTCTGGATTTATAATTTCTGGCAATGAGCCAGCTATAAAAGGTGGGATGAATCCCCACAGTTCTTCTCCGGCTTCACACATAGAACTACCTAATTCCTCAGCACATATTGCATGTAACATTCCACTATTTGAACCGGCATAAATTACTCTTTGTCTATTTTTCCATTTATTCTTAAAACCTGTATAATTATTTATAGACCTAAAGTACGCCTCTTCATTTGAGCTGCTAAAATCTACACTTGCATCAGGTGGTCCTACTTCTACTAACTGAGAATGATATATGTCTCCTAAAACATGACCTCTCACTTCTGTAAGATTACAATCTCCATCATAATCAAAATAATCTTCTCCTCTCATAAAATTAATTAGGCCTATAATATCGTCAGTAATTCCATCTTTGTTTGCAAAAGCAGTTGGTTTTTTTACTCCACAATCTGATGTTGAGGTGTGGTAATCTCGAACTCTTACATTTAATTCTCCAAAAAGCTCAGTTATTGAATCTGAATTTTCATCTTTAAAGTTATCCCAATTATCAACGTAATCTGCACCATCCATTGCGGTCCAGATCTTCCTTTCGCCTTTTTTAGCTTGATTTTTTATCCTTGTTGCTGCATTCCAATTTCCACTATCAGTATCAATTCCAGTTGTTTTATCAGGTACGGTATGATCTACATTTGTATTTCCATCAATTCCTTTTCTCAAAATTGTACCCTGCCATTCACCATATTGCTCATAGGAAAACTGAGCTTGATATATTGAACCTCCTTCTTGAATTGTTGCAGTAATTGATGGTGCTGTAAATGCTAGTTTCTCAGCAATGATTTGTCTTATTTTACTAGTTAGTTGAGTTTTTAAATCACTTGGAGTATTTGCTACTATAGTTGGTTCACAGTCTGGATGATTAGAATCTCCACCAGGACAAGATCCTGCTATAGCCATTCTGTTGAATCTATCCATCCCTGCACTGTTAATACCGCCCCCATATGCAACAAATAATGTTTTTACAGGATTATCCATGTCTCTTAAATCTTCAATTAAAGGTATTGCTGAACCAATGTTATTCATCATGCCATCTCCAATAACAATTATATAATTTAACTGACAGTCAGAATCCTTATCATAGGATAGATGTAGTTCAGCTTCATTGGTTTCGGGGTTAATTACTCGACTAGGAGCCTTTTCTTTAAAAAAATATTTATATCCTATTTGAGCGAAAGCGTTGGCATCTGTTCCCCAAGCAAGTCCTTGTGGTAATAATTCATCAAGTATTTGTCTGTGTCCTTGATTACTAACAGGAACATTTAAGCAGGAATCTCTATTGCATAAATCCGATTTATTTGTATCGATATTATAATCATTATAATATACGCATCCATCATTTCTGTGACAATATTTGCCTCCTCTTCCACGATGTTTGTTCCCACCGGTCTCACCTGCATTCCAGTGGCCATATCCAAAATGAGCACCAGAGGTTAAAGTGGTATCACTAACAATTGCAGACATCGCTTGTTTTACTCCACGCCATCTTGTTACATTTCCACCACCCATTTGTTGAAGCCATGCTGTGTCTTTGTTTGTTGCATTAAAAAGATCTTCATTAAATTCATCAACCGTTCCAGAATAAGATCCAACTAAAATTCTTGTAGAAGTAACCTGTACGCCTCTAGGCTGGTTAAATCTAACATCGTCTGCTGCAAGCTCTCCTGAGTCTTCAGTGTTCATCGCAATATCGCGAACACCTTTTCCAGCTCTTGCCAGAATTGTATATGTTGTGGCGGTATCCAAACGTACTTTTTGTAAAACGTGCCTGGTGTTTGAAACAACGTATATAATCTCATCATTATCATGAGATACATCACAGCCTAATACAGGTGCTAGTTCAGAATCTACATCCCCATTATTTACAGCTGTATAGGCTCTTACAGCATTAGTTCTTCCGTTTCCTGTAAATTGATAAGTGTTTCCTGATTTTTCTAATGCAAATCCAAACAAATGCTTTCTACAAGCATACAAAAGTGATGCGTCACTATTTACTGAAATTCTCCATGTGTGTCTTATATTGTATCTAAGAGAATTTCCGCCACGACCTCTTCCAAAGTTTTGAACCGTGCCTCTCTCTCCTGTTGTTAAATTAAAAGAAACAGCACAACCGTTTCTTCTAGCTCTACGGTTTCCTCTGCATTTTCCAACAGCAATTAAATGAGTTTCACCACCTACTGTAAATACATCTATTGCTTGCGCTGTTATTCCTGTATTTAAATAAAATATACATTCTGTTCCATCTTCAGAAATACCCATAACATTTCCATAGAGAGGACGTGACGTGGTGGTAAAAAATAGAATATCTTCATTAGTAACAGTATTGTCGTTTGTGCTAAGATCTTCAACTAATCTAAGTTTTCCACTTCCTCTTACTGCCGTATTTCTTGTAAAACTTCTATATCCTGGAGTGCCATCAAGACCTGCCTTACAGGTATCTGATATACTTCCTGTCCATCTTCCAATATCACCATTATACTCTCTGTCTCTTGCTCCGGCAGAGGTAAATTTTACTACTCCGAGATTTCTGTGTTGTCCTACAAGTATATCATCGTTTGAATCATAAACCGCATTTGTAACAGATGCGATTGCATTTCTATCGCTCAATCTTCTGCTCAT
>CACIKW010000007.1 GCA_902587315.1 uncultured Pelagibacteraceae bacterium
TAGATCGAGCAACTGCCATTTCATTTCAGGTAAAAGAAGGTGATTATATTCAGGTTATTTCACCAACGGGAAGACAATGCTCTGACTTTGTAGCTTTCGATACAGCAAAGTTAGATAAAAAAATTGAAAAAGGTTTGGATTGGCAAACAACAAGGACTTTTATGGCAAGTACCTTTCCTGGACCAGGATTATTTTCTAAATTTTATGATACTGATCATGAACCTTTAATCGAAGTAATTAGGGATACAGTAGGTAAACATGATACTTTTAATTTAGCTTGCACATCAAAATATTATGAAGATGCGGGATACTTTGGTCATGCAAATTGCTCTGACAATTTAAATAACTCTATGGAAAAATTAGGAGTTCAAAAAAAAAGAGGTTGGCACGCTATAAACCTTTTTTTTAATACCTCCGCTGGTGGATTAAATTCAGTTTTATCAGATGAATCTTTTTCTAGACCTGGAGATTATGTAATATTTAAAGCACTTAAAGATTTAACATGTGGAACAACTGCTTGTCCTAGCGATATTGATGCTTGCAATTCATGGAACCCTACTGATATCTTCGTGAGAACTTATGATAAAAAAAAGGAATTTACAAAATCTTTTGCATTTAGAATGAAAGTTGACTCAGAAACAAAATTAACTAGAAATACCGGATTCTATGAAAGGACTTCAAAACTTACAAGAAATTTTGTAGATGCAAGAGGTTTTTGGTTACCAAATGACTACACAAAACATGGTATAATTAATGAGTATACTGCTTGCCGCGAAAAAGCAGTTGTTATTGATTTATCTTCATTAAGAAAATTTGAAATCTTGGGCCCTGATGCTGAAGAGTTAATGAATTATACCCTTACAAGAAATGTAAAAAAACTTTCAGTAGGACAGGTGGTTTATTCTTCGATGTGTTATGAAAATGGATCAATGTTCGATGATGGAACTCTATTAAAAATGAGTGACCATGGATTTAGATGGGTATGTGGAGACGAATATGCGGGAGAATGGTTAAAAGAACAGGCAAAGAAAAAAAATTACAAGGTTCTGATAAAAAATTCTACAGACCAAATAAATAACATTTCTCTACAAGGGCCAAATAGCAGGAAAATTCTTGAAAAATTTATTTTTACGCCACCAACTCAACCTACTATTTCTGAACTACAATGGTTTAGATTTACTATTTGCAGAGTTAAAGATTTAAAAGGTATACCATTAATTGTTTCTAGAACAGGTTATACGGGTGAATTAGGTTACGAAATATGGTGTCATCCAAAAGATGCTCCTAAAGTTTGGGATGTAGTTATGGAAAATGGAAAAGATGAAGGGTTAATACCCGCAGGATTTGGAGCCTTGGATTTATTAAGAATTGAAGCGGGATTAATTTTGTTTGGTAATGAATTTGACGGACAAGTTGATCCTTTTGAAGCAGGAGTAGGTTTCACTGTGCCTTTAAAAACTAAAACTGAAGATTTCATTGGAAAAAATAGTTTAATAAAAAGAAAAGAGAACCCACAAAAAAAATTGGTTGGACTTGAACTTATCGGTAAAGAAAAAGCAAACAATGGAGATTGCGTTCATATTGGAAGATCTCAAATAGGTATAATCACAAGTGGCTGTATCTCACCAACTTTAAACAAAAATATTGCCTTATGTAGAATTGATATAAATAATTCTGAATTTGGAAAGGAAGTTGAAGTTGGTAAAATAGATGGCCATCAAAAAAGAATTTCAGCAAAAATAGTGCCTTTTCCATTCTACGATCCAAATAAAACAAAAGTTAGATCTTAAATGAACAAAATTACTATGGAACTTTTGTCTTTTTGGGAAGAACAGATGAAACAATCTCATACTTCTAGTAATTATTTTTTTAGAAAATCACCATCTCATTATCATATGATGTTATTGGTAATGTCTTACTATTTGAATAAAGAAAATTTGTCTGTAGAGGAACTGAAAACAAAATTATTTAAAACATCAAGACCAAAATCAGCCCTTATAATTAATGAGGCATGCGAAAAGGGCTTTTTTTTCTTAGAAAAAACATCAGCTGATCAAAGAAAAAAGTTTATAAAACCAAGCAATTCATTTGTTCGAGAATATAATAGATACTTAAATACTCTTAAAAACATTAGTTTTTAGTTATAATTATTATATATATAAAAAAACATTTTCTTTCTAATTTACAATTTTAAAGTGTGGAATGTCTTTTCCAAAAAAAGCAAGATATGTAATTATTGGTGCTGGAATTCATGGTTTAAGTACTGCATGGCACCTAGCGGAAAAAATTAAAAAAAATGGAAATGGATCTAATAACGATATTGTCGTTTTGGATAAAGGTGGAATAGCATCAGGAGCAAGTGGTATTGCTTGTGGAGTGGTAAGAAACAATTATTTCCAACCGGCAATGAGAGAATTGATGGCTCATAGTGTAAAAATTTGGGAAAGTGATCCAAAGAAATTTAGTTATCATCCTGTAGGTTATATGCAAATAAGCCCTGAAAGCATGAGAAAAGATGTAACAACTATTTATGAACAACAAAAAGCAATCGACTATGAATCAGAGTTTATTGAGGGAAAAGAAGACTCAATGAAATATATGAAAAATATGTTTCATGATTGGCAAGCAAAAGGAATTACTTCAGTCTTGCATGAAAAAAGAGGCGGTTATGCAAATAATTCTGCTGCAATTTATGGTATTGCCGACAAAGCGGAAGCATTGGGAGTTAAAATTATTACTGGTACAGAAGTCACTGGCTTTAAAAAAGGGAGTAACAGCAGAGCAGTAACTGGTGTGGTAACAACAAAAGGCACAATTGAATGTGAACAAGTAGTTGTGGGAGCTGGTCCATGGGTAAAAAGTTTTTGGGACAAGTTGGAACTGCCAAATAAAATTTCAATTAAAGATCAAAAAGGTGTTACTCACAAAAATTATCCAATGTGGATATATTGGTTTTTAACTGAAGGTGTTCTAGGGGTTGATCCAAATTTTCAAAAAACTGATGATGGAAAAATGCCACCTGTGATACATGTAGATAGTGATGCGCATTTATTTTCTGATGTTGATGGATCATTAATAACTGACAAAATGTGGGGCATATACTACAAACCTGATTTTAACTTTAATGGTGTTCAAGGAGGTGCGGCTCCTTATAAGGTAAATAAGCCAGCCGAAAGTGTAAAAGTTGATCCATATGGAATAGACTCACCTGAATATCAAACAACGGACGAGTTTGCTCATATGTGGTGTTCTGCTTTAGCTCATTGTCAAAAAAGATTTCAGGGAAAAATAAAAGTTTATCATAAAGGACCATCTGGTGGACTGGGTTGTTTTACCCCAGATTCTTTTCCAGTTTTCGATCGCTTCTGTGAAAATGTTTATTTCATTGCTGACTCTAATCATGGATACAAAATGATTGGTGTGGGGGAGCTAGTGGCCGACGAATTATTGGGTAAAGAAAGAGATTTGTTAAAACCGTTTAGATTCAACCGCTACGAGAAAGGTGAACTTCACCCTACCTCTTCTAGTCCATTCCCTTGGAGTTAATTTATCTAACTAGACAGATAATTTTTTTTCAGTTACCTTTTTAATAATAAAATTCAAAGGGGGGGGAATGACTGATCTAGAAAAACACGTAAATCAACCAGGAAGAGCTAAACTTGTAAAAACAGTAAGAGAAAAAATTAACGAATTAGGGATTACATATATTTATTACCAATTTATATCTGTAACAGGGCGTGTTGTTGGTAAAGGAATTCCCGCAGACCACTGGGAAAGAACTGCTGAAAAAGGTTTTCAATTGGTTTATGGATCTACTGCCAACTTATTTGTAGACAGACACAAAAATTATATCGGTTACGGTCCTGAAGCTATGGAGCTTGTTGGTATACCTGACCCTGAAACTTTCTGTCAATTACCTTGGGACAAAAGAATTGGAAGAGTTTTTGTTACATGTTTTAGAAACAGAGAAGAAAGACAAAATCCAGGAGGACATTTAACCTCTGATTGTCGAGGAAATCTAAGAATATTTATGGATGAATTTGAGAAAAAACATGGGTTAGAATTGAGAGTTGGTACTGAACCTGAAATGATGTGGTTGACAAAAAATCCTGACGGAACCCCTACTGGATCAGGTTTTTCTAAACCATACTGTTATCACATTGATCAATTTGAATCATTGAGACCTGTGTTTATGAAAGTAATTGAGTACGCTTCGGCCATGGGTTTAGATATGATCCAAGGTGACCATGAAGATGCTCCGGGACAATTAGAATTAAATTGGACATATGATAATGTTTTAAGAAATGCTGATAGACTTTCTACTTACAGACAAATTTGTGCACAAGTTGCAAGAGAACACAATTTAATAGCATGCTTTATGACAAAACCATTTATGGGTGTATCTGCAAGTGGTTGTCATACAAATATGTCTTTATGGAAAGGTGGAAAAATCGTAACAAACAAATTAGGTCATAAAAAATTACCTGGGGTAGAGGAAGTGTTTGGTTATGTACAGGGAGGTACAAACACTTTTATGCCTGATACTAAAGACATGCAACTGCCTGGAAAAATTGGTTTACAATCCATTGCTGGAATAATGGAACACTTGCCTGCTTTAACTGCCTTAGGATCGTCAACAGTTAATTCTTACAGAAGACTTTGGGATCAAGGTTTTTGGGCACCAGTTTATGCTGATTGGGGATATCAAAACAGAACTTGTGGTTTAAGAGTATCAGCTCCTGGAAGATTTGAGTATAGATCGGTTGACTCAATGCACAATCCATATCTATTGGGTGCAGCTTTATTAAAAGCCTGTGACCATGGTATTTCAAAAAATCTAAAACCATCTAAGCCTGAATCTAGGAGTATGTATGAAGCTAAAAAAGCTGGAAAAGATGTTAAAAAACTTCCATTAAGTTTGGGAGAAGCTTTGGATAGACTAGCTGAAGATGAAGTTATTAAATCGGCTATGCCTGATGAAATGTATAAGGTATTCCATTGGTATAAGAATGATGAATGGGAAAAATTCTTAGGTGCGACTACACAGTGGGATCTGGATACCTATTTAGATTGTCTTCCATAGTTTTAATAAATATAAGGAAAAGGTTATGTGCGGAATAGCTGGACTTATTCATAGAGGAAAATCCTCAAATGTAGGTGAAGAACTACAAAGTATGCTTCAGGCATTAAAACATAGAGGTCCTGATTCAACAGGTTATGCGCTGTATTCTCAAAATGATGGTCAAAACTTTATAATGAGATTTAAAGTTGGGGAAAATGTGGGCGAAGGTAGTACATCTGTTAATGAAGATGCAAGCGTTTATGATGATAGAAAAAAACTTGTCGATAAAAATCTTTCTGAACTTGGCGCAATAATTGTTAAAGAAGAAAAATTAACTCCTTATTCTTATAGATATGAAATTAAATATGACAAAGATCTCATGGACTTTTCCAAAAAAATAGAAAGTGTTGAAATGGTAGAGATACTATCTATTGGAAAATCTCTTGAATTAATTAAAGACCTTGGCGATGCAAAAACTGTAAGTGAAAGATATAATTTAGATAAAGTTACAGGAACACATGGAATAGGTCATGCAAGAATGGCTACAGAATCTGGAGTGGATATAAAATCTGCCCATCCTTTTTGGGGTTATCCTTTCGCAGATGTTTCTGTGGTTCACAACGGACAATTAACAAATTATTGGAATAATCGAAGAGCCCTAGAAAATAAAGGCATGCGTTTTATGTCAGAGTGTGATTCAGAGCTGATTGCAGTTTTTCTTGCTGAAAAAATGAGAAATGGAGCAACTTTAGAAGAAGGAATGAAAGAGTCTCTAACTGGTCTAGATGGGGTATTTACTTACTTTGTTGCAACAAAAGACTCTTTGGGTATGGCAAAAGATACTATGGCAGCAAAACCACTAGTTTTATACGAGTCAGATGATTTGGTAGCAATGGGATCAGAAGAGATTGCTATTAGGTCCATTCTTCCTCAAGAAATAACAACGTATGATCCCTTTGATGGGGAAGTAAAAGTATGGCAAATTTAAAGGTGACTCAGAAAAAAACAAAAGCCCAATCAATGGGTATGCACACAGAAGTTCTGACTGGAAAAACACAGCAAAAATTTTTTAATCCTGATGAAGCTGAAAATTTCTTCTATTGGGGAACGCACGATGTGGACTTTAATAAAAGAACTGAGCTTGATGTTAAAGATATGGACTGTAAAGAAGCGAATGCCAAGATTGATTCATTAATGAATGAAGGATATGGAACAATTGTAATAAAAAATCCACAAGGAAAGCATAGTTTGGGCGTTGGTATATTAAATAAACTTAACTTAATTTTTGAAGGTAGCTTAGGTTATTTTGGCGTTGGTTCAATAGATGGTCCAATAGTTAGGGTTAACGGTCGTGTTGGCTGGTCTTGTGCAGAAAACATGATGGCTGGAAAAGTTGTAATAGAAAAAAATGCTGGATCTTGTTTTGGAGCAGCAATAAGAGGTGGTGATTTAGTTTGTAAAGGAAGTGTAGGTGCTAGAACTGGCATCGACCAAAAAGGTGGAACAATAATTGTTGGTGGAGACGCTGGTGCATTTACAGGTTTTATGATGCAAAGAGGCAGAATTGTTATTTTAGGAGATGTAGGAATTAACTTGGGCGACTCTATGTATGATGGGACAATATATGTAGGTGGAAAAATTGGATCATTTGGTAGTGATGCTGTGGAAGCACCTATGACAAAAAATGATATAGATTGGTTGAACAGAAAACTTAAAGTAGCAGAAATTGGAGATAATTTTGATGTATCAAAAATGACTAAAGTTGTAGCTGGTAAAAAACTTTGGAATTACGATGCATTAGAACCGACTGAAAAAAAAGGAGCGATTTAATGGCAAAAAAAAATAGTAAAGCTAATGGAAAAAGTGAATTTGCAAAAAGAAATAAAAGCTTACTAGGTTATAATTCAATTTTTACTCCTGAAGTAATTGACGATATTCATATTAAAGCTCAGTTAGGTAGATACAGAATGCGTGGTATGGCATTGATGAAAAAAATACCAACTTTTGATGATTTAGTTTTTTTACCAGGTACTTTAACTAGATTTGTAATTGAAGGTTACCGAGAAAAATGTGAGACAAAAACTGTAATAGGTCCAAGATGTGAAAACCCTATTGAATTAGATATCCCTGTTTATATTACAGGTATGAGTTTTGGAGCACTTTCTTATGAAGCAAAAACTGCTCTTGCAAGAGGAGCGACAATGGCTGGAAGTGCAACTTGTTCTGGTGAAGGTGGAATGATACCAGATGAAAGAAGATATTCAGAAAAATGGTATTATCAATGTATTCAGTCTAGATATGGATTTAATCCACACCATGCACAACTCGCTGATGGAATAGAAGTATTCATAGGACAGGGACAAAAAGTTGGTATGGGCGGACACTTGATGGGCCAAAAAGTTACAGACCAAGTTGCTGAAATGAGATCTTTGCCTGCAGGAATTGATCAACGATCACCTGCTAGACACCCAGACTGGCTAGGGCCAGATGATCTTGCATTAAAGGTTCAGGAACTAAGAGAATTAACAAAAAATAAAGTGCCTATTCAATTAAAACTTGGGGCGGCGAAAGTTTACGATGATGTTCGTATGGCTGCAAAATGTGATCCGGACTCAATATATTTAGACGGCATGGAAGGTTCAACTGGTGCAGGTCCACATATAGCAGCTGCAAATACAGGAATTCCAGGAATTGCTGCAATAAGAGAGGCTAGAAGAGCTTTGGATGATGTGGGGCAAACTGGAAAAGTAACGTTAATTTATGCAGGAGGAGTTAGAGATGGTGCTGATATGGCAAAAGCTCTTGCATTAGGTGCAGACGCAATTGCTATAGGAACTGGAGCAATGATAGCACTTAATTGTAACAAAGAAATTCCAGAATCTAATTTTGAAAAAGAAATGGGAGTACCTGCTGGTCATTGTTATCACTGCCATACAGGTCGTTGTCCTGTAGGTGTTGCAACTCAAGACCCTAAATTAAGAAAAAGATTAAACCCTGATCAGGCAGCTTTAAGAGTTTATAATTACTTACATACAATGACTTTAGAAGCTCAATTGTTAGCTAGAGCTTGTGGTAAAACAAATATTCATTCACTAGAGCCAGAAGATATGGCAGCATTAACTATGGAAGCTTCTGCGTTAGCAAAAGTTCCATTGTCAGGAACAAATCACACTGTAGGAGTTGATGACTTCCATAAAATTTAGAGACAAATATGGCAAAAAAAAAGAAAAATAAAAAGAAAACACTAAAAGAAACAAAAGGCCAGTTAGGAAAGAAAAAAGAAACTGCTAGAGAAAAAATGATTGGCCAAACGATTGGCTATCGTTATGATGTTAACTTATTACCTGACTATAAAAAACTTACTCCATTTCTAAAAAAATATATTGAACATATGGGATGGGATGATCTTAATTGGTTAGAAGATGTACATATGGGCTATGAAGAAAATAGACCAGCTGTTTTTGATAGAAATGCTAATGGTTGGGTAACAATTCCTAAAAAAATTAAGCTACCAGACAACCAACAAGACAGGGACATGATTGCAAGAGAGTTGCTTGTTAAATTCCAAATGTCTCCTAATCATCCATTGGTTGATTTAAAAAAAGCTTACTTAAAATTCTAAATAAAAATTAATTTATCTACCTGGGGTTGATTCAAGTATTGGTAATTGTGCTCATACTAGGTTTTTTACCATTGTACTCTTCAATGCATTGAATAGAGTCATTCTAATTTGTTTAAACAAATGGAGGTTAGAGATGACTGATCAACTATCAGCTCTGACAACTATATTTACGGAATTTTACTACTGGATCACAGTAGTACTCATGTTTTTAATTCACGTGGGATTCTGTATGTATGAAGTTGGAGCTTCTAGATACAAACATCATCAACATACATTAATGAAGAACACAATGCTTATACCTTTGGTAACAGTAACGTGGTTCTTATTTGGTTGGTGGATTTACTGGGCATTCCCTACGGGACCAGGATTTGCACCTTCAATTATGAACGAGAGTGCTGCACTAATCACAGATGAATCTACTTTTAGTGCTAAATGGTACGTGCCTACAAGCGATATCATGGCGGTAAACTTAGGTGATCATATTAGCGGAGTGTTTTGGGCAGCGTTTTTATTATTCTCATGGACAGCTGCTTCAATTGTTTCAGGTGCCGTAATCGAAAGAATAACAACTTTTGCATTTGGTATTTTAGCAATTGCTATTGGCTCAGTATTTTGGACAATAGATGCTGCATGGGGATGGCATTTTGATGGATGGATGTTAAAAATACTTGGATACCATGATGCTTATGCATCTGGTGTAATTCATGCAGTAGCAGGAGGATTTGCTCTTGGAATCTTAGCAGTTTTAGGACCTAGAATTGGTAAATTTTCTTCTAGTGGTGAACCAAGAAATATCGGACCAAGAAATCCTTGGCTAGTAGCAATTGGACTATTTTTAATTTATACTGGCTTTTGGGGATTTTACGCAGCGTGTAATATTCCTATTTTTGATCTTGGACCAGAGTACGGTATGGAAGGCGTAACTTACTGGACTGCAACAAATATATATGTAACTCCTACTACACTTAGTGGTATTACTTTTAACTTCTTGATGTCATTATCAGGAGGTTTATTAGTCGGATATTTGATTTCTAAAGGAGATCCGTTCTGGACATACTCAAGTGGACTAGCAGGAATCATATGTGCATCTGCGGGTAACGACTTATATCATCCGATACAAGCAATGATCATTGCTATGATTGGTGTAGTTGTTGCTTACAAAATGCATTTCTGGGTTGAACGTAAGTTCAAAATTGATGATGCAGTTGGTGCAGTAGCGGTACATGGTTATGCTGGATTTGCAGGTCTTGTGATTTGTGGATTCGTGCTAAATGGCTATCCATCGTCTGGTTACAGCGTTGGATCTATGTGGGTTGGAACAGATTATGCTCCAATTAACCCGCTAGGAATGTTCATAGGTGCATTAATAATGTTCGTGGTACTTGGATTTATTCCAGGTTGGATCATAGCTAAAGTACTTCATGGAATGGGTAAATTAAGAATTCCAAGAGAAGTTGAAATAGCTGGATTAGACTACGACTTGTTAGAATCATCTAAGGATGATGAAAAAGCGGTGTCGTCCGCAACAAGGTGAAGGAGGATAATATGGCAGTAACAAATTGGATAGATCATTTAAGTGCCAAAGAAGTTGCAGGCGCAATTTATCCCGGTGTAGGAACTGAAGGAATTTTAGTTCTTATTGGCTTTGTTCTGTGGATTGGCTGGCATGTACTTCAGTCTATGCAAGAAAATGATAAAATGAGTAGTCTTGCAAGAAAAAGACATGGGCCGAATGCACACAAGAGCAATATTACCGACTGGTAAATTGTAAACTTATTTTGAGGGCGTATTAAAATACGCCCTCATGATTCCCATGGAAGAAAATAGTCAGGAAACAAATCAAAATAAAACACCAAGTAAAATGTCTCGTATTGCATGGCCTAAAGCAAAGTACGGTGCAATATTAGCCGTGGTAATAATAATATTGGTAAATTTAATTTTTTATAAAGATTTCTTTTTGTCTTTATTTAAATAAAACTATGTTATGATTATTTATGTCAAAAAGTCTTGAAAAAATAGCTAAAGCAAAAAAAATAAAATATTTTTTAATTAGTTTCGTTGATCTGTTTGGTGTTTTAAGATCTAAATTAGTTCCAACTCAAGCAATAGGAGAAATGCAAAAAAACGGTGCAGGTTTTGCAGGTTTTGCTACATGGCTAGATATGACTCCAGCTGATGCAGATATGTTTGCGATACCTGATCCTGATAGCTTAATTCAAATCCCTTGGAACAAAGAAGTTGGTTGGCTTGCTTCAGATTTGTGGATGAATGGAAAACCTGTAAAAGCTTCCCCACGAGTAATGCTTAAAGATCAAATTAAAAAACTTTCTAAAAGAAGCCTTGCAATGAAATCTGGTGTAGAGTGCGAATATTTTTTAATATCACCTGACGCATCTGGAATTGCTGATAGCAGAGACACTCAACCAAAACCTTGTTATGACCAATCAGCTTTAATGAGAAGATATGACTTAATAAAAGAAATTTGCGATAGTATGCTAACTCTTGGATGGGGCCCATATCAAAACGATCACGAAGATGCTAATGGCCAATTTGAAATGAATTGGAATTACGATGATTGCTTGATTACAGCAGACAGACATACTTTTTTTAAATTTATGGTAAAAAATTTAGCAGAAAAACATGGTTTAAGAGCAACTTTTATGCCTAAACCTTTTGAAAATCTTACGGGAAATGGATGTCATGCACATATATCTTTATGGGGACAAAAAAATAATAAATTTTTAGATACTGGAGATAGATTCGGATTAAGTAAAATGGCTTACCATTTTCTGGGTGGAGTTTTAAAAAATGCTCAGTCTCTGGCAGCTTTTTTTAATCCAACAATAAATAGTTATAGAAGAATTAATGCACCGCCAACAAAATCTGGAGCAAGCTGGTCTCCGAGTAGTATCTCATATTCTGGAAATAATAGAACGCACATGATTAGAATACCTGATCCTGGTAGATTTGAACTTAGATTAATGGACGGATCTGCAAATCCATATTTACTTCAAGCTGGTGTAATAGCATCAGGTTTGTATGGAATGGAAAATAAAATAGACCCTGGACAACCATTAAATTGTAACATGTATACTGATTATAAAAATTATCCTGATTTAAGTAAACTTCCTGATGATTTAGAAGATGCTTTAGATAAATTAGAGGAAAATAAAATTATAAAAGAAGCTTTTGGAGAAGAAGTAATAAATAGTTATTTAAAACTAAAAAAACAAGAAATTGATGAATTCAACAAAGACGAAGTATTTGACAAAAGAAAAGACATAACAAGCTGGGAAAGAAAAAATACTTTAGATTGTTAAAAATTCTACATTTTACTGCGACACCAATAAATATTGCATCAATTTTAATCTATATTAATAAATAAACTAAAATAAATATGAAAAAAAAAATAATTTTTGCTTTAATATTTTGCTTCACTTTTGCAACACATTCTTACGGAGCAGCAACTGGTGGGGAAAGTGAAAAAGTAAAATCAAATTATGAAAAAGGTTCATATATAATTAAGAAAGCTAAAAGAAGCGAAAAAAAAGGTAAAACTAAAAAAGCAATTAAACAATATGAAAAAGCTCTTAAATATTTGATTAAATCTAATGAAAAGAAACCAAATCAACCTGATACTTTAAATTATTTGGGTTTTGCTTTAAGAAAATTAGGAAATTTCAAAGAAGCAGAAAAATACTATATGGAAGGATTGGTCATAGATCCAAATCATAACGGCATAAATGAATATTTAGGAGAATTGTATATTCAAACCAACCGGATTGAGCTAGCAAAAGAAAGGTTGAAAGTTTTAAAAAATTGTAATTGTGAAGAATATATTGAGTTAAAAGAATTAATTGAAAAGAACTAAAATGCATTTTGTTGAATTTATTGGAAGAGTTTTTTTATCTTCGTTATTTTTAGTTGAAGGGATAAAAAAATTATTTTTTTTTCAAGAAGAAACACAAATTTATATGGAAGAATATGGCCTTCCTGAATTTTTATTTTTTCCCTCAACCTTTTTAGAAATAATATTTCCAATTTTAATCATAATAGGTTTTAAAACTCGATTTTGCGCTTCAGTAATGGCTATATTCACGATAACAGTATCATTAATATTTCATATAGATTTTAATAACCAAATGCAATTAGTTGCTTTTTTAAAAAATATCTCTATTGCCGGAGGATTTTTAATTGTTGTTGCAAATGATAATAGATATTTCAGCATTGATAATTTATTAAAATCAAAAAAGAAGTGATTAAAAAAGAACTTTATAAAGATTTCAAACCTGAGCTATCACCCAAAAAAATGTTAGAATTGGGAGTTTTTGGTGGATCATATTTTGGATCAAATATAAAAGAATATCCAAAAACATGGTTCAAAAAAGCAAAATTAAGTAAAAATTTTGACGTAAGTTTAAATTGCTTTAGAGTTAAGTCAGGACTTTCACGAGATCATTGGATAAAAAAAGGCTGGATTTTCAAAGAAGATCCTCTTGGATGGTTTCAGTGGTATTGTCGATTTTCAATGGGTCGTCGTATTCCTCATATAGATCAAATTCAAATAAAAAGATGGAAAAACTTTAAAAGACATTTAATGGCAATTAAAAAAAATTGTGATGAAGGAGATTTTAATTGTAGAAAAAGACAAAGACAGGCAATTTTACAATGGGCCTATGATCCTTTTATATAAATAATATTTTTTTATTCTCCAAGGAAATGATGAATAACTTTTCTATTATGACTTGCTAACCTATGTTCAAATAAATATAAACCCTGCCAGGTACCTAATAGTAATTTTTCATCTTTTATGCTCAATGATATTTGGTTGTTTGTTAAAGCTGATTTAATATGTGCCGGCATATCATCCTTGCCTTCCGATGTATGAATATAAAGACTATCATCCATCGGTACCAATTTATCAAAATAATTTATTAAATCTTTTTGAACATCTGGATCTGCATTTTCCTGAACAATTAATGAGGCGCTTGTGTGCTGAATGCTTATATTCAATATACCATTTTTAAATCTAGATTCTTTTATCCATCTAATTGTTTTGTCTGTAAAATCATATAACTTTTGACCATTTGTTCTAACTTCAAGAGTAAAAAATTTTTGTATCATTCAATTTTTGTTTTGAAATCTATACCATATTCAGATCTTGGTCCTTTTCTTAATCCAAATGGTCCGGGTATAAACAATGTCATAGGTTTTGTTCCTGGCTTTAAGTCTACTCTGTGAAAATCATTTGCTGATCTAAAACCAATATAGCCAGGCTTTCTCCAATATTTTCCGTTTTTTAAAGTTTCCCAATAACCATCTCTTAAAATTATTGTTATAAATGGACACAGGTGATTATGCACACCTTCTCCATGATCATCATCCAACATTTCATGAATGATAATGTTAAATGGAAACCACTTAGGTCTATGTCTAAATAATATATAATATCGATTTAACCATGGCTTTGAATCTTTAAAATTCGGATGTGAAGGTCCTCTATCTAAGACTATTTTTTTTCTTCCTAATTTTTCTAAAAGCCTTAGAAGCATTTTTTAATTTAATTTAATTATAGAATTGTCTTTAACTATATACAAACTTTTATTTAAATATGAAGGTCTAGAAATTTTTCCGTTATCAATTTTTAAAATTTTTTTAGTTTTTCCACTCTCTATATCAATTAAAAACAGTTTTCCTTTGTTGTTAGTTAAATATATATTTTTCTTTCCCATTATAAATCCAGCTGGAATTATATTTTTTAGTTTGTTATTTTCTAAATGACTAAATACATTGGTAATTCTTATAATATTGCCTGAATCTTTTTCTATTACGTATAACATGCCATCTAATGAAATTGTAAATATCAAATTTTCAATAATAGTTGGTCTTAGATTTGAGTTGACATTTTGTTTCCAATTTTGCATTCCAGTTTCTAAATCTAAAGAATAAAATTCACCTTTGTTGTTAGAAAAATATATTGAATTTGATTCTGAAACTAAATCAGAAATTTTTAATTTGAAAGCTTCCGCATATATAGTTGAACTCTGAGTAGGTGTCTGCCACACAATGTTTCCATTATTTATATCTACTGCAGTTACATCGCCTATAGAATTATTAAAAATAACTAAGTCTTTTATGACAATTAATGAAAGTTTCTTAATTGATTTTATAAATGAATCTTCCGTTTTAACTTTCCATAATTTATTTCCATTTTCTAATGAAATGCAATTTAAAGTGCTCTCGGAATCAACTGTAAATATTTTATTTCCTTTTATTTTAATTTGAGAATTAAATGGTGAGGTATGATTATTTTTCCAAAGTAATTCTCCATTTTTAATATTTAATGCATAATTTGTACCGATGCTATCTGCTACTACCAAAACATTATTATTGTTAGCGAAAAATAATATTGGGTTCAATTTTTTTTCTTTTTTTGAATAAACATTTTTTTTCCACAATAGTTTAGAATTATTGTCAAATTTTAAAATTGTTCCTTTGTTATCAAAAAAAAACAATCCATTTTTATGAAACACTAGGTCTGGTTCTAATTTATTAAAATTTTTAATTTTAGAAAATTTGTATTTAGAAGATTTCACTAAATCTCCGTCATAATTGATCATTCCATTATTGTTATCCAATTTATTAATAAACGATTCCTCTGAAAATTTTGGATTTAATTTTAGTTTTATATTTTTGTTAAATTCTTTAATGATTTTTTTTTTATCTTTGGAAAATTTATATATTTTTATATTTTTTTTTTCTTGATTTATTTTTTTTTCCTTTGTCCAAAAGTTAGATTTTGTATTTAATGAGCAACTTGAAATTATAATTAAAAAAATAAAATAGTATAAAATTCTATTCACTAAAATCTCTTTGAATTCTCTTTTGTGCATCAATAAATATATTTTGATTTACATTTTTTATTTCTAATATTTTTTGAAAAAATTCTTTAGATTTTTTTTTTTCTCCTTTAGAATAAAAATACTCTGCCAACAAATACAATGCATGTGCTCTCCATATGCTTTCTGAATTTAATAAAGGTTTTAAAATATTAAGTAAGTTATCCTCTGATTCAAATTCTGCATTGTAAAGTCCTTTTTTATAAATAATTAAATTTTTTATTTCCTTTTCTAATTTTGTTTCATTAATAACAATATCAAAAAAATCATTTACTTCATTTTTTGATTTAATTAGTGAATTATCGATTACAAAATAAAGTGCTAATGGTGAATATGTGCTATCTTTAGCCAATATAATATCTTTCAATTCATTAACTATTTGTGATTTATTATTATCGTTAATAGCTGTTGTTATATAATTATATTTTTCTGCTAATTTTGTTTTTTGTTTATTTTTATAATCTTTATAAAAAAAATATCCAAAAATAATTAAAATTATAATAATAAAAATTGAAATTAAACTTTTTTTATTATTAATAAAAAAATTCTTTATTCTTTCTATTCTTGTGTCTTGATTGATTATTTCTGCCTCTTGATCCATATATTAAATCATATTTCTAAGAACAAATTGTAGAATTCCTCCATTCTTATAATACTCTAATTCATTCTTTGTATCTATTCTACAATGTGTTTTAATTTTTTTTTGATCTCCTGAGGCATATTTTATTTCAACAGTTAATTTGTCTCCTGGATTAACTCCTTTTTCGATATCTAAAACACTTATCAGTTCAGACCCAATCAAATTTAGATTTTTTCTATTAATTTTTTCTATAAATTGAAGTGGAAGAATACCCATTCCAACTAAATTTGACCTGTGAATTCGCTCAAAACTTTCTGCAATTACAACTTTAACTCCCAATAATTTTGTACCTTTGGCTGCCCAGTCTCGTGAGGATCCTGTTCCATACTCTTTGCCTCCTATTACAACTAAGTCTGTGCCTCTTTTTTTATATTCTACAACTGCATCATATATAGACATTACTTTTTCTTCTGGATATAATTTTGTAACTCCACCCTCTGTTCCAGGTGCCATTTCATTTCTAATTCTTATATTCCCGAAAGTTCCTCTCATCATAACTTCGTGGTTGCCTCTTCTTGATCCATAAGAATTATAATCTTTAGGTAAAATTTGGTGTTCCATAAAATACTGTCCTGTTGGGCTTTCTTTCTGAATAGATCCTGCCGGGGATATGTGGTCTGTTGTAACCATATCTCCCAAAATTAGTAAAGGTCTTGCATCTTTTATTTTTTTAAATCCTTCTGGTTTATCTGAAAGATTATCAAAGAAAGGTGGTTTCTTAACATAGGTTGATCCTTCGTCCCAATTGTAAATACTGCTTTTTTTAGTTTGAATTTTTTGCCATTGAATCGGACCCTTTGAAACACTTGAATATCTTTTCTTAAACATTTCAGAGTTTAATGAATTTCTTAAAGTATCTTCTATTTCTTTATTAGAAGGCCAAATATCTTTTAAATAAACTTCTTTACCATTTTTATCTTTTCCTAATGATTCTTTATACAAATCAAATTCCATATGACCTGCTAAAGCGTATGCAACAACAAGCGGTGGAGAGGCTAAATAGTTTGCTTTTATATGGGGTGAAATACGACCTTCAAAATTTCTATTACCAGATAAAACAGATACTGCATAAATTTTTTCTTTTTCAATTGCCTCAACAATATTTTCTGGTAACGGACCCGAGTTTCCAATACATGTTGTGCATCCATAGCCTACAAGATTAAAACCTAATTCATCTAAATATTTATTCAGTCCTGATTTTTCTAAATAATCAGTTACTACCTGTGATCCTGGGGCCAGTGAAGTTTTTACCCATGGTTTTGTTTTTAAACCAAGCTCTACAGCTTTCTTTGCAAGTAAACCTGCTCCGATTAAAACATTTGGATTGGAGGTATTTGTGCAAGAAGTTATTGCTGCAATCAATATAGAGCCATCTTTAATTTCAAAGTCAGTTCCATTAACTCTTGATATGCTGTTTGTCTTTTTTCCAGTTATGCTTTTAAATGCTTTTTTAAATTCTGTAGATGCTTCGTTTAATAAAACTTTATCCTGAGGTCTTTTTGGTCCAGAAATTGTTGGTACAACAGTTGTCATATCAAGTGAAATGGTATCTGTAAATTTGATATCGTTACTTACCCATAATCCTTGTTCTTTTGCATATTTTTCAACAATATCTATGGTGTTTTTATCTCTTCCTGAAAATTTTAAATATTTTAATGTCTCGTCATCAATTGGAAAAAATCCACAGGTAGATCCATATTCGGGAGCCATATTTGCAATGGTTGCTCTGTCCGCAAGAGTTAAATTTTTTAAACCTTCTCCATAAAATTCAACAAATTTTCCAACAACACCTTTGTCTCTTAACATTTTAACTACTGTTAAAACTAGATCTGTTGCTGTGCTGCCTTCTGGCATCTTATTAGTAAATTCAAAACCAATGACTTCAGGAATTAACATTGAAATCGGTTGTCCAAGCATTCCTGCTTCTGCTTCAATTCCTCCAACTCCCCAGCCAAGAACTGAGAGTCCATTAACCATTGTTGTATGGCTATCTGTTCCAACTAAAGTATCTGGAAATAAATAGTTGTCTTCTTTATATTTATCACACCAAACTACTTTTGATAGGTATTCAAGGTTAACCTGATGACAAATACCAGTTCCTGGTGGAACAATTCTAAAATTATTAAAAGCTTGTTGTCCCCACTTTAAAAAAGAATATCTTTCACCATTTCTTTGAAATTCTATATCAACATTTTTTTCAAATGAATCTGTCTTTGCTGAATTGTCTACTTGTACTGAGTGATCAATAACTAAATCAACTCTAGAAAGTGGATTAATAGTATTTGGATCTTTATTTTTTTCTTTAACTGCTTCTCTCATAGCAGCTAAATCTGCTACCGCCGGTATTCCTGTATAATCTTGTAGTAAAACTCTTGCGGGTCTATATGCTATTTCAGTTTTTGATTTTTTTTCTTTAAGCCAATTTTTAATTGAATCAATTTGATTTTTAGTAACAGATGAACCATCTTCATATCTAAGTAAATTTTCTAAAAGAACTTTTAAAGATTTAGGTAATTTTGAAATACCTGTTAATCCATTTTTTTCTGCTTCTAGCAAAGAATAAAACTTATAGCTATTATCGTTTATATTTATTGATTTTAGTGTTTTGTATGAATTCTTATTACCTGGTTTCATAAATTTACATTATATATTTTATTTAGACCAAATTATGAATCAAATTTACAAATAAAATGTTGCTATACAGCCTATTAAAAGAAATGACATAACATAATTAAATCGTTTTATAAATTTCTCATTTGTCGCGAATCTTCTTAAGAATTTACCTATTAATGACCAAAAAAAAATACTGAAACATGCAAATATAAAAGCTACGGATAATGCCCATAAAGAGTGGTTAATAAAATTTTCTTCACTGTCTACATAAGTCGATACAATTATTATTGATACTATAACTGCCTTTGGATTTAAAAATTGAAAAAAAAAAGTCTCTATAAACTTAACCGGATTTTCTTTGGAATCACTAGAATTCGTTTTAGAAAATGAAATTTTATAGGCAAGATAGATAAGGAAAATTGATCCTCCATATTTTAATATTTCTTGTATAAGAGGATACATTTTAAATATGTTTATTAACCCAAAATTTACTACAGCCACCAAAGTGGTAAATCCAAAAATTACACCGCACATATGCGGAATTGTCTTTATTATTCCAAAATTAAATGCTGAGTATGAAGCCACAATGTTGTTTGGTCCAGGTGAACAGCTAGTAACCAACATAAATAATGACATTGATAGTAGTTCTGGATGCATTTCTTTTTAAGCTATTGGTAATCCATTCTCTGCTTTTTGAGACGGATGTACTAAAGTGACTCTGCCTTTTGAATCAATAGCACCGAGAATTAGTATTTGCGAAACAACTCCTGCAATATTTTTTTCTGGAAAGTTACATACGGCAATAACTTGTTTGCCTTTCAAATTTTCTTCGTTGTAATAATGTGTTATTTGAGCTGAAGATTGTTTAATACCTATTTCTTTTCCAAAATCTACTTCAACTATCAAAGAGGGTTTTCTGGCCTTTTCGTTTTTTCTAACAGAAACAACTGTTCCTAAACGAATATCAACTTTGTCAAATATATCGTAGGTTATTTGTTCTTTCATATTTTTAATATATAATCAATTATACTTATGAGTACAGAAAATAATAACAATTTGGTTTATGAAAATTCATTAAAAATTTTGAAAGATCTAATTTCTTTTAAAACCATTTCGGGAGAGAATAACAATGAATTGATTGATTATTGTGATCAAATTTTAAAAAAACTAGGTGCTTCCTCATTTAGAACTTTTGATAGTGATAAAAAAAGAGTTAATCTATTTGCTACAATTAAATCAAAAAAATCAAACGGAAAATTGCCAATAATTTTATCTGGTCACACAGATGTTGTCCCTGTATCAAAAGGATGGTCTTCGGATCCGTTTAAAGCATTAATAAAAGATGACAAGCTCTATGGCAGAGGAGCGTGTGATATGAAAGGTTTTATTGCATGTACACTTGCCTATGCTCCAATTTTTTCATCTTCAAATTTGGATAGGGATATTCATTTTTCATTTACCTTTGATGAAGAAACTGCATGTTTGGGAGCCCCTCTATTAATTAAAGAGTTAAAGAAGAGAAAAATTATAAATGGAATTTGTATTATAGGTGAACCTACAAATATGAAAATAATCGATGCACATAAAGGATGTTATGAATATACAACTTACTTTGAAGGTTTGGCTGGACATAGCTCAACGCCTCATAAAGGTGTAAGTGCCGTTGAGTATGCCGCAAGATATGTAAATAAATTAATTGAACTAAGACAAAAACTTAAAGAAAGAGTACCTAAAGACTCAATTTTTGATCCGCCTCACTCCACTCTTCAAATTGGTGGAATTTTTGGAGGCATTGCCCACAATGTAATAGCAGATAAATGCTATGTAAATTGGGAAACTAGACCAGTCGTAAAAGAAGATGGAATATTTCTAAACACTGAATTGGATAAATATGCAAATGAAAAACTTCTGCCTGAAATGAAAAAAGTTTTTCCCAAATCTTCAATTAATAAAAAAATTATAGGTGAAGTTATTGGGTTTAATAGAGTTGAAAAGTCTGAAGCTTGTGAATTTGTGTCTAGTATTACTGGTGACAATTCTAGAGAAGTTGTTTCATTTGGAACGGAAGCAGGTTTGTTCCAAGACGCTGGGATAAGCACAGTTGTATGTGGACCCGGATCAGTAGAACAAGCTCATAAAGTTGATGAATTTATTCAATTAAACGAATTAAAAAAATGTCTCAAAATGCTAGAAGGTATTAAAGAAAAATCTACTTTTAAATAGTCAAATACAAGAGTTAATTAACTAAGATATTTCAAGATTATAATTAATAGTGATAAAAATACTAATTTTATAGTGCCAATTCCAAAAATAATTAAGATATTAAATAAATGAGATTTCAATCTTTTTTACTCTCCTTTTTTTCTTTTTCTTTAATTATAAATTTATAAGGAAACTTATTTTTAAGAAATCTTGAAATTTTAAATTTTACTTTTATTCTATTATTAAGTTGTTGTATTAATAAATTTTCTTCTGCATCAACACAAAATTTTTCAAAATTTTGCGTGGAATTAATTTTTTTATTTATATCTATTTTTGAAAAAGAACCAAAAAAAAATCCCGTTATCCCTGATTCCTTAAATTTTGCAATTTTAAAAGTGTAATTTTTTTTTTTTAAAAATTCTTTTATTAATAATAATGCTTTAAATATAACAACACTATCATGAAATAAAATAATACAATGTTTATTTATTTTATCTAATATATATAAAAAATCTGAAAATGTATTTTTATCCGTATGAATTCCATCAATAAATGCCAAATCATAGTTTTCCTTTGGTCTGTATTCGCTAATATCACCATTAAAAGATTTAAGTTTTGATATATCTAATTTTTTTTCTTTTAACCCCTTAATCATTAATTTTTCACTTATTTTTTTATAACTCCATTTTTCATTTCTTTCATCATCTATAATTTGATTTCTTTTGTCCACAGATATGACTCTCTTACAATTTTCATTAATTAGAAAAGGCGTTAAACTTCCTCCTAAATAAGATCCTATCTCAATATAAATAAAATTTTTGGTTCTTAAATTCATCAATTTATTTATTTTCAGGATTACAGCTTTGTCAACTAAAGACGTTTGAGATGGAATTGGAAAAAATTTTTCTATTTCTTTTTTTTTCATAAATAATTTGAATATGAATACTCTAAATACTCTTTTAATGTCTCTTGCCAAGGTCTCATCAAATTTAGTCCTTTTTTATTAAGTTTTTTATTTAAAAGATTTTCAGAATTCGGTCTTTTAACAAAAAAAACTTCTCCATATCATATCTTTGTTTTGCTACTTTATCAAATTCGCCTTCAGCTCCACATGGATTTATACTCCAAAAATATTTTTGAACTTCTTTTGAAATCTTTTAAATATATTTTTGACTTATTAAAACAAAATTTTATAAATAATTAATTCCAGCCACCAACTGTTTTTAATTCTAAAAACTCAATTAAACCTTCAGTTCCTGCTTCACGACCAATGCCAGAATGTTTATATCCTCCAAAAGGAGAGCTTACAGCTATACCAACTCCATTTACGTCTACCATTCCAGATCTAAGTTTTCTCGCAACTCTTTTAACTTTTTCTTTATCTTGCGTTTGAATATAATTTGTTAAACCATATGGGGTATCGTTAGCTATTGAAATAGCCTCATCTTCACTTTCAAAAGGAATTATTGATAGTACAGGTCCAAAAATTTCGGTTCTAGCAACCTCCATCTGGTTATTAACATCTGCAAAAACAGTCGGTTTTACATAATAACCTTTTTCTAAACCTTTTGGTTTTCCAGTGCCTCCTGCAACTAATTTTGCACCTTCGTCTATTCCTTTTTGAATTAAAGTTTGAATTTTATTAAATTGTATTTCTGAAACTACTGGTCCAATATGATCACCGTCTTTTTGAGGTGAGTCTACCTTGGTATTGTTTGCTAATTCTTTTACTTTTTCTACAGTTTCACTATAAATTGATTTTTCTACTAGCATTCTTGTAGGTGCGTTGCACGATTGTCCTGAGTTCCTAAAGCATCTTTGAACTCCTCTAGCTACTGCTTCTGGATCAGCATCTTTAAAAATTATATTTGCACCTTTTCCACCCAATTCTAAACTTATTCTTTTAAAATCTTTTGCAGCATTTTGAGAAATCAATGCACCTGCTCTAGTTGATCCTGTAAATGATATCATGTCTACATCTGGATGGCTCGTTAAAGCATCACCTGTTATAGCACCATCACCATTTACTAAATTAAATACACCTGCTGGAAATTTTACTTCATCAATCATTTCTGCAAGTAACATTGATGATAAAGGTGCAATCTCTGATGGTTTTAAAACTACAGTACAAGCCGAGGCTAATGCAGGTATCACTTTTAGATTAACTTGATTTATTGGCCAATTCCAAGGTGTAATCAATGCACATACTCCTTTTGGTTCATAAAGTAATTTTTGATTATTTTTTTCTTCTCCTAAATCTTTTTCAAATTTAAAATTTTTTAATATATTTTTAAAAGACTTAATATGACTAGCTCCAGTTGCAGCCTGCATTTCAGTTGAAAATTTCATAGGAGCTCCCATTTCGGTAGAGATAAGCTTTGCCATCTCTGCCCATCTTTTTTTATAAACAACATATAATTTTTCTAATAATTCTAATCTTTCTTCTTTTTTAGAGAAAGCCCAAGTCTCAAAAGCATTTTTTGCAGAACTAACTGCATGGTCTACATCTTTATTTCCTCCAAGTGATATTTCTGCACAAGGTTCTTCATTTGATGGGTCTATAACTTTAAAGCTTCTTGGTTCAATAGGGGAAACCCATTTTCCATTTATGTAAAATTTTTTTTTATCTAACATGTTTTAAATCTATCCTATATTTTTCTGTTAGCAAATAAATTTGTTAATTCATAAATTATTGTTGCCGCAGCTAATGATGTTAGTTCTGCGTGATCATAAGCAGGTGCAACTTCAACAACATCAGCAGAAATTAAATTCATGCCAGATAACCCTCTTAATACATTAACTATTTCTCTTGTAGTCATACCTGCAATTTCAGGTGTGCCTGTTCCTGGCGCGTGAGCAGGATCTAAAACATCTATATCAATAGATAAATATAATGGATTATCACCTACTCTTTTCCTAATCCTTTCAACTATTTTATCTATTCCTTCAGTTTGAAATTCGTCACAATGAATTATTTTAAAACCAAAACTTGCATCATTTTTTAAATCATCTCTACTATAAAGAGGTCCTCTTATACCAACATGCATTGAAGCATCATCTAAAAATAAATTTTCCTCTCGAGCTCTTCTGAATGGTGTACCATGTGTATATGGTGCTCCAAAATAAGTATCCCAAGTATCTAGATGTGCATCAAAATGAACTAATGCTACAGGTCCTTTGTTAATTTTATTTATTGATCTAAGTAATGGAAAAGCAATTGTATGATCTCCTCCCATACTAATAATTCCTCCCACTTTTTCTAATAGTTCAGTTGCACCTTTTTCAATTTGTTTAATGGCTTCATCAATATTAAATGGATTGCACGCTATATCTCCTGCGTCTGCAACTTGCTGGACTTTAAAAGGTTCTGCATCATAATTTGGATGATAGTTTGTTCTTAAATGTCTTGAAGCTTGCCTAATGCTTTGCGGTCCAAATCTAGCACCAGGTCTATAACTTGTACCTGCATCAAAAGGTATTCCAACTATTGCAACATCACAACTCTCAACATCTCTTAGTTCTGGTAATCTTGCAAATGTATTTGGTCCAGCGTATCTTGGAACTTTAGTTCCTATAACTGGTTGTATTGGGTTTTTATTTCTTTGTTTTTTCATTAATATTCACATATGAAATTTTTAAAAATCATTCTATCAATTCTTTTATTTATTTCACCTGCTAATGCTAACACAATATTATACCTAATTAAAATACCAAACTTAGAAATACATCATAGCAAATCTATGAATGGACTGAAGTATTTAAAAGCAACAAAACCATTTAACGTAGGGATAAGAGATAATAATATTTCATGTTTCAATTCTAGTGAAGAAGATATTAAAAAAAAGATGCATTTAATTGAAAAAAATTTGAATAGATATAGTTCTATTTTTTTAAATAAAATTAATCTTAAATACATTGTTCTATGCGAAAGTCTTACTGTATCTCAAATTAATACTGCGGGTGTACCAAATCCAAAAACCAAAACCTTGATAGTTGATATTAAATTTAATGAGGAACATTTTGAAAGAGTGTTACATCATGAAATATTTCATATGATAGATGAAAGTCATAAAGAAAAATTTTTGTATCAAGAGTGGGAAAATTTTAATAACCCAGAATTTAAATACGCTGAATGTTCAACTTGCTCAGATAGATTGGATTTGTCTTTATTAAAACAAAATAAAGGTTTTGTTACAGAATACTCTATGTCCACTCCATCTGAAGATATGGCTGAAGTATTTTCTTTTTTAATGATTAATAAAAAAATGATCGAAGACAAGGCTTCAATGGACCCAATCCTGAATAATAAAATACTTTTAATTAAAAATAATATTTTAAAAATTGATGAAAATTTTAATTTTAATTAAATGATAAAAAAATTAAAACAAACGCTATCGGAGAGAGTCTTATTAATATTTGTCATAGCATTAGCTATAATATTTTTTGGTTCTTTCATAACAATAAAAAATAAATGTTTATTTGTTAAAAATTATGATCCAAAAAAAATAAATTTTGTAAAACCAAAAAATATTGCAGTACTGAATGCCTACTGTGGAAATGTTATTATAGAACTATATCCAAATATTTCACCAAATTCCGTGGAAAGATTTAAAATGTTAATCAAATCTGGTGAATATAACAATGTTGCATTTCACAGAGTTATTAAAAATGTACTAGTTCAATCTGGTGATTTAGAGTTTGGAAAAAAAAATAATTTAAATTATGCATATATAGGAACTGGGAAATCTGGATATGGAACTATAAAATCAGAGTTAAAAAACAAATTTGATTTTAAAAAAGGTACAGTTGCTTTGGCTAGAACAGATGAAGTAAATACTGAAGACAGCCAATTTTTTATATTACTTCAAGACGCTCCATTATTTGAGGGAGAATATACACCCGTCGGAAAAGTAATTTATGGCTTGGATGTTCTAAAAAAAATTAAATACAATGAAAAAACTGAGTACGTTCTGCGACCTGATTTTATTAATTATTTTGAAATGTTAGTTAACTAGTGGCTTACCTGTTGCAAGCGTGTGTTTTATTCTCTCTTGTGTTTTTTTAGTTTCTATAAGTCTCATGAAGGACTCTAGTTCTAATTTATACAAATCATCCTCTGTTAAAGTTTTGTCTATAGTTGTATTACCGCCACTTAAAACATTGGCTAGCTCTTTACCAACCTCTATACCATGATCTAAAATTATTTTTTCATTATATAATTTTTCTAAAACTTTGATCATTTTTTCTTTAAGAGATTTTCCAGATAAATTAAATGTACATTCATTAGGAGCATTAAAACTTTTGTTATCTTCCAATATTTTTTTTGAAATAGAAAACAATCTATTTCTATTCATTATTTTTTTATCTTCTGGTTTTAAATATTTTAATGGCTCAGCTTCTATTGGTGATGTCGCTGTTTTTGCATATCCAATAATATTAAATACTTGGAGTGGTGCAAAATCTGGATCTTTTTTAGCTTCGTCTGTTTGTGACCACCTCCACAACATTTCTTTACATCCTCCTCCTGCTGGAATTAATCCAACGATTGTTTCAACTAATCCAACTACGATATTCGTATGTGATGCTACATAATTACTTTGAACGAGAACTTCAAACCCTCCTCCTAATGTTAATCCGGAAGGAGCTGAAACAACGGGATGTTTTGAATACTTAAGGTGTTTACAAGTTTCTTGAAAATATTTGATAAATTTTTCAATAGATTTAAAATCTCCTTTGTCTGCAAAATTCATTGTGTAGGTTAAATTTACTCCAGCTGAAAATTGCATACTTTCATTAATTATTATCAGTGGTTTATCTGTTGCTTTTTTTAGGGAGTCCATTGAATCATAATCCAAAGTATTTGCCTTGGTAGTAAACTCAACAATATTAAAATCTTTAAACCTGTATGTTTCTGCAGAATTATTTTTATCCACTTTAATTGCTTTTGGCCTAATTTTTCCTAGAGTTTCAATATCTGTGTAAAGCTGTCTTTTTCCATAAAAATTTTCATCTTTTGATTTAGATAAATTATTTAAAAATTTGTTATTTTCAAAATTATCAATTTTATTGAAAAAATTCTTTACTCCAATTTCTTTTAACATCTCAAATGGTCCCATAGCCCAATTAAACCCAAGTCTCATTGCTTCATCAATATCGTTAAATTTATCGGTGATGCCTGGAACTAATGAAGAAGCATATTTAATTATTTTTGAAATCACGGACCAAGCATATTTCCCGTATTTATCTTTTCTGTTGATTAGAGATTTAATATCTACTTTATCTGATTTTAAATCAATTTTTTTACTTGCAGAATACTCACCTGTATCTAGATTAATTGCTTCAAGGATTTTCTTACCATCGGTTTTATTCATACGATAAAATCCACCTTTGCCCTTACGGCCAGTATAACCACTTTCAATTAATTTTTTTACTAACGGAATTTCCTTAGCAACAATTTGAAATTCGTCGTTTTTTGGTAGTTCTTTAATAAAACTTTTCAGCACATCTGCCATTAAATCAATTCCAATTAAATCATATAAACCAAATACTCCTGTCTTTGGAATTCCCATTGGTCTACCAAATACTGCATCGGCTTCTTCAATTGATAATTTCATTTTAAATGCTTCGGCCATAGCTACTTGCATTGCATAAACTCCCACTCTATTTCCTAAAAAGCCTGGAGTATCATTGCAAATAATGGCACCTTTTCCTAAAAGATTTTCACAAAAAATTTTTAAAGAATTAATTTTATCAAGGTCGTTGTTTTCGCTTTTAACAATTTCTAGAAGACCCATGTATCTTACGGGGTTAAAAAAATGAGTAATACAAAAGTCTTTTTTTTGTTCTTCTGACAAATTTTGGGATAATATTTTTATTGGAATAGATGAAGTATTTGAAGATACGATAGCTCCTTGTTTTCTACTTTTAAATATTTTTTCATAAATACTATGTTTTATATCTATTCTTTCTACAACTGCTTCAACGATCCAATCAGCATAGTTTACTACATCAAAATTATCTGAAATATTTCCAACTTTAATATTATCTATTTTTGACTTATCTATTAATAATGGTGGTCTTGAATTAAAAATTTTATCTTTGGCTTTTTGACTTATTTCTGTTTTTAGATCTAATAAAGTTACAGGTATATTGGCATTACATAGCTGGGCGGCGATACCACTCCCCATTGTTCCTGATCCTATTACCACAACTTTTTTAATTTCCATAGAGTTGAAACTTAATTAAGGTTATCTGTTAATACCTCTTATTCTCTCAGATCTTCTTCTTAAAAGTTCTGCGGTTACAAGTACTAATGTTGAAAGAACAATTAAACAAGTAGCAACTGCAAGTATAGTTGGGCTTAGTTGTTCTCTTAAACCTGTCCACATTTGAATTGGTATAGTTGTATTATCTAATCCAGCTAAAAATAATACGACAACAACTTCATCAAACGAAGTAACAAATGCAAATAAAGCACCTGATATCACTCCTGGCAAAATTAATGGCAATGTTATTTTCATAAATGTATTAACTGGATCGCTTCCCAGACTTGATGCTGCTCTTGTAACACTGTGGTCAAAACCTGATAGCGTTGCTGTAACTGTTATAACTACGAAAGGAGTTCCTAATATAATGTGAGCTATAATAATTCCAAGGTGTGTGGCAGCTAATCCAACTTTTGCAATAAAAAAGAAAATTGCAACTCCTGAAATAATTAGAGGAACAATCATTGGTGAAATTAAAGTTGCCATTATTATACCTTTAAATGGCATATGCCTGCTGCTTAATCCTAGCGCGGCAACAGTGCCTAAAATAACTGATCCTATAGTTGCAAATACAGCAATAATAAAACTATTTTTTGCTGCAAGTCCCCAAGGATTTTTGGTTCCATAAACCATGTCGTGATACCATCTCAAAGAAAATGCATCAGGATCGAGTCTTTTCATTCCTTCTGAAAAAACTAAAAATTCTTCAGCATTAAATGACAATGGAAAAATTACAAACAATGGTGCAATTAAAAAGAAAAACACAAAACCACAAATTGTTAAATAAGTGTAATGCCAAATTCTATAATGAAGTTCTGTATATTTTGGTAAAGCCATATTTATCCTAATTTTATATTATCAATTCCAACAAGTTTGTTATAAATCCAGTAAACAACCAAAACTCCGGTTAATAGCATCAATCCCATCGCTGAAGCAAAACTCCAATCTAGAGTAGTTTTCATGTGAAAGGCTATTTGGTTACTTATCAGTGTTCCAGAAGCACCACCAACCAATGCTGGGGTAATGTAATATCCAATTGCAAGTATAAAAACTAGTAAACAACCTGCTCCAATACCAGGTATTGTTAGTGGAAAATAAACTTTCCAAAAAGTAATAAATGGTGTTCCACCAAGTGATTTTCCTGCTCTCATTAAGCTTGGTGATATAGTTTTCATCACACTATACAAAGGTAATACCATGAATGGTAAAAGAATTTGTGTCATTGCAACATATGTTCCGGTTTTGTTATACATCATCTCAGGTCTATTTTCGTCGCTAACCAACCCTATCCACACAAAAAAGTCATTCACAATACCTTGTTGTTGAAGCAAAATCATCCAACTTGCTGTTCGAACTAACAATGAAGTCCAGAATGGCAAAAGAACACAAATCATTAATAAATTGCTATATTTCATTGGAAGAGTTGCCAACAAATGTGCAATTGGATAACCCATTAAAAAACAAAAAACTGTAACAAAAAAAGCTACCTCTAAAGTTCTAAGCCAGAGTATTCTGTGTATCCTTCTGTCTTCTTCAACTTGAACAACTTTTCCATCTTCATTGTAATACATATCCATACCTTTTAAATATTTTGACATTGTATACGGAGGGGCTGTTCTTTTTATCGCTTGCCAATACTTAACATCTCTGAATCTTTTATGAATTGCCATTATTTGTCCCTTGGCATTACCTTCCTCAAATTTTTTCATTTTTCTCCATAACTTTTTGAGGATTGTATTAAATCCGTTCTTCTCTTTATTTAATCTTTGGCCTAACTTTCCATGTTCTTTCTTTTCAGCTAAAGCTCTATAGTCAGTTAAAAAAGCAGCAAAAACTTCTTCAGAGGGGAGTTCTTTTCCGTCCCACGTTTCCATTGCTTTAAATGTTTTAGGAAGCATATTTGTAACCATTCTGTCGTCTATGCTTCTTGTGAACATTTCGCCTATTGGAAAAATATAAGTGATAATAATAAACAGTAATAACGGAGCTACTAATAAAAAGGCTTTAATTTTATTTTTTTTCTCTGCTTTTCTTAGACTTTCCTCTAAAGGAATTCCGTCTGTTGTTAAAATTTTTTGTGTTTCACTGCTCATAAATAAAAAGGGCGGTTATTAAATAACCGCCCTAAATATAATATATAATTTTAGTCTTTAAAACTTAAATTATAGACCAGCTTTCATAGCTTCCCATTTTTCACCAAGTTCAGTGCCATTATCAGCCCAGAACCATGGGTCAACTAGGAAGTAATTTTTTGTGTTTGCTGGTGCTGTTGGCATATGTGGTACCATGTTCGTTTTACCATCTTTATACCAAGGCTCTCCTTTTTTCATAATTTCTATAGAAGATTTTCTCCAAGGAGCATACGCAATATACTTAGCGCTTCCAGCTAACATTTCTGGATTAGTCATCATTCTTAACGCTTTCTTAGCATCAGATTCATTTGGTCCACCTTTAACTAATGCAAAATATTCATAGTCAAGACCTTGACCATCCCATACTTGCTTAAGTGGAGCACCTTCTCCGATTATAGCGTTAAAGAATCTACCATTCCAACCAGTTGCCATTACAACTTCGCCACTCATTAACAGTTCTGGTGGTTGAGCTCCTGCAGACCAAAATACACATCCTCCTTTTGGATCAGTGCAAAGTTTCTTGATCTTGTCCATTGCTTTTTGAACACCTTTTTCAGTATTAAGTTGTTCGTAGATTTTTTTTCCACCTTTGCCTGGTTTTACTCCACTTGCTGCTAAAGCTATTTCCAAGTTTGTTAATGCTGACTTGTAAATTGCTCTTTTGCCAGGGAATTTTTTTGTGTTAAAGAAATCTTTTATAGTTTTTGGAGTACCTTTAACATTACCTGTATGGTAAGCATAGTTCCAAGAATATAGAATATTTCC
Organism: uncultured Pelagibacteraceae bacterium; assembly: GCA_902587315.1. Classification (GTDB taxonomy): domain Bacteria; phylum Pseudomonadota; class Alphaproteobacteria; order Pelagibacterales; family Pelagibacteraceae; genus Pelagibacter. The sequence goes on from CACIKW010000007.1 coordinate 31,201, forward strand.
TACAGCACATTTACTAGGCATTGATGTAAAGAAGTCTTCGCTAGCTGGTGTTCCGTCTGGAGCAGGTTCGAAGTCTTTATCAAAATCGAACTCTACAAATATTCCTTCGTCACATCCATTAATTGTATCGAATGCAAATACGTCGATTATATCCCATACAATAGCACCTGCTTCTTTTTGTGCTTTAATTTCTGATAATCCGCCTGAATAGTCTACCCATTCAATAGGTACACCTAATTTTGCTGCAGTAGGATCACCATAACCTAACTTTTGGCTTTCTGTATAAGCTCCACCCCAAGATGCAACAACAACTGCAAATGCTGATGAAGTAATTGAAAGAGCAAAAGTTATAGTAAGTAATAATTTACTTAATTTTCTCATTTATCCTCCGTTTAAACGTTTTTTATGTGCAGGATTAGAGCAAGGATATATTTGAGAGTCAACAGTGCATTTATTAAATATTATGAGGAATTTATTATTGTTTAGAATGAATATAGTTTACTTTGGGTCTAAAGCTCTAGCATCTAGGCTATTCCATCCTATTGCTATTTCATTTCCTAATTTTATATCCATTCTTGCTGAACTATTTGGGACTTTAAGTATAAATTCTTTATTACCTAATAAGTTTAGTCTAACTCTGGTATGATCACCGTGATAAATAACTTCTTCGATTTTTCCATTATGTTTATTATCCATTTTATTTTCTGGATTTATAATTGCTCTTTCTGGTCTAAGAGAAACAATAGTCTTTTCGCCTTTTGATTTAACTCTTATTGGGTTTGAAATTATTTCTGTCCCAGAATCTAATTTAACTTTACACTTGTCTTTAGAAATATCAGTGACTTCACCAGTAAAAGTATTATTTTCACCTATAAACTCTGCAACAAAAGAATTTACCGGCTCTTCATATAGTTTATCTGGACTAGATAACTGTTGAACTTTTCCATCATTAAATACTGCTATTCTATTTGACATAGTTAAGGCTTCACCTTGATCATGGGTAACATAAACAACTGTTACACCAATGCTTTCATGAATATGTTTGATTTCATACTGCATGCTTTCTCTTAAATTTTTATCTAATGCTCCTAATGGTTCATCCATAAGGACTACTTGTGGGTCAAATACTAGTGCTCTAGCAACGGCTACTCTTTGTTGTTGACCCCCTGATAATTGTCCAGGCATTCTGTTCTCGAAACCTGTTAGAGAAACCATCGACAATGCTTTATCAACTTTTTTATCTATATCCTCTTTTGAAACTTTTCTAACTTTTAAAGGAAATGCTAAATTTTCATATACTGTCATGTGAGGAAATAGAGCATAATTTTGGAATACCATTCCGATTCCTCTTTTATGAGGAGGTATATTTGAAATCGGATTTGAGTCCAAATAAATTTCTCCATTAGTAGGTGTTTCAAAACCAGCTAACATCATAAGGCAAGTCGTTTTACCAGAGCCTGATGGACCTAACATTGTAATAAATTCCCCTTCGGCAATATCTAAGTTTAAATCTTTAACTACTAAAACTTTACCATCGTAACTTTTATCAACTTTATCAAATCTAACGAATTGCTGCTTCTTCGACATGAGGATTTAAAACATTTGTAGAGAATTATTTCAAGTTTTATTATTTTATATGTAAATCTCTAGAATAATTGCAGAATAATTCACTACCATTTTCAGTAACTCTTACTGATTCAGAAGCTTCTACGCCCCAATCACCAAATTGCATAACTGCAATCATATGGAAACAAACGTTGGGTTTTAACACTGTCATATCACCTTTATAAATATTTAGTGTATGTTCTCCCCAATCAGGCGGATAACCAATTCCAATCGAGTATCCAGTTCTAGATTCTTTTTTAATATTATACTTATCTAAAATTCCCCAAAACTTTTGAGCTACATCATCAGCGGTATTACCAGGTTTTGTAGCATCAATACCAGCGTTAAGAGCTTCATTTGTTGCCTTCATGGCATCAATTTTTTTTTGCTCTGGTTTTCCTAACTGAACAGTCCTTGCCATTGGACAATGATATCTCTTATTAACTCCTGACAATTCAATTATTGTTGCTTCTCCTTCAACAAATTTTTCATCAGTTGCGGTTAAGTGCGAAGCGGATGTTCCTTTGCCTGTTGGTAATAATGTTGCGATGCTAGCATACTCTCCACCAATTTCAGGCGTTCCTCTAAAAAGAGCTCTTTGAATTTCAGCAACAGCATCACATTGTCTAACTCCAGGATTAATACTTTCTATAGCAACTTTCATTGCTTGCTGAGATATTAAAGCTGCACCTTTCATGAGATTTATTTCTGCTTCAGATTTTGCTAATCTTGCCCAATTAACTAGTCTATCAGAGTCTTTAATTTTTGCATTTGGTAAACCATTTTTTAACTTTTCATAACAATAAGCGGTAAAATAGTGACTATCCATTTCAACGCCGATATTTAACTTATCCCATTTATTTTTTTTTATTAACTCAATTAAAGGATCATAAGGATGCATCGGCCATGTATGGATATATTTTTCTTCATAAACAATTATGTTCTCTTTTTTTAAGTAAGTTTTAATATACGCACCTCCTGCATCTTGTGCTCTAACAAAGCATAAAGGTTCATCTGCATTGACATGAACTATTACACATTGAGTATAATAAAATGACCAAGCATCATATCCTGTTAGATAATTCATGTTATTAGTATCTTGAGAAATTAATAACTCAATGCCTTTTTCATGCATTGATTTTTGGACTCTCTTTAACCTATTTTTGTACTCTTCTTTGGAAAATAACATGATCAATTTGGGTTAAACAATTTTCCAAATCCCTTGATAGATTGGGTTTTGCCTATACTTTGTAAAGTATCCCAAATTAAAACCTGATTACTAGAAAGTACAGTTTTTTTTAATTTCTTTTCCAGCTTATCTATTATTGATAAAGCTGGTAATGCTGTACAAGAAACAAATAATGCATCTGCATCCCCCAAATCCATATTACAAAGAGTTTCATATAAATAATCTGGATCTACTTTGCCAATATCCAAGTCATTTGTAATATCAAAATATGAGTTTGAAGTAACGGTAAAATTTTCTTTTTTGAAATAACTTAAAACGTCATCATTTAATATTTTTGAGTATGGGGTAAAAATTGCTATTTTTTTAATATTCATTTTTTTTAGTGCATTTAATGCTGCTGTACTTGGTGTTGTAACCTTGGCCTCTGGTTTTGCTTTATTAATTTTACTTTTAATATTTTCATATCCTGCGGCAACTGTTCCTGAAGTACATCCATAAACAACGCAATCTAGTTTTTCATTAGGAAGAATATCCTCTGAAACTTCTGTCACTGTGTTTGACATTTTAATTAAATTTTCACTTGTTAAAGGAAAATAACAATGAATTCTATTTACGAATAGATCGATGTCCATATTTTTAATAACATCATTAAAATCTTTCTCAATTCTAAAATCTGTAGCCAAAGTAATTAAACCTACTCTAGAATTAGAGCTGACTTTATATTTTGGTTCTATTTTTGTAGAATACATTTTTAAAAAAAAAATATATCATAAAGTATTTAATATTCACTAAAATTAAAGGGTTGTTATGAAAATAGGATTTATAGGACTTGGAAATGTTGGGGGCAAATTAGCGAATAGTTTGTTGAGAAATAAGTTTGATTTAACTGTAAGAGATTTAGATAAAAAATTAACAAATGATTTTAAAAATAGAGGAGCCAAGATAGCAAATAGTGCTAAAGAATTAGCTGAGCAAACAGATTTAATTATAACTTGTCTACCCTCACCTGAAATATGCGCAGATGTAATGGAGTCAAAAGAAGGTGTAATTAATGGTCTATCAAAAAATAAAATTTGGTTAGAAATGAGTACAACTGATGAGTCTGAAGTCAAAAGGTTAGGGAAAATTGTTTTAAATAAACAGGCTATTCCTTTAGATGGTCCAGTTAGCGGTGGATGTCATAGAGCAGCAACAGGAAATATTGCTATTTTTGTTGGAGGAAAAAGAAAAATTTTTGATAAAATTCTTCCAGTTTTGACCATAATGGGAAGAAAAATATTGTATACTGGCGAGCTTGGAACTGCTTCTATATTAAAAGTAATTACAAACTATCTGGCTTCTGTTCATCTGGCAGCTCTTGGTGAAGCTTGGACGGTAGCTAAAAAATCCAAATTAGATCTTAATAAAACTTTTAAAGGAATAGCCATTTCATCTGGAAACTCTTTTGTTCATGAAACTGAAAGTAAGGTAATTTTAAATGGATCTTATAATATTAACTTTACAATGGATTTGGTTCAAAAAGATATGAATCTTTTTAATGAACTTTCAAAAAAACTTAATACTCCATTAGAAATATCTCCATTTGTACTGGATATATTTAAAGATGCACAAAAAAAATATGGTTCCAGAGCATGGTCATCAATGGTAGTTAAAAGACTTGAAGATAAATTTGGTTTGAGCTTTAGGGCTTCTGGATTTCCTGATGAATTAACTGATAATGAAAAAGAAGAAAAAGGATATGAAATTTAATTAATATGTTAATAATAAATTATGCTTAATAAAAAAAATTTTTACATAAATGGAAAGTGGGTTAAACCTTTTAAGTCAAATGATTTTGAAGTAATTAATCCGTCTAACGAAGAGCCTTTTGCTGTTATTTCACTAGGATCTAAAGAAGATACTGATTCTGCTGTAAAAGCAGCAAAAAATGCTTTTGTTAATTGGAAAGAAACTTCTAAAGAAGAAAGAATAAGTCTTTTAGAAAAACTTCTAAAAATTTATAAAAAAAGATTTAATGAGATGGCTGAGGCAATGTCAAAAGAAATGGGGTCGCCTATTGATTATGCAATATCAACTCACGCTGCGTCAGGACAGGCTCATTTGGAAGATTTTATATTAAGATTAAAAGAATTTAATTTTGAAGAAATTTTTAATTTAAAATCAAATAATTATATAGCTCGTGAGCCGATAGGAGTATGTGGTCTAATAACTCCCTGGAATTGGCCAATAAATCAAATAGCTTTAAAAGTAATTCCTGCTTTTGCAACTAGTTGTACAATGATACTTAAACCATCCGAAATAGCTCCTATCTCTGCAATGTTATTCGCCGAAATGATAGATGAAGCTGGTTTCCCTGCGGGAGTATTTAATTTAGTAAATGGAGATGGAGCTGGTGTTGGCACACATATATCTGGTCATCCTGATATTGATATGATTTCTTTTACTGGATCAACAAGAGCAGGAAAATTAATTACAAAAAATGCTGCTGATACAATTAAAAGAGTTTGTTTAGAGTTAGGTGGCAAAGGTGGAAATATTGTTTTTGCAGACTCCTATCCTAACGCAGTTAGAGATGGAATTAGAAATGTAATGAGCAACTCTGGTCAATCATGTGACGCACCAACTAGAATGCTTGTAGAAAAATCCATTTATGGCAGAGCTATAAAAGAAGCAGCTGATGAGGCAAATAAAATTAAAGTGGATGTGGCATCAAAAAAAGGAGATCATATAGGACCGGTAGTCTCAAAAGTCCAATATGATAAAATAATTAATTTAATTAATAGTGGAATTGACGAAGGAGCAACATTGGCTGCGGGAGGCCCAGATCTTCCTAATGGTTTAAATAAAGGTTATTTTATTAAACCTACTATATTTACAAATGTTACAAACAATATGGAAATAGCCAAAAAAGAAATTTTTGGGCCCGTACTTTCTATAATACCATTTGAAACAGAGGAAGAAGCAATAAAAATTACCAATGAAACAGAATATGGCCTTGGAAACTACTTGCAAACTGAAGACAAAGAAAAAGCAAAGAGAGTCGCAAAAAAATTAAGATCAGGAATTGTTTATATAAATGGAAATGCTGCTGACTCTGGTACACCTTTTGGAGGTTATAGGCAATCTGGAAATGGAAGAGAGGGCGGAATTTGGGGCCTCGAAGAATATTTGGAAATTAAAACAGTAACAGGATGGAAATAGTTTTTATTATTAAATTATGCACTTAATCCATAGAGGGATTGTAAACAAAAAATATAAAGAAAATCTTATTAAGTCATTTAAACAGTCATTTAAAAAAGGTTATGGGGTTGAAACTGATATACATGCTACAAAAGATCACGAATTTATTTGCTTTCATGATTTTACCTTAAATAGAATTTTTAAAAAAAATGAAAGTGTAAAAAATATAAAATATTCTCAACTTAAAAAAATAAGCACTCGAAATAAAAAACCAATTCCACTTTTAAAAAATTTACTAAAAACTTCAAAAAATAATTATCATTTATTTATAGAAATAAAACCAACTTTCTCAAAAATACTTTTACATAAATTATTAAAAGAAACATCTAAATTTTCAAAATGTACATTTATCTCTTTCAGACATAAAAATATTTATAATTTGTTGAAAATAAAAAGTAATGCAAAAGTAGGATTATCTTTTTCTCCATCTACGAGTGCTAAAAAAATTATTAAAAAATCAAAAAATAAAAAAATCAATTGTTTAATCTTAGATAAATTTTTTTTAAAAAATAAAAGTATTCAAAATTTAAAAATAAAAAAATATTATTATACTATTAAAACTAAATTAGAATTTAAAAGGTATAGTAAAAATAATAATTTAATATTTGAGAATTTATAAAATTATTTTTTTAAATAACTTAATCTTCCTATAATTTCATCTCTATCCATGTAATAGCCTTGCAAATGCCTACGTCCTGAATTTGGATTAAAAGCCGTTCTTCCATGTAAAATCCTTCTATTATTGAATGAAAAAATATCTCCAGATTCTAATCGAAATTTAATTTGAAATTTATCATCATGTAGAAGATTACCAAATCTATGATGAGCTTTATAAACTTTATCCATAACATCTGGATGACAATCCAATGCATCCATAGTGGCAACACTAAATCTTATATCATTATAATCACCATCTTTAGTTAGACTAATTGCTGGACCATAAAAACTTCTGTGAGATTCTTGTGTGTAGTCTTTATCTCTAAATTTAAGAGGTACATTCACTAAAGTTTCAAAAATTTCTTTTTCGCTCTTTCTTAAATAGTCAGCAACTTTAAACGCATCAACTGCTGAAGAATCTCCTCCTTCTGCATCATTAATTAAACAATGAAGAAATTGATAGCCTGGAGGATTTTCGAACCAAGGCAAATCCATGTGATTTCTTAGAGCGTGAGCTGTATAGGCAGAATTATTAGGTTTTGGAATATTTATAACTTCAAAAGGTGTTTTAAAAAATGTTTCTCTTGTATGGCTTATTCTTTTTAAAACTGTAAATGCAGATAGTTCTTCAGTTGGTGATTTTTTTACAATCGCAATTCCTTTATAATGCAAGAGTTCTAACCATCTTATCAAACCTTTATCGGAATTAACTATTTCATCATGTTCTATGCTAATTGATTTTAAATTTTCTTGCAAAGAATTATCCCATAATTGATAAGGAGAGACATGCTTTTTTTTGTTATTAATTGTGTAACAGTTTTTTCTCAGCCATTCTTGATCGTAATAACTTGTATGGTTTCCTTCGCTCCAAACTATTTCTAATTTACCTTCGCTGTTAATTTTGTATGTTATAGGTTCTATATCCGTTGAAATTTCCAGTATATTGAACATTCTATGTCTAGAGTCTTTATCATGGGCAGTTGGGCAGTTATCTCTTAACCACATAAAATTAAAATTACTTTTCTCTCCATCGCTCCATTCAACATTTAGTGATGAACCATTTTTTGAAACTTTAAATATTTCTACAACCATAATACAATTGTTATTTTATTTAGTTTTGTTTTCAATTCAATTTATAATTGAATTTAATTAAATTATATCATTTTTCATGCTTTATTGACCTATATAAATCTCTTTAAAGGTTGTCTTTTTCTTCAGATCAAGTTTTAATACCGCCAGTTTAAACTAAACAAAGGGAGAAATTCATGAAATTTCTAAAAAAAATATTTCTTTCAATTGCTTTTATAGCAGTAACAACATTAGGCACGACAAGTGCAAATGCTGCTTGCAAAGTACATTTGGGAGATTTCGATTGGGACAGTGCTAACGTTCATACTGCAATTGTTGGTTATATTCTTGAAAAAGGATATGGATGCAATGTTGAAGTAACGAAAGGAAGTACTTCCCCTATAATGGCTGCTCACTATGATCAGCAGTTAGACATTATAACTGAAGTTTGGAGAGATAACATTGTTCAAATGCACGAAGAAGCTGTTTCAAAAGGACAAATTATTGAGCTTGGAGTTAATACTCCTTCATCCACTCAAGGTTTCTATGTAGATAAACCAACTGCAGATAAATATGGTTTAGTGTCTGTAGAAGATATGATGAAGCCAGAAATAGCAAAACTTTTTGCTGACCCTGAGTCGCCTGGAAAAGGTAGAATGACTAGCTGTATTTCAGGATGGACTTGCTACACGATTAACTTGGTTAAACACAAAGTTTATGGTCTAGATAAATACTATACTAACTTTGATCCAGGTTCAGGTGGAGCATTAGATGCAGCAATTGCTGGTGCATTTAAAAAAGGTAAACCGGTATTTTCTTATTATTGGACACCTACAGGTTTAATGGGAAAAGTTGATCTTGTTCAACTTAAAGAACCTGCGTATGATAATGCTTGTTGGACAAAAATGATGGCTGTTGTTGAAAAAATTAAAGCTGATGGCCCAGATGCATACACAAAAACTTGTGCTAGTGCTTACGTGGATATGGCTTTAACAAAATCTGCATCAACTACTTTTGCTAACAAACCTGAAAATAAACCAATATTAGACTTTGTAAAAGCATATACTTTGCCTACTGCTGAAGTAAACAAATCGCTTGCTTTTTATATGGATGAATCAGGTGGAGATTTGGAAGCAACTGCTAAAAACTTTTTAAAAGGTTCTAGCGTATGGACTAAATGGGTTCCAGCAGATGTTGCTAAAAAAGTTAAAGCTTCGCTTTAATTTTTAAAATAATTCTTAATGCCAAGAGCCCGTAAGGGCTCTTGGTTTTTTATAAGAAAGTAGAAATGGGAAAGTATAAGAAACACATTTTATATTCATTATATTTGATTGCTTTTGTTGCAATGGTAGTTATCGCATACACAAGTTCAAAATATAGACCGGAAAGTGTTTCAGTTTTATTTACAGATTTTTCTTGGTTAGGAAATTGGCCTAAATGGCTAGATCTTCCTTTAATGCCATACTTAAATGAAGGGTTTGATAAACTTATAAAAGAGTATGGAATGTTTTTTGAAGGAATTAATAATTTCCTTCTTGGTCTTTACACTCAGATGAAAAATTTTATGGTCGGTCTACCTTGGCCTGTATTAATGATATCAGTAATCGCACTTTGCTATTTTGTCAGTGGAAGAAATATGGGAACAACTATTATGGTTGCTTTTTGTGTATTTTTTCTTGGTTTTCTAAGTCCTAGGTACTGGGATAAATGCATTATGACAACTTGTATAGTTGTTATTGGAATGTTGCTTTGTTTAATTATTGGTATTCCAGTGGGTATAATGATGGCAAGAAATAAAAAAGTAAGAAATGCGATATTGCCAATTTTAGATTTAATGCAAACAATTCCTAGTTTTTGTTATTTAATTCCAGGAATTTTATTGTTTGGTTTAGGAGCTGTTCCGGCAATATTTGCAATATTTGTTTATGCGGTTCCTCCATTGATAAGACTAACAGATCTTGGCATCAGATTAGTTGATAAAGAGGTAATTGAAGCAGCAGAGGCATTTGGTGCAAACAAAAAACAAAAATTATGGGGAGTACAATTGCCGCTAGCTTTACCAAATATTATGCAAGGAGTAAACCAATGTACTATGATGGCATTAGCGATGGTAGTAATTGCATCAATGATTGGTACCAGAGGAATAGGAGATGAAGTATTGCTTGGATTACAACAATTAAATGTAGGTATGGCGACTGAAGCCGGTATTGCAATTGTTTTATTAGCAATTATATTCGATCGAATTACACAATCTTATGGGGAAAAGATTCAGGCAAGAACACATATTAAGAAAGATATAAAATTATAAAATTATGAGCAAAATAGAAATAAAAAATGTATATAAAATATTTGGTGACCAACCTTCAAAAGTGCTTCCAATGGTTCAAGATGGAGCAACAAAAGAAGAAGTCTTAGAAAAAACAGGACACACAGTTGGACTTGATAATGTATCTTTATCTATAGAAGAAGGAGAAACTTTTGTTTGCATGGGATTGTCTGGTTCTGGAAAATCTACTCTTATTCGTCATATTAACAGATTAATAGACCCAACTTCTGGCGTCGTTTCAGTAGAAGGTACAAATGTAATGGATCTTGATCAAAAGAAATTAATTCAATTTAGAAGACACAAAATGAGTATGGTTTTTCAGAGATTTGGTTTATTTCCTCATAAGACAGTTATGGAAAATGTTGGCTATGGTCTTGAAGTTCAGGGCCAAAAACCAGAGGAAAGAAATAAAACAGCAATGGAAAAAATTGAAGCTGTAGGTCTAACTGGTTTTGAACACCAATACCCAAATCAATTATCTGGAGGAATGCAACAAAGAGTTGGTCTTGCAAGAGCACTGGCTACAAACACTGACATAATGTTAATGGATGAGGCATTTTCTGCGTTAGATCCATTAATTAGAAGTGATATGCAAAAACAACTGATCGATTTACAAAGTGAATTAAAAAAAACTATAGTGTTTATAACACATGACCTAGACGAGTCTCTAAGATTAGGTGATCATATTGGAATATTAAATGGTGGAAGATTGGTTCAGGTTGGTACACCAATTGATATTATTATGAATCCTGCTGATGATTATGTTGAAGCTTTTGTAAAAGATGTAAATCGCGCAAAAGTAATTAAAGCAAAGATTATTATGATTTCAACAAATTCGGCAAATGGAATTGATAAAAATAATTTAGTTAAGGTTGGCGAAGATCAGTTTATTGATGAATTTTTACCTCAAGTAGTTTGTTCAAATGCAAATTGCGAAGTTGTTGATAAAAATGGCAATGTAAAGGGTTATATTACCCAAAAAGAACTTTCAAAAGCATTAACAAAAGAAAATATGGATAATGCCGTTAAGTCTTCAAAATAAAAAAATAATTATTTCAGCGGGTGCTTCAGGAATTGGATGGGCAACTGCAAAAGTTTGTCTTTCTAGGGGTGCTATTGTTTACCTTTGTGATATTGATACAAAGTCTTTAAAAAAAATTCAAAAACATCCATTAAATAATAAAAGATTATTTTCTTACGAATGCGATGCTTCTGATGAAGATGAAGTTTCAAATTTTTTTAATAAAATTAATAAAAAAACTAAAAAAATTGATGCATTAATCAACAACGTTGGAATTGCTGGTCCCACAGGAACTATTGAAAAATTAAGTTCTGATGATTGGGAAAGAACATTAAAGATAAATGTTATAACTCATTTTTACTTTACAAAACTCGCAATACCAATGCTCAAAAATAACAAAGGTGGTTCTATAATAAATATTTCTTCTACTGCAGGAATTATGGGTTTTGCATTACGATCTCCATATGCTGCTAGCAAGTGGGCAATTATAGGTGTAACAAAAACTTTAGCAATAGAATTAGGTAAGTTTAAAATAAAAGTAAATGCTATTTGTCCAGGAACGATTAAAGGAGATAGAATGGATAGAGTAATAAAAGATAAAGCAAAATTTCTTAAAGTTTCAAAAAAAATAATTGAAAAAGATTTTTTATCTATGGCTTCAATAAATTCATGGATTTCTCAAGAAGATATAGCAAACATGTGCTCATTTTTAATTTCAAAGGATAGTGAAAAAATATCTGGTCAAGTCTTTCCTGTAGATGGAAATACTATAAGGGTGGACTAAACAATCTTGGTTTATTTATAGTTTTTTAATTTTAGTTTTTCTCTAGTTTCGGCAGGAGTCATTATTGATACCCCAAGATCATTTACAATTCTTATTGCTTTTTCTACTAGTTGAGCATTCGTAGCTAGTTTTCCTTTTTCTAAATATAAATTATCTTCAAGTCCTACTCTCGGGTTGCCACCCATTATTACTGTTTGAGCAACAAATGGCATTTCGTTTTTTGAAATTGCAAAACCAGACCAAATACCTTCTTTGGGCATTACATCTTTCATGGCTTGCATCGCTAAAGGTGTTGCGGGCGCTCCCCACGGTATACCAAGGCACATTTGAAACATTGGAGGGTCATTCAACAAACCTTCTTTGTATAATTGAGCTCCAAACCACATATTGCCTAAATCAAATGCTTCTATTTCAGGTTTAACATTTATTTCTTGTAATCTTTTTGCAGCTTTTCTTAAATCATTAGGAGTATTTACTGTGATTACAGAACTGTCACCAAAGTTTAAAGTTCCACAGTCTAATGTACAGATTTCCGGTAAAAATTGTTCTGCATTAGCTATTCTTTCCATTACATTTGCCATATCTGTTAATGGGCCAAACTCCAAAGGATTTTTTCCTTGTCCAATATCTAAATCTCCTCCCATGCCGGTAGTTAAATTTAAAACAACATCTGTGTCACTGGAGCGAATTCTATCCACAACTTCTTTATATAGCTCCAATCTTCTACTTGGAGTCCCATCGTTTTCTCTGACATGAATATGGGCTATGGCTGCTCCTGCTTTAGCTGATTCTATAGCTGCTTTTGCAATTTGTTCTGGGGTTTTAGGTAAATCAGGATGCTTTTTCGCAGTATCGCCAGAGCCAGTTACCGCGCAAGATATGAATACTTTATTGTTCATAAACAATTAGATTTATACTATCATAAAAAGACTTAGGGAAGAAAAATGTCAGTACACGTTACAACAAAAAGAATTAAAAAAGATTGGACAGATTATAATGAGCATATGAACATGGCTTATTATGTCTTGATTTTCGATATAGCATGGGAAGTTATTCTTGAAAAATTTAAGATGGGTGAACATTCTGCCAAAACTACAAAAAAAAGTACAATGGTTGTTGAAACTCATACAACTTACAATAATGAAGTTAAACAAGGAGATGAGGTAGATATTGTTTTGACTTTTTTTGATCATGATAAGAAAAGATTACATTTCAAATTAGAAATGTACGAAAAGAAAAAACAAACTCTTTCGGCAACAATAGAAATGTTGTCTCTATATATTGATCTTAACCAAAGAAAAGTAGCTGAGTTTGAAGATGAAAAAATTAAAATTATGGGTGAATTTATAAACAAAAATAAATCTGAATTTAATTTAGATAATTTAGCTTTTTCTGGTAAATTAAAAAAGTGATGATTGATATAAAACTATTGTCAGGGGCCTTAGGAGCAGAAATAAAAGGCATAGACCTGAAAGATACATCGAATGAAAATTTTAAAAAAATTAATGATTTATTATTAGAACACAAAGTAATTTTTTTTAGAGATCAAGTAATTACAGCAGAGCAGCACATAGCATTAGCTGAAAAATTTGGTCCTCTTGAGACACATGCATATGTTAAAGGATTAGAAAAATATCCAGAAATTGTACGAATTATAAAAGCAGAAGATGAAAAAAATCAATGGGGAGAAAATTGGCATAGTGATGTTAGCTATAATGCTAAACCTACGAAAGCTGTAATATTAAAATCAATTAAAATTCCACCAGTAGGAGGTGATACCTGTTTTTCTAATATGGAACTTGCTTGGGAAACCTTGGATGAAGAAATAAAAGAAAAAATAAAAGATAAAACAGCTGTTCATAGTTCACTAGGAGCTGAATTTTTTTTAGACAATTATAAAAAAATGCAAGGAAACAAAAAAAAAAATTATGATGAGTATTCAAATGAACATCCTATGGTTAGAACTCATCCTGAAACAGGAAAAAAAATACTATATGTAAATTGGACCTATACTAAAAAAATTAATGGTTTAGATAAAAATGAAAGTGATGAAATCCTAAAAAAAATATTTGAACATCAAGCTAGACTGGAACTAACTTGTCGATTTACTTGGACTGAGAATGCTGTTTGTATTTGGGATAATAGAAGTGTAATCCACTTTGCTATCGCTGATTTTTATCCAGGAAGAGGACTCGGATACGAAAGAGTTATGGATAGAATTGCTGTAGAAGGCGATCATCCAAATTAAAAATCCTATAGATGAATTTTGATTATATTATAGTCGGTGCTGGGTCTGCAGGTTGTGTTCTTTCAAATAGATTGTCAGAAGATCAGAATAATAAGGTCGCAGTATTTGAAGCAGGAGGCTCAAGTGATATTTGGAAAGTCAAAATGCCATTGGCATTACTCTACACGATGCATGATCCAAAATATAATTGGAAATATTATTCTGAACCTGAGCCTTATTTAAATAATAGAAGATTATTTTGCCCTAGAGGTAAAATGATTGGAGGATGTTCAGCTCACAATGGAATGGTTTTTGTAAGAGGAAACAAAAATGATTATGAAAGATGGGAAAACTTTGGGTTAAAATCTTGGTCATATAATAAAATTCTTCCTTATTTTAAAAAAATTGAAACTTGGTCAGGAGGAGAAAGTCAATACAGAGGCTCTTTGGGTTTGCTTCCTGTAGACCAATCTCAGAACAAAAATCCTTTATTTGAAGCATTCTTGGGAGCAGCCTCTGAGGCTGGTCATTTAATTAATCCAGATATGAATGGAGAACATCAAGAAGGATTTGGTATGTTTGATACAACAATTCACAACGGTGAAAGAGCAAGTGTTGCAAAGTATTATTTAAATCCAATTAAAAATAGAAAAAATCTAAATATTTTTTCGAATTCATTTGTAGAAAAAATAATTTTTGAAGGGAAAAAAGCAGTTGGCATCGAAGTAAAAACTAAGAATAAAGTTGAAAAATTTTATGCAAAAAAAGAATTAATATTAAGCGGAGGATCAATTAATTCTCCACAATTATTAATGCTTTCGGGTATAGGAGATGCAAATCATTTAAAAGAAAAGGGAATAAGTGTCGCCCAAGATTTAAAAGGCGTTGGTAAAAATCTTCAAGATCATTTGGAAACATATATTATGCAAGAATGTAAAACTCCAAATACTTTATATACATATACAAAATTGATCCCTAAAGTGCTTGCTGGTATTCAGTGGTTTTTATCTAAATCTGGCCCTTGTTCACAATCATATTTAGAGGCCGGAGGCTTTGCAAAATCTTCACCTGAAAGAGAAATGGCAAATATTCAATTCCATTTTTTTCCATCATTTGTGATTAATCATGGTTTAGTAAATCCAAGTTCACATGGATACCAATTGCATGCAAGCCCCAATCACCCAAAAAGTAGAGGATCAATTACTTTAAATTCATCTAACCCTTACGATTATCCAAAAATATTATTTAATTATTTGGAAGATGAAGATGATTTAAAACAAACTAGAGAATGCATTCATGTTGCAAGAAAAATTCTA
>CACIKW010000008.1 GCA_902587315.1 uncultured Pelagibacteraceae bacterium
TTAATCCTTATTAAGCAATTTTAGGTAATTTTTCCAATGCTGAATTTACTTCTGCCTCATTATATTTATCATCGGAAAGTTTGTTATTAAAATAATCCCCGTAGGCTTGCATGTCAAAATGTCCATGACCGCATAAATTGAAAAGAATTGTTTTCTTTTCTCCATTTTTTTTACATTCAAGAGCAGCGTCTATAGCTCCTTTTACTGCATGAGTTGCCTCTGGGGCCGGAACAATTCCTTCTGAATTTGCAAATTTTACCCCAGCATCAAAACATTCTTTTTGACCAAATGCTTTTGCTTCAATAGCCCCTATATCTACAAGGTGACTTACCATTGGTGCCATACCATGATATCTCAAACCACCAGAATGAGTTGACGGTGGCATAAAAGAAGACCCTAAAGTATGCATTTTTACCAAAGGTGTTCGATTTCCTGTATCTCCAAAATCATATGCAAACTTACCTTTTGTTAAAGAAGGACAAGATTTTGGTTCACATGCAACTATTCTGACATCTTTTTTTTCTCTAAATTTTTTCCCAAGAAATGGAAATACTAATCCGGAAAAGTTACTTCCGCCACCTGTACAACCAACTAATATATCTGGGTAATCATCAGCCATTTCCATTTGCATTATTGCTTCATTTCCAACTATGGTTTGATGCATTAATACATGATTTAAAACACTACCAAGAGAATATTTAGTTGATTCATCCTGCGCGGCCATTTCTACAGCTTCAGAAATAGCTATACCTAAACTTCCTGAATTATTTGGATCTTTTTCTAAAATTGCTTTACCTGTTGGAGTTCGGTTAGATGGACTTGCATAACAGTTTGCACCGAAAGTTTGCATAATCATTTTTCTGTATGGTTTTTGCTCATAGCTTACTTTAACCATATAAACATCTAGCTCGATTTTAAAAATTGAACATGCAAAAGCAAGAGAGCTTCCCCATTGTCCCGCACCAGTTTCAGTTGTAATTTTTTTTGTTCCTTCTTCTTTGTTGTAAAATGCCTGAGCAACAGCAGTATTAGGTTTATGACTTCCAGTAGGACTCACACCTTCATATTTGTAATAAATTTTTGCAGGTGTATCTAAAGCTTTTTCAAGTTTTCTTGCTCGGTATAAAGGAGAAGGTCTCCACTGTTTGTAAATATCTCTAATAGGTTCTGGAATCTCAATTTCTCTTTCTTGTGAAACTTCTTGACCAATAAGTGCCATTGGAAATAATGGAGCTAAATCATCTGGTCCAATAGGCTTAAGTGTTCCAGGATGTAAAACTGGAGATAGAGGTTTTGGAAGGTCAGCAGCAATATTATACCAAGTTTTTGGCATTTTGCTTTCTTCTAGTAAAAATTTAATTTTATCAGACATTTTATTTTTATGATAGTTTGTTATGTATACTAATTAAAATCAAGTATTAATTGTAATGATAGATTTAAAAAAAGAAGTAATAAAATACGCACAAAAGCTAAATAGTACAAACTTATCACCTTTAAGATCTGGAAATGTTTCAGTTAGAATAACGCATGATGGGGTCGAAGGGTTTCTTCTTACACCATCTGGCAAAACATATGAGAGCTTGGTGCCTGATGATATTGTTTTTCTAGCTTTAAAAGAAAAATATGACAATCTTAAGTTATTTAATACAGGACTAAATCCATCATCTGAATGGAGATTTCATCAGGATATTTATTTAAAAAAAATTGAAGCAAAAGCTATAGTTCATGCTCATTCTCCACACGCTACCGCTGTTTCATCACATGGAAAATCTATTCCTGCCTTTCATTACATGATTGCTTTAGCTGGTGGAGATGACATTAAATGTGCAGAATATGCAACCTTTGGTACTGACGAACTTTCAATAAATATTCTTAATGCACTAGAAAAAAGAAAAGCATGTTTAATGTCAAACCACGGACAGGTTGCATTTGGTACAAATCTAAAACAAGCATTTGAACTAGCAGAAGAAGTAGAAAATATTTGCCATCAATACATAATTGCTTTAAAAATTGGTAATCCGAAGATTCTTTCATGGGCTGAAATGAATAAGATTTTGGATAAGATAAAACATTATAAAAAAGCATAGCTTTTTAAAATTTAATGTAGGGGAGCAATGACTAAAGCAGGGGAGCACGTAACTTTAGATATAATTGGTACTAAAAAAGAATATTCACCTTCTTTTTACGAAAAACTCGTTTACAAAATTGCAAAAAAAGCAAAAGTTACAGTTCTTGGAATTTCAAAACATAAGTTTGAACCACAAGGTTTTACATTAGTAGCTTTACTAGCTGAAAGCCACATCAGTTTTCATACTTTTCCTGAAAAAGGAATAATAAGTTTTGATTTTTTTACCTGTGGAAAGGTTTCACCATCAGTTGCTCTCGATATTATTAAAAAAGAAATTGAACATAAAAGAATTGTAAAAAAAGAATTTAATAGGGATTCTTTAGGTTTGTATGATGATATCTATAGCACACCTGGTCAAAAAAAATATTATGTAGTTAAAAAATATCTTGAAAATTTTACATCTAAAGTAGGACAACATATTGAAATTATAGATTTAGAAGAATTTGGAAAATCTTTATTTATTGATAATGAATTACAAGTTGCAGAAAAAGACGAACATCTTTACAGCTCTACTTTTGTTAATTCAGGAATAAAATTAAATAATAAAAAAGATAATGCCGCAATAATCGGAGGAGGTGATGGAGGAGTTGCTAGAGAATGTATAAACAAAAATTTTAATTTTATTGACTGGTATGAATTAGATCCCGAAGTTGTCGAGGTTTGCGATAAACATTTATCTAAAGTCGGACAACGAGCAACAAAAAAAAATTCTGTAAAATGCATCTGGGGTGACGCATTTGAAAGTATAAAAAAAGTTGAAGATAATAGGTATGATAAAATATTTGTTGATTTAAATGATGATCAATATTGTATAGATCTTGCTGCCAAGAATATAAAATCATTAAAAAGGATATTAAAATCAAATGGCACGATAACAGCTCAAGTTGGAAGCCAAGATAAAAAACCAAAACAGGTAAAAAATTGGTTAAATTTATTTAATAAAGAATTTGGTAATGCTGAATTAGATAGAGCATATATACCTAGTTTTGATTGTAATTGGAATTTTGCCTCATCAATAAACAATTAATTAACCTTTTTTAATCTCTAAATTTGTGGAATAATCTATTTTATATTTTTGGAGGGAAAAATGAATATAATTAAAAAATTCAGCTTAGGATTATTGATAACTTTGTTTTTATCAATAAGTGCTCATGCTGATAAAATTAGAATAGGAACAGAAGGTGCTTACCCACCTTGGAATTCTAAGGATGCTTCAGGCAAACTAATTGGATTTGAAGTTGAACTAGCTTGGACACTTTGCAGATATATTGGAAAGCAATGCGAAATTGTTGAACAAGATTGGGATGGAATGATTCCTGCATTATTGATGAGAAAATTTGATGCAATAATGGCTGGTATGTCAATTACTGCTGAAAGACAAAAAACAATAACTTTTTCACAAGGTTATGCGGATGAAGTTGCGCAATTAGCTGTAATGAAAGGTTCTAGCTTAGAAGGAATGGATACACCATCAGGTATAAATTTATCTTTAGGTGGTTCAGATGTTAAGAGTGCTTTAAAAACTTTAACAGCTGCGCTTTCTGGAAAAACTGTTTGTGTTCAAACAGCAACTATTCACCAAAACTTTTTAGATTCTGGTGATGTAGGAAGTGTTAATGTTAGAACTTATAAAACTCAAGATGAAGTAAACTTAGATTTAGCTTCTGGTAGATGTGATGCTGCACTTGCTGCTGCTGTTGCATTTACAGATTATGCTGAAAAATCTGGAAAACCTGTTGTTCTAGTTGGTCCAACATTTTCTGGAGGAGCTTTTGGTAACGGAGTTGGTGTCGGTCTTAGAAAAGGTGGAGATGGTGAAGTTGGCACAAGAGACGCTCAACTTTTAAAAGATTTTAACAAAGCCATTGATCAAGCAAGAAAAAATGGAGACATTAGTAGAATTGCTATCAAATGGTTCGGTTTTGACGCTTCTATGTAATTAATTTTAGATTTGGCGACTATAATATATAGTCGCCAGTCTGTATGGAACTTCTAGCTTTTGGAAAAACTGGTTGGGGTGACGAGTTATTTTATGCAACCCTAATGACATTGGCTGTATCAATTACAGCAATGTTAATTGGTTTCTTTTTTGCATTAATTTTTACACCGTTAAAATTATCAAAATATAAATCTCTAAACTTGATCGGAAATTTTTATACTACTGTAATTAGAGGTGTACCGGAACTTTTGGTAATTTACCTTTTCTTTTTTGGGGGCAGCGGTGCAATTATGTTTGTAGCATCAATGTTTGGATACAATGAGTATATTGAAATTAATGCATTTATAACTGGTTCTTTTGCAATTGGAATAATATCAGGTGCTTACTCAACTGAAGTTTTTAGAGGAGCCATTCAATCAATAGATAAAGGTCAATTCGAAGCTTCTAAAGTTTTAGGAATAAAAAAACATATACAATTTTACAAAGTTGTTTTGCCACAAATGTTAAGACTAGCAATTCCAAATTTGAGCAACGTTTGGCAAATAACTTTAAAAGACACATCTCTTATTTCTGTTACTGGATTAGTAGAAATAATGAGGCAATCTTATATAGCAGCGGGATCAACAAGAGATCCTTTATTTTTTTATTCTTTTGCAGCAGTTTTATATTTGTTGCTAACATATTTTAGTATGAAACTAATAAACAGATTAGAAATTAAATACAGTAGGGGATATTGATGGATTTTGAATTAATGATTAATAGTTTTCCGAAGTTACTTAACGCTACTGTTATTACATTAAAATTATTATCAGCTTCACTATTTTTTGGATTATTTATTGGACTCCTTTTTGCAGTATTAAGAATGAACAAAAATCCAATAATAAATAAATTTGCTTATGGTTATTCCTATGTATTTAGAGGAACTCCACTTTTGGTACAAATATTCATAATTTATTTTGGATTAGGCCAGATAGAATATTTAAGATCAACAGCATTATGGGTTATATTAAAAGAACCTTATTGGTGTGCAATTATTGCTTTTGCATTAAATACAGGTGCTTACACTTCTGAAATTTTGCGATCAGCTTTTCAAACAATTAAACCTGGATTTATAGAAGCTGGAAAAAGTTTGGGAATTTCAAACAAAATAATATTTTATAAAATACAAATTCCAATAGCAATTAGACAGTCATTGCCAGCATATGGTAACGAAATCATTTTAATGCTTAAAGGGACATCTTTGGCAAGTACTGTAACTTTAATGGATCTCACAGGTGTAGCAAAATATATAATATCAACAACATTTAAACCTATTGAAGTTTTTATTGTAGCTGGAAGTATTTATTTATTTATGACTTTTTTAATACACAATTTAATAAAATTTTTAGAAAAAAAATATAGTTATTAATAATTCGTATATTCTTTTATTTCTTTGATTTTTGAACCAGTATGATTATTTATTTCTAATTTAATTTTTCCTCTCTTATCATTTAAAAAATGTATATCTCTTGAAGTTTTAATAAATTTTTCACCAAAATCTAAATTTTTTTCACACAATCTTTTTTCGTTTTCTATATTCCAAAGTTTATTGTTTATTTCCTTTAAAGATTTGAAAAGATTGTTAAGTTTTTCATCAATTTTAACGTTTTTTTCAAACTGATTCTTTAAAATGACATATTCATCATTTATAAACTTAATTTTTTTAGTATCTTTAATGTTATTTTTTTTAATTTCTAAAATAGATATTTTATCTAAAAGTTCACCAACTGATACTTCAACAAGAATTTTATTCATAAAAAATTATAGTATGTTAAATTGTTAAAAATATGTCCAACATTTTAATTATCAAGCATGGTTCTTTAGGTGATATAGCCCAAGCAAGCGGTGCAATTCAAGATATTTTTGAAAATCATAAAAATGATAAATTATATTTATTAACAACCAAACCTTATTTGGAATTATTTGAAAAAAATCCATTCATACATGAAGTTATAATTGATAAGCGGCTTTCAAGATTTAATTTAATATATCTTTTTACTTTAATGAAAAAAATAAAAAATCTTAAAGTTTCAAAAGTTTTTGATTTACAAAATTCATCAAGAACTAATTTTTACAAAAAAATATTGTTTCCAAAAGCAAACTCAGACATTTGGTCTAGTTCCGAAACAACTCTACCTAAAGATACCAATAAAACAGATTTTGACAAAAATCCGGTATTAGATAGATTTGACCATCAATTAAAAAATTCAGGACTAAAAACACAACATACTATGAAACCTGATTTTAATTGGTCTTGTAATAATATAAAAAATATAAAAGAAAAATACAATCTTAACAAATTTATTTTGTTACTTCCTTTTTGTTCACCACATTTGTCACATAAAAAATGGCCTCATTATAATGAATTAATAGAATTAATTAAAAATAAGTATCAAGATCAATTTAATATTGTTGTAGCCCCAGCACCTAAAGAAATAAATGAATCAAAAAATATAAATGCTACTTGTGTTTTAGATGATGACAAAGCTTTGAACATATTACAATTATCAAGTTTAATTAAAGAAAGCTCTTTCGTTGTAGCCAATGATACTGGTCCAGCACACATGGCTGCTCACTTAAATGTTAAAGGATTAACCTTATTTGGTTCACACACTACTGCAAAAAAAGTAAGTATTGAAAGAGATAAATTTAAAGCTATTCAAGTTTCAGATTTAAATAAACTTAGTGCTAAAAATGTTTTTGAAATAATTGTAAATGAATTATAAATGTAAATCTATTTAAAATGAAAAATAAAATTAAAACTATCTTATTTATAATAATATCAATCATTGCTTTATGGTTTGTTAGAAATCAATACAGCGATTTTAATATAAGTAAGACAATTTCTGCTTGCATAGTTGCTCAAAAACAAACTTCAGAAAAATTTGATCCTAAAGAGGCTAAAGAATATTGTGAAAAACAAATCAAGAAAAAATAAAATATTACAAAATTACTAAATCTATTTTTTTGCTACCTAGTCTTTCATTTCCATTTTTAGTTACTAAGTAAGTTTCACCCAAATTCATTGCTAAATTATTTTCAGAGTCCATAAGTATCATGTGCATAAAGAACACATTACCTGGCTGGATAACGTACGGATTGTCCGTGTATAGCATTGGCCAGTCCATCCAGTTAGGTGAAAAAGTTGCTCCAAGTGAATAGCCACAAGCATTCATTCTTGCTTTATTAAATCCTAAATGGTCAAAAGTTTTTGCATGAACATCAAAAATTTCACCAACTTTATTTCCTGGTTTTAATTTATTTTCACAATTTTTTAGCGCCTCGACACAAGCTTCATGCATTTTATAATGTTTGGGATTAGCTTTACCAATAGGAATAGTTCTAAACATTGCAGAGTGATAATGCCTGTAGGTTCCAGCCCATTCGATAGTTAGTTGATCTGGATTATTTAAAATTTGTTTTTCTGCTTGATAACGGCAGAGCAGGGCATTTTTACCTGATCCAATTATAAATTCATTTGCAGGATAATCTCCACCACCTTCAAATATGACTCTATTCATTTCTGCCAAGATTTTAGACTCACTAACACCTGCTTTTGCATATTTCCAAACTTCTTCCAAAGCTTTATCGGCAAGTTCTGCAGCTTTTCTTACATAAACAATTTCTTCTTTTGATTTAACTACTCTTAACTTTGTAATTAAATTAGATGTATCTTCTGTAGAACAATAATCTTTAAGAGATTTATTAAGTCTTAAAGTATTTTGTCCTGTTAATCCGTAGGCATCATATTCTATTCCTAATTTTTTATCTTTAAGGTTTAATTCACCTAAAATAATTTTAAGATCATCAGTTGGATCAGATCCTTCTTTATCAATCCAAATTTTTATGTTTTTAATATTAGAAGTATTTTGTGCTTGTCGTAAATCTGGAGCTCTAGTTAATAAAACAACATTTCCTTTTTGATCTAAAACTAGAGTTTGAAAAAAAACGTAACCAAATGTATCATAACCAGTTAACCAATACATCGACTCTTGTTTGAACATAAGTAGAGCATCAATATTTTGCTCTTTCATTGATTTTAAAGTTTTTGATTTTCTTGATTCAAATTCTTCTTTTGAAAAATGAAGACCCATTAATTTATATCCAATACAGTAGCTGGATCTAATCTAGTTCCAAACCAGTTTAATCTTACATCTAAATGTGGACCTGTAGACCTGCCACTTGAACCAACTGTTCCAATTATTTCTCCCTTTTTAATAATATCTCCTTTTTGAACAAAGATTTCATCCATATGCATATACAATGTTGAAATTCCGTGACCATGATCAAAAATTAAAGTTGCTCCAGTGAAATATAAATCATTTTCTACTAAAGTAACAACACCATCGGCCATTGCTTTTATAGGAGTTCCAAGATCTCCTGCAAAATCTATACCGTAATGAGGCCAACGTGGTTTTCCGTTTAATATTCTTTGACTTCCATAAACACCAGTAATTATCGCATTATCTAAAGGCAATATAAACTTATCTTTAAAAAAATCTAAATCTGAATTTATTTCACGCGCTTGAGCTATAAGTTTGTTTTCTTTTTTAATTCTTTCATAAACTTCTTCTGGAGGAGTAACTTTTTTTTCTTCAAGTCCATCAATCCTTTGGATGTTATATTTTCTTTTTTGTACTTTCTTAACTAATTTTTGAGTATTTCCTTCTGTAGTTATTTTAATAACTACATCGTATTTTCTGTCTCTATCTATTCCAAAAGCAAAAAAACCATCTTTAGATACTTTAATTTTTTTTTTATCAATAATTACTTTTGAATTTGGGTTAGTTTTTCCAATTATAAAATGTCCTTGAATAAATTTTCCATTAAACTCAGTAGCATTTACTTTAATTGTTAAAAAAAATAGTATTATTAAAGGCTTAATTATCTTGCAGTCCATCCACCATCTACCAGTAACGAAGTTCCAGTTATCATTGAAGCAGCATCAGAGGCTAAGAAAACAACGGCGGATGATATCTCTGGCAATTCAGCAAATCTACCAAGTGGAATGCTACTCAGCATATCCTTTTTAAATTTTCTATCTTTTAGGAACTTTTTAGTCATCGAGGTAACTACAAAAGTAGGGCAAACCGTGTTCACTCTTATATTGTATTTTGCAAGATCTAAAGCCATACCTTTTGTTAAGCCTTCTATTCCAAATTTAGTCATACTATAAACACTTCTTTTTGGACCACTAACATGTCCCATTTGAGAAGACATGTTTACAATTGAGCCGCCAATTTTTTTTCTATTTTTAGTTTGGAGCATCTTTAAAGTACATAATTGAGCTACATTAAAAGCTGCTACATTATTAACTTTAACCAAGTATTCCATATTTTTTCTATTTACCTTTTCAAAATATTCTGGAATATTTGTTCCAGCATTGTTAATCAAAATATCTATTCTTGATTGCTGATTAATTATTTCTTTTATTTGATTATAATTATTTATATCACATATATAAGATTTACATTTGACTTTATATTTTTTTGTTATTTTTGAAACTTGATCTAAGTCTTTTTTAGTTCTGCTTATAATTATTAAGTTTGAACCTGCTTCAGCCAGAGCTATAGCACAAGCACGTCCAAGTCCTTTGCCTGCACCAGTTACTAAAGCAACTTTATTTCGTAAATTATATTTTTTTAAATACATATTATTTATATGAATAACTTTATATCAGTATAAATCAATTCAATAGCAACAACCAGTATTGCAATTAAACCAAGCCATGCAATCCACTTATATTTTTTAATCCAGCCAGATATTAATGTAGCTCCAACGGCCATAATCGCAATTGATAAAAGCAAACCAAAAACTAAAAGAAAATAATGATCTTTAGCTGCACCAGCTACACCTAAAACATTATCTAAACTCATTGTAAAATCTGCGATTAAAACTGTAATTATTGCTTTAAAAAAACTAGAATTATCTACTTTTATATTTTGATGTTCGTCAGATTGTTTTTTAATTACATCTACATAAAGTTTATAAACGATGTAAAGTAATGCCAACCCGCCAATCAATCTCAATCCTTTGATTTGTAATAGATAAGCAGTTAATAAAGTAAGTATTATCCTTAAAACAACTGCTCCACTAATACCCCAGAAGATTATTTTTTTTCTTCGTTCAACAGGAAATTGTGAAGCAACCATTCCAATTATGATTGCATTATCTCCAGCCAAAACTAGATCAATAAATACAATTTGAAAAAAAATTATAATTTGCTCGGTCATTGTTTGATGTCTTCTATTATCATGTCAGATGCTTTTTCGGCAATCATTATAGTTGGCGCATTTGTATTACCCGATGTTATATGTGGCATTACAGAAGCATCTACAATTCTTAAATTTTCTATTCCATGCACTTTCAGTCTATCATTAACTACTGCAGAATCATCTTTACCCATACGACATGTGCTCACAGGATGAAAAATTGTATTAGCATACTTTCCTGCCTCTGTTGCTAAAGATTCATTATCAGTAATATTGATTCCTGGCCTTAATTCTTCAGGAGAATAATTTTTGTAAGCTTTGGAATTCATAACAATATTACGAACAATTTTTAAAGATTTTCCTGCCATTTCTCTATCTTCATTTGTAGATAAATAATTCATTTTTATTTTTGGCGAAATTCTAGTGTCAGGAGATTTTAATTCAATTGAACCTCTACTAGTAGGTCTTACATTTGTTATCGTGGGTGTGAATGCAGGAAATTTATGAAGTGAAGATTTTCCTAATAAATCAGTGCTAGCAGGTGATACATGAAATTGTAAATTTGGAGTTTCTAAGTGAGGATCACTTTTGATAAAACCACAAACATAGCTTGCTCCAACAGTTAAAGGTCCTTTTCTTAATAATAAAAATTGCAATCCAATAATTATTTTTTTTGAAATACTATAATAAATATCGTTTAAAGTTTCCAAATTTTTTATTTTATAAACTGGTCTGAGCATTAAGTGATCTGTAAGATTTTTTCCAACTTCAGAATGATCTTTAATAATCTCAATATTGTTGCTTTTTAACAAATCTCCTGGACCTATGCCTGATGCTTGTAATATGTGTGGAGAACCTATAGTTCCCGCACTTAATATTATTTCTTTATTTGCCTTAACGGTAAATAAATTATTATTATTCCAGTAATTTACACTTACTGCTTTTTTATTTTCGAAGTTAATGTTTTTTATATGAGCATTAGTAATAATTTTTAAATTTTTTCTATTTTTAATTGGATTTAAATAACCAACAGCTGTGCTACATCTAAAACCATTTTTAACAGTAAATGGGAAATAACCCATTCCTTCATTATTTCCACTGTTAAAATCTTCTGTTTTTTTGTAACCAAATTCTTCAGCAGCATCTAAAAATAAATCTAAAACTTTAAATGTTGCCCTTATTTTCTCTACTTTTATTGGACCACCTGAACCATGAAATTCGTTTTCTCCAAATTGGAAATCTTCAGATTTTTTAAAATAAGGTAAAACATCTTCCCAAGACCATCCAACATTACCTAGCTGTCTCCAATAATTATAATCATTTGATTGTCCCCTAATGTAAAGCATTCCATTTATTGAAGAACTTCCACCAAGTGTTTTCCCTCTTGGATAAACCATTTCCCTATTATCACAATTCTTTTCTTTTTCTGTATTAAAACACCAGTCAGTTTCAGGGTTATGCATTGTTTTAAAATAACCGCCTGGAATATGTATCCACGGGTTAGTGTCTTTTCCTCCGGCTTCTAGAAGAAGAATTTTATTACTAGGGTTTGCTGACAACCTGTTTGCCAAAACACATCCGGCTGAACCCGCACCAATAATTATGAAATCAAAATTTTCCATTTAGAACGTTTATAAATTATTTTAAATAATTAAGCTATTTAAAGGTTTTTACTTAAAAAAATAAGTCATTTGTTGCTTGTAAATAAAACAATTATTTGATTTTATATCGCTCGTTAAATTTAACAAAGAGGGAAAATAATGAAAAAAATCATTTCGATGCTTTTTGCTATTACTTTAGTTTTTGGATTTATATCTAATGCTAATGCAGCAAAAACATTAAAGTGCCAAACTGTTATTAGTGCTAAAGCTGATGAAGTAGTTATGTTAAAAGACTTTACAGACACAGTTACTGCTTTAACAGGTGGCTCACTTAAATTTGAAATTATGCCTGCGGGAACAGTAGTTGGAGTAAAAGAAACTTTAGACGCTGTTGACAAAGGTTTAATAGATTGTGGATTCGCTTGGACACACTATTGGTCAGGCGATCATCCTGCGGCAATGTTATTTGGTTCGCCAGTAGCAGGAGCAGGAGTAGGAATTGACAATATAGCATTCTTATCTTGGTTCCAATATGGTGGTGGAAAAGAATTATATGATCAACTATGGTCAGAAATGGGAAGAGACATAAAAGGATTTATGCTTCAACCAGTTGGACCAGAAGCATTAGGTTGGTTTCCAAAACCAATTAAAGACATGAATGACTTTAGAACTTATAAATTCAGAACTCCTCCGGGAATTCCAGGACAAACTTATAAAGATATCGGTATAGCATCTGTAGCTATGGGAGGTGGAGATATTCTTCCAGCTCTTCAAGCGGGAACAATTGATGCTGCTGAATGGTGTTGTCCAAAACCTGATTTAGTATTTGGTTTCTATAAAGTTCTAAAACATTATTACTTACAAGGTTTACACCAAGTAGTGGTTAATGCTGATTTTTACATGACTGGAAAAACATACAAAGGTTTGACTGCTCATGAGAAAAAATCCCTTGAAGTTGCAGCTAATGCATCTTTAGCAAAATCATTAAGCTATAGAATATATGAAAATGGTAAAGCTCTTGCTGAATTAACAACTAAGCATGGTGTTATACTAGAAGACACTCCTACAGATTATTTTAAGGAGTATATGGCAGCTGCTAAAGCTACTTTAAACAAAAATGCAGCTAAAAATGCATTTTTCAAAAAAGTTTGGGATTCTCAAAAAGCTTTTGCTGATATAGCTGTTCCATTTTGGAGTGGTGCTCAAATGTCTAATGCTAAGCTAGGAATGGCTCACGCAGCGACATTAAAGTAATATAGTTTTTAAATAAAACTATAATCTAATTATAATAAAGCGGACTTATTAAAGTCCGCTTTATTTTTTTACGAGGAATTATGGCAGAAAAACCAGGTAAGTTAGATATTTCAGATGAAATGATTGCCGAAAGAAGAGGTCACACAGGTAAAATGCCTGATGACATGCCTAAATGGATGGCAAAATCTATTACCTCAATTGATAAATTTAGCAAGATAACAGGCAATGTAGTTTGTTGGATTTTAATGCCATTAATTTTAGCA
The DNA here is from genome assembly GCA_902587315.1 of uncultured Pelagibacteraceae bacterium. Lineage (GTDB taxonomy): Bacteria > Pseudomonadota > Alphaproteobacteria > Pelagibacterales > Pelagibacteraceae > Pelagibacter. Next base: position 13,437 of record CACIKW010000008.1, read on the forward strand.
ATGACATACGAAGTTTTTGCAAGAAAATTATTTTTGGCGCCTACGATTTGGGCCTACGATATTAGCAGATTTCTTTATGGTGCATTATTTATGTTAGGTGCCGGTTATGCACTGTCAAAAGGAGTTCATATAAGAGCAGACTTTTTATACAGAAATTTTAAAGTAAAAAATCAAGGTTTAATTGATTTTGTTTTATACATTTTATTTTATTTTCCAGGACTAATTGTGTTTCTATATATGACTACCGGGTTTCTTCAGGAGTCAATAATGCGCGGAGAAAGAGGTATGGATACTACTTGGATGCCATACATGTGGCCCATAAAATCATGTTTATGGTTTGGAATTATTTTTTTATTAATACAAGGAATTTCAGAATTATTTAAAAGTTATTATGCAATGACTAGAGGAAAGTGGCCAGGTAATTAATGATTGCTGAATTTATTGATCCAGCCATACTAGGTTTTATTTTAATTGGAGTAATGCTTTTTTCTATATTTGTTGGTTTTCCAATTTCTTTTACTTTAATATTTTTAGGTTTTGTCTTTGGTTATTTAGGTTTTGGAAAACTTGTTTTTTATTTAATGACCTTACAGTTTTCAATGGTTATGACAGAACAAACCTTAGCTGCCGTCCCGCTCTTTGTATTTATGGGTATAATGATGGAGCAAGCTGGATTAATGGAAAGATTATTTTCAGCATTTCAACTAATGTTAGCTAAAGTTAGAGGATCTTTGTATTATGCGGTACTTTTTGTTTCGGTAATTTTTGCTGCAGCCACAGGTATAGTTGGAGCGTCTGTTACAATTTTAGGAATTATGGCAGCAAAATCTATGAACAGATCGGGCTACAACGTTAGATTGGCTGCGGGAACAATTACAGCCGGTGGTACTTTAGGAATATTAATTCCGCCTAGTATTATGCTTGTTGTAATGGGTCCTATAATGGAAATTCCTGTGATTGATTTATTTGCAGCTGCTATCATACCAGGAATTCTTCTTGCTAGTTTATATGCAGCCTACACTACTATTAGATGCATGATGGATCCTAAATTAGGACCACCACTACCTGAAGATATGAGAGCAACTAGCATGAAAGATGTTTGGGTAGAATTTTTCCTTGGTTTAGTTCCACCTGCTGCATTAGTTTTTTCAGCTCTTGGAAGTATACTGTTAGGTTTTGCGACACCAACAGAAGCTGCCGGATGTGGTGCTATGGGTGCGTTACTACTATCTCTTGCTTATAAAAAATTAACTCTTTCAAAACTACAAGATGCCTTAGTTAAAACTTTAGAAATTTCAGCTTTAATTATGGTTTTGGTAGCTGCATCAAACTTTTTTGGAGCAGTTTTTGCAAGACTAGGCACTCCAATGCTTTTAACTGAGTTTTTATTATCATTAGAGATGAATAAATATTTAATTCTTGCAATTGTAATGGGAGTAATATTTTTACTTGGATGGCCTTTAGAATGGGTTCCAATAGTAATGATAATTGTTCCAATAATATTACCCTTGATTGAGGCATTAGGATTTAATTTAACTTGGTTTGCAATTCTTGTTGCAGTTAATCTTCAAACTGCCTGGCTCTCACCTCCTGTTGCTTTATCAGCCTACTTTCTAAAAGGAGTAGTACCCGAATGGGATTTGAAAGATATTTATCTCGGAATGATGCAGTTTATGGTTCTACAAATAATTGGTTTAATAATTATCATTGTATTCCCTAAAATAGTGCTATGGCTACCAACTGTCTTGTATGGACAGTAAAATATATTTGTTTAATATATAAATTGTGATTCAAGAAAAAGAAAATTTTCCTTTAACAAATTGGGAAATTGTTTCGGTAAATCCCAGTGATAAAAACTGGACATGGAATAATTTGTTTTGTTTTTGGAGTGTTAATGTACAAACTCTTATCTTTTTCTCATTAATTGCTTCTTTTTATATTTTATATGATTTAAATATTTTAATTGTATTAGCCGGATCTATTATTGCAGCATTATTAGTTTACATTTTTTGCAATTTAATCGGTAAACCATCTCAAAAATATGGATTACCATTTCCTGTGGTTTTAAGAACTTCAATGGGAGGCAATGGCGCCAGATATGTTGCCCTGTTAAGAGGTATCGTAGGTATATTTATGTTTGGAGTACAAACATTTTTTATATCGAAATCTATAGGTTATCTATTTAGGGTTTTTATTTTTACTATGGACAGTAGTTTATTGGATAAAAATATATTTCTAATTTTTTTTATGGGAATTAATATTGTAGATGGTACAGCATTAATAATCACTTTATTAATTCAATATTTTCTTTTTAGTAAAGGAAAATATTTTCTTAAATCATTTATAAGTTTTTCTTCTTATTTTGTTTACTTCGGATTAATACTTTTTGTAATAATAATTTTGTCAGAAAATTTTAATGAGTTAACTAGTTTACTAAAATCATATTCAAATATGGAAAATATAATATCAAAAAAAAATATATTTCCTTTAATAACAATTATAGGAACTATGTTTTCCTATTTTTCAATCATAATTGTTAACTACGGAGATTACTCAAGATATGTAAAAGATGAAAAAGAACTAAATTTAGGAAACTTAAGTTTAATTTTAAGTTTAATTCTTTTTTCTTTTTTAAGTGTTCTTATCGTTTTAGGTGCCGATATTGTTTTAACAAAAAACATGTTACAAGCTGAAAAATTGCTGACTAATCCAACAGACATAATAGGAAAAATGAATAATACTTTTTTAACAATTGTAGCTTTGATATTTATTTTAGTTTCTTCTCTATCAACAAATTTAATAGCAAATTATATTCCATCGCAAAATGTTTTATTAAATTTACTTCCAAAAAATCTTTCTTTAAAAAGCTCTGGTTTTATTATTCTACTAATTGGTTTTTTTGTTGGACTTTTTTGGTTGCCGTTTTTGAGTCAAATTGGAATTTTGTCTTTTATTGATACTTTTGGAGCATTTTTTGGTCCAATATTCGGAATAATTATTTCAGAACATTATTTTATTAAAAATAGAGAATTAATAATTAAGGATATTTTTTCTTCAAAACAAGATAGTGCTTATTACTATTCTAATGGATGGCATTACAAAGGAATATATTCCCTAATTATTGGTTTTATATTTGCGGCATCAACTATTTGGAATCCTCAATTGAATTTTTTACAATCATTTTCATGGATGATTGGAGCATTTACATCGTGCATAACTTATTATTTTTTGGTCAGTAAATAAAATGAAAGCACTTGTATATACAGGAACTGAAAAACTTGAATATAAAAATTTTGATGATCCTAATCTTGTTAATCATGAAAGTATTATAAAAGTATCAGCCTCAGGTATTTGTGGTTCAGATATGCACGCTTACCATGGTAAAGATGAAAGAAGAATTCCACCATTAATTTTAGGACATGAAATAAGTGGAGTTATTAAAGAAGGTCAAAACAAAGGTAAAAAAGTTGTATTAAATCCATTAATTACCTGTGGAAGTTGCGATTATTGTAAACTTGGAAGTGAACACCTTTGTAGCAAAAGAGTTCTTTTAGGAATGAATAGACCAGTTGAAAGGCAAGGAGGATTTGCTGAGCTGGTTTTAGTACCAAACAAAAATATTTACGAACTTCCGGAAGGATTAGACATGAAAAAAGCACCAATAGCCGAGCCAACAGCTGTATCTTTGCATGCAGTTGAATTAGGAGAAAAAAATATAAATAAACCTTTTAAAGATTGCAAAGCTTTAGTTATAGGTGGAGGCGCAATTGGATTGATTTGCGCATTAATATTAGAAAAAATTAAGAATTGTGGTGAAATTTATTTATCTGAACCAAATGAAAAACGATTAAAAGTTTGTACAAAAAATTTAAAGTGTAAATCCACAACACCACAAGACTCAAGTCTTAAAGAAAATTATTTTGATCTAGTTTTTGACACTGTTGGACTTGAAATCACTAGAAATTCTGCAATTAAACATACTAAACCTGGGGGTACAATAGTTCATATAGGCCTATCCCAACCTGCTGGAGTTTTTGATTTTAGAAAGGCCACACTCCAAGAAATTACTTTTATAGGAACTTACTGCTACACCAATAAAGATTTTGAAAATACATTAAATATCTTATCAAAAAATAAAATAGGAGATTTAAACTGGATAGAGTTTAAAAATTTAGATAAAGGAGCTGAGGCATTTAAAGAAATCCACGATGGTACATGCTCAGCTCCAAAAATAATATTAATACCTTAATTTAATGGTTTTTCTAAAGGTAAAATTATATCCTTGTTTATCTTTTTATCTTTAGCTACGACAGGAGCTAAAATTATTACCGACCAATAAATTAACAATAAAAAAACTGACAAACTCTTCAAAGTTTTTCTCCATTTTCAATGCAATTTTCTTTGCTAATTTTGTTTTCAAAATCATTCAAAGTTTCATTGTTTACTATCCAAATAAAGGATTTTTCATAAGTTTTGTTATTTGCTATTTTAGTACACTTTTTGCCAAGTTTTACTGAATGGGTACTGCAATTTGTTAAAAAAATTAAAAGTATAATTGATAATATTGTTTTCATATATCACTTATTTATATAATAATAGTGTAGTTTGGTTGTCCTAATAGTGTCTAAACTTTGTTTTTTTAATTTAATTGAAAATAAATTTTCATAGGCTATACGGTTATTCAAATGTTAAAATTAGCAAAAATCGCACTAATAATTTTTTTAGTTCTTTCGAATAGTCTTAAGGCCGAAAAAGTAAAAGTTTTTGAATTTACTGAAGATGAGTTTAAAACGTTAAAGGTTAGAAAAGTTAAAGGAAAAACATCATGGTCACTGGGATCCAACGAAAATGGTAATTATATTAGAGCAGAAGCCGAGGGCACTGGTTCCGGGCTCGGCAAAGAGATACAAATAGATCTTAACAAAACACCTTTTATTAATATTACTTGGAAAATTGAGAAAGATTTATCAGGCATTGTTGAAAATAGTAAAAAAGGTCACGATTATGCAGCTAGAGTATTTGTGGTAAAAAAGACAGGATCAACCGCACTTTCAAATAGAGCAGTAAATTATGTATTTTCAAGCAACAATCCTATAAACGAACATTGGCCAAGTCCATTCACAAAAAAATCAATTGATTACGTTTTAGCTACTACAAAAAAAAATTTAAATGAGTGGGTTACGGTTAAAGCAAATGTTAAAGAACATTTCAAAATACTTCATAATCTTGATGTTGATTTAATAAATGCCGTAGCAATTATGACGGATACTGATAACTCAAAGTTAAAAGCAATTTCATATTATCAAAACATTTATTTTTCTTCAGAATAATTATAAGCTCATATAAACTTAGCCAAATATTTAAATATGTGGAAAAATAACAACCAAATAAATTATATAATATTTCTAGCTATTATTTTAGCAGGAGCTTACTTAAGAATTTATCAAATAAATTTTGATGATTATTGGTTTGATGAGTATGTTAGTTTTTGGATTGCAGATCCTAATTTATCTTTTAGTGAAACTTTAAAGAGAAGTTACGATTTAGATTACGGAACTAATTTATTGTTTAATATCAGTTTAAAATATTTTTTTAAAATATTTAATTATGAGCCACAAATCGGAAGATTTTTTCCTGCAATATTTGGAATTTTATCAATTCCTTTAGTTGGATATTTAAGTTATCAATTTGACAAAAGCAAAAGCTATTTGTTTACAACTTTTTTAATTTCAATTAATTGGTATTTAATTAGCTACTCGCAAGAAACAAGATCATTTTCCTTATCATTTTTTTTATCAGTTTTAAGTATTATTTTTTTTATAAAAATATACGATCAAAATATTTCAAAAATAAATAAATTTTTGTATGGTTTTTTATACATTTTTTTTTCTTATTTGGGCGTCGTAAATCACATATTTATTTTTATTATACTATTAGCACAATTTTTGTTTTTACTTATTATTAATTATAAAAATAAGAAAAATATTTCTTTTCCATCCGCATGTATATTTGCAATTTTAATTATGTATTTCATAACAATGTGGCAACCATTAATGCTTCAAGTATCAATTAAAAATTATTGGATATCTCAAATTGAAATTGATTTCTTTATTAACTATTATTTTTCAAGGTTTTTTGGATCAAAAATTATGGGGACCATATATTTAGTAACTTTAATCTATTTAATATTTAATTTTAAAAATAAAGTTTTTATTTATTCAAATAAATATTTATTCTTATTGACACTTTTGTTTCTTTCTTACTGCCTACCAATTTTTTATGGTTTTATTTTTATGCCGATACTTACTGATAGATATATCATATTTGTACTTATTCCTATTTTACTTTTGATATCAATTTTTACATTCAATTTAGAAAATATAAAAATTAAAAAAATAATTTTATTTATAATAATTGTGTCTACATTTTCAAATAATTATTTAGAAATTTTTAAAAGAGAACATTCCAAACCTGAATTTAACAAAACATTTGAAAATATATCTAAAACAAATTTTAACTATATTTATTTAAAGGCATCAGATGGATTAAATAAAAATTTGCTAGTTAATTATATAAAATCAATTAAAAATTTTGATAATGAAAAATTTATTATATTAGATTCAAATGAAAATATAAAACAAAGTGATATTTGGCTGGTTTGTTATGAGGCAATAAATAATTTTGACTGTTCTCCTGGTAAAGAATTTGAATCTTATTCATTAAAAGAAAAAATTAATTATCATTTAATCGAAGCAACATTATATTCTTTACACTGATAGTTTTTTTACTTTTAACAACAAACTTGTCATTTTGTTTACGTTAATTCTTTTAGTATTCACATTTCTTGGGCTTGGATGATAACTTCCAATTAATATTTTTTTATCAGGTAATAAATATTTTACAGCATGGCCAAATACGTATTTTTTATTATTTAATAAATAAATTTCTTTATAAAATTTAATACATGCATCGAATGCTATCTTTCCTAATGCAACAATAATTGTAACTTTTTTAAGCAGGTCTATTTCTTGCTTATAATATTTAAAACAAGTTTTTAGCTCTAATTGAGTTGGTTTGTCTCCTGGTGGAACGCATTTTAATGCTGTAGTTAAATATGTATTATAAAGTTTTAAGCCGTCATTTCTATTTTCTGAACTAGGTTTATTAGACATTTTTGCTTTGTATAAACATTTATATAAAAAATCTGCAGATCTATCTCCCGTAAATACTCTTCCAGTCCTATTACCTCCATGAGCAGCAGGAGCTAAGCCAACTAGCAAAATTTTACCATTTATATCTCCAAAACCTGTTATTGGTTTACCCCAATATTTTTCATTAATAAATTGTTTTCTTTTTTTTATCGATATTTTTTTTCTAAATCTAACTAGCCTTGGACATTTTTTACAATTTATTATTTTATATTTTAATTTAATTAAATCATAACTCATAATATAATGTATATAAGCATTACCAGTAGTATGAAACTTTTTTTTAAAATAATTGGATATTTTTTTTTACTTTTAATTTTAATCATTATTTACGATTTAACATCTATCGATTTTAAATACGTGAATAGAAATGCAATAACAATTGATGTAAACAACGTAAGAAACCCACAAATTAAAAAAATAGTTAGAAAAGCCGATCTTTTTTTTGGAGAACTTTATTTTAAACTAAGTAAAAAAAAACAAAGTGAATTTTACTCACAGGATATAAAAAAATATAATAGTTTACCAGATGAAATAATAGTTCCTCCATCGCAAGAAAATTTAACCATTTCTAATGGAAAAAGTATTAACAATACAAAAAATTGGTCAAGAAGTCACGGAAACCACTCATCTAATAAATTTTCTGATTTGAAAAAAATTAATACTGAAAATGTTAATAATTTGGAAGTTGCATGGATACACACTTTTGACAAAAAAGGAGTTGTACCAGGAAATCCTATATATTTTGATGGGGTTGTTTATTTAGGTACTCCAAATAATAGTTTGGTTGCGTTAAATGCATTAAATGGAAAAAAAATTTGGGAACATAAAACTGAAGGAATGCCAGCAAGAAGAGGTTTGTTATTAAATAATGAAAAAAATTCTAAAATTTATTTTTGTGATCAACTTAATTTAATTGCAATTTATTCATCTAATGGAAAATATGTTTCTGAATTTGGAAAAAACGGAAAAGTTAAATTAAAAAAATTCTGTCAAATAACTCCTGTAATTATTAATGATAAAATTGTTATTGGAACTTTTGAGCCAAGTATCGAATTTTATGATCTGAAAAATGGCAAACTTTTATGGAGATTTTATTTAAAAGAGAAAAATAATAAATATTTTAGATATGGTGGAAAAAGATATGATTATGCAGGTGGTAATCCTTGGGGTGGAATATCAGCAGATATTGATCGTAAAATTGTTTATGTTTCAACTGGAAATGCTGGTTTTTTTTTCGACGGAACTACCAGACCAGGAAAAAACAAATATTCAAACTCTGTTGTAGCTATTGATATAAATAAAAAAAAATTACTTTGGGAATTTCAGGAAATAGAACATGATATCTGGGATCTTGATATAGCAGCTCCTCCGATTTTAACTTCGATTAAAATAAATAATAAAAAAATAGATGTTGTAGTAGCTGTAACAAAATCTGGAGATACATTAATACTTGATAGGTTAACAGGAAAAAATATTTATGGCTATATTAACAAAAAGGCTCCTCTGTCAAAAATACCTGGAGAAAAAGTATCTTTTTATCAAAAAAAATTTAATTTACCAGAACCTTTTGCAAAACAAATTTTTGATTTGAATGATATAACTGACATATCTAATGAAAGTTACAAATATGTATTTGAAAAAGTAAAAAATACTAACTTTGGTTTTTTTATTCCAAATTCAACTGAAAAAAAAACTATATCTTATGGTGGCGGCGCTCAATGGATGGGTGCTAGTATAGATAATGATAAAGGCATTATGTATGTTCCATCAAACAATTTACCATTAATTAGTTGGATAAAAAGTTCAAATAAAAAATACCAATATTATAATTACCCATTCATTATGAATATACTTTTTGACCAAAATGGATACCCAGGATCAAAGCCACCGTGGGGAACTGTGACAGCAATTGATTTAAATACTGGTAAAATAATTTGGCAAACTCCTTTCGGAGAATATGAACAGTTAAAAAAAAAGGGAATACCAATAACAGGCCAAACAAATATGGGTGGAGTTACAGGAACTGCTGGAAATCTTATTTTTGCAACAGGAACTCTTGACAAAAAAATTAGAGCCTTTGATTCCCGTAATGGTAAAGAAATTTGGAATTATCAATTACCTTTTTCAGGTTCGAGCCCACCAACGATTTATGAATATAATAATGAACAATTTATAGTTGTTGTTTCTACAGGCAGTTCTTCTTTATATAGTTGGTATGGAAAAAAAGCACCTAGAGGAGATCAGGTTTTTGCTTTTAAGCTAAAAAAATAAACAAATTGTCATTTTTGTTTTATATTTTTTTTATACAAGGGTATTCCATTGTTAATTTTATATTCGTAAGACTCTCTAAAGCTTTTTAATTGCCAACCATCAAGTCTTTTTTCTATTTCAATTAAATTATTTTTTTTCCACTCATCTGTTGTAGTTTCATCTTTCCAAATTCTTTTTTCCTCATTATTTCTGCCACATCCATAACAATATCCGGTAATTGGATCTGATTTACAAATACTAATACAAGGCGAAACAATCATTTTTAATATTTATAATATATACACAATTATTCCATTTGGACAAATTGCTTCTATAATATATAAAGCTGCATGGTTGTGGGCGAGTGGCGGAATTGGTAGACGCGTTGGTCTTAGGAACCAATATGGCAACATGTGAAGGTTCGAGTCCTTTCTCGCCTACCAAGATATTATGAAAGTAACAATTCAAAATAAAAAAGGTCTAGAAAAAGATTTAAAAGTTTTTATTGATAAAAAAACTATATCTGGACAGTTAGAAAAAAAATATAACGAAATTAAAAAAGATGTTGTTATAAAAGGTTTTAGACCTGGAAAAGTACCAACAGAAATAATAAAAAGGCAATTCGGAAAAGCAATTTACGGTGAAGTTATAGATGAAGTTTTAAAAGAAACTAGTACGAAAGCTTTAGAAGAAAATAAAATAAAACCAGCTGGTCAACCAAAAATTGATCTTAAATCTTTTGGAGAAGGCAAAGATCTTGAATATATAATTTCAGTAACAGAATTGCCAAATGTTGAAATTTCTTCGATCAAAAAAATTAAAGTTGACGAATATGTTGTTAAAATTGATTCAAAAGAAATAGACAAACGAATTGAGCAAATTGCTAAAAATCAAAACAATTTTAAGGATGCCGATGAAAATTATTATTCAAAAAATGGCGACCTAGTTGTTTTTGATTATAAAGCAACTGTTAATGGCAATAATTTTAAAGGCAATGAGGGAAAAAACACCCAATTAATTCTTGGTAAAGATTTATTCATTATTGGGTTTGATAAACAGTTGATTGGAGTAAAAAAAAAAGAAAATAAAAAAGTAAAAGTGAATTTACCTGAAAATTTTCCAGAAAAAGAATTAGTTAATAAAAAAGCAATATTTGAATGTAATATAACTTCTGTAAGAATAAATCAAGAAACCAAAATTAATGATGATTTTGCAAAAACATTAGGAGCAAAAGATTTAAATAATTTGAAAGAATTAATATCTAAGCAAATCAATGATGAGTATAAAAATTCTTTAAATATGATATCGAAAAAACAAATAATAAATCAAATTGAAAAACAAAAATTAGATAATTTACCAAATAATTTAATTGAACAAGAAGTTAAAATTTTGTCACAAGGAATGAAAGAAGATGATTTAAAAAAAAATAAAAAATCTTTAGAAGAACAAGCTAAAAAAAGAATTAAAACTGGACTAATACTAAACGCTTATGGAGAAAAAAATAATATAAAAGTTACTCAAGAAGAAATAAATATTGAAATACAAAAACAACTTAGAATGATGCCTGGCCAAGAAAAAATTGTTAGAGAGTATTATGAAAAGAACCCTTCAGCTATTGATGCCATACGAGGATCAATTTACGAAGAAAAAATATTAAATCAAATTAAAAAAGAAGCATCAGTTAATAAAAAAGAAATTTCAAAAAATGAAGCTGAAAAAATCTTAAAAGAAGAAAATGAAAAAAATGCAAGGGAAGAAGCAAATCTTGCCAAACATTCACATGTCCATGACCATAATCATGATCATGAAAATGATGAAATGAAAGAATCTAAAAAAGCATTACAAACAAAAAAAAAACCATCAATAAAAGCCAAACCCGAACTTAAGAAAACGAAATCTTTAAAAAAAGTTAGCAAAAAGTAATCACAAGTTGTATAAGTAAATCGAATCAACTTATGACAAATAAAATTCAAGAGAACATGAATACATTGGTACCAATGGTCGTTGAACAGTCTAATAGAGGCGAAAGAGCTTACGACATATACTCAAGACTGCTTAAGGAAAGAGTAGTTTTTGTTGTTGGTCCTATAAATGACAATGTGGCATCTTTAGTAACTGCTCAATTGTTATTTTTGGAATCTGAAAATCCAAAAAAAGATATATCCCTTTATATTAACTCACCTGGAGGACTTGTAACCTCTGGTCTTGGAATATATGACACTATGCAATACATCAAACCAGATGTTACAACTTTGTGCATAGGACAAGCTGCCAGCATGGGATCTTTTTTGTTAGCTGCTGGAGCCAAGGGAAAAAGATTTTCACTTCCTAATTCAAGAATTATGGTACATCAACCTTCTGCTGGATACCAAGGTCAAGCCACAGATATTGAAATACATGCAAATGAAGTTATGTCATTGAAAAAAAGATTAAATGAAATCTATTCAAAACACACAAATAAATCAGTTGATGAAATAAAAACAGCTCTAGAAAGAGATAATTTTATGACTCCAGAAAGTGCAAAAAACTTTGGTTTGATAGACAAAGTAGTAGACAAGAGAGAGTAGACAACAACATATAGTTTATACAACAACCTAGACTTGATTATAATTATGAACTTATAATAAAGTGATTTAATTGATTCGATATAAAATTTATGAGCAACAATAAAAATATACTTTACTGTTCATTTTGTGGAAAAAGTCAGCACGAAGTTAGAAAATTAATTGCTGGACCTACTGTTTTTATTTGTGACGAGTGTGTTGAGCTTTGCATGGATATAATTAAAGAAGAAAGTAAAGACACTTTTGTAAAACACCAAGATGGATTACCTTCCCCGAAAGAAATTTGCAAAGTATTAGATGACTATGTAATAGGCCAAGATCATGCAAAAAAAGTTTTATCTGTTGCAGTTCATAATCACTACAAAAGATTAAACTATGAAAACAAAACTTCAAAAAATGTTGAATTAGCAAAATCTAATATTTTATTAGTAGGTCCAACGGGTTGTGGAAAAACATTGTTGGCTCAAACCTTAGCGAGAATTTTAGATGTTCCATTTACAATGGCAGACGCAACAACATTGACAGAAGCCGGATATGTAGGAGAAGATGTTGAGAATATAATTTTGAAATTGCTACAATCTGCTGACTATAATGTTGAAAAGGCACAAAGAGGAATTGTTTATATAGACGAAGTAGATAAGATAAGCAGAAAATCAGAAAACCCATCCATAACCAGAGATGTTTCAGGCGAAGGTGTACAGCAAGCATTATTAAAAATAATGGAAGGAACAATTGCAAGTGTCCCACCACAAGGAGGAAGAAAACATCCTCAGCAAGAATTTTTACAAGTAGATACAACCAATATTTTATTTATTTGTGGCGGAGCATTTGCTGGACTAGATAAAATCATATCACTTAGAGACAAAGGATCATCTATAGGTTTTGAAGCCGAAGTTAAATCTATAGAAGATAAAAAAACAGGTGAATGGATGAAAGGATTAGAGCCCGAAGATCTATTAAAGTATGGTTTAATTCCCGAATTTATCGGTAGATTGCCAATAACAGCAACTTTAGACGATCTAGATGAAAACTCATTAATAAAAATTTTACAAGAACCCAAAAACTCTTTAACAAAACAATATCAAGAATTATTTAAGCTTGAAGGTGTGAAGCTGACTTTTAAAGAAAATGCTTTAAAAGAAATTTCATTAAAAGCTATTAAAAAAAAAACTGGAGCAAGAGGCCTAAGATCTATCATAGAAAGTATTTTACTGAAAACAATGTTTGATCTTCCAAGTCAAGATAATATTGAAGAGGTAATAGTTGACATTAACTCTGCTAAAGGTAAATCGCAGCCAATTATTTTACGTTCTAGCACTGAAAAAACCAAATCCGACAAAACATCGGCTGCGTAGCCACCTAATCTAGTTAGTTAATAAAGCATATTTATCTATTGCAAAAAGTAATATAATAACCATATTTGAGTTATGGAAATCAAAAAAACATTACCGTTGTTACCATTGAGAGACATTGTTGTTTTTCCTAATATGGTAATACCTTTGTTTGTTGGTAGAGATAAATCAATTGCAGCATTAAACGATGTAATGACGCAAGACAAAAAAATTATATTAACCACTCAAAAAAACTCAGAAATTGACGACCCTAAAAACTCAGATATTTATTCCTGTGGGTGTGAAAGTAACATTCTACAGTTGCTCAAACTTCCAGATGGAACAGTTAAAGTTTTAGTAGAAGGAAATAAAAGAGTTAAGATTGTAGGCTTTAAAGAAGAAGATAAATTTATATCATGCAATTATGAATATCAGACTGAAATAATTGAAAACGAAGAAGCTCTAAAACCATTGGCATTTTCTGCAATTAGAAAACTAGAAAAATTAAACTTAATAAATAAAAAAATATCTAATGAGACCATAAGTAATATTAAGCAATTAAATGAACCAGTAAAGATAGTTGATAATATTGCTGCTCAATTATCAACTACAATAAGTGAGAAACAACAATTATTTGAAACTCTGGATGTTAAAAAAAGATTAGAAAGAGTAATCAAAATCATTGATCACGAAACAAGCATTATAGGAGTTGAAAAAAGAATAAGAGGTAGAGTTAAAACTCAAATGGAAAAAACACAGAGAGAATATTATCTAAACGAACAGTTAAAAGCCATACAAAAAGAATTGGGCGAAATAGAAGATGGTAAGGATGAAACTTCTAATTTAAATAAATCCATATTGAAGGCAAAAATGCCAAAAGATGTTCAAAAAAAATGTATGAGTGAACTTAAAAAATTAAAAAACATGAGTCCCATGTCAGCCGAAGCTACAGTGGTAAGAAATTATTTAGATTGGATGATAGATATTCCTTGGCACAAAAAAGATAGAGTAGATATTGATCTAAACAAAGCTTTAAAAGTTTTAGATGAAGACCACTATGGTTTGGAAAAAGTTAAAGAAAGAATAATTGAATTTTTAGCTGTACAAAAAAGAATGCAAAAAATAAAAGGACCAATACTTTGTCTAGTTGGCCCCCCGGGAGTTGGTAAAACTTCTTTAGGGAAATCAATAGCAAAAGCTACAAACAGACAATTTGTTAGAATGTCTTTAGGAGGCATTAGAGATGAGGCTGAAATAAGAGGGCACAGAAGAACTTATATAGGTTCATTGCCAGGTAAGATAATTCAAATGATGAAAAAAGCAGGAACAAAAAATCCATTAATACTATTAGACGAAGTAGATAAAGTTGGAAATGATTATAGAGGCGATCCATCCTCAGCTTTATTAGAAGCATTAGATCCTGAACAAAACACGACATTTAATGATCACTATTTAGAAGTAGATTATGATTTATCAGATGTCTTATTTGTAACTACGGCAAACACATTAAATATACTTCCACCTCTATTAGATAGAATGGAAGTTATAAGAATACCAGGCTATACTGAGGATGAAAAAATAAATATTGCAAATAAATTTTTACTTCCAAAACAAATTAAAGAAAATGGTGTAAAAGAAGGAGAGCTTGAACTGTCAGACGGAACTTTTAAAGAAATAATTAGAAACTACACAAGAGAGTCAGGAGTTAGAAATTTAGAAAGAGAAATATCCAAAGTAACAAGAAAAGTTGTAAAAAAAGTTGTTAATAATGAAGAAAAAAAAATAACTATTGATGAGAAAAACTTACATGACTTTTTAGGCGTTAAAAAATTTAAGTTTGGTGAAGTTGAAAGTGAAGATAAAGTAGGAATAGTTACAGGACTTGCTTGGACGGAATTTGGCGGAGAAATTTTGAAAATTGAAACTGTAAACATGCCTGGCAAAGGAAAAATGCAAATCACAGGTAAATTAGGTGAAGTAATGCAAGAGTCAGTAAAGGCTGCGAAATCTTTTGTTAGATCTAAAAGCTTAGACTATGGTATTATCCCACCAACTTTTGAAAAAAAAGACTTTCATATACATGTTCCAGAAGGAGCAACACCTAAAGACGGACCTTCGGCTGGAATAGCTATGGTAACTTCAATAGTTTCTTCAATTACCAATATTCCTGCAAATAGAAAAATTGCTATGACGGGCGAAGTAACGTTAACAGGACAAGTTTTAGCTATAGGTGGTTTAAAAGAAAAACTTTTAGCAGCTCATAGAGCTGGAATCAGCCATGTTTTAATTCCCAAAGAAAACGAAAAAGATTTGATTGATATACCAAAAAAAGTTAAAGAAGATATTAAAATTACTCCTGTAGAATTCGTAGATGAAGTTTTAAAGATAGCTCTAACAAAAGAACTTAAAAGAGTAGAGTGGGCTGAAGTAGAAAACTTATCAGATGCTAAAAAAAACGAGAAATCTCAAGCAAGTATTCAATAAAATTAATCTATAATTATCTTTTAACTTTATTCAATTGTGATAATAGTTCATTAATTTATTGGGGCGGTTAGCTCAGTTGGTAGAGCATCTCGTTTACACCGAGGGGGTCAAAGGTTCGAGTCCTTTACTGCCCACCAATAATGGGGGTGTAGCTCAGTTGGTTAGAGCGCCTGCCTGTCACGCAGGAGGTCGCGGGTTCGAGTCCCGTCACTCCCGCCATCTTTTCCACCAAATATGAAATTAATAGTAAATATATAAGTAAAACCGTGACTTAACTGCACTTTCTTTTAGATAAAAAGCTTATATATAGAAAATAGATGGTTGCGGAACTTTTAAAAGATTATTTTCCAATAATATTATTTCTAGTTATAGCACTAGGTTTAAGTTGCGGTTTTATAATATTGAACTATTTGCTATCCCCTAAAAATCCAGATCCTGAAAAACTATCTGCATATGAGTGTGGATTCGATCCATTTAATGATTCAAGAATGGAATTTGATGTAAGATTTTATCTTGTTGCTATTTTATTTATTATTTTTGATTTAGAAATTGCTTTCCTTTTTCCTTGGGCGATATCATTAGGAAAAATCGGCGTGTATGGATTTATTTCAATGATGATTTTTTTAGCGATCTTGACAGTAGGATTTATATATGAGTGGAAAAAAGGAGCTTTAGATTGGGAATAAAAAAAAATGGATTCAAATGAAAACCAAAAAAAAATACCAGAAGAATTCAAACAACTTGCAAAAGATTTTGCCGAAAAAGGCTTTATCACTACATCATTTGATAATTTAATTAACTGGTCAAGGACAGGCTCATTACATTGGATGACTTTTGGACTTGCATGTTGTGCTGTTGAAATGATGCATACTTCTATGCCAAGATATGATCTTGAAAGATTTGGAGCCGCGCCAAGGGCCTCACCAAGACAATCAGATGTTATGATAGTTGCCGGAACACTAACAAATAAAATGGCACCAGCTTTGAGAAAAGTTTATGATCAAATGCCTGAACCTCGATATGTAATATCAATGGGTAGTTGCGCAAATGGAGGTGGGTACTACCATTATTCTTACTCTGTTGTCAGAGGATGCGATAGAATTGTACCTGTTGATATATACGTTCCCGGATGTCCACCTACTGCAGAAGCATTATTATATGGAATTATGCAGTTGCAAAAAAAAATTAGAAATAAAGGATCTTTTAATAGATAATTTTAAATGAACAACCTAATTAAATTAGAAAAAAAAATTAATTCAGAACTTGGTACAAAAATTAATACTTCAAAAATAAAGCATAATTGCGTTTACCTGAATACTGATTCACAGGATTTGATTGAAATCATTCTCTTTTTGAAATCAAATAATGAATTAAAATTTAGCCAATTAACAGATATCACTGCAGTTGACTATCCAGAAAAAGAAAAAAGATTTAAATTAGTTTATTTACTTCTTAGTCACCAATTTAATCAAAGAATAGTCATCGATTATAATATAGGTGAGAAAGAGATAGTCACTTCAATTTCATCAATATTTCCTTCCGCTAATTGGATGGAAAGAGAGGTTTTTGACATGTATGGTATTAACTTTAAAGACCACCCAGATCTCAGAAGAATATTAACAGACTATGGTTTTGAAGGTTACCCTTTAAGAAAAGATTTTCCTCTTACAGGACATAACGAAGTCAGATATAGCGAAGAAAGCAAGAAAGTAATTTATGAACCAGTAAAACTTGAACAAAATTACAGAAATTTTGACTATGAGAGTCCATGGGAAGGAACAAAATACTTAAAAAATCAAAAAAAATAATGCCTAAGGAAAAAAAAACTTTAAA
>CACIKW010000009.1 GCA_902587315.1 uncultured Pelagibacteraceae bacterium
TTTAGATCCATATACATCTCACGGTCATGATGGAATATTAAAAAAGGGAAATATATTAAATGATGAAACAAACTCTATTTTGGTTAAACAATCTATTTTGCAAGCACAAATGGGTTGTGATGTCATTGCTCCTTCTGATATGATGGATGGAAGAGTTGGACAAATTAGAAAAGCTCTAGATAAAAAAAAATTTTCTAATGTTCAAATACTTTCATACGCTGTTAAATATGCTTCAAACTTTTATGGTCCCTTTAGAGATGCAGTTGGATCCAAAAAATCTTTAAAAGGACATAAAAAATCTTATCAAATGGACTATAAAAATAGTAACGAGTCACTAAGAGAAGTTGCATTGGATATTAAAGAAGGTGCTGATATGGTAATGGTAAAACCTGGAATGCCCTATTTAGATGTAATAAAATTAGTAAAAGATAATTTTAAAATACCAGTATTTGCATATCAAGTATCTGGTGAGTACAGCTTAATAAAAAATGGAATAGAAAAAAAAATAATTGATGAAAATTCAATAATTGAATCTTTAATATCTTTTAAAAGAGCTGGCGCTAGCGCAATTGTCACATATTTTGCTGACAAAATTTTACTTTAACAATTCAATAAAATCAGCTCTAGATTTAGGATAATTTATATTATTAGGTCTTAAAATTGATTTTTCAAGATAATCACTAACCAACTTTAGGCCGCCCAGTAAATCAGTTTTACTTTCAGGGTTAATATTATCGTCTATCAAAAAATTTGGTATAATTTTTTTATTATACTTAGATTTGACAAAATAAATTTTTTTTCCATTGATAAATTCTTCAGAAATCAATCCCTTCAATGATAAATCATAACCAATTAATTTAAAGAATTCTAATTCCCAAAATATATAATTTTTTATCCACATTCTTTCTTTTAATAAATTAAAAAAATTATCTATCGAATTATATACTTTAGAATTTTCCTGAAATTCAACAGTTAAAAGTTTAACAATATTCAGGGTTGATATAATACAAGCAAGCTTTTTTTTATTATCAAAAAACAAAGGTGATAAAATTTTGTCAATTTCAATTTTGAAATTACCAATCTTTCCGTTATTCGTATAATTATAATTTACGTGAAGTTTATTGCCAATTTGTAAGTAATTTTTGTTTTTTTTTGATGTGGCTCCAAAAATAATTCCGCTAATTTTTCCGTGATTTTTTGTATATATTTCCGCTATGATGGAATTTTCATTATATTTATTTTTTGATAGTAAAAAACCTTGATCAATCCAATTCATTTATAAATTTAAATATTTTAAAAATAATTCAGCAGCTGATTGTTCGGCTTGTTTAATTGATGGGCCATTTCCTTCAAAAAATTCTGAATTATTTAGTTTAACACCAACTCTGAATCTGGGTTTGTGCTTAGGACCGGTATTAGCAAGCAATTTATAGATCGGCAGTTTTTTGTATTTTTTTAATGAATATTCTTGTAATTTTGTTTTTGAATCGACGGCAGTTATTTTGGCCGACTTAATTAATTCTTTCCAATTATCGGCAATAAATTTTTCGGCAAAATAAAAACCTTTATCTAAATAGATTGCCCCTATTAATGACTCACAACAATCTGAAATAATTTTATTTTCAATTTTATTTTTTGATTTTTTTTTTAATATATATTTTTCAAGTTGTAATCTTCTACCGATTTCATAGCATCTATTTTTGTTTACTAAAGAGGCTAATTTTTTATCTAAACTTCCTACTTTTTCATATGGATAGACATCAATTAAAATTTTAGATATTGCTATACCTAGTACTCGATCTCCTAGAAATTCTAATTTTTCATAATTGTCTTCAAGATTATAACTCTTGTGAGTTAATGATTTTTTTAGTAATTCAATATTTTTAAATTTAACTTTAATTTTTTTTTGAAGGATAAATAAATTATTTTTCATTATTTTATTTTTTTAAAAAATCTATCAAACCTTATAATTTTGTTCCATTTCCAAAATTGAATTATACTACCAACTTTTTTATTAGATGAGAAAAACAAAAATTGTGCTTTACCAACTAGATTGTCTTTATGTACATATCCAACTTCAGATAAAAATCTACTGTCTTTTGAACAGTCCCTATTATCACCTAAAAAAAAATAATGATCTTCAGGAACAATATACTTATCAGAATTCATAAAAGTAGAACTTTTAATATATGATGCATTGTAAACTCTTCCATTTGGCATTTTTTCTTTGAATGTTTTAACTTTAATTTCTTTATTACCACAAAATAATTTATCATTTTTTGAAATAATAGTTTTCAATATTTGATTGTCATTAAGATAAACATTTCCATCTATGAATTGAATTGTATCTCCTGGTATTCCAATTAGTCTTTTAATATAATCAGTTCTATTATCGGATGGAGTTTTAAATACAATAACATCTCCCCTTTTTGGTTGTGCAAAGAAAATCCTTCCTTCAAATATGGGTGGACTGAATGGCAATGAATGTTTGCTATATCCATAACTATATTTTGTAACAAATAATCTATCACCGACTAATAAATTAGGTTCCATGGAGGATGATGGTATATAGAAAGGTTGAATAAAAATTGATCTTATTATTATAGCAATTATCAAAGCATAAATTATAGTTATTATATTTTCATTAATATTTTTTTTTGTAATCATAACAACTTATTAATTACCACAAACGCAATCGAATATTTTTTTTCATCTGATAAAGATAAAAAAATATTAAATTTTTTTAATTTAAATTTGCTTTTTATTAGTTTTTTTATATTGTTATTTAAATGTAATTCTGGTTTGCCGAATTTTCTATTTTTAACAGAAATATCATTAAAATTCATACCATTTCTAAATCCAGTTCCTAAAGCTTTAACAAAGGCTTCTTTTGCAGCAAATCTTTTAGCAAAAAATGATTCTTTATTTCTTATTTTCATGGAATCTTTTATTTCAGACCTGGAGTAAATTCTTGAAACAAATTTTTTATTTAAAATTGATTTTTTAATTCTTTTATTTTCTACTATATCAACTCCATTGCCTATAATAGTCATTATTTCAATATACTTTTAAATTTACTAATTGTTTTTTTTAATCCAAAAAAAATTGATTCGCCAATAATAAAATGACCAATATTAAATTCTTTAATTTCTTTAATTTTAGATAAAACTCTTACTACTTTGTAATCCAAACCATGTCCCGCATGAACTTCTAAACCCAAAGAATGTGCATATTTCGAACATTTTTTAATTTTAATTAATTCATTGTTGTAATTATTTTTGGATTTTATTTTTCGAGATATTTTTCCAGTATGTAATTCAATACAGTCAGCATCTATATTTTTTGAAATTTTTATATCATTAAGATTTGGATTGATAAATAAACTTGTTCTAATTTTTTTTTTTTTTAATTTATAGATAATTTTTTTTATTATAGATTTATTTTTAACAAGATTTAAACCATCTTCTGTAGTGACTTCATTTCTTTTTTCAGGAACTATGCAAACAAAATTAGGTTTTGCTTTTAATGCAGCTTTTAGCATTTTATAATTTGATGCTATTTCTAAATTGAGAGGAATAGATTTATTTGATACCAAAATTTTTAAATCATTATCATTAATATGTCTTCTGTCTTCTCTTAAATGTACTGTGATTGAATCGGCTCCACATTTAATTGCAAATCTTGCTGCATCATAAATTTTAGGATGGTTTTCTGCTCTGGCATTTCTTATTGTAGCAACATGATCTATATTTACACCTAGCCTCCTCATTATAGTCTTCTGCTTCCTGGACTTTTAATGGGTATTTTTTTTAAAAAATTAGGTAGTTTATTTTTTTTAAAGGTAGAAACTGAAAGCTTTAACTGAGATATTATTTTTTTATTTTTAATTTTAATATTATTTACACTTGATCTATCTATCAAACAAGCAAAACCTAATATTTTGCCTTTTGATTTTTTTACTATTTTAGCGCATTCTAAACTAGATTTTCCTGTGGTTATAACATCCTCTACAATTAAAACCTTTGCATTTTTTTTTATTTTGAAACCTCGTCTTAATTTAAATTTTTTTTTAACTCTTTCACAAAATATTGTTTCTTTATTTAATAATCTTCCAATTTCATATCCTATAATGATTCCACCAATTGCTGGGGAAAGAATTAAGTCGATATTTTTAAATTGTTTTTTAATTTTTCTACTTAATGAAAAACAAATTTTTTTAGATAAATGAGGGTAGCTTAAAAGTTTTGCGCATTGAATATACTTGGATGAATGTAATCCTGATGATAATACAAAGTGTCCCTCAAGTAATGCATTAGTTTTTCTTAAAACCGCTAAAGAGTTTTTTAATGAAAGCATATTTTTTGTTTTTATGTCTAATAATTTTGAAATTATATTCTTTTTGTTTTAGCTCACTGATTAGTTTTGTAAAGTTTTTCAAATCATGAATAATCAAATTAAACCTAAAATTAATAGTATTTTTAGTTTTTTCCACCATTTCGACACTTGAAATGTTTACATTATTAGATCCAATCATTGTTGTTACATCTCCAAGTCTTCCAGGTTGATCAGGTAATGAAATCCAAAGGGTTGTATTGTACAACTTGTGTTTTAAAGGTTTTTTATTATGTTTATGCTGCCAATAACGTTTTATTGCAGCTCTTGCCTTTCCAGTTTTTGCTGAAGAAAGCCAATGAAGAGATGGTGAAACGTTTTTTGATGTAATTATTTTGACAACATCGCCATTTGTTAGAACTGACTGTAGAGGACTATCTTTACCGTTTATTTCAGAACTAATAGCTGTATCACCGACCTGCGTATGTACGGCATATGCAAAATCAATTGGGGTAGCATCTTTTGGAAGCTTAATAATTGATCCTTTTGGTGTAAAACAAAAAGTGTTTTCCTGGAACATTTGGAGTTTAGTATATTCATAAGAGTCTTCGGGATTTTTATTTTTATCAATAATTTCTACTAAATCAGCTAGCCAATCATATTCTTTCCAAGTTAAAGAATTAAATTTTTCTGATGATTTGTATTTCCAATGAGAAGCAATTCCTCTTTCAGCAAATTCATGCATTTGCATAGTTCTTAATTGTATTTCAATAGGTCTTTTGTTTGGTCCAATTATAGCAGTATGAAGTGACTGATAATTATTAATTTTAGGAGAAGATATATAATCTTTAAATTTTCCAGGTATACAATTCCATTTGCCATGAAAAACTCCAAGTGATTTATAACAATCTTCAACTTTATTCAAAATTATTCTAAAACCAATAATATCTGTAATTTGTTCCAAAGAAGTTCTTTTTTTTTGAATTTTTCTCCAGATAGAAAAAGGTGTTTTTTCTCTTCCAAATATTTTACACGAAATATTTTCCGAATTTAAAATATTCGTAAATTCATCAGAAATATTATTAAAATTATTAATATTATTTTCTTTAATTTGGTCTAGTCGGTTTTTTATGAGTTTTCTGGCATCTGGATTAAGAACGTCGAAAGATAAATCTTCAAGTTCATCTCTAATTCTATGCATGCCCATTCTGTCAGCTAAAGGAGCGTAGATTTCCATGGTTTCTTTTGCTATTCTTATTTTTTTATCTTTATTTTTTACAAAATTTATTGTTCTCATATTATGAAGTCTGTCAGCAAGTTTAACTAATAATACCCTTATGTCTTTGGATGTAGCTAAAATTAGTTTTCTAAAATTTTCAGCTTTAGAATTAGAAAGAGCTTGATTTTCAAATTCAGATATTTTTGTTACTCCATCAACCAAATCAGCTACTTCTTTGCCAAACTCGCTTTCTATAGTTTTATAGGTCGCATGTGTATCTTCAATTGTATCATGCAGAAGACCTGTTGCGATTGTGGCGCTATCAAGTTTTAATTCTGTAAGTATGTTTGCAACTGCTATTGGGTGTATAATGTAAGGTGATCCCTCTTCTCTTTTTTGTTTTTCATGAGCTTTTAGTGCAAAATTATAGGCTTTGGATAAAGTTTCTGGATTTAGAAACTTATTGTACAATTTAACTTTACTTATCAAATCATCGGAATTGAGCATATTTAGTTATATATTAATTTATACAATTTTAATACTTCTTAACTCAATATTTTTAAAATTTGATAATAATTGGCTAATTTTTTGTTTTTTACTAGGATGATACCATTTTTTTGAAATTTCAAACAAAGGTAAAAGAACAAAGTTTCTTTTATGCATTCTGGGGTGTGGAATTGTTAAAATTTGCTTATCTACATTAATTGACAATGTTTTGTTATCATAATCCAAAATATCAATATCACATGTCCTTGGATAGTTTTTTTTTGTCCTTTTTCTTCCAAGTTTTTTTTCAATAGATTTTAATATTTTAAACATTTTGTCAGGTTTTAAAAATGTTTTTGTTTCTATTGATACATTAAGATATTTAGGAAATTTTTTATATGGAAAAGATTCTGTCTCATAATAATTTGAAGTTTTAACAATTTTAATATTACTAAATGATAATAGAAATTTAGCTCTTTCTATGTTTGCTTTTCTATTTCCTAGATTTGATCCAATGCTTAAGTAAGCAATTTTAGCTTGATTTTCTAAAATATCTTGATTTTTCACGATTCCAATCCCTGGTTTTTTTAGCATGTCTTTTGTCGTATTTTTTTTTACCTTTTGCAACAGCAATTTCTATTTTTGCTTTTCCTTTTTTAAAATACATTTTAGTAGGTATCAGAGTAAATCCTTCTTGATTTACTTTACCGATAAGTTTGTTTATTTCTTTCTTGTTAAACAAAAGCTTTCGTTCACCATATGGATTATGATTTGAATAACTTGCTTCTCTATAAATAGGTATGTGTGAATTAATTAAATAAATTTCTCCATTTTTTTCTATAGCGTATGATTCAGCAATATTAACTTTACCAGATCTTACTGACTTAATTTCAGATCCTTTTAGTACTAATCCTGCTTCAATAATGTCATTAAAAAAATAATTAAAGCTTGCTTTTCTGTTTAAACAAATAATTTTTAAACCTGAGTAGGTTTTTTTATTCATTACCTATAGAAGTTTTGCTAAAGATAAAGCTTCGTTGACTTTTTTTTGAGATTCTTTAGTTATTTTTACCAAAGGAAGTCTAACTGCATCATCACAAAGGCCAATTAGCTTGGCTGCGTATTTGACTGGGCTCGGGTTACTTTCAATAAATAATGCTTTATGAACTGGTTGTAGCATTTGATCAATTCTCTCGGCTTCTTTAATTTCGTTATCAGAACTTGATTTAGAATATTTTTGAAAATCTGAGCAAAGTTTAGGTGCTATGTTGGCCGTAACTGAAATGCATCCTACTCCACCTCTTTTATTAAATTCTAATACGTTACCGTCTTCTCCAGTTAATTGTATGAAATCTTCTCCCATTTTTTTTCTTTGCTGCTCTACTCTATTCAAATCACCGGTTGCATCTTTAACTCCAACTATGTTTTTTAATTCGAACAATCTTGCCATAGTGTCAACGGTCATATCAATAACTGACCTTGATGGTATATTGTAAATAATTATTGGAATTGAGCAGTTGTCATTTATTTTTTTATAATGTTGATAAAGACCTTCTTGAGTTGGCTTATTATAATATGGTGTAACTATGAGAGCTCCATTAGCTCCAGCTTTTTCAGCATGCTTAGTCAATGAGATAGCTTCTTCGGTTGAATTAGATCCAGTACCTGCTATCACAGGAAGTCTTCCTTTAGATTCTTTAATACAAAGTTCTATAACCTTTTGGTGCTCATTATGACTTAAAGTTGGCGATTCGCCAGTTGTTCCAGCCGGCACAAGTCCATTGGTGCCATTTTCTATATGAAAATTAATAAGCTTGATATAATTTTCTTCATCAAGATTGTCATTTTTAAACGGTGTAACTAAAGCAACATTTGAACCTTTAAACATAAATACTTATAACATAGATTATTGATTTATTTAAAATTTATGAGATCAATTTTCACAAAAATATTAGCTATTAACTTGCTTTTATTGTTTTTTATTAATTTAGCTATAAGTGAAGAAATTATCTACCCAAAAAAAAAGCCTATATTATCTAAAGAAATAATTGAAAAGAAAATTTCAAAAAATTTATTAATCCCTTTAAAGAAACCCTTAAAAATTCCTTTGGTTAAACCTAAGGAAATAAAAAAAAAAATCGAAGAAAAAAAGACAGCCAAAGTAAAAAAATTCATTATACCTAAATCAAAACCATTGATTGTAAAAAAAGCAACATCAAAAAAAACAAAAAAATCTAAATATTTTAGTAAAAAAGATTTTGGATATGCAAGACAAGCTATTCAATTGATGGAAAAAAAGAAATGGAAATCTGCAGAAAGAGTAGCCAAAAAGGCAAGAAACAAATCTATTTTTAATTTTATACAATGGAGATATTTATTAACTACTGGAAATACTGCAAGTTTCTTTGAATATAAAGAATTTTTAGAAAGAAATAAAACTTATCCAAGAATTGGGAGAATTAAATATCTTGCAGAACATAAGCTATCTACAAAAATTTTATCTCCAAAAAAGATTATAAATATGTTTGAGAATAGTGATCCTTTAAGTGGTTATGGCAAAATTATCTTGGGTGAGAGCCATATTGCATTAGGAAATAAAAATCGTGGAATGAAATTAATCAAAGAAGGATGGATTACTGCTGATTTGACGAGAGCTCAACTAAAATTTTTTAGAAAAAAATATAAAAAATATTTAAATTCTACTGATTATATTAAACGTGCTGACTACTTAGCTTGGGAAAATAAATATTGGGATTTAAAAAGAATGTTAAGGTATTTACCAAAAGAATATCAGTTACTTTACACTGCTAGACAACTTTTAATGAGCAAATCTTATGGTGTTGACAATGCTATAGGTAAAGTGCCTAAAAAATTTATTAATGATGCTGGGCTTAATTATGACAGGCTTAAATGGAGAAGAAAAAGAGGAAGAGTAGAAAGTTCATTAGAAATTCTTGATACTATAAAAAATACAAAAAAATATATGGTTAGACCTGATAAATGGTGGAAAGAAAGATCTATTATTGCAAGATCATTAATCTACAAAAAAAAATATCAAAAGGCTTATAAAATAGTAAGTAAACATGGTTTGATCAGTGGTCCCGAACTAGCGGAGGCTGAGTGGATGAGTGGATGGATAGCTTTAAGTTTTTTAAATGATCCTATAAGAGCTATTGAGCATTTTAATTTATTTTATGAAAATGTTGGTTATCCTATAAGTTTGTCTAGAGGGGCATATTGGCTTGGTAGATCTTATGAAAAACTTGGTGATAAAAAAACTTCATCAATATGGTTTAAAGAAGGCTCAAAATATTTAACAACTTATTATGGACAACTATCACATATGAAAATTTATCCAAATGAAAAATTTAAACTTGATGAATTAATGAAAGTTAATGATAAATTTATTAAAAAATTTTATGAAAAAGAATTAATAAAAATAGTTTATTTGCTACATGAATTAAATAAAGACAAGTTTACAAAGCACATATTAAGATATTTAGCAAAAGAAAATGTAAGCATGGGTAGTGAAATACTGGCAGCAAAATTAGCAACAGATATATCTAGATTTGATTTTGCTATACAAGTTGCAAAGCAAGCTTCATATGAAAAAAGATTTCATAACAAATATAATTATCCTATAATTAGTGTGCCAAAATATGTTTCAAAAAGAAAAATACCTGAAGCTGCATTCATATTATCGATAATTAGACAAGAAAGTGAATTTGATACCTCGGCACATAGTCACGCTGGAGCAAAAGGATTAATGCAACTAATGACCTATACGGCGAAAGTAGTTGCCAAACAAGCTAAACTACCATACTCAAAATCTAAATTAACTAAAGATCCAGAATATAATATAAATCTAGGTTCACATTATATAGCTGGACTTTTATTGGAATATGATGGATCGTATCCATTTGCAATCGCTGCATACAATGCAGGACCAAAAAGAGTTAAATATTGGAAAAAATTAAATAAAAATCCCCAAAAAAAACAAATAGATTATGTTAACTGGATTGAATTAATTAAATTTAAAGAAACTCGTAATTATGTTCAAAGGGTATTAGAAAATTATAATGTTTACAGATATATACTTGAACAAAAACCAATAAAATTGAAAAATTTTTTCAAAGACGACCCACTTTATTAATGGCGGTGAGGGAGGGATTCGAACCCTCGGTACGTCATTATAACGTACGGAAGTTTAGCAAACTCCTGGTTTAAACCAGCTCACCCACCTCACCTTTTCATATAGTGTGTAACTTGAAATCATTGAATATTCAATATTAATCAAGTAATTTTGTGCAAATTATGAAAAACAAATATTCAATTTTTTCGTTAATTAAAAATGCATTTAGTTATCACGAATACTGGCAACGTGCATGGCGAGACCCTGAACCTAAAAAAGAATATGATGCCATAATTATTGGTGGTGGAGGTCATGGTTTAGCTACAGCTTTCTATCTAGCTAAAAAGCATAATATGAAAAATATAGCTGTTGTAGAAAAAAGCTGGATTGGTGGAGGAAATACTGGAAGAAATACTACAATTATACGATCAAATTATTTATGGGATGCAAGTGCAGGATTATACGATCATGCTTTAAAAATTTGGGAAAGTCTCTCTCAAGAATTAAATTATAATGTTATGTTTAGCCAAAGAGGAGTTATGAATTTGGCTCATAACCTTCAGGATGTTAGGGATTTAAAAAGAAGAACTCACGCAAATAGACTGAATGGAATTGATGCTGTTTGGCTAAACACCGAACAAGTTAAGAAATTTTGTCCAATAATTAATACTTCTCCAAACATTAGATATCCAGTTTTAGGAGGAACTTTACAAAAAAGAGCTGGTACAGCAAGACATGATGCTGTTGCATGGGGCTATGCTAGAGGTGCCGATGAAATGGGTGTAGATATAATTCAAAATTGTGAAGTTAAAGGTATTAAACGAAAAGGTGATAGCGTTGAAGGTATTGAAACAACAAAAGGTTTTATAAAATCAAAAAAAATTGGTGTAGTTGCAGCAGGTCATTCAAGTGTTATTGCAAAAATGGTTGATTTAAAATTGCCACTTGAAAGTAAACCTTTGCAAGCTTTGGTATCTGAACCAGTAAAACCAATTATAGATACCGTTGTTATGTCCAATGCAGTACACGCATATGTAAGTCAATCAGATAAGGGAGAACTTGTTATAGGCGCTGGAACTGACGCTTATGTTTCTTATACTCAAAGAGGTAGCCATGATGTGGTGGAAGGAACTTTAAAAGCAATACTGGAGCTCTACCCAATTTTTAGTAGAATGAAAATGCTAAGACAATGGGGTGGTATAGTTGATATTTGCCCAGATGCTAGTCCAATAATTAGTAAAACTCATATTAAGGGATTATATTTTAATTGTGGTTGGGGCACAGGCGGCTTTAAAGCAACACCTGGTTCTGGTGATTTATTTGCACATACAATAGCTAATGATGAACCCCACAAATTAAATGCTGATTTTAATATAAATAGATTTGTAAGTGGTGATTTAGTTGATGAACATGGAGCAGCTGCTGTAGCACACTAATGTTTTTAATTAATTGTCCATATTGTGGTGAAAGAGACCAAAGTGAATTTTCAGCTGGTGGTGAAGCTCACATTGTTAGACCAAAACAACCAACTGAACTGAGTGATGATCAATGGGCAGAATATCTATTTATGAGAAAAAATATCAAAGGTGTTCAGTTTGAAAGATGGAATCATTCTCATGGATGTAGAAAATGGTTTAACATGGTTAGAGACACATCTAACGATAAAATTCACGCTATTTATAAAATGGGTGAAAAACCCCCTATAAAATAATGAGCAGAAATTTAAGAATAACAAATAACAAGTTTATTGATCAAACATCTAGAATATCTTTTAAGTTTGATGGCAAAACTTTATATGGATTTAAGGGTGATACTTTAGCTTCAGCTTTATTAGCTAACGATATTCACCTTATCGGAAGAAGTTTTAAATATCACCGTCCAAGAGGCATAATGACATGTGGTTCAGAAGAACCTAATGCAATCGTACAAGCTGGAAATGATGCTTCAATGACAGAACCTAATACAAGAGCAACTGAAATAGAACTATATGAAGGTTTAGAAGCATCAAGCCAGAACTGTTGGCCAAGTGTTAATTTTGATATAGGTGCCATAAACAATTTTTTTTCCCCTCTTATACCTGCGGCTTTCTATTACAAAACATTTATGTGGCCTGCTAATTTTTGGAAATTATATGAGTACTTTATAAGAAAATCTGCAGGTCTAGGTAAATCACCTACTCAACCAGATAAAGACATTTATGATCATAGGTATTTACACTGTGATGTTTTGGTTGTTGGAGGAGGTATATCCGGAATAATTGCTGCAAAAACAGCAGCTAAGAATAATTTAAATACAGTATTAATAGATGATAAAAATAACTTAGGTGGAACTACTATTTTCCAACAAAATGAATGCTTTAAGATAAATAACTCTTATTCAAATGAGTGGTTAAAAAAAGAAATTGAAACTTTAAATTCGATAAAAAATCTAACTATAAAAACAAGAACAACTTTAGCCGCTTATCATAGTTACAATTATCTACTAGCTAGAGAAAACTTGACTGATCATTTAGATTTAAATGAAAGAAAAGATAAAATTAGACAGAGACTTTGGAAAATCAGGGCAAAAAAAGTAATTATAGCAACAGGAGCGATGGAAAGACCATTAATTTTCAATAATAATGATAGACCTGGTGTTATTCTTTCTTATTCCATAAAAAAATACATAGATTATTTTGGAGTTAAATGTGGACAAAAAATATCTTTATTTACAAACAATGACTCGGCTTATGAAACCGCAATCTCCTTAAGCAATAGTGGTGTAAGTGTTAATTCGGTAGTTGATATAAGAGATAGAACTAATTCATTAATAGTTCAACAAGCAGAAAAATTAGGTATAAAGATTCACTGGAAATCTGCAGTTGTTAATACAAATGGTTACAAAAAAATTACTTCCATTGAAATTATGAAATTGTCTGACGATGACACTACTGTTGTAGGAAAAAAAATAAAACAAGAATGTGACTGCTTAGGTATTTCAGGAGGTTGGACACCAAGAGTACATTTATTTACTCAGTCTGGTGGTAAACTTAAATTCAGGGATGAAGATAATGTTTTTTTACCAGATAAATCAGAGTTAGATCAAATAAGTATCGGATCTTGTAATGGTGATTTTGAACTTGATTCAGTAGTAAAAAATTCAGTTATTTCAACAAATAAATTTTTAAAAGTTAATAATAATGATTATGAAAATTTAAAAATTAATTCCTCAAATGAGATTAACAAAAAAAATATTTGGCTACTTCCATCTAATAAACCTTTAGGAAAAACTAAGCCATTTTTAGATTTTCAAAACGATTCTACTGCAAATGATGTAAAATTAGCTTTAAGAGAAGGGTTTAAATCAATTGAGCATGTGAAAAGATACACAACAACGGGCATGGCTACCGATCAAGGGAAATTATCCAATATGCATGCACTTGGAATTATAGCTGAAACCGCTGATGTTAAAATGGGCGAATTGGGAACAACTACATTTAGACCACCATACACACCATTAACTTTTGGTGCGATTGTTGGAAGAAATGTTGGTGAATTTTTTGATATCACAAGAAGAACTCCTATGCATGATTGGCATGCTAAGCATAATGCAGAATTTGAAAATGTAGGACAATGGAAGAGAGCTTGGTACTATCCAATAGAAAATGAAAGTATACATGAAGCTGTACAAAGAGAAAGTAAAGCAGCTAGAGATAGTGCTGGTATCCTAGATGCTTCCACTCTTGGTAAGATAGATATACAAGGTAGTGACGCATCAGAATTCTTAAATCGAGTTTATACAAATGCTTGGTCTAAATTAGAAATAGGAAAGTGTAGATATGGTTTAATGTTGAATGAAGATGGAATGGTTTATGATGATGGTGTTACAACAAGATTAGGGGAAAATCATTATATAATGACTACTACAACAGGTGGTGCAGCAAATGTGCTTGGAAAATTAGAAGATTATTTGCAAACAGAATGGCCTGAATTAGATGTTTATTTAACTTCTGTCACAGATCATTATGCAACTGTTAGCATCTGTGGACCAAATTCAAAAAAAATTATTTCAAAAGTAATTCCTGATTTAAATTTATCAGATAAAGAATTTCCACATATGTCTTTTAGAAATGCATTAATAGATAATATAAAATGTAGAGTAATGAGAATTAGTTTCACCGGTGAACATAGTTATGAAATTAATATTCAATCATCATATGGTAAATCTCTTTGGGAGAAATGCTTTGAGGCAGGAAAGGAATTTGATATTACACCTTATGGTACTGA
Source organism: uncultured Pelagibacteraceae bacterium (assembly GCA_902587315.1). Classification (GTDB taxonomy): domain Bacteria; phylum Pseudomonadota; class Alphaproteobacteria; order Pelagibacterales; family Pelagibacteraceae; genus Pelagibacter. The sequence continues at coordinate 14,435 of CACIKW010000009.1, forward strand.
AACTATGCACCTACTTAGAGCTGAAAAAGGATTTATAATTGCTGGACAAGACACTGATGGCACAATGACACCTGTAGATTTACAAATGGACTGGATAATTAGTAAGAAAAAATATGATTTTATTGGAAAAAGATCATTATACAGAAGTGATACAATTAGAGATGATAGAAAACAACTTGTTGGATTATTAACAGATGATCCAAATGTAGTTTTAGAAGAAGGTGCACAAATAGTTTTAGAAACAAAAAAACAACCAATAGAAATGCTAGGTCATGTCACATCCAGTTATTTTAGTCCAAATTTAAATAAATCAATCGCACTTGCAGTAGTAAAAAATGGTAAAAAATTAAAGGGACAAAAAATGTTTGTTCCTATGAAAAACAAAACTATTAATGTTACCATAACAGACACTGTTTTTTTAGACAAAGAAAATAAGAGGTTAAATGCTTAATTATAATTCTACAATTATTGAGGCAAAAGAATACTCTGATATAAAAATTTCAGAAGTTGAACCTACTCTTAAAATAAATTTAAGGGGAAAAAATAGGGATTTTGTAACTAAAATTGGAAAGGAATTATCAATAATACTTCCCACAGATCCCAATACATCATCGGGCAATAAAGAGTTAAATTTACTGTGGTTAAGTCCAGATGAATGGCTGATTTATTCAAATGATAAAAATAACTTGGAAACTATTAATTCTTCAGAAGATAAACTTTTTAATGATATATCTAAAACAAAACTTGGTTCGGTAACAAATGTAACAGATCATTGGATAATGATTAATTTAAAAGGTCCGAAAATTTTTGACATGCTTTCTGCAGGATGTCCGTTTAATTTTAATAAATTTAAATATTCCAAAGGTGCTGTTACGCAAACATTGCTAAACCATGTAGACGTAATTATTCATAATAAAGATATAAATAATTTAAATTTATTTGTTAGAAGATCTTTTTCAAATCATCTATGGTTATGGATGAACGACAGCGCTAGATTTGTTTAATTTTTTATTAAAATAATAAATCACAAATAGTAAATAAGATATCGAGAAAAACCAATTAATTATAACCCATATCCAAAAAAAAGTTTCAAAACTAGCACCATAGTGTCTTGCTAAATAAAATACGATAATAGGATTTAATACATTTCTGAAAAAATTTGAAATCATAGCGTACTCAGATTTTTTTAAAGCCATGAACAAACCATTTGATAGAAAAAAAACTGGATAAGCTGGTAATACAAAAGCTGATATTTTTAAATACCGTTCTCCATATTCTATAACATCTAGGTTGCTTGAAAAAATGCCTGTAATCATGCTTGCGGTGATAAAAACAAATATTCCCGAAATGATCATTATGATGAAAGCGTATTTTATAGCCGTAAAGTAAGTTTCCTTTATTCTATCTATATATTTAGCACCGTAATTCTGAGCTATTATGGATATTATAGCGGTATTAATTCCTAAAATAGGAAGAAGAACCACCTGCTCTATTCTTGTGCCAGCTCCGTACCCAGCTACAGCATATTCACCTGACAGACCAACGTAAGTAAAAATAATTGCAGAGGCCAAAGCATAGCCACAAATTGATATAGTTATAGGCATAGATTGAAAAAAAATATTTTTCAAATAGAAAAGTTTTGGTACTAAATAATCTTTAGTTATATATTTAATTCTGTTATTTTTGATAACTTTAAACAATATGATAATCAACGAAATGAATTGTGCAACTATGGTAGCTATACCAATACCTTTAACTCCGTAAGCAGGAATAAATAAAAATCCAAAGATTAGAATTGGATTTAAAATAATATTAAGTAAAAAGGATAAAACTAAAACGTTCCTATAAGTTTTAGTATCGCCTTCTGCATGCAAGAGCGAATTTAATGCTACTACCAAAATAAATATTATTGATCCAGAGTAAATAATGTCAGTATACTCAAGTCCTAAAGAAATTACTTTCTTGGTTGATCCCATCAAAGAAAATACTTTTTCAGAATAAGTTAATCCTAAAAAAGTTATTATAAAAGAAATTATAATTCCAAAAATAATAATGTGAGTAAAATAATTTAAAGTATTTTTTTTATTATTTTCACCGATGCTGTTACCTATTAACGAAGTTCCTGCTACAGTCACACCTATGGATGTGGCAATAATAATAAAGTATATAGGGAATGATTTACTTAATGCAGATAAGGCTTCAGGTGATATTTTTCCTGCAAAAAAAGTATCAACAATATTATAAAGTGTTTGAAATAATGTTCCTACCATTGCTGGTAATGCAAGTTTTCTGACTAATTTAGGAACTTTATCTTTTAGTAAATTCATATTTAAAATTCTTTTTGGAATATGTGACTTTTGCCTTGCTTTTTTGCAAGGTTTATTTGTTTTTGCCTCATTCTAAATCTTTCTTTTTGTGAATTTGTTAAACTATCGTGACAATTTGGACAAGAAACACCTTCTTCATATTTTTTAGATTTTTTATCTTTTTTTGATATAGGCTTTCTACAACCGCTACACATCGAAAAACTTCCTTGTAACAAACCATGTTTTATTGATACACGATTATCAAAAACATAACATTCACCATTCCACAAACTATTACTTTTTTTTATTTTTTTTAAATAATTAATTATGCCACCATTTAATTGATAAACATTTTTAAAACCTTTTTTATTTAAATAAATGCCTGCTTTTTCACATCTAATACCTCCGGTACAAAACATTGCTATAGTTTTGTCTTTAGAAAGTTTTTTTAAATATTCGGGAAATTCTCTAAAATTATTAACTTGAGGATTTATTGATTTCTTAAAAGATCCAACTTTGTTTTCAAATGGTTTTCTTGCATCTAATAACAAAGTATTTTTATTTTTAATTAATTTATTCCATTTCACTGGACTAAGATGATTTTTTAAATTTCTTTTTTCAATTTTAATACCCATAGGAACTACTTCTTTTTTAATTTTAACTTTGCCTCTATGAAATGGTTGAAATTTACATTTAGATAAATTCTGACTATCAAAATTATCAATTTTAAAAGTTTTTTTTATTTTATTTAAGATTAAATGAAGATTTTTTTTTTTAGAAGATAAAGTTGCATTTATACCTTCTGAAGATAATATTAATGTTCCTCTAATAGAATTCTTTAAGAAATATGACTGAATTATTTTTTTATTTCTTTTAATATTCGCTATTTTTTTAAATTTATAAAAGCCAGAAATATAAAACATTACAACTTTCTACAAACTGTAAGGCCATCACCTAGAGGAATAATTAGATTTTCTATTCTTTTATCGTTGTTAATATAAATATTAAATTTTCTTATACTTTTAGTTAAATTATCATTTTTTTTTTCATCTATGACTTCTCCATGCCACAACACGTTATCTATAATAATTAAGCCATTTGTATTTATTAAATCTAATGAAATGTCATAATAATTTATATAATTTTCTTTATCAGCATCTATAAAAACAAGATCAAATTTTTGATTTTTATTTTTAAATTCATTTAAATTATCTAAAGCCATATTATTTATTATTTTTATTTTCTTTTCTTGATTTGCACTTTTAAAAAAATTTTTTGCAGCTTCATTCGTTTTTTCATTTTTATCTAAAGTTATTATCTTACCATCGTTTGGTAAAGCCAATGACATTGTAAGTGCACTCAATCCTGTAAAAGTACCTATTTCTAAAATTTTCTTAATATTAGAAATTTTAATGAGTAAATGTAAAAAATGACATTGAGAAATAGAAATTTGATTTTTCTTTATGTTGCCTAAGTTGTCGTTGTATGATATTATATCTTTTTGAACTTTATTTAACTGTAAAGAATATTTGTTTATATAATTCTCTATTTCTTTATTGATAACTATATTCGAACCCATTTTATTTTAATTTTTTCTTTAAAATATCGTTTACAAGTTGTGGGTTTGCCTTTCCTTCAGAAATTTTCATAACTTGACCAACAAAAAAACCAAATAATTTATCTTTGCCTGATTTAAATTCTTTTACTTTATCTTGATTTTCATTAATTACTTTATCTACAATTTTTTCTAATTCTTTAGGATCACTTTGCTGCTTAAGTCCTTTTTCTTCAATAATTTTTTTGGGATCGGAATCGCCTACTGCCATTATTTCAAATACTGATTTGGCAATTTTGCCAGAAATAGTTCCATTTTTTATTAAATTTATTAATTTAGATAAATTTTGTGCACTAATTGGACTTTTTGATATTTCCAAATTTTTTTCATTTAATAAGGCAAACAGTTCCCCTGTAATCCAATTAGTTGAAAGTTTTATATCTGAATTTTTAATTACAGCCTCAAAATACTTTGAGGTATCAATATCCGAAACTAATATATTGGCTTCATAAGGTGATAATTTAAATTTTTCTATGAATCTTTTTTTCTTTTCATCGGGTAATTCTGGAATATTTTTTTTAAGTTCATTAATAAACTCATCTGTAAATTCTAGAGGCAAAAGATCTGGGTCAGGAAAATACCTATAATCGTGTGCATCTTCTTTTGATCTCATTGATCTAGTTTCATTTTTTTTGGTATCAAATAATCTTGTTTCTTGGTCAATTTTTCCACCTTCCTCTAAAATATCTACTTGCCGATTTGCTTCATAATCAATTGCCATCTGCATAAATTTAATTGAATTAACATTTTTAATTTCACATCTTGTACCAAGATCTTGATCACCTTTTTTTCTGACCGATACGTTTACATCTGCTCTTAAAGACCCTTCTTGCATGTTTCCATCACATGTGCCTAAGTATTTCATTATAGATCTTAGTTTTTTTATATAAAGATTTACTTCTTCAAGAGATCTTAAATCTGGTTTACTCACTATTTCCATTAATGCCACTCCTGATCTGTTTAAATCAACAAATGTATTTTGTGGATCAATATCATGAATGCTTTTACCAGCGTCTTGCTCTAAGTGAAGTCTTTCAATTCCAATACTTTTTTCACCATCTGGTAGATCTAGAATTACTGTTCCTTCTCCTACTATTGGATTTTTATATTGAGAAATTTGATAACCTTGAGGTAGATCAGCATAGAAATAATTTTTTCTATCAAATATTGATTTTTTATTTATTTTAGCATTTAAACCTATTCCGGTTTTTACTGCTTGTTTTATGCAGAATTCATTAATTACAGGCAACATTCCTGGAAAAGCAGCATCCACTAAACTTACTTGTGTGTTTGGCTCTGCACCAAATTTAGTTGATGAAGTAGAAAAAAGTTTAGACTCAGATAATACTTGAGCATGAACTTCAAGACCAATAACTACTTCATACTCATTTTTTTTCCTTTTTATTGAATATTTATTCTGATCTTTAGACACTAAATCCACCAATCCTTTATTTTATTTTTGAAATTAATTTGAGTTTCCATAGAGTATGCAATGTTAATTATATTTTGTTCATCAAATGTTTTACCAATAATTTGTAGTCCTAGTGGATAGCCTTTTTTATCATAACCTCCAGGAATTGAGATTGCTGGCAGTCCTGCCAAATTAATTGGTACAGTGAAAATATCATTTAAGTACATGGATACTGGATCTTTGCTTTTTTCTCCTATAGCAAACGCTGAACTTGGTGTTGAAGGTGTTAGTATAGCGTCAACTTTTTTATAAACCTCATCAAAATCATTTTTAATTAACTTTCTGACTTTTTGAGCTTTTAGATAATAAGCATCATAATATCCTGAAGACAGAACATAGGTTCCTATCATAATTCTTCTTTTTACTTCATCACCAAAACCTTGTGATCTTGTATTTTCATACATCTCTATTAAATTATTTCCCTCAGATCTAAAACCGTATTTTACACCATCATATCTTGCCAAATTTGAAGATGCCTCGGCAGGTGCAACAATATAGTAAGCAGGTAAGGCATATTTTGTATTAGGTAATGAAATATCTACTACCTCAGCACCTGAATCCTTAATAATATTAATTCCTTTTTGCCAAAGATCTTCAATTTCCTTTGACATGCCATCGACTCTATATTCCTTAGGTATCCCAATCTTTTTTCCTTTGATCGAATTATTCAATTCTTTAAAATAATTTTTTCTTTTAAAGTTAACTGAAGTAGAATCTTTTATATCATATGAACACATTACATCTAATAACAAGGCACAATCTTTAACGTTTCTAGTCATTGGTCCAGCTTGATCTAATGAAGATGCAAAAGCTACTATTCCATATCTAGAACAAGCGCCATAAGTAGGTTTAAGACCAACAGTACCTGTAAAGGACGCTGGTTGACGAATTGAACCACCAGTATCAGTGCCAATAGTTGCAGGAGTCAATTTTGCTGCTAAAGCTGATGCTGATCCACCTGAAGATCCACCTGGAACTAAATTTTTTCCAATCGGGCTTTGAACATTACCAAAAAAACTTGTTTCATTTGATGATCCCATTGCAAATTCGTCACAATTAAGTTTTCCTAATAAAATACTACCTTCTTTCCAAAGATTTTCTGTAACCGTTGATTCATATGATGGTATAAAATTATTTAATATTTTGCTTCCAGCAGTAGTTTTTACATCTTTAGTGCAAAATAAATCTTTAACTGCAATTGGAATACCTGGCAATTTTTTTTCATAATTTGGGTTGTTGTCAAAATCATTAGCTTTTTTTAAAGCATTTTCAAAATTATCAGTAATATATGCATTTAATTTTTTTGATTTTTCAGATCTAGTAACATAGGCAGTTGTTATTTCCTTGGAAGAGACATCTTTTTTTTTAATTTTATTTACTAGTTCAACAAGTGTTAAATCTGTAATGTTGGTCATTATTCAACAACCTTTGGTACAACGAAAAAATCTTTGTTTTTTTTTGGAGAATTTTTTAAAACCTGTTCTCTTATATTTGATGATTTTATTTCATCTTTTCTTAATTGAAGAGTGGTTTCTGCTATAGATGTTAATGGTTGTACATTTTTTGTATCTAGTTCATTCAATTTTTCGATAAATGCAAATATTGAGTTAAGATCAACTTCTAATTTCTTTGCTTTTTCATCATCTAATGAAATTCTAGATAGTTTAGATATATGTTTTACTGTTTTAAGATCTATTGTCATATGATAATTAGATAAATTGCAAAGTATCACTTAATATAGAAAATACAATATGGTCACAATTGAAGAGTTAAAGTTAAAAATTAATAAAAATTCAAGATTAATTGGTTTAGATTTGGGTTCAAAAAGAATTGGTGTATCAATTTGTGATGAAAAAAGATTAGTTGCGACTCCATTTAAAACAATAGATGTTGAAAAATTATCTAATACTATAAGTCAACTAAAGAGTATTATATCAGAGAATGATATAAAAGGTATAATTGTTGGCTACCCTGTCAATATGGATGGTTCTAAAGGCTCCTCATCTCAATCAGTAAAAGACAAAGTGGAGAAAATTTCTAATGAAATAAATTTACCAATTGCATTATGGGATGAGAGACTTTCAACAGTTGGAGCTTTCAATTTATCTAGCCAATTAGATGTAAATGTTTCAAAAAGAACAAGAAATATCGACAAAAATGCTGCAGCATTCATTCTTCAAGGTGCAATCGATTATTTAAATAATTAATGCTTGCTAAAATTATATTTAATAGTTATAGAGTTGGTTTTAATGGCATCAACAAAAGCTATTAAAATATCTAAAAAACATCTCTTAGGCATACAAGATTTAAATATTTCAGATGTGAAATTTATTCTTTCTGAAGCAAAACAATTTATTCAATTAAATAGAAGTAAAAACAAAAAAATTGATATTCTAAGAGGAAAAACGCAAATTAATTTATTTTTTGAACCTTCAACAAGGACACAAAGTTCTTTTGAGTTAGCAGGCAAAAGGTTGGGAGCTGATGTTATGTCAATGAACATTGTTAACTCAGCAATAAAAAAAGGTGAAACTTTAATTGACACTGCCATGACATTAAATGCTATGCACCCAGATATAATTGTAATTAGGCATCAAGACTCTGGTGCTTGTAATTTGCTTTCTCAAAAAGTTAATTGTGCAGTAATTAATGCTGGTGATGGTAGAAGAGAACATCCAACTCAAGCATTACTGGATGCTTTAACCATATTAGATAGGAAAAAAAAAATTGAAGGTTTAAAAATAGCAATATGTGGAGATATTTTACATTCAAGAGTTGCAAGGTCAAATATTTATTTACTTAACATGTTGGGTGCTGACGTTAACATTATTGCTCCAACTAACTTAATGCCAAAAGATATTAGTAAGTTAGGAGTAAACGTTTTTTCTAATATGAAAGACGGATTAAAAGATTGCGATATTGTTATGATGCTTAGGCTGCAAAATGAGAGGATGACAAGTTCATTCTTGTCTTCAAATAGAGAATACTACGAATATTATGGTCTAACACCAGATAAATTAGAATATGCAAAAAAAGATGCTTTAATAATGCATCCGGGTCCGATGAACAGAGGCATAGAAATAGATACAAAACTTGCTGATGATATAAATAAAAGTGTAATAAAGGAACAAGTAGAACTTGGTGTTGCTGTAAGAATGGCATGTTTGAAAATTTTTTGTGAATAATGAAAAAAAAATACTTTTTAAATGCAAATATAGTTGATCCTCTTAACTCTATTGAGGAAATTGGAGGATTAATTATTTCTGGAGATGGAAAAATTGAAGCTGTTGGCAAAAAAGTAAATGCTAATAACATACCATCAAGAGAAAAATATGTAGATTTAAAAGGCAAATATATATTCCCTGGAATAGTGGATATGAGAGTATTTGTTGGAGAGCCAGGTTATGAGTATAAAGAAAATTTCAGAACTTTAAGTAAAGCTGCATTATCAGGTGGAGTTACATCTGTTGTTACAATGCCAAATACAAACCCTGTTATAGATAATGTTTCAATAGTGGATTTTTTAAAAAGAAGAGGAAGAGATAAATCAAAAATTAATATTTATCCAACAGCATCATTAACTAAAAATGCTGAAGGAACAAATATGACAGAATTTGGTTTGCTACAAAATAAAGGAATTATAGGATTTACCGATGGTACAAAAACAATTCAAAATACAAGATTAATGTCGCGAATAATGAAGTCAGCATACGACTTAGACACTTTAATTATGCAACATGCTGAAGATTATGAATTAGCAAAAGATGGTGTTGTAAATGATGGAATAATTTCAACAAAATTAGGATTGCAGGGCATATCAGATTTAGCTGAAAAAATTATAATTGAAAGAGATTTGACATTGCTAGAGGATTATAACTGTAGGTATCATATTTCACAAATTTCATCATCTAAATCAGTAGAAGTAATTAAACAGAGAAAACAAAAAGTAAATTTTAGTTGCGGTGTATCTATAAATAATCTTTCATTAAATGAAAATGATGTGGGAGACTTTAGAACATTTTTAAAATTATCTCCTCCTTTAAGAACTGAAGATGATAGATTATCTTTAATTAAAGCAATAAATAATGATTTAATTGACGTGATAGTTTCTGATCATAAACCTGAAGATGAAGAGTCTAAAAGATTAACTTTTTATCAGTCGGCATCTGGAGCATCGGGTGTTGAAACTTTGCTTCCACTTGCATTAGAACTTTTTCACAATGATTCAATAAAACTATCGAAAATTATAGCATCTATGACATGTAACCCAGCGAAAGTTTTAAAAATTAACAAAGGAAATTTGAATATTGGAAGTGAAGCTGATTTTTGTATTGTTGACTTATACAAACCTTGGATACTTAAAAAGGAAAACTTACGATCTAAATCAAAAAATACTTCAATAGATGATAAAAAATTACAAGGATTAATAACAAATACTTATGTTAAAGGTGAGGAGTTGTTTAAAATATAAAAATGACTTTATTAATAACAATTATAGTTTGCTATTTAATGGGATCAATACCTTTTGGCTTTATATTAACAAAAATTTTTTTAAAAAAAGACATTAGAAACATTGGCTCTGGCAATATTGGTGCAACTAATGCTTTAAGAACAGGCAAGAAAATTATAGGTTACTCAACTTTATCACTGGATATTTTAAAAGCTATATTGCCAATTTTGTTAATAAAATTTTATTTCCCTGAATATATATATGTTTCTAGTCTTTCAGTTTTTTTGGGACATCTTTTTCCAATTTGGTTGAGTTTTAAGGGTGGAAAAGGAGTAGCTACATATGTTGGTATATTGTTTTGTTTAAACTTTACTATTGGTATAATATTTACACTAACTTGGTTTTTAATATTTCTTATTTTCAAATTTTCATCTTTATCATCATTAATTGCAAGCTTAATTATTCCAATTTATCAATTTTATTATATAGATGATCAAAATTATTATTTTTACATAATTATGTTTATTTTAATATTTTTTACTCATAGAGAAAATATAAAACGCTTGATAAATAAGACTGAATCGAAGACAAAGATTTATTAATTTGACTATCTAACTCTTTTGAGTAGTTTGAATTTTAATGAATCTAGTTATTGTTGAAAGTCCAGCTAAAGCCAAGACAATTAATAAATACTTGGGCAAAAATTATACTGTTCTTGCAAGCTATGGACATATAAGAGATTTGCCTTCTAAAAATGGATCTGTTGATCCTGATCAAAATTTTAAGATGATTTGGGAAATTGACAGTTTTTCTAAAAAATATTTAAAAGAAATTACTGAAGTGGCAAAAGATTCTTCAAAAATAATACTTGCGACCGACCCAGATCGTGAAGGAGAGGCAATAGCATGGCATGTTAAAGAATTTTTGAATGAAAAAAAATTATTAAAAGATAAAAAAGTAGAAAGAGTAGTATTTAACGAAATAACTAAAAAAGCAGTAACTAATGGAATTGATAATCCTAGGAATATAGAACCAAATTTAGTTGACGCCTACATGGCTAGACGAGCTCTCGATTATCTGGTTGGATTTAACATTTCTCCTATTCTATGGACAAAATTACCAGGTTCAAAATCTGCGGGTCGAGTACAATCTGTTGCATTAAAATTATTAACCGAAAGAGAACATGAAATAGAACAATTTGATCCAAAAGAATTTTGGACATTAAATGTAAATTTTAAAAATTCTAAAGGAGATGTTTTAAATTCAAATATTGTAATGCTTAATGAAAATAAAGTTGAGAAATTTTCCTTCAGAAACAAAGAAGATATAAATAACGCAATTGAAGAAATAAAAAAATCAAAATATAAAATTTCAGATATAAATTCTAAAATTTATACAAGAAATCCACTTGGTCCATTTACTACATCAACTTTACAACAAGCAGCATCAAGTAAATTAGGTTTTGGTGCATCTAGAACAATGCAAATAGCACAAAGATTATATCAAGGTATAGATATTGAGGGAGATACCGTTGGTTTAATTACTTACATGAGAACAGATGGAACGAATATATCAAAAGATTCAGTAACAGAATTTAGAACTTTTATAAAAAATTCTTATGGAGACAATTATCTGCCTAAAGAACCTAATAATTATTCTGGAAAAAA
>CACIKW010000010.1 GCA_902587315.1 uncultured Pelagibacteraceae bacterium
TCGGCTACTACTTTTTCTTCATCAAAAGTTTTAGCTTTTTTTGCAACAAATGATGAATTGCTACCAATGCTATATATTTCAACATATGGTTCATTTTCATCTAATTCAATTTCTAAAGAAATTCTTTTAGATACGACAGAATTATAAAAATTGGGATATATTGAAGATGCTCCAATTTTGCCAATAATGCTTTTTCCGTTTAATAAGTTGGTTATTTTTACTGTAGAGCCTTTTTTTAAATTTTTCTGAAATACAATCAACGATCTTTCATCAATTTTTTTTGAAACTATATTAGTAACATTTTCTGAATTATCATAAACTAAAGCAAATCCTTTGTTGGAGAATTTTATTTCACCTACAACGACATCACTTTTATAGTCATTAATTGATTTACATGAAGTGATAATCAAAAATATAAGATAAAAAATTTTATTTAATTTCATTTTTAAATTTATTTCTTAGAGTGCATACAGCTAGAGCAAATCTCAATGATCTATTCCATTTTAAAATTATTTCATAATTTTTAAATACGATGTAAGCAGGATAAAAATTATCCGCCTCTGGTATAATATCCTTGTCTGGTGTTACAATTGAAGAAATTAGATTATTATTTATATTTATATTTTCTACATTCTCAATATATTTTTTGTAGTATTTAAATTTTTTTTTATATTTTATTTTTTTTGCTGAAGTATTTAATAGCTTTTGAGGTATATTTTTTTTCAATTTAACAGGAATAAAGCAAGGTTTGTTATTATCCCATCCAATTAAATTTAAATAATTTGCTGCAGAAGCAAAAGAGTCATTGATTTTTTTTAATTCAATCCTATCATTTTTGTCGTAATCTATTGCGTATTTTTTTATTGTAGTTGGCATAAATTGAAAATTACCAAATGCGCCTGCCCAGGAACCATATAAAATTTTATAATCCACTATTTTATTATTAATTAATTGCAATATTGTAATTAATTCATTTGTAAAAAAGGCACTTCTTCTTTTGTCATAACTTAAAGTTGCTAACGATGAAACTATATCCATTTTTCCTAAATATTTACCAAAATTTGTTTCTATGCCCATAAGAGATAACAATAATTCTTTGTCAATATTGAATTCTTTTTCCACCTGGTTAATTAATGATTTATTAGATCTGTATAACTTTATACCTTTTTCAACTTTTTTATTAGAGGTTCTTTTTTTAATATATGTAATAGTATCTTCATAAAATTCAGGTTGATACCTGTCATATTCAATAACTTTTGGTAAATATTTAGTATTTTTTAATGCTTCATCTATAGTAGCTTGAGATATTCCTTTAGTTAAAGCATAAGATTTAAAACTTATTAACCATTCATTAAAATTTTTACTTTCAGCGAAGACCTTAATTGGAGAAAAGAAAATTATTAAAAAAATTACAATTTTATTTATTTTCATAAAGATCTTTTAAATATATAAATACAGCTATCCATATAATAATAAAACTAATTAACTTAGTTATATTAAATGGTTCATTAAAATAATAAAAACCAATTAAAAACTGACTTGTTGGAGTAATAAAAAAGATTAAACCTGATGTTGCCATATTGGTTTTTTCCAAGCCTTTAATAAATAAAAATAAGGGAATCACTGTCATTATGCCGCCTAGAAATAATAATAAAGAATTAGTTGATGATTGTAGATTGAAATCATTGTTGCCAGTTTTGTAAATAAAATAAGTAATTATTAAAGCAACTGGCAGCATAAAAAGGCTTTCAATAAATAATCCAACGTCAGTATCAACATTTATTTTTTTTCTAAGTAAATTGTATGTGCTCCAAAAAATTGCAACAAGAAATCCAACTAAAGGAAATGAATTTAAATTAAAAAGTAAATATATAGATGAAATAATTACAGCAATTATTGATATTTTTCTTTTTAAATTAAGTTTTTCTTTTAAAAAAATATATCCTAAAAAAACATTTAATATTGGAAAAATAAAATATCCATAACTTGCATCAATAATTTTATTTATAGAAATTGCATAAATCCAAGTTCCCCAATTTAAAAAAATTAATATACTTGTGAGAAATAAAATTAATATATTTTTTTTTTGTTTTAAAATTTTAAAAAAAATATTAATTTTTTTAAATAATAATGTTGAAATAAATAGTATAAAGAATGTCCAAATTAATCTATGAACTGTAACCTCAATTGCACCCATATACGAAACATATTTAAAAAAAATAGTTCCAAATAGTCCCCACCATAAAGAGCCAATGCAAGCGTAAATTGATCCTATTTTAAATTGAGATTGTTTCATAATTAAATTGAATTAATTTCTTTATACTATTTTTTTGTTGAATTTTAAAATTATACTTATAAAACCTAGCACACGGAGAGATGGCTGAGCGGTTGAAAGCACCGGTCTTGAAAACCGGCAAAGGGGCAACTCTTTCCTGGGTTCGAATCCCAGTCTCTCCGCCACTAAACTGGCTTATATTTATGATACATTTTATAAATCTTATCTAAATTTTTGTTCTTGTTTTTTTGATAATTTTTATTCAATCTAACTAATTCTTCATCATCTAGATTTACAAATTTTTCAAGCTCTTGAAGTTCAGCATAATTTAAATTGTCAATGATTTTAATGACAAATGAAGAGATTAAAATATCTAGTTCTTTGGTTCCTCTATAAGATGCCCTATAAATAACTCTTTTTTTAATATCATCTTTATTTATTTTCATAATTATATATTTATTTTATTTATGAATAATTATGAATATCTTTTATCAGATATTTCAACTTTAAAAGGAGTAGGAAAATCTTTAGTTTCTAAATTTAGGCGAAAAAATATTCACACAATTTTTGATTTAATTTTAAGTATACCATCAAAATACGTCGATAGAACTTTCGAAACTAAAATTAAAGACCTTCATATAGGAAAGATACAGACAGTAACTATTATTGCGGAAAAATATAATTTTCCTAGAGTTAGAAACTTGCCAAATAAAGTCGTTTGCTCTGATGGTACTGGTAAATTAGAATGTGTTTTTTTTAATTCTTATGAAGCATACATTAAAAAAATTCTTCCTATAAATAAATTAATTACGATTAGTGGTAAGATTACTTTTTTTAGAGGGAAATACCAAATAACTAATCCTACCCATATTAGTAGTGATAAAAATAAAATTAAAAAAATTCACTCTGGTTATAATCTTACGGAAGGAATATCAGATAATATTTTTAACAAAATAATGGATGAGGCTTTGAAAAATTTACCTATAATAAATGAGTGGTTGAGACCAAGCGTGCTAAAAAAAATTGATAATATTGGCTGGAATGAAGCAGTTATCAATTTACATAAACCTAAAAGTAAAATTGAAGAAAAAAAGTATATTAATAGGTTAATATTTGATGAAATTTTATCTACTTTTCTAATAAATTCCAATATTAGGAAAAATTTTAAAAAAAGATTTAAAATACCAAAAAAAATTTATCCAAATTTAAAAGATCAAATTGAAAAAAAAATAGGATTTAAATTTACTACGGACCAAATAAGTGCTTTGGATCAAATTAATTTGGATATTTCGTCAAAAGAAAAAATGTTTAGACTTCTGCAGGGTGATGTTGGTACTGGAAAGACAATTGTTTCTTTAATTGCTGCACAAAATGTTATTTTAAATAATTATCAAGTTGCCTTTATGGCCCCTACTGAAATTCTAGCAAAACAGCATTACGAATTATTTCTCAAATTATTTGGAAATAAGATTAATGTGGAATTATTAACTGGAAAAACAGAATACAAAAAAAAGAAAGAAATATTATTTAATTTAATAAATAATAAAATTAATATTATATTTGGCACACATGCTTTATTTCAAAAAAAAATAATATTCAAAAAACTGGGATTAATTATTATTGATGAGCAACATAAATTTGGTGTAAACCAAAGAAAAAAATTATCTGAAAAAGGCGGTTCTAATTGTGATGTATTAGTAATGTCGGCTACTCCTATACCAAGAACGATGATGATGACGCTTTATGGTGACATGGATATTGTTTTAATTAAATCAAAACCAAAAAATAGAAAAGTTATAAAAACTTACACTAAAGATGCCAACAAAATTGATGATGTTATCAATTTTGTTAAAAAAGAAATTAATAATAACAATCAAATATTTTGGGTTTGTCCATTGATTGAAGATTCCAAAAAAATTGATCATCAATCAGTTATGGCTAGATATGAGCATTTAAAAAAAATATTTAAAAATAAAGTTTCTTTACTACATGGATTAATTGATAAAGATAAGAAGGATGAAATTTTGAATGATTTCTTAAATAATAAAATTAAAATTTTAGTATCAACAACTGTTATTGAAGTAGGTATTGATTTTCCTAATGCCACAACCATTATAATAGAAGATTCTAATAAATTTGGTTTATCTCAGTTACATCAATTAAGAGGAAGAGTTGGTCGGGGTGATAAACAATCAAATTGCATTTTACTTTACAAAAAAAAATTAAGTGAAAATGCTAAAAAAAGATTAAAAATTTTAAAATACTCTAGTGATGGTTTTTTAATTGCTGAAGAAGACCTTAGAATGAGAGGTTATGGAGATTTATTAGGATTTCAACAAAGTGGACAAAAAACATTTAGATTGGCGGATCCAATCTTAAATGCTGATTTATTTTTACTTGCTGAAGAAGAGGTTAAAATTATAGAAAAAGAAAATATAGATTTATCTAAATACAAACCGCTTATAAAATTATTTGACAAAGCAGAAGTAATTAATGATTTATCTTAATTATTTTTTTTAGTTTCTGAAGTCCCGGCTGAAACAATAAATTTTGAAGCTTCTTCAAAAGACATATCAAGATAAACTAAATCTTTTTTAGGAATCATTAATAAAAAACCACTTGTAGGATTTGGTGTAGTTGGAACAAAAACATTAATCAAGCCTTTATTAGTTTTTTTATTAATCTCACCTTTGTTTTCCTTTGTGGCAAAACCAACAGCCCATATTCCTTTTCTTGGATATTCAAATAAAACTACACTTTTTTTTTTATTTTTTTTTGGTGCAAAAGATGCTGTCATTTGACCAATTGCTGAATAGATGGTTCGTAGTATAGGAATTCTTTTAAAAATATCGTTAACAAATCTTAAAATTCTTCTTCCTATAAATGATAATGATAAACCACCAATAAATGTAATAAAAATAATTGACAAAAAGATTTCAAGTCCAGGTATAGAAAATGGCAAATAATTATTTGGATTTATTTCACTGGGTATTAGTTTTGAGGAAATAGAGATTAAGAAAAGAGTTAGATACAAAGTAAAACCAATAGGAACAAGAACTATTATACCTGTTATAAAGTAATTTCTTAATCTGGCTAAAAATGAAATTTTTTTTCTTTTAAAATTTGTCATAAATTGGTTATAAGCTTTAAGTATTTGATTAGAGTAAAGTTTAAATTCATGTTATTTGTTTCTATATTAAAATTGTTAAAAAATGAATAGAAGAAATTTTATTAATTTTATTGGTTGTGGCTGTATATCTTTAGGTTTACAAGCTTGTACAGCAGCTCCAATTACTGATCGTAAACAATTAAAATTGCTATCAGAATCTAAACTAAATGCGCAAGCAGCAAAAATATACGAAAAAGTAAAAAAAAAGGAAAAGTTAGTTAATGATTCAAAACAATTAGAAGAAATAAAAGAAATTGGTAAAAAAATTCAGTTCTCGATAAGTGATTATTTTTACAAATCAAACTTGGAAGATCCTACAATTAATTTTGATTGGGAATATATATTGATTGAAAATAAAAAAGTTAAAAATGCGTGGTGTATGCCAGGAGGCAAAATTGCTGTATATACAGGTATATTAGATATAACAAAAAATATAAACGGTTTAGCTGCAGTAATGGGTCATGAAATTGCACATGCTGTAGCAAAACATTCTGTTGAGCGTGCCAGTCGAGGAGTATTACTTAATATAGGAACAAAAATAATCGATATAAGTACTGGAGGGAAGCTTTCTCAAGTAAACAGAACTACTGGCATGGACACAGTTGGAATGTTATCTCAATTGGGTATAATGAATCCATTCAATAGAAAACAAGAAAGTGAAGCAGATTATTTAGGTTTGATTTTTTCATCATTATCTGGATACGATATTAGAGAAACTGTAAAAGTTTGGGAAAGAATGAAAAAAGCCAACAAAGGAAAACAACCATTAGAATTTTTTAGTACTCATCCATCTCCAGATAATAGAATTAAAAATATTAACGAGTGGGTAAATGAAATAATTATTAAATATCCACCTACAGCGTAAAATCAATTTATAATATTTAAGATTTTTACAATTGGTTTTTGTAAAGTAATTTTAAATGATCGGGCATCATAAAAAGGGAATGTCAAAAAGAACGTGTAAAAAAATATAAATATTATTAGTATAAATTTTTTTTTAAATATATTTATCTCACTATTATTGAATATCAAAATTTTTTCTTTCAAACAATAAATATAGATAAAGTAAATGCAAGAATAGGATATATAAATATATCTTCCCCAGTCCCTACCAAGCACAAACATCGGGAAAGTTAATAAAAATATAATTAAAAATAATATATAAGGTTTTTTAAAGCGATATTTTAAAAAAGTAATGTCAAATTTAGAATTAATTAATCTTTTTGAAATAAAGAAAAAAACTACAAAAATTGATAAACCATAAATTATGAAATAATTTAACAAATATTCATATCCTAAATTTAATTTTTCAAATAGTCTGAAATTAATACCGGTGTTTACATCGCTTAAGTGATAAATTTGATCACCATTTCCACAGTTTTCAGAAACATATTCCTTAACTGATAAGCATATATTATCAATTGTTATTTGATCGCCACCTATAGAATTAATAATTATTGCTATTAAAAATACTATTAACCAAAATAAAAATAATTCAGTTTTATTTACTGATAAATTTCTATTATGTTTAATTAGTATAAATAGAAAAAATAAAAATTGAGAATAAAATACAAAACCAGAATGAGAAAAACATAATATAATTAAAGCAATTAAAAAAGAAGGTAATATAAGTCGATTAGAAATTTTTTTTTCAAAAAAAACAAAAAATATTATAAAAAAAATCAATAATATTTCTTTTCTTCCTATAATTCCTGAGTTCATAATAGGGTAAATAAAAAATCCGGGAGATAAAAATATCAATAAATTCTCAGTACTATTTCCAAGATATTTGATTGATTGTATTAAAAAATAAGATATGAAAAAATATAAGAATAAAACAAGTATAAAAATTAATATATCTAAATCTATCTTTAATAATTTATGAAATATATATAAAATTTCACCTACAAAACCTCTGCGTACAAATCCGCCTTGATAATTAATTAACCAGTCTACATATTGCCAATTAGAATAATCCTTAACAAATTCATAAAATCTCACTATTTCAAAGGTGAAACAAAATATAATAAGTATAAATAAAAAATTTCTTAGTACTGATGACATTTAAAAGTTATATAATTCAATATATTGAAAATAGTTATAAATTTAAAGTTCAAATAATTTTTTGGTGAGCCGTGCTGGATTCGAACCAGCGACCCATTCCTTAAAAGGGAATTGCTCTACCAACTGAGCTAACGGCCCAAAAAAAAACCTTATAATTATTTTTAATCCATAATCAATAATAAATAATTATAATATTTTTATATACTTATCATGAAATTTATTAAAAGTACCCTGTTCAATATTTTTTCTTATAGAACTCATTAATTCTTGATAAAAATTAATATTGTGCAAAGTTAATAACATAGATCCTAACATTTCATTAGTATTAAATAAGTGATTTAAATAATTTCTGGAATAATTTTTTAAACCTAGATTATTTTTGTATAAACTCAGGGGTTTATTGTCGTATTTATATTTGGAATTTCTGATATTTAATTTTCCTTTCCATGTAAAAGCTAGCCCGGTACGTCCAGATCTAGTTGGCATGACACAATCAAACATATCAACACCTCTCTTTACAGCGCCAAGAATATCTCCAGGTGTTCCGACTCCCATTAAATATCTTGGTTTATCACTAGGCATATTGTTGACTAAATTATCTAAAACATTAAACATTTCTTTTTGTGTCTCGCCAACAGCTAGCCCACCTATTGCATATCCATCAAAACCAATTTTTTTTAATTCGTTTATAGATTTAATTCTGAGATTGTTAAATAATCCACCTTGAACAATACCAAATAAGGCTTTTTTTTTACTTTT
The DNA here is from genome assembly GCA_902587315.1 of uncultured Pelagibacteraceae bacterium. Lineage (GTDB taxonomy): Bacteria > Pseudomonadota > Alphaproteobacteria > Pelagibacterales > Pelagibacteraceae > Pelagibacter. Next base: position 8,268 of record CACIKW010000010.1, read on the forward strand.
TCCGAAAGCCTCTTTTGATCTGTATGCCCAGTTCATAGAAAGTTCCATTGATTTTTTTATTTTATTATAATCATTTGATTTTTTAGGACATTCGTCCATGACCATTAATATATCAGAGTCCAAATTTTTTTGAATTTTAATACTTTCTTCTGGGCCTAAAATATATTTTTTTCCATCAATGTGAGAATTAAAAATTGCACCTTTTTCCTTATCTATTTTATTTAATTTAGATAAAGACATTACTTGATATCCTCCTGAGTCAGTTAAAATAGGAAGTTTACAATTCATAAATTTGTGCAGACCTCCTGCTTTTTTAATTCTGTCAACACCTGGTCTGATCATTAAATGATATGTGTTTGATAAAATTACTTGAGATCCTGTGTTAATAACATCTTTAATAAAAGCACCTTTTACAGTAGCTTTAGTTCCAACGGGCATAAAGGTGGGCGTATTAATTTTTCCACGAGATGTGTTTATGATTCCCGATCTAGCATTTTTTTCTTTTGATAAAATTTTAAAACTAAATCTTTTAGAAGACATGTAATTTTAAATCTATAGAGATCTAAAACTTATTATCTTATCAGGATTGGCAACAGCACCGTTGTTATTACTATCACCTTTTTTTATTTTATCTACAAATTCCATTCCTTCTACTACTTTACCAAAGACTGTATATTGTCTATCTAAAAAAGGAGCTGGTTCAAAACATATAAAAAACTGACTATTTGCGCTATTTGGATCTGATGATCTTGCCATTGATAATGTTCCTCTTTCGTGTGGAAGATTATTAAATTCAGACTTAAGATCTGGCAAATCTGAGCCACCCATACCCGCTCTATTTAGATTAAAATTTTTTGAATTTGAGTTTCCAAATTTAACATCACCAGTTTGTGCCATAAAACCTTCAATAACCCTATGAAACACAACTCCATCATATATGCCTTCATTGGCTAATTTTTTTATTCTTTCAACATGTTGAGGAGCATGTTCAGGAAATAACTCAATTTTTACATTGCCATCTTTAAGTTTTAAAATCATAAAATCTTCCTTTGCATTAATATTTGACATAGTTATACAAAATATAATTATTATTTTAAATAATAATCTATTCATACTTTTTTTTTAATGCAGAAATTGCACTTTTTGTAGTAAATTTTTTTATATCTCCATCTAGATTAATAATTTCTTTAACTAATTTAGATGAAATAATTTGATTTTCAACATCAGACATTAAAAAAATTGTTTCTATATTTTTATTTAATTTTTTATTCATACCTGAAAGTTGATACTCATATTCAAAATCAGATACAGCTCGTAATCCTCTGAGAATTATATTAGACTTATATTTCTTACAAAGCTCAGTTGTTAGGCTATTAAAAGAAATAACTTTAACTTTTTTTTTATTAAATTTTATATCTTTATATAAAGAATTTTTTACAATCTCTATTCTCTCAACTGTATTAAATAGTTGATTTTTTTGATTGCTATCAGAAATAGCTATGATTATTTTGTCAATAAATTTTAAACCTTTTTTTATAACATCTATGTGGCCATAAGTTATTGGATCAAATGTCCCAGGATAAATTGCTGATTTTTTCATTATTTTAAATTATCATCTATTTTTATAGCCGAAACTACTTTTTCGTCTCCCGATAATTTAATTATTCTAACGCCTTGAGTGTTTCTTCGGGCAATTCTGATTTCTTTAACTGCACAACGAATTACCCTACCCTTATTTGTTGATATGAGAATATCATCTCCATTATTTACAGGAAATGATGATGCTATATTTCCATTTCTAGATGAATTAATTATGCCAATAATTCCTTTTCCTCCTCTATTGGTAACTCTATATTCATAGTGTGAGGATCTTTTCCCAAATCCATTTTCAGTAACTGATAAAATGAACTTTTCCTTGGCATCTAATTCAGATTTTTCATTTTTATTAAGTTTACCATTAGATTTGTTCTTATCATGGTCAATAATTGATAATGAAACAACAGTATCATCTTTTTGTAAATTTATACCTTTAATCCCTTTGGAAGATCTGCCTTTAAATACGCGTAGTTTCTTTGATTTAAATCTTATACATTTTCCTAATTTGGTACTAAGAATAATATCTTGATCATTTTTACATATCATGACTCCAATTATTTTATCGTTACTATCTAATTTCATAGCAATTTTTCCAGATGTATTTATCGAATAAAAGTCCTCAAGATTATTTTTTCTTATTTTGCCTGATGCAGTTGCAAAAATTATGTGAAGATCTTTTGTTTCTTCATCTTCTTCTGGAAATGGCATTATCGAGCTTATAGATTGATGATTTTTTAAAGGTAAAATGTTAAATAAAGACTTTCCTCTTGAGGATGAGGTTCCCTCAGGAATTTTCCATGCTTTAATTTTATAAACTAAACCTTCAGTAGAAAAAAATAGAACTGATGTATGCGTATTAACTGACAAGGTTTGAACCACCGAATCTTGCTCTCTGGTCTTGATTCCAGATTTTCCTTTTCCACCTCTCTTTTGTAATTTTACACTGCTTAAAGATCCTCTTTTAATATATCCTTGAAGAGTAACGGTAATAATAACTGACTCTTTTTGTATAGTTTCTTCTATATTATAATTTAATATTGCATCAGTTATTTGCGTTCTTCTTTTTACAGCAAATTTATCTTTAATTAATTTTAATTCCTCACTTATAATTTTAAAAAGTTCTTTTTTTGAATTTAAAATTTTTTTATATTTAATTATTAAATGTGAAAGTTTATTAATTTCCTCATCTATTTCGGTTATGCCTAATGCTGTTAATTTTTGTAATCTTAATTCCAGAATTGCGCTAACTTGTTGATTGGTAAAAATATAAAAATTTAAATTTTTATTTTCAATAATTTTGATTGATTTATTAGTTTTGGAAATTTTCCATTTTGTTTTTAATAGAGAATTTTTTGCTTCATCTGGGGTTTTGGATGATTTAATTATTCTAATAATTTTATCTATGTTTTCAACTGATACAGATAGTCCAATTAGTATATGGGCTCTATCTTCGGCTTTTTTTAAATCAAATTTTGTTCTTTTAATAACAACTTCTTCTCTAAACTTGAGAAAGCTATCTAAGAAATCTTTTAAGTTACAATTTTTAGGTTTATTATCAACAATAGCTAAAGTATTAAAACCAAAGGAGCTTTCTATTGAAGTGTATTTATACAACTGTCTTTTTATAGTTTCTGGCTCAACATTTCTTCTTAAATCAATAGCTACTCTTATACCTTCTCTATTTGACTCATCTCTTATATCGCTTATACCTTCAATTTTTTTGTCACGTATAAGTTCAACAATTTTTTCATTTAAATTAGATTTATTTACTTGGTAAGGAATCGATGTAATTACCAATCTATCTTTTCCATTTTTTAAATTTTCAACTGATATTTCACCTCTAATTTTGAAAGAACCTCTTCCAGTTTTATATCCTTGTTTAATAATATCCTTTCCAATAATAATTCCACCAGTTGGAAAATCTGGACCTGGGATATGCTTCATTAATTCATTAATTTTAATTTCTTTATTTTCAATTAATGCCAAAGCCCCATTAATTACTTCGCCTAAATTATGTGGTGGAATACTTGTTGCCATACCAACGGCTATACCGCCTGCTCCATTGACTAATAAATTTGGATATTGGGCTGGTAATACATTGGGCTCATATTCGGTTTCATCATAATTGCTTTTAAATGAAACTGTGTCTTTTTCTATGTCATTTAATAAATATTGAGATATTTTTGAAAGTCTTGTTTCTGTATATCTCATAGCAGCGGCAGGATCTCCATCTATTGATCCAAAATTTCCTTGGCCATCAATCAACGGTACATTCATTGAAAATTCTTGAACCATTCTGACTAATGCATCATAAACAGCTTGATCTCCATGAGGATGATATTTACCAATTACATCACCAACTATTCTTGCAGATTTTCTAAATTGCTTTGACCAATCAAATCCACCTTTGTTCATTGCAAATAGAATTCTTCTATGAACTGGTTTCAAACCATCTCTTATATCTGGTAGTGCTCTGCTTACTATAACGCTCATAGCGTATGATAGATAAGATGAGCTCATCTCATCATACATAGTAATAGATTTAGTATTTTTTGAATTTATACTTTCAATTTTTTGCATAAAAATTAAAATGGAATTTCATCATCAAGATCGTTTTGAGTAATATCAGAATTTTCGTCATTCTTTTTAACTTTCTCTTGAGAAATTTGATTATTTTGGCTTGAGCCACCGAGCATTGTTAATGATGAATTATATCCTTGAATCACAATTTCTGTGGAATATTTATCGGTTCCGGTCTGTTCGTCTTTCCATTTTCTAGTAGTGAGTTGACCTTCAATATAAACTTGTGATCCTTTTTTTAAATATTGTTGAACAACATTTACAAGACCTTCGTTAAAAACAACAACTCTGTGCCACTCTGTTTTTTCTTTTTTTTCTCCTGTTGACTTGTCTTTCCATGATTGGCTTGTTGCTACACTTATTCTTGCTACATTTTTTCCGTTTACCATCTGTTTAATTTCTGGATCTGCGCCTAAACGACCTATTAATAGTACTTTATTTAAACTTCCTGCCATAATATTTTATAAAATTGTAATGATTATTATTGATTTATACCACATTTTGTATTGAATATTAATTTTATTAATCTAAAGCAACTAAAATTATGCTTAAAAAGATAGTTATTAAAGGCGCAAAAGAACATAATTTGAAGAATATTTCAACAGAGATTCCAAAAGACAAGTTTATTGTAATAACTGGTCTATCTGGTTCTGGAAAATCATCTTTGGCATTTGATACAATATATGCAGAAGGTCAAAGAAGATATGTTGAAAGTTTATCTGCTTATGCAAGGCAATTTTTAGATAAAATGAAAAAACCAAATGTTGACTTAATTGAAGGTTTGAGTCCAGCTATATCAATAGAACAAAAAAATACTTCAAAGAATCCAAGATCAACAGTTGCTACTGTAACAGAAATTTATGACTATATGAGAGTGCTTTATGCTAGAGTTGGAATACCTTACTCACCTTTTACAGGCAAAAAGATTGAATCACAAACAGTTAGTCAAATAGTTGATAAAATAAAAGAGTTACCAAAAAAATCTACAATTTACTTGTTTGCTCCAGTTGTTAGAGGTCGTAAAGGTGAATATAAAAAAGAAATATATAACTACAAAAAAAGAGGTTTCAGAAAAATAAAAATTGACAACAAAATTTATGATATAGACAAAGTTCCAGAATTGAATAAAAAAATCAAACATGATATTTCGTTGTTAGTTGATAGAATTATTAATAATTCGTCTTTAGGAAATAGATTGGCAGAAAGTGTCGAAACAGCGGTAAATTTAGCAAATGGGTTATTATTTGTAGAATATGAAAATGAAACATTGCCAAAAAATTATAGAAAAACCGAAAAAATAATCTTTTCTACAAAGTTTGCATGTCCAGAAAGCGGTTTTACTATTGAAGAGATTGAGCCTAGGCTTTTTTCTTTTAATAGTCCATATGGTGCATGTCAAGAATGTGATGGGATAGGTGTAAAACTAAATGTTGATCCTAAGTTAGTTGTGCCGAACGAAAAAAAAACTATTGCCGAAGGTGCTATTGAGCCATGGTCAAAGTCTTCATCACTATATTATGCACAAACTTTAAGTGCTCTTGCCAAACATTTTAATTTTTCAGTTAATGACAGGTGGGAAAAGATATCAAAAAAAAACAAAGATATCATTTTATTTGGATCTGATAATGAAGAAATTAAATTTTCTTACGATGATGGATATGAAAAATATTCATATCGCAAAACTTTTGAAGGAGTAATAAACAATCTTGAAAGAAGATACTTGGAAACAGACAGTGATTGGAAAAGAGAAGAAATTTCACAATACCAGTCTGATACTAAATGTGAAAAATGTAATGGTTACAGATTAAAAGAGGAGGCTTTGTGTGTAAAAATTGATAATTTAAATATTAGTGAAGTAACTAAAAAATCTATACTTGATGCAAAAAAATGGTTTAACAACTTAAATTATCAATTGAATGATAAACAAATTAAAATTGCCGAACATGTATTAAAAGAAATCAACGAAAGATTGAGCTTTCTTTTGAATGTAGGGTTGGAATATTTAACTTTATCTAGAGAATCTGGTACTTTGTCTGGTGGTGAATCGCAAAGAATTAGATTGGCATCACAAATTGGATCAGGTTTAACAGGAGTTTTATATGTTCTTGATGAACCATCTATTGGACTACATCAAAAAGATAATATTAAATTAATTAATGCATTAAAAAGATTAAGAGATTTAGATAATACTGTTATTGTTGTTGAACATGATACAGAAACAATGATGAATGCCGATCACATAATTGATCTTGGACCTAATGCTGGCAGTAATGGAGGGGAAATTGTTGCTGAAGGATCTATTAAAAATATAATGCAATGTGAAAATAGTTTAACAGGAAAATATTTATCACTAAAAAACTATATTCAAATTCCAAAAACAAGAAGACTAGCAAAAAATGGAAGGTTTTTAGAAATATTAAAAGCTACAGGCAACAATTTAAAAAATGTAGATTTAAAAATTCCACTAGGAACATTTACTTGTGTAACGGGTGTTTCTGGTAGCGGTAAATCAACTTTAATTTTACAGACTTTATACAATGCTTTAAATTTAACTTTGAATAATAATAAATCTAGAAAAATTCCTAAACCATTTAGAGGATATAAGGGTGCTGAGCTTATCGATAAAGTTATAAATATAGATCAGTCTCCTATTGGGAGAACTCCAAGATCTAACCCTGCTACTTATACAGGAGCGTTTGGTCCAATAAGAGATTGGTTTACTAATTTACCTGAGTCAAAAAATAGAGGTTATAAACCTGGAAGATTTTCGTTTAATGTTAAAGGTGGAAGATGCGAAGCTTGTGAAGGCGATGGTGTTATTACATATGAAATGCATTTTCTTCCCGATGTATTTGTTACTTGTGATGAATGTAAAGGAAGTAGATATAACCGTGAAACGTTAGAAATTAAATACAAAAATAAAAGTATCGCAGAAGTTTTAAATATGACTGTTGATGATGGCTGTAATTTTTTTGAAAATATTTCTAATATTAGATCAAAACTATTAACTCTCAAAAAAGTTGGATTAGGCTATATAAAAATTGGTCAACAAGCAACAACCTTATCTGGCGGTGAAGCTCAAAGAATAAAATTAGCTAAAGAATTGTCTAAAAGGTCAACTGGAAGAACTATTTATATATTAGACGAACCTACCACTGGCTTGCATCAACATGATATAAAAAAATTGTTAGAAATATTACATACTTTTGTATCTACAGGGAACACAGTTGTTGTTATAGAACATAACTTGGACGTAATCAAAACGGCTGATCACTTAGTTGATATGGGTCCTGATGGAGGTGTTAAAGGTGGAAAAATAATCGCAGAAGGTACGCCAGAACAAATATGTGACATAAAAGATAGCTATACGGGACAATATTTAAAACCAATGTTAAATAATAAATTTAAAAAAACTGCTTAAAAATTTATAATTTATGGTATAATAATATAATATAATTTGTATGGGTAATTTCTTATCATCATTAAATAAAACTGTTCATGCTTCCGTAGCTTTGGCTATTGTATTATTTTTATTTCTTTTTTTTGGTAATGGTGGTTTTGATTTTGATCTTATATTTTGGAGTTGGTTATTTAGATTTTTTCATGTAGCGGCTGGAATAATGTGGATAGGATTGCTATGGTATTTTAATTTCGTTCAAATTCCAAGTATGCCAAAAATTCCAGATGAGCAAAAGCCTGCTATTGGAAAAGTAATTGCACCATCAGCATTATTTTGGTTTAGATGGGCTGCTTTAGCTACTATTATTACAGGTTTGATAGTTGCTTATTTAAATGGATACGTTCATCAAGCATTAATACTTGGTATAGGAAGTGGTGGTGGAAAATATACAGCTATAGGTATTGGGATGTGGTTAGGATTAATTATGGCTTTTAATGTTTGGTTTATAATTTGGCCAAATCAAAAGAAGGCTTTGGGAATTGTTGAATGTGAAGCTGAACAAAAGTTAAAATCTGCAAAAACTGCTATGATTTTTTCAAGAACAAATACCCTACTATCTTTACCAATGCTGTTAACAATGGTAGCTGCTCAAAATTTATACTAAATTTTATCTTCTTTAACTATTGTAGACTGATTTACATTCAAATAAACTAGAACTGGATTTGCTATATAAATAGAGGAATAAGTACCTATTATAACACCTAATATCATTGCAAGAGAAAATCCTTTTAATATTTCTCCACCAAATAAATGTATAGAAACTAAAGCTAATAAGGTAGTAACCGATGTAATTAAAGTTCTAGAAAGTGTTTCGTTAATAGAAATATTTGTTAATTCAAAAATTTTAACATCTGAATATTTTTTTAGATTTTCTCTAACTCTATCAAATATCACAACAGTGTCATTCATGGAATAGCCAACTATTGTTAAAACTGCGGCAACAATTGAAAGATTAATTTCTAATCTAAAAAGGGAAAAAAATCCTAAAGTTATAAATACGTCATGAAACAAGGCTACAATTGCACCCAAACTAAACTGCCATTCAAATCTTATCCAAATATAAATAAGCATTGCCGTGAGTGACAAAGCAATAGCAATAATTCCAGATTTTAATAATTCACCACTAACTTTTGGACCAACATTTTCAACTCTTCTAAAATCAAATTTTTCGCCTATAAGTTTTGACAAATCTTTTTTTAAATTTGAAATAAAATTAGGATCATTCAAATTTCTTTTTTCAAATTTAACAATGTAGTCATTTTTTTTACCAAAATTTTTTACAGAAACATCACCAAGATTTAAATTATTAAAAGCTTTTCTTAATTTAGTTATATCTGTATTTTCGTTTATAGTTCTTAATTCAATTAATGTTCCTCCCTTAAAATCAATACCATAATTTAAGCCGTTAAATATTAGTAATAAAATCGAGGATAAAATAAGAATAAATGAAATAATTCCAAAATTTTTATAATGTTTATTAAATTTTATATTTCTCATTTATTTTATATTAATTTTTCATCATCTTTATTTTTTGTAACATAGATTGAAGTTAGTAACCTGGCGATAAAATACACAGTAAATAAAGTGGTAATTATTCCAGTGGCTAAGGTTACTGAAAATCCTTTTACAGGTCCTGATCCCATAAAAAATAGAATAACAGCTGCAATTAAAGTTGTAATATTTGCGTCTAAAATGCTAGTTCTTGATTTTATATAGCCACTATCAAAAGCAATTATTTTATTTTTTTCATTTTTTATTTCTTCTTTAATTCTTTCAAAAATTAAAACATTTGCATCAACGGCCATACCTACGGTTAATATTATTCCAGCAATACCTGGTAACGTAAGAGTGGCTTCAAAAATAGTTAAAATACCAATTAATATAAGCAAGTTTGTAATTAAAGTTAAATTAGCTATAACTCCAAATACTTTATATTTATAAACCATAAAACTAATTACGAGAATAAACCCGATTATAAGTGAAAAAATTCCTGAATTTATTGAATCTTGGCCTAGATCAGGACCAACAGTTCTTTCTTCAATGATGTTTAATGGTGCTGGCAAAGCACCAGATCTTAATAATAATGCTAAGTCTGTAGCACTCTGAAATGTAAAGCCTCCTGTTATTTGACCAGTTCCTGTAGTTATGGGTTCTTGAATTGTAGGTGCACTAATTATTCTACCATCCAAAACTATAGCCATTCTCTTTCCTGTGCCAGATGTTGTAGCTTTCCCAAACTTTTTCGCACCCACTCTGTCTAAATTAAACAAAACTACAGTTTCATTAGATAATGAATCCATGTGAGGTTTCGCATCTAATAAATTTTCACCACTTAAAATAATTCTTTTACTAACAACTACTTCTTCATCATCATCTTCATTATAAAGTTTTTCAGTACCAAAAGATTCTTCTTCGTTATTCGTTATAAACTGAAAGGTTAAATTTGCTGTTTTTCCTAACAAAGCTTTAATTCTGTCAGGATTGTCTAAACCTGGTAGCTCGACTAAAATTCTATCATTACCTCTCTTAAGAATATTAGGTTCATTTGTACCAATTTCATCAACTCTTTTTCTTACAATTTCTATAGATTGATCTAGAGATGAGTTTTTTATAACAATTAAACCATGCTTAGATAGATTTAATATAAATTTATTTTCTAAATTATCAATGTCAAATTGATGAGTTTTAAAGTCATGATAATAAGGATTAATCAAGCTATCATCATTGTCCAACAATGTTATAGTTTCGTCTATTTTTTTTTGATCTACCGTAAATTTAATATTATCATTTTCAACCTTAAAATTTCCGATATTAATATTTTTATCTTTAAAAAATTTTTTTAATTCTAATACTTTATTTTGTAATATTTCAGTTACTACTGGTCGATTATCAATTTCTAAAAGTAAATATGACCCTCCTTGTAAATCTAATCCTAAATTTATATTTCTACTAAAATAATTATCATCAAGTTTAGTAAAATTCGATAGGCCAAAATATGAAAGTGTTAATGATATAATTATAATTACTATTATTCTAATTTTAGAAAAATATAACACTTTTAAACTAATAGTTATTTTTTTTGTTCTGTATTGTTTAACAAACTTTGAATGCCTGTGGATCTTACAATTTCTACTTTAACATTGTCAGATATCGAAACTTCGACGGTATCATTGTCTACAACTCTTTCTATTGTTCCAACTATGCCTCCGGATGTTACAACTTTATCACCTCTTTTTAATGCTTGGACCATTGACTTGTGTTCTTTAACTTTTTTTTGTTGAGGTCTAATTAGAAAAAAATAAAAAATTACAAAAATTAAAATTAGAGGAATAAACTGACCTATACCTGATGCGTTAGACATTGATCTCCTTTAGATTGTTCGCTGTATTTATACTACTCTATTTATTTAAAACAACTCTTAATTCTTTTGAATTTTATCTAAATTATTCATATATGGTCTCAAAACTTCTGGTATAATTATCGAACCATCTTTGGTTTGATAGTTTTCCATTATTGAAATTAATGTACGTCCAACTGCTAAACCGCTTCCGTTTAAAGTTCCCAAAAAAACTGTTTCGTTTTCTTTATTTTTATACCTAGCCTTCATTCTTCTGGCTTGAAAGGTGCCGCAGGAAGAGCAGCTAGAGATTTCTCTATATTTTTTTTCTGAAGGAAGCCATACTTCAATATCATATGTTTTTTCTGCACTAAAACCCATGTCGCCAGTGGATAAAAGAACTTTTCTGTATGGCAATTTCAATTTGTCTAATATCATTGATGCTGATTTGGTCATTCTTTCCAATTCATCTAAACATTTACTATTTTCAACAATGCTAACAAGTTCAACTTTGTAAAATTGATGCTGCCTGATCATTCCCTTGGTGTCTTTTCCATAGCTACCTGCTTCTTTTCTAAAACAAGGTGTTGAGGCAACAACTCTTATAGGTAAATTTTTTAAATTAACCATAGTATCCTTAACCATGTTGGTTAATATAACTTCTGCCGTTGGAATTAAAAACTTTCTTTCATTTTTATTTTCAATTTTTATTTCAAATTGATCATTTTCAAATTTTGGTAGTTGTCCAGTTCCATACATTGAGCCAAGATTGGCCATTAATGGTGGTGAAATTTCCTTATAGCCATTCAACTGTGTGTGTGTATCAATCATAAAATTAGATATAGCTCTTTCTAATAAAGCTAATTTGTCATATACAAAAACAAATCTAGATCCTGTTGTTATAGATGCTAAGTCGAAGTCAAGCATTTTAAGATTTTCACCAATCTCGTAATGTGACTTTGGATTAAAGTCAAATTTTTTTATTTCACCATACTTTTTAATTTCTTTATTTGACTTCTCATCAATTCCTAATGGTACATCGTCTAAAGGAAGATTTGGCAAGGAAGAAAGAATTTCATCTAATTCTTTTTTAACAATTAATTGATCTTTAGCTATTTTGTCAATTTTTTTTGACATTTCTTTTGATTTTACAAATAAAGTTTTGTCTCTTGATTTAGAAATTTCTTTTTTTTTATTTTCTAAAGATTCTTTTTCTTTGATTAATTTTCTGTTTTTTAAATCTAAATCTATAATAATATCAAGTTTAAAATTTACATTTCTTGATTTAATTTTACTTTTAAAGACATCAAAATTATTTCTAATATCTTTAATATTATGCATTATTTTCCTCTAGTTTTTTTTCAATCAATTTTACTGAAATTATTGACATTTCATATAAAATTAAAAGTGGTATAGCTAATCCAATTTGTGTTATTGGGTCTGGAGGTGTTAATATTGCTGCTGCAGCAAAAATCATTACAACCACATATTTTCTTCTTTTCTTTAAAAATTTTGAATCTACAACTCCAACTCTAGCCAATAAACTAAGTATAACTGGTAACTGAAAGCTTAAACCAAATGCAAATATTAATTTCATAATAAGAGATAAGTATTCATTAACCTTAGCCTCGAGTTGAATCGGAAGGTTGGTAAATTGGCCGCTACTTTCGAATGATAAAAAAAACTTTATCGCCAATGGCATTATTAAATAGTAGACAAGCATACCACCTAATAAAAATAATATAGGTGTAATTATTAAGTAAGGCATAATTGCTGATTTTTCATTTTGATATAAACCGGGCGCAATAAATTTCCAAACTTGAATAAGTATATAAGGACTTGTAATAAAAAATGCCGTAAAGAATGAAACTTTTAAATATGTTAAAAAAGTTTCTTGAAGTGCTGTAAAAATCAATCTTCTATCTAAATTACTTTCTTTAACTGCTTCGGCATATGGGCTAACTAAAAAACCATATATGTTTTCTGAATAATAATAGCTAATAACAAATATTATAGACAAAAATATTATTGAATGGATGAGTCTTTCTCTTAATTCCTTAAGGTGGCTAAAAAAACCAGTTTCTGCTTGATTGCTTTCCATTTATTCTTTATTTTTTTCACTTTCTTTATCAGTATTTGTTTCATTATTTTGATCTACTATTTCTTTATCTAGATCTGAAATTTGTTTTTGGAAATTATTAACATATTTTTTTGTTGATGATATCCAAGACCCTATTTTTTTTAACACATATGGAAAGTCTTTGGGACCAATTACTATTATTGAAATTGATACTATAATTAGTATTTCAAACCAGCCAATCTGTGGCATTAAATTTAGTCTGTTTTATTATTGTCTTGATTATTTGAGTTTTGTTCTTCGGATATATTTTTTTGGTTATTATCATCGATTGAATCTGTTGACATTCCCTTTTTAAAACTCTTTATCCCTTTAGCGACATCGCCCATTAAACTTGAGATTTTTCCTCTTCCAAAAAGTAATACAACCAAAATTACCACAATTGCTATTTGCCAAAATCCTATGCTCATAAATTAATGTTATATCCTCTATATCCTAATTTTTAAAGTGTCTTTTTAGTTCTTTTCGTCTTTATTTAAAGTGCTATCCAACATTTCATCGATATTTGAATATATATTTTCTTTTTTTTCCTGTTCTTTTTCTTTATAGAACTTACCAGTGCCAAAAATTTCAGAATTAATATTAGTTGCATCTATTAATCCAGCGGAACCCAACTCATCAACAGTTGGTAAATCTGACAATTTTTGTAAATTAAAATGACTTAAAAAATCATCTGTTGTGCCATATTGTATTGGTTTACCCGGAACATCTTTTCTACCAAAAGGTTTAACCCAATTAAGTTCCATTAAAATTTCTAAAGTATTTGTACCAAATGCTACTCCTCTTATTTCTTCAATTTCAGCTCTTGTAACAGGTTGGTGATAAGTTATTATAGCTAAAGTTTCAATAGCTGCTTTAGATAGTTTCTTTTCAACAGTTTCTTGTTTCGACATTAATTCAGATAAATTACTAGCAGTTCTAAAAGACCATTTTTCTGAAATACAAACTAAATTTATTCCTCTATTTGAGTATAAATTCTGAAGTTTTTCTAAAATTTTTCTAACATTGGTTTTTTTTGATATTTTAGAATCTATGGTATCAATATCAAGTGGCTCTGCAGCAGAGAATAATATTGCTTCAACTTCCCTTTCTATTTGGCTTAAATTGTTTGGGAAATTGACGACATTGTTTTTTTTTAATTTACTCATTATTTTCCTTAATAAAAATTTTACTAAATAATTCAGATTGTTTAATATATATATTTCCTTCTTTTGCGAGTTCTAAAGAACCGGCAAACAAACCTGATAGGCCAGTTCTCTTTAAATTTTTTGATTTTAAAAAATTTTTTGGAATTAAATCTTGAATATTTTTCCAATCATGAAGTTTGCCGTAAAATTTTTTAATTTGCCTGATTCCTTCTTCCATTGTAAAAACTGGTAATTTAGGAATATTTATTCTTTGAAAATCTTTAGTCATAACTATTGATGAATAAGCTTTTAGTAGTTCAAATAATGTGGTTGAGTACTTTGCATTGTATATTGATCTAACATTTCTTTTGGCACCTCTCAAAAAAATATCTCTGCCCAATCTATTTCTTTTTAACATTTGATCAGATAAAAGTCTTATAAGCTCAAGTCTTTTTAATTGAAGTTTTAATTTTTCAGCAACTTCTAGAGCTTTAAATTCTTCTTCTTCATTTTCAGGTAACAAAAGCTTTGATTTTAAATATGTCAACCAGGTTGCCATAAGTAAATATTCTGAAGCTATTTCTAAATTTAGGTTAGTGACTTTGGTGATGAATTCATGAAATTGATCTGCCAATTTAGATATAGATATTTTTTCTAAATCAACTTTTTGTGATTTTGCTAAATTTAGCAAAACATCCAACGGTCCACTATAATTTTCAATATTTACATTAAAATCATTTGAATTTTCTAACTGCATAAGTAATTTTAACTTATAATATCATAAAATTGATATGTTTTTTTTAATATAAAATTATCAATACGAGGTGAGTTATTAGCAACAATGGTCATTTCTTTCAATTTGCCGTTACAATGCATAACTATATTACAACCTGCGGTAAATGCTTGAATTGTGTTTTTTGCAATAGAAAATTTAAGGGCTTTCATTGATATGTCATCTGATAGCAAAATATTTTTATATCCTATTTTGTTTCTTATTAATTTTATTATTTCTCTAGAATGAGTTGCTGGATATTTTGGGTCAATTTTATTGTAAATTATATGTGCGGTCATAGAAAACGGAGAATTTTTTTTCTTAAATGAATGAAAGTCATGTTTCATTAAATATTTTAGGTCCTTTTTAATAATAGGCAATTTAAAATGGCTATCAACTTTAGAGAGTCCATGTCCAGGAATGTGCTTAATGACAGTTCCTATTCCGTTTTGATGAAACTGATCAATAAACAAATCGCCTATAGTAGAAACAATATTTGGATTAGAAGAGAAAGATCTGTCGCTAATAATTTTATGTGAATTTTTTATAAATAAATCGAGAACTGGGACTGTGTTTATATTTATTCCTAAAATTTTTAATAGATTTGAAATTTGATTTATGTAAATTTTATAAATATAAAAAAATTTTTTTTTGTCTTT
>CACIKW010000011.1 GCA_902587315.1 uncultured Pelagibacteraceae bacterium
AATTGGCTGATGCAGCAGCCGCATTGGATTGGTTAGAAAGAGAAAATTTTGATAATTCACAATGTTGGATTGCTGGTTTTTCTTTTGGCTCTTTAATAGCTATGCAGTTGCTAATGAGAAGACCCGAAATAAATAGATTTGCCACAATATCTCCTCAGCCTAATGTTTATGATTTTTCTTTTTTGTCTCCATGTCCTACATCAGGAATAGTTATACATGGAAAGAAAGACGAATTAGTTCCAATTGAAAGTATAAATGATTTAAATAAAAGATTAAGTTCCCAAAAAGGAATAAAAGTTGAATTTAATGCAATCTCAGAAGCAAATCATTTTTTTGCCAAACATGATAAGCAATTAATGAGTAGTTTAAATAAATATATCGAAAAAGAAATAGCAATATACTAATATTTTTTTATAATAATTCCACCAGTGCAAGGTTTGTTGACACCTGTGGTTTCTGGAAAAGAAATTGGTAATTTTAAAAAAGACCTAATCGCCAAATAAGCAAATGCTTGGGACTCTACAAAGTCTCCATTTATTCCATATTTGTCAATTAAATTTATTGGATACTTAATTTTTTTTTCTATAGTTTTGATTAAAAATTTATTTTTTCTACCTCCTCCAGAAAATAAAATATTTGCAATAAATAATGGTTTAGATTCAAAAATTTTTCTACATAATATTTCTGCTGTATATTCATTTAAAGTTGCTGCTCCATCCTTTAGAGATAAACCTTTTAAATATTGAATTTGTGCATTAAAATCATAAACATCGTAGGATGAATAATTTTTTAATCCCATTTTATTATAATAATTAAATAAATATTGTAATCGTCCTTTGTTTATAGTTCCTTTTTTTGCAAGAGTTCCATTTTTATCATATTTATTTTTTGAATTAAGCCTTATCCATTTGTCAATCAAGCAGTTTCCAGGTCCAATATCATGGCTAATTATATTACAACCAGGTTTCTTCCAAGTCGCATTTGTAATTCCTCCAATATTTAATATTAAAGCTGGTAACTTTAATTTATATTTTTTTATTATTAGTTGATGAAAAATTGGAGTTAATGGAGCGCCTTGCCCACCATTTTTTATATCATTTTGTCTAAATTGATAAACAACCTTTTTTTTTGTTATTTTCGATAAAAGTTTGCCATCCCCTAACTGTTTAGAAACCTTTTGTCTAGGATCATGAAAAATTGTTTGTCCATGAAAACCAATAAAATCAATATTTTTTTTTGTTTTCTTTAGAATTTTCTCAACAACTTTAGCATGAAATTGTGTTATCTCTTCTTCAGTTATCTTTAATTCTTCTTCATATTTTTTTAAGTCTTTTAAATTTTTTATTTTATCTCTGGTATCTGTTAAATTTTGATAAATTTCTTTAGAATATCTAAAATACTTGTCTATAATTACCTTATAATTCGTTTTTCCGTCCGATTGTATTATTGATACATCAACACCATCCATTGATGTACCGCTCATTAAACCTAGGCTTAAATACTTTTTGCTCATATGTATTTTTTAATTAAATTAAATAAAGTATATTGATTCTACACTGTTTTTAAAAAATATGGAGAATTCATACTTAGAAGAATTTAAAAAAAGAGAATACTTTAATCAATGCACTAATTTTGAAGAATTAAGCCTTTTAATGAATAAAAAGAAAATTAGAGCCTATATAGGTTTTGATTGTACGGCTCCTAGCCTACATGTTGGAAGCCTAATGCAAATAATGTGCTTAAGATTGTTACAAAGGTATGGACACCAGCCAATTGTTTTAATGGGTGGTGGAACTACTCGAATTGGAGACCCTTCAGGAAAAGAAGAAACAAGAAAAATTTTATCAGAAAAGATAATTGAAAAAAATATTAAAAATATAGAAAAAGTTTTTAAAATGTTTTTAAAAACTAAAGATCCAAAAACAAAACCAATATTTATAAACAACTATAAATGGTTAGGTAAATTAAATTACATAAAATTTTTAAGGGATATTGGAAAACATTTTACTATCAATAAAATGTTAAGTTTTGATAGTGTTAAGCTTAGATTAGAAAGAGAGCAGTCTTTAAGTTATATGGAGTTTAATTATATGATTTTACAAGCATATGATTTTTTGGAACTAAATAAAAATAAAAACTGTTTATTACAAATAGGTGGATCAGATCAATGGGGCAATATAGTTAGTGGAGTTGATTTAATCAAAAGACATTTAAACAAACAAGTTTTTGGATTAACTACACCTTTAATTACTTTGGCTTCTGGACAAAAAATGGGTAAAACAGAAAAAGGTGCAATTTGGTTAGATAGTAAACTTTTTTCTTCGTATGATTATTGGCAATTTTGGAGAAATACTGACGATAGAGATGTTATAAAATTTCTAAAATTTTTTACTGATTTAGATACAAAAAAAATTGATTCAATTAAAAGTAATGACATAAATAAGCTTAAAATATTATTAGCTAATGAAGCTACTACAATGTTACATGGAAAAATTGCTGCTAATAAAGCAGAACAAACCGCTAAAAGTACTTTTGAAAATAAATTAGTTGGAGATGGTTTACCAACAATTAAAATTGATAAAGAAAAATTTGATAATGGTTTTAATATAATTGACCTTGTTGTTGCTTCAAATTTATTAAGTTCAAAAGGTGAGGTTAGAAGAATGATAAAAAATAAAGGAATTAAAATTAACAATATAACAATAGAAGATGAACAATTAAATATTTCCTTAAATACTTTTAATAATGAAAATAATTTAAAATTATCTCTTGGAAAAAAAAAACATGTTATAGTTAAATTAATCTAATTATTTTTTTTTATTTTTTCTAATGTTCTTGTAATAAATCTTGGTGTTAATGTTTTTATTGGATTGACTGTTGTTTTTAATTCTTTTGGTGGACCTTTTATTTTAAAACTCACACCAAAAACACCTTCCCCGGTTTTTTTTCCTATTAAAATATCTCCAAGCACAGGTATCTTGGCTATAGTTTTATTAACAGTGGTAGCTGGAACCAAAGTTCCTCTTAAACTAACTAGATTATCATTTTCAATATAACCAGACATTAGAATTGATATTGCTTGTCCTATTGAATAAATTTCATCAATAACCATTATATCTTTTTTGTTTGTAAATTTCATATCAAACACGTCAAATCTTATTCCTTCTCCAGTCATTATATCTGCAATACCTTGAAGTGATGCTAAAGATAACAATTTAGTTAAAGCTGGCATTTCTTTAACTTTGAAGTCAAATATATTTAAGTTTGAATTAGAATGATTTTTTTCTTTAACTGAAAAAAAATCAATTTTACCCTCTTTAAAACCTTTAATAAATGAAAAATGTTTAACAAAAGGTTCTGCATTGTCAGAATAAAATGATGTAGTTTTTTTCTTATTTGCAAGAGTTTTAATTTCTAGCTTAAATTTTCCATTATTTTCAAAATCAGAGGTTAATTTTAAATTATTAACTTTATTTTTTTTAATTAATAGATTGCCAGTTAAGTTTTTTGAAAAGTTTTTATCATCTAAATAAACTTTATTTATAAAAATCATGAATTTTGTTTGTTCTTTTAGATCAAAATTATCTAAAAAATTTTTTTCACTATCGGGCAGTAAAATATCGTTTATAAGCTTGTAACTATCAAAAGATATACCATTTACATTATAATGAGTTAAGTCTTTTTCTATATCAATTTTATTTTGTTTATCATTATCATTTAAATAATCGATGCTAACTTTATTCATATCTATTATTTTTAAATATTTATCTAAAATTAAATCTTTAGCTTTAAAAAAATTTTTCCCTTCATTGTATATAATTTCATTAAATTTATATTGAAGCCAGTTGTATGAACCGTTTAATTCCAAACTAGATTTTTTATTTTTATCTTTGCTATAAGCAATTGGTTTAATATTTATTGAATTGTTATCAAAGTTAATAGTGGTAAAAAAATTATACCAGCTTTGTTCCTGATTTATTTTATATTTGATCTTATCATATGATGTGTCGAAAGAATATTCACTTCTTCCTTCTATATTTATATTTTCATTTTCATAATTTAATTTTAATGAATTATTTTTTAATGAAATAAAATCTTTATAATTTTTAAAATAATTTTTAAATAACTTATTTTTTGGATTTAAAATTATATTTTCTAAATTTATTTCTGATGAATATTTTAATTTACTAATTTTTCCTTTGTCAATTTTAAAAGAAAATTTATTTTTTGTTTCAAATTTAATTTCTTGATCTTTAATAAAATTTAAATCTTTTTCAAATAAATCTTTAAATTCATTTAAATTAATTGGAGCTTTTTCACTTTTAATATCTCCTTCAACATTTATTCTCTCAGTGTTAATTATTGATATTCTTTCTGATAAAAATTTTATTTTTTTATAATTAAATTCAGCATTATTTATAATGGTTCCTTTTTTTTGATTTGTAAAATAAAAATTTATATTTTTAAGATGATATTTTTTATTATATTTTAATTCTGTGTTTTTGATTTTACCATTAATTTTATAATTTTTAATTTTTCCGTCTTTGTCAAAATTTAAAAAACCATCAAAATCTGCATATCCTTTTTTAATAAATATATTGTAAATAATTAATGAAGGTCTTTCTAATGCTGCAATTGAGATTAAATCATTAATTTTATTATCTTTTGTAATAAACGATAAATCTTCTATTACAAAATTATCTTTAAAATAAGAAAAAATATCAATTTCTGTTTCTAATATCTTTAATTCTATTTTATTTTTATCTAGAATTAATGTTGGATTTTTAGAGCTAATTCTTAATTTAGGATTTTTTAAATTAGCTATTCCAATATGTAGATAAACTTTTACTTTTTTAATATCTAAATTTAAATCTTTATTATATTTTTTTACTTGTTCGATGATTATAGGATTAAATCTTTTGGTTTCTAAACCAATTGAAGCAAGCATGATTGCCAAAATGGCCCAGATAACAATTGTGCTTGCAAATGTATAAAATAAAATTTTTATAAATTTAGCCATTTAAATTATAAAGACTGCTTTCTATAAAACCGTCTAAATCTCCATCTAGTATTTTTTCAGGACTTGAGCTTTCATAACTTGTTCTGTTATCTTTTACCATTCTGTATGGATGTAAAACATAAGATCTAATTTGATGACCCCATCCTATATCCGATTTCGAATCCTCAATATTCTTTTCTTCTTTTTCTTTTTTTTTTATTTCATGTTCATAAAGCCTTGCCTTCAACATATTCATACAAGTTTCTTTATTTTTGTGTTGTGATCTTTCGTTTTGGCATTGAACAACAATTTTGGTTGGTAAATGTGTTATTCTAACTGCACTATCGGTAGTGTTTACATGTTGCCCACCGGCTCCACTAGATCTGTAAGTATCTATCCTTAAGTCCTTTTCTAGTATTTCTACTTTAATGTTGTTTTCAATGACAGGGTAAACCCACACACTTGCAAAACTTGTGTGTCGTCTTGCACCGGAATCAAAAGGAGAAATTCTAACAAGTCTGTGAATACCAGATTCTAATTTTAAAAGGCCATATACATAATCTCCTTCTATTTTTATTGTAGAAGATTTAATACCTGCTTCTTCTCCTTTATGTTCGCTAATTAACGTATTTTTGTAGTTTTTATTCCCTGCCCATTTCATATACATACGTCTTAACATTTCTGCCCAATCTTGGCTTTCAGTTCCTCCTGCACCTGCGTGTATTTCTATATAACAATTAAAAATATCTGTTTCCCTTGAAAGAAAGCATTTGATCTCATTTTTTTTTGATCTTAAATACAAGTCCTTAAAATTATTTAAAATTTCTTTTTTTACACTTTCGTTTCCCTCATTTTTAGCTAAATCAAATAATTCTAAGTTATCACTATAGTCGCTAACACTGGAATTATAACTGTTTACAAGTTCGTCTAAATTTTTTTTTTTTCTTAAAATTTTTTCTGCCTCTTGATTGTTTGACCAAAAATCGGGCTCTTGAATTTTTTTATTTATAGATTCTAGTTTGGAAAAAATATTGTTTTTATCAAAGATACTCCTTTATTCTTTGATTAATTTTATTTATTTCTTCTTTGTGATTTATAATATCGGTCATTTAATAAAACTGTAATATATTATGTTTGTTAAATCTATATTTTAAATTACTATTTAAATCAAAATTTAAATTTTCTATGTTTTCTTTTTTATATGCCTCAATTATTGTTTGTTTGGATCCAAATTTTGCTTTTTTTCCAGTAACAGGATCAATAACCATCATTTTTATATTTTTTGCAACTTTAAATGGTCTAGCATCTTTTTTATTTACTGCTTTTTTAACAAATGACTTAAATATAGGCATTGCTGCTCTTGCACCTGTTTCTATTTTTCCTAAACTTTTAGGATCATCAGATCCTACATATACTCCTACGACCATATTAGATGTAAAACCTATGAACCAAGCATCAGTATTTTCATTTGTTGTTCCTGTTTTGCCACCAAGATTTAAATTTAAGTTTTTTAAACCTTTTGCTGTTCCTCTCTGAACCGCACCCTCCAACATAGAAGTCAATTGATAAGCAGTTTCTTCGGAAAATATTTGAACAAAGTTATCTTTAATTTCTGGATATTTATTTCCTAGATAAGAAATTGCATTACAATTGTTACATGTTCTTTCTTCAGAATTAAAAATAGTGTTTCCTTCGCTATCTTGAATTCTATCAATAAAAATTGGTTTAATTAACTTTCCTCCATTTACAAAAGAACAGTATGCTGATGTTAATTTTAATAAAGTAGTTTCTGCAGATCCTAGTGAAATTGATAGTAATTCTTCGGGATTCTTATAAATATTTAATTTTTTTGAAAACTGAGTAATTTTTTTTAATCCTAATTCTTGTGCAATTCTAACTGTCATAAGATTCCTTGATTTTTCAAGGCCTGTTCTCATCGTTGATGGCCCATAAAATTTTTTTCCATAATTTTCTGGTTTCCACATTTTTAAATCTTCTCCTTGGTCCAGAACTACTGGTGCATCTAAAATTAATGTTGAAGGTGTAAAATTATTTTCTAATGCCAATGCATAAACAAAAGGTTTGAAAGCTGAACCAGGTTGTCTTAACGCTTGTGTGGCTCTATTAAATTCGCTTTTCTTAAAACTAAATCCTCCCGTTAAAGCTAACACTCTTCCGGTAAATGGATCTATTACCACTACTGCACCATTTACCTTTGGTAGCTGTCTTAGTGTATAGTAATTATCTTTTATTTTTTCACTATAAATTATATCTCCTTTTTTAATAATATTGCTCCAATCTTTTTTTTTCCATTTAATATCTTCATATTTTATTTGTCCTATGTTTTTGTCAGAAGTTTCTATTTCAATGTGATCACGATTTATTTTTCTTACTATTGATATTTTCCACCCTATAGATTTTTCAAGTTTAAATTTATCCAAATTTTTTATCCAATTGTTTGAATATTTTATATTTCTTATAGGTCCTCTCCATCTTTTTCTGTGGTCGTATAAAATTAATCCTTCTCGTAAAGATTTGGTTGCAATTTTTTGAAGTTCTAAGTTTATAGGTGTTTTTATATTAAAACCTTGCTTATAAACTTTATCAAAACCATATTTATCGACAATAGATTTTCTTACATCTTCAACGTAATATCTAGAATCTTCTAAAAAAAATTTTTTTCTTTTTTTTAATATAATTTTAGAATTAATTAATTTATCATATTCATTTTTATCAATATAAGAATTATCGAACAAATTTTTAATTACGAGATTCCTTCTATATTTTGCTAATTCGGCATTTTTGAATGGATTGTATCTACTGGGTGCTTTTGGTAATGCGGCTAACAGTGCTGCTTCACTGTAATTTAATTCTCTTATTGGTTTATCAAAATATTGCAAGCTTGCTGAAGCTATTCCATAAGATCCATGACCAAGATAAATTTGATTTAAATAAAGTTCTAATATTCTTTTTTTTGATAAAGCTCTTTCAATTCTAAATGCAAGAATCGCCTCCTTAATTTTTCTTTCTATGCTTACTTCGTTAGAAAGTAAAAAATTTTTTGCAACTTGTTGGGTTATTGTGGAAGCGCCTTCTAGTCTTTTAGAATATAATACGTTTGATACATTTTTTATTATTGCTCTTATTATACCCTTAGCATCTACTCCTGGGTGAGTAAAAAAATTTTTGTCTTCAGCGGATAAAAATGAATGAATTACCTTTTTTGGAATTGCTTCAAATGGAATAAAAATTCTGTTTTCAGATGAAAAATCACTTACGAGGTCACCTGTACCTGAGTAAAGTTTGCTTGAAACCGGTGGTTTATAATTTTTTAAAAACTTGTAATCTGGTAGTTTATTAGAAAATACCCATAAAATTACTATAACTGTTGTTAAAAACGCAATTCCTACAGTTAAAACCAATAGTAGAATTTTTTTTATATATTTGCTCATTTTACTATAAATTATTTTACGAATTTGTTAATGTTAAGGCACAGAATTAAATAATTAAGAATAATTAAATGAAAATAAACAATCAAAAATTATGGCAAAGAATTTATATATTGATGCTTCGCATCCGAATGAAACTAGAGTTGTACTTAAGAATGATGAAAACATTGAAGATTACGAGTACGAAAGTTTAAACAATAGTTTAATAAAAAATAATATTTATCTAGGAAAAGTAAGTAGAGTTGAACCATCTCTTCAAGCTGCTTTTGTAGATTTTGGAAGAGAAAGACATGGATTTCTTTCTTTTAATGATATCCAGTCAGACTATTACCAGCTTCCGAAAAGTGATTTGGAAATAATTAAGAAAGAAGAAGAAAAAGCTAGAGAAGAACTTCAAAAACAAAGTGAAGAAAAAGAACATGAAATCATACAAGATGAAAATATAGATTTAAAAGAAAATGAAGAAATTGAAAAATTACAAGAAGAAAATATTGAATCAAATAATACTCGAAAAAAATATCCTTCTAGAAAATACAAAATTCAAGAGGTAATAAAACCAAACCAAATAATTCTAATTCAAGTTTTAAAGGATGAAAGAGGACTTAAAGGTGCTGCCTTGAGTACTTTTATATCTATAGCTGGAAAATACATTGTTTTAATGCCTAACACTCCAAAGGGTGGTGGTATATCAAGAAAAATATTTAATCCTGCTGAAAGAAAAAAAATAAGAAATATCCTTAATGAAATATCAATTCCCAAAGAAGCCGGGATAATAGTTAGAACTGCTGGATCAAACAAAACAAAAAATGAAATTGATGGTGATTTAAAAAATTTACTTAAAGTATGGGATTCAATTAAAGAAAAAGCTATTAATTCCAGTGCTCCAGCATTGGTTCATAAAGAAAGCGATATAATAAAAAGAACACTTAGAGATACATATGATGACCAAACTCAATCAATTACCATAGAAGGAAATGATGGTTATCAAAAAGCAAAAAACTATATGAAACTAATATTGCCTAGTCATGTAAAAAAAATAAAAAAACATCGAGATAAAATTCCATTATTTATAAAAGAAAAAATTGAAGCAAAACTGTTAGAAGTATTTGAAACCAAAGTAAAACTTGCCTCTGGAGGATATTTGGTTATCAATCCAACCGAAGCTTTAATATCAATAGATGTAAATTCTGGAAAATCAATAAAACAAAAGAATGTTGAAAGCACAGCTTTAGATACAAATCTCGAAGCTACAGAAGAAATTGCTAGGCAAATAAAGCTAAGAGAGCTTTCAGGTTTAATTATCATAGATTTTATAGATATGTTGAATTATGGAAATAGAAGACAAGTTGAAAGAAAACTTAAAGAAAAATGTCGTTTGGATAGAGCCAGAATTCAGATTGGAAGGATTAGCAATTTTGGTCTTCTTGAAATGTCAAGACAAAGATTAAGAGAAAGTCACGTTAGATGGAATATTAAATTAACTGATGAATCATTTGTATTAAAATTATTAAAAATTTTAGAACTAAAGTCACTTGAAAACAAAGCAAAAATTATCAAAGTTGAGGTAAATAAAAAAGTTTCTCAATTTATAGAAAATTATTTTCTAAAAAATATAGAATATTTTGAAAAAAAAAATAAGTTAAAAATAAATATTGAATCTAATGAACATCTGAGCCCAGCCGAATATAAAATTAATTTTTTGTCAAAAACAAAAAAAACAATTGAAAAATTAGAAAAAATTATTGAACTAAAGAAAATAGATCCAAGTTCTACAGAAAATAAAAAGATTATTAATATAAAACCTGGAAAACACAAATTTAAGAAAAAAAAATATTTTAAAAAAAAATTTTATAAAAAAAAACTAAATTAGGCCTGATTTGGGGGAGGATGCGTTTCCTAAATAGTTTTTTTTAATTCTTCCCGAAAGAAAAGACTGTCTACCTGCAATAACAGCTAGCTTCATTCCTTCTGCCATTTTGAAAGGATTTTTTGCTTTAGCAATAGCTGTATTTATTAAAACTCCATCACATCCCAACTCCATTGCAACACATGCATCAGAAGCTTGACCAATTCCCGCATCTATTATTAAAGGTAGCTTTGTTTCTTGTCTGATAATCTTAATGTTAAGTTTATTTTGAATCCCAAGACCAGATCCTATTGGTGCCGCTAGCGGCATTATTGAAACTGCTCCTGCATTTTCCAATCTTTTTGCCATTAAAGGGTCGTCATTACAATATACCATTACTTTAAATCCTTCTTTACTTAAAATCTCAGTTGATTTTAATGTTTCAATCATATCTGGAAATAAATTTTTTTTATCACCTAAAACTTCTAATTTTACTAGTTTCCATCCTCCTATTTCTCTAGCAAGTCTCAAGGTTCTTAGGGCCTCTTCAGATGTAAAACAACCGGCAGTGTTTGGTAAATAAGTTATTTTTTTTGGATCTATATAATCCATAAGCAAAGGTTTGGATTTATCACTTATGTTTACTCTTCTTACTGCAACAGTAACTATTTCTGCACCTGAAACACTTATTGCTTTTGCACATTCCGACATATTTTTATATTTACCTGTGCCCACTATCAATCTTGATAGAAATCTTTTGTTAGCAATATAAAAATAATCTTTTTTATTCATCAGCCACCACCGATAAAATGAACTATTTCAATTTCATCTCTGTTGTTTAATATAATTTTTTTTAGATTTTTTTTATCTAGTATTTTTCTATTTTTTTCAATTGCAATTTTATTTAAAGGTAAATTTAGTGTATTAACTAAACTGTGGACAGTAGTTTTTTCAGCAATAAATAGAATTTTTCCATTTAATTTAATTTTTATTTTATTTTTTTTTTTCATAATATATAAGAAGCTTAGTGAATATATTAATTATTAATGGTCCAAATCTTAATCTATTAGGAGAAAGAGAACAATCACAATATGGATCAATAACTTTTGAACAGTTAAAAAAAATCTGCTTAGACAAATCTAAAGAACTAGACATAAATTTAGATTTCAAGCAATCAAATATCGAAGGGGAAATTGTTACAATAATACAAGAAGCAAGAAACAAGTATGATGGATTAATTATTAATGCGGCTGGTTTTACCCATACTTCGGTAGCAATTAGAGATGCTTTATCTATACTAAAAAAACCTAGCATAGAATTGCATATGTCAAACATTTACAAAAGAGAGGAGTTTAGACATAAATCTTTTTTGAGTGGTGTAGTTACTGGAATAATTTGTGGTTTGGGTTCTAATGGTTATATTTTGGCCATAAATGCAATGCATGAATTACTAAAAAATGGAAATAGATAAAAAAATTGTAAGAAAATTGATTCAGGTTTTAGAAGATTTAAAGAAGTCGATTAACGAAAAAGAAATCATAAATAGTGAAGTTGTTGAAACCGAGGAAATTGATAAATCAAAAACTGTAACTAGTCCTATTGTTGGAACAGCTTATTTGGCACCTGAGCCAGGAGCAAAAAAATTTGTTGAAATTGGAAAAAAAATTAAAAAAGGTGACACAATAATGATCGTTGAAGCAATGAAAACTATGAATCATGTACCTTCTACGCTTGATGGCGTTGTTAAAGAAGTTTCTGTTGAAGATGGCCAACCAGTTGAATTTGGCCAAATACTTGTAGTTATCGATTAATGTTTAAAAAAATTTTAATTGCCAATCGTGGTGAAATAGCAGTTAGAATTATAAGAGCATGTAAAGAATGGGGAATTTCTACAGTTGCAATACACTCTGATGTCGATAAAAACAGTATGCATGTAAGATTAGCAGATGAAAGTGTTTGTGTAGGATCTTCGCAGCCTCTAAATAGTTACTTGAATATTCCAGCTATAATGTCAGCAATAGAATTAACAAATGCTGAAGCTGTTCATCCTGGATATGGTTTTTTGTCTGAGAATGCTGAATTTGCTAAAATATTAGAAGAGAATAAAATTAAATTTATTGGTCCATCCTCAAAATTAATAAAAATGATGGGAGATAAAATTGAAGCAAAAAAAATAGCAAAAAAATATGGTCTTCCAGTTATTGAAGGTTCTGATGGCGGCGTTTCAGATTTGAATAAAGCGGAGGAAGTGGTTAAAAAAATAAATTTTCCTATATTAATTAAAGCAGCCGGTGGTGGAGGTGGTAAAGGAATGAAAATTGTTAATAATATGAATGAATTTGAAAAATTATTTTTGGCTGCCAAAACTGAAGCAAAAAAATATTTTGGTAATGATGAAGTTTACATAGAAAAATTTTTTCAAAATCCTAGACATATCGAGGTTCAGGTTTTATCTGGAAAAAATAGAACTGTTCATCTTCATGAAAGAGATTGTTCTGTACAAAGAAGACATCAAAAATTAATTGAAGAAACTCCTAGTCCAATTTTAAATAATAGTATTAGAAAAGATTTATTTGAAAAAACAGTTAATATGGTAAGCCAAATTGGATACGAAGGTGCGGGAACTGTAGAATTTATTTATGAAGATGGAAAATTTTATTTCCTTGAAATGAACACAAGAGTTCAGGTAGAACACCCTGTTACTGAAATGGTTACAGGAATAGATATAATTAAAGAACAAATTAATATTGCTTTTACTGGTGATACTGCTTTGAATCAAAACGATATTAACCCTAGGGGACATGCTATTGAATGCAGAATTAATGCTGAAGATCCAAGTAAAAATTTCCAGCCTTCACCAGGAAGAATAACTATGTGCCATCAGCCCTCAGGATTTAGAACAAGAGTGGATGGAGCAATATATCAAGGTTATAATGTAACTCCTTACTATGACAGTATGATTTGTAAATTAATTTGCCATGGAAGAAATAGAACAGAAGCTATTCAAAGAATGTACAGAAGTCTAGATGAGTTTATAATTGAAGGAATTACAACAACAATTGAATTACATAAAAAATTGTTAAATCATAAGAAATTTAAAGAATCTGATTTTAATGTTTCTTGGTTAGATAAAGAAAAAATTATCTAGTTAAAACACTTAGTGATCCAAATATCATATACAGGATGATCAAAAGGTTTAAGGGAAGGGCTAGAAGCAAATGTCCAACCATTAAATATAAAAACTTTATCATTATCTTTGGTGTTTAAATCCTTCACTTGTAAATAGGCAGTAATATCTGGATTATCATCAAATTCTGAATTTTTACATTTCTCAGATTTTAATACTAAATTTTGAAATTTTTTTTCTTTTCCAATCTTTAAAGTTAAAGTTGTATTTTTTGAACTAACTTTATCCAAAATTTTTACTTCTAAATAGCTGCCTTCCAAAATTTCTTTGCTATTAACTGGACTAATAAAAATAAATAAAATAAATAAAGTTATCTGATAAAATTTATTATATTTTCCAAGTTTTGTATTTTTTTCTAACTTCATTTTTATTTTTGCTTGGGTGATATGCCTTTTCTGTACCTGTAAGATTGTCTTGGTGTTTTTTTTGCCATTTGTATTTTTTTAAAATATGCTGATTTTCAATTTTGTTTTTTATATTATGAATCCAAGAATACCATTCTTCGGGAATTTTTGATGCTTCGATCTCATCTTTGTATATAATCCATCTTTTTCCTTTTTTATTTTCATAATATTTATTTCCATGTTCGTCTTCTCCAACTAGTCTTCCATTTAAAATCGTAAATATTCTTGTGCCCAAAGTCTGACGATTCCACCAAGTGAAAATTTCTTTTATAAATGTCAACATAATTTTTTTATTTTTTTTTCAATTCTTAATTGCAAAAAATCAATTAGACTAAAAATTATAAATGTATATACATTATCTAATATTAGACTCAAAAAAAATATTTAATTATAAAAATAAGATATATGTCAAAATATTTGGTAGAAACATATTATACTTGCAGCATAAAGATAAGCCATTATTTAGATAGTATCCAGGATAATGATTTAAAAAATCTAGATAAAAGAGAAGATGGAAAATTTGAAATTTTGGATATTAAATTTGATAGTAGAAAAACAAAAAATTTAGATCATTCTGATAAAAATAAAACTTCAAACGAATCATTGTTGTTAAAAAAAGATCTAAATCCTCAAGAGAATGCTAGCTTAAAAGATAAAAAATCATTGCATAAAAAAATAAATGAATCTATTGAAAAAAGATTTAGTATGCCAGATAGGCGTAAGGGATATATTCAAAAAGCCTCTATAGGAAATCACAAAATATATTTACACACGGGTGAATACGAGGATGGTAAAATTGGAGAAATTTTTATTGATACAAGTAAAGAAGGTGAGTTGGTAAAAGCCTTAATGAACAATTTTGCTATTGCTATTTCATTAGGTTTACAATACGGAGTTCCGCTAGATGAATTTGTAAACGCCTATGTAGATACAAAATTTGAACCCTCAGGAAAAGTATTTGGTAATGATAGAATTTTAAGTGCTACTTCAATATTAGATTATATATTTAGAGAATTGGCAATTTCATATTTAAATAGGGAAGATTTGGCTCACACTCCTTCTATTGGAAACATAGAAAAACAAAATGAAAAAAATTCTGAAGAAGTTTCTGATGATCAAAATCAATTTTTAAAAATAGTAAAAGATATTACCAGCAAGGGTTTTGTAAGAAATAACTACAAAAAAAAACTGGTAGATCTCTCTGATATAAGAATTAGTCTTAAAGGTAAAAAATAATATTATTTCTTTTTCAAAGAAATCCCTAGCTCTTTTAACTGCTCATCGCTAACAGTTGAGGGTGCTTTCATCATTAAATCTTCTGCGTTTTGATTCATTGGAAACATAGTTACTTCTCTGATATTTTTTTCATTAGCTAATAACATAACAATTCTGTCTATGCCTGGAGCAATACCACCATGTGGTGGTGCACCATAGCTTAGGGCATTAATCATGCCGCTAAATTTCTCGTCAACTTTTTTTTTATCATATCCGGCTATTTCAAATAATTTATACATCAAATCTGGAACATGATTTCTAATTGCTCCTGAAGATAACTCAACTCCATTACACACTATATCATATTGGTATGCTTTTATATTCAGGGGTTTTTTAAAATTGATATTTTTTATATCACCTTGCGGCATAGAAAATGGATTGTGACTAAATTTAATTTTATTTGTTAAATCATCTAATTCAAACATTGGGTAGTCCACAATCCAACAAAAAGCAAATTTATCTTCGTCAATTAAATTTAGATCTTTTGCAATCTTATCTCTTGCAAGAGCTGCTATTTTTTCAACTTCTTTTATTTTTCCGCACGCTAAAAATATACTATCTCCGATTTCCGCTGAAGTAATTTTCATTATTTCTTTAAGAGAATTTTCTGAAAAAAATTTGCCCACTGGTCCCTTTCCAGAAATATTTTTTTGCTTTTCAAAAGTAAAATAAGCTAAGCCCGAAGCCCCTTGTTCCTTTGCCCATTTATCAATATTATCAAAAAAACTTCTTGGTTTATCTTTTGTATTTTTTACAACTATTGATCTAACTTTTGAACCAGATTTGACTAATTTTTTAAATATATCAAATTCTACATCTTCACGAGTAAAAATATCTGTTAGATCATTTACAATTAATGGATTCCTTAGATCGGGTTTATCTGTGCCATATTTTAACATAGTTTCTTCATATGTAATTTTTGGAAATTTTTCGAATAATAATTTTTTTGACGAAAATTTTTTAAATAAACTTGTCATTAATTTTTCAACTATATTAAATACGTCTTCTTGTTCTACAAATGACATTTCTAAATCAAGTTGATAAAATTCACCTGGACTTCTATCTGCTCTTGAGTCTTCATCTCTAAAACATGGTGCAATTTGAAAATATTTGTCAAATCCTGAGATCATTACTAATTGTTTAAATTGTTGAGGAGCTTGTGGGAGAGCATAAAATTTCCCTGGGCTTAATCTGCTAGGTACTAAAAAATCTCTTGCACCTTCAGGACTTGACGAAGTTAGTATTGGAGTTTGAAATTCTAAAAAACCTAATTCAAGCATTTTACTTCTTATAAAAGAAATTACTTTAGATCTTAATACAATATTTTCATGAATTTTTTTTCTTCTTAGGTCTAAAAATCTGTACTTAAGTCTTATTTCTTCTGAATAGTCTTGGTCGCTAAAAACTGGCATGGGTAATTCTTTACAGTGTCCAAGTATTTCAAAAGAAATTATATTTACTTCTATCTCCCCTGTATTTAGTTCCGGATTAATAGTGTCTTTAGTTCTTTCTACTACCTTACCATTAATTTTTACGACACTTTCTAACTGTACTTTTTCTAAATCTTTAAAACACTTATTGCTTTTATCTACTACACATTGAGTAACACCGTAATTATCTCTTAAATCTAGAAATAGTAAATTACCATGATCACGTTTTTTATTTATCCATCCAGATAAAATAATATCTTTATCTTTGTTTTTTTTACTTAATTCACCACAGGTGTGTGTTCTATATATCGTCAAACTATCTCTTCAATATCTCTTTTACAGTATTAATATTTATTGGTTTTTTTTTTTTTAAACTTAATTCATCAACTTTATATATAAATTCAGATATTTTGCTATATGATCTGTCAATTCTTTTAGTTATAAAATCAATAAGTTTTTTATCAATTGTTATTTGTCTGTCAGAAAAACTTTTTAATAATAATGCAAATATTAAATCATCATCCGGAGGATCAATTTTTGCAAAAATGCAATTTTTCGCTCTAGATTTAATGTCTTCTAAAATAAAATTCATTTCATTAATCGGTTTTAAAGAGTTAATTATTAAAAATTTATTGTCATGATCAATAAAATTAAGTAATGCATACATCAATCTTTCTTCAATATCATTATTAAAATCGTCTAATACTATATTTTCATGTAACTTTAATCCTTTAAATATTTCATCATTCAAATTTTTAGAATTAATTTTAATACCCTTGTTTTTACTAAGAAAGATATCAGTTAAATGAGTTTTTCCTGATGTTTTTTCACCAAAAATATTTAATACATTTTTTTCCCACTTTGGCCAATTTTGTATTAGCTGATATGCATAAAAATTGCTTTTGGATATATAAAAATCATGCTCATTAAAATTTTGTTTATGTTTTAAATTTAAAAGTAATTGATTTAATTCACTCATTTTATTGACCAAATAGAGGAGGATACATCAATATTGAATCCATGCGAAGTTATTTCTTCTATAAATTTATCAGGTGTATTGTTATAAATGACTTTGTATATTATTTTTTCATCATTAAATTTATCTATGTAGTAATTTGCAACCAAATCTAAACTTGATAGTTTTTGTTCTAAAGTATTTGTTAAATTAAAATTATTATTATCAAGCTCCAAGGTAATGGTTAAATTTATTGATGAATTAATTTGATTAATTTTCTTCCATTCATTTTCATATGTAATTTTTAATTTTTTAATTATCTCATTTACTGATTGAAAATTATTAATATCGAAATTTTTAAATTTAGAATTTATTATTTTATATTCATTTCCAATATTCACTTTTGATAGCACGTTAAGTTCAGTCTGATTTTCAAAAAAAATAGCAACTATAAAATCTTTAGTATTATATTTTTTTATTATGTTTTGAAAATTATAGTTTTCTATTTTATCAATATTCTTACGAATTAAATTTATATCTTCTAAATCTTCTGTTGGTAAAATATATGAAATTAGAAATTTTTTTTCATTATTTTCTTTCCATTTTGAATAAAATGGATTTTCACTGTAAAGAGAAGCTTCATTTTTATCATTTTTAATAATTAAAGGTATAATAAATAAATCCTTTTTTTTTGGCATAGAGGGAATAACATTATTTTTTTCCAATAAACCTATAATGCTATGTTTATTAAACTCGACTTCAAAATTTGCCACGTATAAATTGTTGACAAACTTCTCGTCAGTAATCGCAAATGATTCTATTAAATTTTTTACTTCTGAAATTTTTATATTTCTCAATTTTTCTTTATCAGTACTTAAAGTTATTTTTGAAATAAGCTCATTGAAAGCTATTTTAAAAGCTTTATTGATTATTTTATTTTTATTAAATTCTAACTCAAATTTCTCTGATATCTCTATTTCATTAATTTTATAAACTTCACTTGAATATGATGCTGTGGAAAACTTAATAAAAATTATAATGAAGCATAAAAAAAATATATAATGAAAAACTAGTTTATAAAATTCTCTATCAAAAAACATATTTAATATAAAATGAAAAATAATAAGTTAACATATGAAAAAAGTGGTGTTAACATAAAAGCGGCAGATAAGTTTGTAAAATTCATATCTTTAGTTTCAAATAAATCAAAAAATAGTGGTAAATTTAAGAACATCGGTAGTTTTGGCTCAATTACAAAAATACCAAATACTTTCAAAAATCCTCAAATAGTATCAACTACTGATGGAGTCGGAACAAAAATTGAAATAGCAAATATATTAAAAAAGTTTGACACTATCGGAATCGATCTTGTGGCTATGTGTGTAAATGATCTAATTGTCCAAGGAGCAAAGCCAATAATATTTTTAGATTATATTTCAATAAACAAGATCGATTTAATAAAGCTTAAGCAAATAGCAAAGGGAATATTTAAAGGATGCAAAATATCTGGATGTGAACTTGTTGGTGGTGAAACCGCCGAAATGCCAGGAACATATGAAAAAAATAAATTTGATATAGCGGGCTTTTCGATTGGTCTTGTAGACAAAAATAAAATACTAAATAAAAAAATATCTAAAAATGATTTAGTCCTTGCTATACCATCAGATGGTTTGCATTCTAATGGATATTCTTTGGTTAGACATATTATTAAAAAAAAAAAAATAAATATAATTAAAGATAAATATTTAAAAAAAGAACTTATAAGACCAACAAAAATTTATACAAATGAAGTTTTAAAAATAACAAAAAAAAATCTAATTAAAGGCTGCGCAAACATTACAGGTGGAGGGATTTCAGATAACTTAAAAAGAATACTTCCAAAAAATACAAATGCAGTAATAAATTTAAAACATATCAAGTGTAATAAAATTTTTAAATGGATAAAAAGTCAGGGTATAACAGATAATGAAATGTTAAAAACATTTAATTGCGGAGTAGGATTTTGTTTAATTGCAAAAAAAACAAAAATAAAAAAAATTAAAAAATATTTTTCTAAAAAGTTCCAACCTTATGTCATTGGAAAAATTACAAGCGGGAAAAATAAAATTATTTTCAATGAAAAAATTAATTGGAACAAATAAAAAAAAAACTTCAGTATTTATCTCTGGAAATGGTAGTAACTTAAGATCCTTAATTAGGTATTCAAAATTAAAAAAATCTACATTCAAAATAATATTGGTAGTTTCAAATAATAAAAATGCAAAAGGATTGAGTTATGCAAAAAAAAATAAAATACCATATTTAATATTAAATTATAAAATTAAAAAAAAAGCTGAAAAAAAATTATTATATTTATTAAAGCAAAAAAATATTGAAATCATTTGCTTGGCCGGATTTATGAAAATACTTTCTTCTAATTTTATAAAAAAATTTAAAGGTAAAATTTTAAATATTCACCCTTCTCTTTTACCAAAATATAAAGGACTTAACGCGCACCAAAGAACCATTGATAATAAAGAAAAATACTCTGGCTTTACAATACATTTGGTAAATAAAAAACTTGATTCAGGTAAAATAATTTTCCAAAAGAAGTTAAAAATATTTATAAATGACACCGCTAATATTTTAGAAAAAAGAATTCGCAAATTTGAGAATAAACATTATCCTTTGGTATTGTCCAAATATGTGGCTAATCTTTAAAAAAGAATTCTATTTCTTGTTTCGCGTTCTCAATACTATCAGATCCGTGCACTGAATTTTTATCAATTGAAATGCCAAATTTTTTTCTAAGTGTTCCTTCTTCTGCTTTTTTTGGATCAGTTGCACCCATCAATTTTCTATTTTCAAGAACAGCATCATCTTTCTCAAGTATCATTACAACAATCGGACCTGATGAAAGATAATCACACAGATCATTATAAAATGGTTTAGTTTGGTGGACCTGATAAAATTTTTCGGCTTCAGATTTAGTTATTTTTACCTTTTTTTCTTTTAATATATTAAAGTTGTTAATCTTAAATTCATTTTTTATTTCTTCAGATAAATTTCTCTCAACTGCATCAGGTTTAATGATAGATAATGTTTTTTGTATATTACTCATAATTTTCTTCTACAAATTTGTTCAAAAGTCTTACACCATAACCAGTCGCTCCACCTGAATTTAAAGCTCCTGCATATTTAGAAAAAGCCATTCCTGCAATATCAAGGTGAGCCCATGGTGTTTTGTTAATTATAAACCTTTGTAAAAACTGCGCCGCAGTTGTAGACCCGGCACCACCTACGTAGTTAATATTTTGCATATCTGCATTTTTAGAGTCCATAAGTTTATCAAAATTTTTGTGAAGAGGCATTCTCCATAATTTTTCGTCAACTCTTTCACCGGCTTCAATTAATTGTTTTGATAGTTTATCATCATTTGAAAAAAGTCCTGCATACTCTGAGCCCAAAGAAACAATGATAGCGCCAGTTAAAGTTGCTAAATCAACCATTAATTTAGGTTTAAATTTTCTTTCAGTAAAAGTTAAAGCATCTGCTAAAACTAATCTTCCTTCGGCATCAGTATTTAAAACTTCTATAGTTTTTCCACTATAAGATTTTACAATATCGCCAGGTCTTTGAGCGTTTCCACTTACCATGTTCTCAACAAGGCCTACTGCGCCTACTGCATTAATTTTTGCTTTTCTTAAAGCTAAGGTTTTTATTAAACCTACTACAGCAGCTGAGCCCGCCATATCATAAGTCATATCTTCCATAAATCTTGCTGGTTTTAATGAGTAACCACCAGTATCAAAACAAACTCCTTTTCCAACAAAAGCTAAAGGTTTAGATTTAGATTTTGTTCCATTCCATTCCATTGTTACAAGATACGATCCTCTCACACTTCCTTGTCCAACACCAAGCAAAGCGTTACATCCTAATTTTTTTAATTTTTTCTTATCATAGACTGTTACTTTTATTCCAAGTTTTTTTAGAGGTAACAATCTTTTTGCATATTCATCAGGATGCAAGATGTTCCCAGGTTCTGAAACAAGATCTCTTGTAAAATTGACTCCACTTAAAATTGGATCTAACTTTTGTTTTTTTTTAATAATATCTATCTTGCGAATATTAAAATTAATGATTTTATTTTTCTTCTTTGTTTTATATAAATTAAATTCATAAGATTTTAGTTCCGCCCCATGTACAAATGAATTAAAATTAATATTAAACTTTTTAGACTGGAAAAAATCAGGCCCTTGAATAAAAATATCATAAACTTCACTACTTTTTACAAAACCGAAAAATTTTGCTCCTAATTTTTCAGATTCTAATTCGTTGTTATTTTTTGCTAACAAAATAATTATCAATTTTTGATCAAAATTTTGATTTAATGAAATTATTTTATTCTTTTTTGTATCTTTGTTTTTTTTTAAAAAATTGAGAATTGTTTGATTGATGCTGCGATCAAAATTACCCTTAAATGCTGATATTTTAGTATCTAAAGGAACAAAAATTGCTTTGTTCTTTATTGAGCCTTTTTTGCTATCTAAATAATTTATTTTTAAAGTCATTTATATTAAATATAGTATAGGTTGAACTTATATAAATATTATCGGGCAAAATTTCAATGGAAAAATTAATTTTTAGAAAGCTTTATACCAATATAAATTTATTTTTTTTGATAAGTACCATCAGTATAAGTCTAATTATCTGGATCACGCAAGCTGTCAATTTCTTAGATCTTGTTTCAGAAGATGGTCATGCTTTAAAAATTTACTTCATGTATACCCTTTACAATTTTCCTAAGATAATAAGTAGAATCTTGTTATTTATTTTTTTTATATCTTTATTTTATGTTTTGTTAAAATATGAAGAAAAAAATGAGCTATTATTGTTTTGGATTAACGGCGTTGGAAAAAAAGAATTCGCAGGAAAACTAATTAATTTTTCATTAATTTATCTTCTTTTTCAATTGATTTTAAGTTCAATTATAGTTCCATATTCTAATAGCAAAGCTAAATCATTTGTGCGACAAT
>CACIKW010000012.1 GCA_902587315.1 uncultured Pelagibacteraceae bacterium
AATAAATTTAGATAGAGGTGACCGATTGATCACTATTGCAAACTTTAATAATCTTGAAATGGTCAATCACAGTCAATGGTTGCATATACTGTAAAAAAATTTATTTTTATTACACCATCAACAGTGTATCAATAATATAGTAATCAAAAAAAACATAAGGAGGTACAATGGGATTTAGATCAATATTTACAAAAGGAGTGGCATTAGCACAGTCTGGTAAATGCAGAAATCATTCTCAGAAAGCATCGAGATACGCAAGACAAGCTATGAGCTCTTTTAGAAGTGCAAGATCTAGAAAAGGAGATCAAAAAATTGATGCTATGCTTGATGGAATGAGTCAATTAGCAAACTCTGTTTTAGAAGTTTCTGACAGTGTAACACCTGTAGCAACCATGAATGCTGTAAGCGCCTTACTAGCCGAAAACATTGAAAGAATAATCGATGAAGGAAACAAAAAAGTAATAACTTCGTTAAATGTGTTACCGGTAAAAAGTAAAAAACGTTGACTAGATAAAATTAATACTTAGTTTACATAATAGGTTATAAAACATAACTTAACTAAGGAACAAAAAAGATGGCTTTAAAATTTGATGGCAAATGTTTAAAAGATTCTTCTAAAATATTATGTACTGTTAGAGGAAACAAAATCTGCGAAGAAACTAGCCATGCCAAAGTGTTAGCCAATGTTAGAGGAGACAAAATCTTCGAAAGAACTAGCATGGCTAAAGTGTTAGCCAATGTAAGAGGAGACAAAATCTACGAAGGAAATAGCATGGCTAAAGTGTTAATAAAAACTTCAG
Organism: uncultured Pelagibacteraceae bacterium; assembly: GCA_902587315.1. Lineage (GTDB taxonomy): Bacteria > Pseudomonadota > Alphaproteobacteria > Pelagibacterales > Pelagibacteraceae > Pelagibacter. The sequence continues at coordinate 801 of CACIKW010000012.1, forward strand.
ATGCTGCTCGTAAAATAGGCGCTACTTCTCGAGGTCCTTTGACAGCAGCGATATGGTATTTATTCTGTAAATAGAAATAATGAAATATTTGGTCACATTTAAATATAGTTCATTCTATGAAGATGAAAGCGAAAACAAAGTAGTGGACAACCATACCTTAGAGTATGAAGCAAAAGATCTTGATGAATTATGGAAAATCCTTGGAGAAGAGGATTATGACGATGAAATTGCAATTAATTTTAACGCAAAAAGTGACTGCAATGCTACTGAACGTGATGAAATTAAAATTGTAGATGAAAATAATAAAGTAGTTTGGCCTTAATCTTTTTGATTAACGTTTAGTGATATTTCTTTAGTAGTAGTTGAATAATCTCCTTTGTCTAAACTTTCTCCATCATATTCTATGTCTATGATTATTGAAAAATCAGCAATTGTTTCATAACTAATCATTAATTTGTTAATATCAAATGATTGAGCTTCAAATTCTGTTTTATAAAAAGTTCCTTTATCATGTTGGTACCCTAAAAAATAATAATCACTTTCAATTTTAATTTGATGTTTTTTGAATTTAATTTTTGAATTGATAAGATCATCTTTTCCTAAATATGATTCTAATATAATTCTATCATCTTTTTTAATTTCTAATTTTGTATTTTCTAGCATTCCAGGACCGTTATCATGGTATATATCATTAAGATCTGTCCAATGATGTTCAAAAAGATTAAATTTATCTTTTTTTTCATTATCATCAATTTCTGATGTTATTTCTTTATCTTTCCAGTATTCGAATTTTGATTTTTCAATTTCACCTACAGATATTTCAAAACCAGTTCCAAAAATTGTTAATTTATATATTTTGTTCATAAATTTTAATCAAAATTAGATAATAACAACTCAGTGAAAATTATTCAATTTGATTTCACTATAAAATTCTTTTTTTTTTATATATTCTGTAATGCTTTCAAAAAAAATGAAAGAAGATTTAAAATCAAAAAAGGTAAGAAAAATGTCAATAATTAAAAATTTTATTGTTATTGAACCAGGATTAGTACTAATACTTAAAAAAGATCAACTATTAACAGAAGATGAGCTGCTTCATTATCAGAGGGAATTTGGTGAAGATTCTTTTACAGTTAAGAAGTTAAAAAAATAAATTTATTATATTTTATTTAAATTACTAAAATACTTAAGTGAAAAACAATTAATTAAATTTCACTAAAAATAAATAAATTAATACATACATATAAATAATTACTCATGAAGAATGAAACTGAACCTATTACAAGACCACTTTCTGAAAAGGAATTAAAAAAATTATCAAATGAGGAATTTGATCAATATTGCTCAAAAATTATCAAAAAATTATCTAAGTCAGTTGCTGATGGCTTGGACTTTTATGATTATCCAAAGACAATTCAAAAATTCAAAGATGAAGAGTCTTATCTTAAAGACTTTGAAAATGATTTAACTCGTGGAGGTACTTTAAATGAAGTTAATTAAGACATTAATATTTCTGTTTCTATTAACTTTCATGACTCACGCATTTGGTAAGTCTAATGAATATTATCAACAAACAATAGCACATGTATTAACTGAATGTAATTCTATATGTCAAAAAAAAGTATTTGAACAGGAAGTGCATCAAGCATTTTTTGTTTTAATGGATGCAATTCTAAATCAATTAAGATTTGAATTGAGTCAAAAAGAAAAGGAAATATATGATTAGAATAATCTTAATTCTTTTTCTGTTAATAAGTCCTGCAAATGCCAAATGTAAATATTATGCATATGCAGATGTAGAAAATAATAAGCTAGTGAATAAAAAAGAAACATACACCTGTGAAGAAAAAGATAATATATTTGTACAGTTTTTCACTGATGAAAAATACCATCAAGCTTTGACCATGGTTTTTATTACACTACTTGAAAACATATAGGAGAAAAAATGAAAATATTATCAATAATTATAATTGGATTACTATTAAGTAATTGTACAAATTCTTATGTAAAAAATAAGAAATCAATTACTTCTCCAAATGACCTTATGAAGTTTACAAATATTTGGTGTGATAAAAATAAGTCAACAGACAGAATAATTAAAATGTGTGGTCAGGGATGGAGTAAAGACTTAAATATTAGTGAGAGTAAAGCCATAATAGATGCAAAACTGAAAATTGCAGATATTACTCAACATACATTAGTTAGTAATGAAGAAATTACTCATAAAGAAAATTCTAAAGGGGTAGTTAAAAGTTATGAAAAGAAAGCTAATAACATTTTAGAAGAAGCAACAATATCAGGTTATAAAATAGTATCTAAAAAAGTCATGAAAGAAAAAAATGGCTGGAGAACTATGGTTTTGCTTGAATATAAATTGTTATAACGAAACCAGTATACATTAAATAAACTAACAGATATTTAAATTTATGAATGGAAATAGATCAAAATTAGAAAGAAAACTAGATGAGGTAAATCACACTATGGAATTAATTAGAACCATAGTCCCCATTATAATTTTAGCAGTTCAAATTATTATTTTAATAAAATTATTTTAATATTCTAATTATTTCGGATAGTTCCTCTCTAAGGCACATAGTTAAAAGTGCTGATAGTCAGAAAATATACAATGAGATATGTGAAAATAATATGGATTTTACTAGTTAGTTTATTACTAACCAATTGTGTTAATAGTTCACATTCAAGTGCCTTAAGAACAAAAATGTGTTTAGAATACATTGAAGACAATCCTTATTTAATTGCCATGTGTGCCGTTGGTAACGGCTTTGTATCAGATGATAGTTGGATAGAAAATTCACCTGGATTAAAACCTGATTATGTTATTGATGGAAGTAAAGAAATGAATATAGCAGAAAGGAATGCTTATATTGAAAAATACTATCCAAACAATTAGGAGATAATATGGTAAGGCTAAAAGAAATAGGAAAATCATTTTTGGATGCAATGTTGTTCGGTGTTATATTTTTAGGTGGAACATTAAGTATTTTAACAATGTTCGAAATTATAAATTGGACAGTATAACTTCAAAAAAACATTAACTTTATTTGTTCATTTCTTTGATTAAATTATTTTTTTTATTCTATTTGATACAGTTTCTTTTTCTAAAGAAAGCAAAATATCATATATACCAGGACCAAATTTTGAACCAATTAATGATATTCTAATTGGTTGACCTACACCTTTAAAATTTGTTTTATATTTATCTATTAAAGTGTTAATTACTTTTTCTAAATTTTCTTTATTTACTATTTTTAACTTTTGATGTTCACTTAAAAAATTGCTTAATATCTTTTTAGCATTATCATCAATAAGGCTCATTTCTTCAGAAGTAATACTTATTTCATCATTTATAATATATTTTGAATTATTATATATATCTTCTAATGTTTTTGCTTTGTTTTTTAAAAAGTGAAGAGATTTTTTTATAATATCTTTTTTTTTATCTATATTATTCTTATAGTCGTTACAAAATTTGCTTAAACTTTCGTAAAGCAAATTTTCGTCCATATTTTTAATATAAGTTTCGTTAATTGATAATATACGTGATTTATCCAATTTTGCTGGTGATTTACCAATTCCCTCAATATTAAAAAGTTTAATACTTTCATCTAAAGTGAAAATTTCTTTATCTTTATGAGACCAGCCTAATCTTAATAAATAATTTCTTAATGAATCAGGCAAAATACCCATCTTAATATATTCATCAATATTGGCTTCGTTATCCCTTTTTGATAATTTTTTACCTTCTATTGTATGAATCAAGGGTACATGGGCATATTCTGGAACATCCCATTTCATTTTATCAAAAATTTGTTTTTGTTTAAAAGTATTTATTTTATGATCATCACCTCTAATTATATAAGTAATTTTCATTTCATAATCATCAACAGCTGCTGACAAATTGTATGTTGGAGAGCCATCACTTCTTAAAATTATAAAATCTTCTATGGTATTTGCTTCTATAATTATTTTTCCTTGTACTAAATCATTTATTTCTAAGGGTTTATTAGTTTCACTTTTAAATCTTATTACTGGTTTAAAATTTTGAGGCATTTCTTTAATTTCTCTACATTTCCCATTGTAAATATAAGGAATTTTTTTTTGTTTAGCTCTATCCTTAGCTTCTTGAATTTCTTTTTCTGAACAATAGCACTTGTAAGCAAAACCTTTATTTAAAAGATAATTTGCTATTTTAACATGTTTTTCAATTTTTTTTGATTGAATATATTCATCAGCATCATAATTTAAACCTAGCCACTTTAATGATTTAATAATTTGTTTTTTGTATTCATCTTTTGATCTTTCTTTATCTGTATCTTCAATTCTTAAAAAAAAAGAACCTTTTTGATTTTTTGAATAAAGCCAGTTAAATAATGCCGTTCTTATTCCTCCAATATGTAACGGACCAGTGGGTGATGGAGCAAATCTAGTTGCTACTTTAGTCATTAGAGATGTTTAGACTATTTTAATGGAAGTTTCTATACAAAGATACTAAAATACCCTGAACTTTTACCCTATCTGGACCAAATATTTTAGTTTCATAATTTTTATTTGCACTTTCAAGTGCTACTGTTTTCCCTTTTCGTCTTATTCTTTTTAACATAGCTTCTTGATCATCTATTAAGGCTACCACAATTTTTCCATTTTCCGCTGTGTCTGTTTTTTTGACTATTACCGTGTCACCATCATTGATGCCTGCCTCAATCATTGAGTCTCCTTGGACTTTTAGACCAAAAAATTCTCCATTTTTTTCTATATTTTCAGGAAGAGGTATTCTAGTAACTTCATTTTGAATTGCTTCTATTGGAGTCCCAGCTGCTATATTTCCTAAGACAGGAATATCTGTATTATTTTTTTGTAAATTACTATCATCCAAGCCTCCTCTTATTACACTTGGTGAAAAAGAATTATAAATATCGTTTGCAGATGCAGTTTCTGGAAGCTTTATTACTTCTAGAGCTCTTGCCTTATGAGCTAGTCTTTTAATAAATCCTCTTTCTTCTAAAGCGCTAATTAATCTATGAATTCCAGATTTTGATTTTAAATTTAATGAAGATTTCATTTCTTCATAGGAAGGCGAAACACCAGATGATCTCAACTTCTTGTTGATAAATAAAAGTAGGTTTTTTTGTTTTTTAGTTAGCATAGAACAAATATCGTACAGAATCTGTTCTACAAAAGTTCTTATCAGTTAACAATAGCTTAAAAGCCAATAAAATAGGGGTTAATTTAACTACAATATGGAAAATATAGAATTTTTTTCTAATTTTCTCAATAGTGATTCACCAATTAGAAAAGTTTTAATATTAGTTTTTGAACTTATTTCTAATAACTCCTCTTTATTTTTAATACCACTTTCTGAAATTATAGGACCAGAGTGATCTTTTAAAATATCGCAGATATCGTAAGTTGTATTTATATCTGTTTTAAGAGTTTTAAGATTTCTATTATTTATACCTATTAAAGCATCTTTATATTTTAATGCACGCTTTGCTTCTTCAACAGTATGAACTTCAATAATAATGGACATATCTAGTTTTAATGCTTCTTCATATAATTCAATAGCTAAGTTGTCAGAAACACCAGCCAAGATTATTAATATTGCATCAGCTCCATAACTTTTTGCTAGTGGAATTTGAAATTTATCTACAAAAAAATCCTTACAAAGAACTGGTAAATTAATTTTCTGTTTGATTTTACTTATATGAAGTAAATTTCCTAAAAAGAAATCCTCCTCAGTTAAAACAGATAAACAAGTGGCTTTATTATTATTATATACATTAGCAATTTCAACAGGATCATAATCTTTAATAATTATACCTGCTGATGGACTAGCTTTTTTAATTTCGGCAATAATCGAAAATTTATTATTTTCTATATTGTTTTTAATTTTTTCTTTAAAATTAATAAATGTATTATTAATATTTATTTGTTCGTTCAATGAGTCTATTGAAATAGTTTTTTTTAAATCTATTATTTTTTCACTTTTCTTTTTTATGATTTTTTCAAGAATATTTTCAGGCATTTTGTATTTTTACCAAGTGTTTATAGGGAGCACCTGACATTATAAAATCTCTTGAATAATTGTAAGCTAATTCAAAATTTTCATATTTCCCTGATACCACTAAACCTGCTGATGCATTTAAACATACAGCTTTAGAAAAATCATTATCCTCGCCTTTAAAAATATCTATCATTTTTTTTGCATTAAATTTTGAGTCGCCACCAACAATGTTTTCAAATTTATCTGCATCAATATTTAATTCTTTTGGATCAATTATAATTTCAGTAATTTTTTTGTCTTTTAATTGAACAATATTTGTTTTAGCATAAGGTGATATTTCATCTAAACCATCTTCACTATTAACGATCCAAGCAAATTTAATATTTAAATTGTTAAGTGCATTAGCAAAAATTTTTAATAATTTTTTATCAAAAACCCCTACAACTTGTTTATCAACTAGAGCAGGGCTACTTAAAGGTCCTATCATATTAAAAATAGTTCTTTTGCCAATTTTTTTTCTAGTTGGACCAACAAATCTCATTGCACTGTGATAATTGGGAGCAAACATAAAACCAAAGTTATTTTTACTAATTTGTTCTTCAATATCATTAGGTTCTAAATTAATATTGATATTAAGGGCCTCTAAAACATCACCAGATCCACATTTAGATGAGACGGCTTTATTACCATGTTTTGCTACTTTAATTCCCATACTAGACAATAATAATGCTGAAGCTGTAGAAATATTAAGTGTATTCATGCCATCTCCACCTGTACCACAAGTGTCTACACAATCTTTAACGTTAACTCTTTTAGACTTATTTCTTAACACATAAACACCTCCTGCAATTTCTTCCGAAACTTCTCCTTTTGATGAAAGTAATGTTAAAAAGTTAAAAATTTCTTCCTCGGATGCTTTACCATCCATTAAAATTTCAAAAGCAGTTTTACTTTCTTCAAAAGATAGATTTTGTTTAACTTTTAATTTTGATAAAAAATCTTTCATTTTTAATTATAATTTATAAAATTTTTAAGAAGCTTTAAACCTATTGGTGTTTTTATGCTTTCAGGATGAAATTGAACACCATGGATATTGTATTTTTTATGCATTAATCCCATAATTAATCCTTCCTTAGTTTCAGCCGTGATTATTAATTCTTTAGATAAAGACTTTTTTTCAACAATTAAGCTATGATATCTGGTCGCTTCAAATTTTATTGGAAAGTTCTTTAATATACCTATTTTTTTTGAAAATATTAAGCTAGTTTTTCCATGCATAAGTTTTTTAGCACCAATTATTTTAGAACCAAAAACCTGTCCTATTATTTGATGGCCAAGGCATACGCCTAATATTGGAATTTTTTTATATAATGTTTTTACTATATTAATGCAATTTCCAGATTGATTTGGATTGCCAGGTCCTGGTGATATTACAATTTTGTTATATTTTTTCTTTAGTATTTCTTTAGAAGTTATTTTATCATTTCTAACCACTTCAACTTTTGTTTTTAGTGATGATAAATAATGATAAAGATTAAATGTAAAACTATCATAATTATCTATCAAAAGAATTTTCATTATCATTGCAAAGACATAATTAAAGCTTTTGCTTTATTAACAGTTTCATTATATTCATTTAGAGGTTTGCTATCAGCCACTATTCCTGCACCTGCCTGAGCATAAAATTTATTATTTTTTACTATTGCCGTTCTTAAAGCTATGCAAGTATCGAAGTCACCATTAGATGAAAAATATCCAATTCCACCTGCGTAAACTTTTCTTTTTGTATTTTCTAATTCATCTATTATTTCCATCGCTCTAATTTTTGGAGCACCTGAAACAGTTCCTGCTGGAAAGCCAGATAGTAAAGTATCAAATTTTGAATAGGTGTTATTAAATTTTCCAACTACATTTGAAACAATATGCATCACATGAGAATATCTTTCTATTTTAAATTTTTCAGTAACTTTCACTGAATTTATTTTTGAAATCTTTCCAGTATCATTTCTACCTAAATCTAATAGCATAAGATGTTCAGCTAATTCTTTTTTGTCTTTAAGTAAATCTTTTTCTAAATTAATGTCTTCTTTTTTATTTTTCCCACGAGGCCTAGTTCCTGCAATTGGTCTTATAGTTACTTTTTGATCTCTCAATCTCACTAATATTTCAGGACTTGCACCGATGATTTGAAAGTCTTTAAAGTTAAAAAAATACATAAAGGGTGATGGATTTGTAATTCTTAATTTTTTATATATATCAAGTGGATTTTTGCATAATTTTGTTTCAAATCTTTGGCTTAGCACAACTTGAAAAACATCGCCTATTTTTATGTATTTTTTGGCTTTCAAAACATTGGACAAAAATTTTTTTTTTGAAATATTTGATTTAACTTTATTGGATATATTTTTATTATTTTTTATTTTAATATTTATATTTAAATTATAATTTGCCAGAAATACCAAATTTTCAATTTGATTTATAATTTCAAGATATTTTTTTTTATAGTTTTTTATTTTTTCATCCTTAAAACAATTTATTATATAGTAAATTTTTTTTTTTAAATTATCATGAAGAATTAATGTTTTTGGTCTAATTAATCTAACATCTGGAATATTTAGATCGTCTTTATTTTTATTAGGTATTTTTTCTATATATCTGATTATATCGTATGAAAAATATCCTGAAATAATTGATGCAAGTGGCGGAAGTGATTTTGGTACTTTAAATTTAAAATTTTCAATTATTTTTTCAATTACTTTTTTTGGAGTTCCGGATATTTTCTTTTTTTTATCATCGTTTATGTAAAAACATTTATTATTGTTAAATTCCCATATTTTATCAGGATTTTTACCAAAAATTGTATACCTACCTTTTAATGTACCTTTTTCAACCGACTCAAAAATAAAACTGTTTTTTTCTTTTAGGAAATTTTCAATTAAATTTTTTATCTCTTTTTTGCCGTCAGTATTTATTGAACAAAAAAAAATAACATTTTTATTTTTTTTATGCAAAGATTTAAATTTTGGTAACGTGTAATTCAGCATTATTCAAAATAATTTTTTACTCTTTTTAATGAATTTTCATTTATTTCAATGTTATATTTTGAGTTTAAATATAAATCATAAGAGCTTAGCAAATTCTTTTTAATTTCAAGAGAGCCTATTTTATCATATTCATTAAATTTGCTAGAATTTTTATCTAGATTATTAAAATTAATATTTAATATTTTTATAAAAAAAATTTCTTTATTAGCATTTGCCACCAAAGCATACGAATTTTTTGGAAGTGAATAGATAAGATTTATTGAGTTGCTATCAAAAATTTTTGTATCATTAATGTTATTTATTTCTACTTCAACAATTTGATCATTATTTTTTGATAAATCTGAAAAAATATTAGGATTAACTTTTTTATTTTTAATCTTTTCTATTAATTCATTGTGAAGTTTTGTTTTTTCATAATTTTTAATTTTATCTTTAATTAAATTGTTAAAATCATCATCATTTAAATCTGGTAAAATTTCTTTGATATTTTTTATTTCGTAAAGTAGCAAGTAATCATTTTTATCAATGATTTTAATTTTATCATCATTTCTCGCTAAATATATTTCTTTTAAAATTTCGTTATTTTCATTATTTTTTAAATAGTAGTTATTTACATTATTTATTTCAAAATTAAATTTTTCTTTTATTTGATTTATATTTGATCCATCTAAAATCATATTTTCAATTTCATCAATTTTATTAAAAAATTCATTGTTATATTCTTGTGAATCTATCAATATTTCAGGTGTTAATTTTACGTAAAAAAGATCTATTTCTTCTCGTTTTAGCGAATTTTTATTTTTGGATATAAATTTTTCAATTTCATCTTTTGTAAAATTATTTTTGTATGAATAATTTAAATTAAGATATTTAACTTTTATTTTTTTTGTTTGGTCCACATATTTTTGATTGGCGACAAAATATGGTGAATTTATTCCATTTCCCACATAATTAAAGAGAATATTTTTAAGCGTATTTTTTTTTATATTTTCTTCATACTCCTGTGCTGTGAGATAATTTTCTAATAAAAACTTTTCATATTTTATCCTAGAAAATTTATTATTTTCATCAAAAAATAAATAGTTTTTTTTAATTATTTCAGCTAAATTATTATCTGTAATTGAAATACCATATTTTTTAATTTCTAAATCAATTATTTTTTCTGATACAAGCTCACTTAAAAGATCTTCTATTATTCCTGTTTTAACATTTTCTCTTATATAATTTTCATCAAGCCTTGATAAAGTTATATGTTCAATAAATTCTTTTGTAGATATATTATAGTTATTAATTTTTCCTATACTATTTGTTTTTCCACTCTGAAAAGTTCCGTCCATGCCCCATAAAACAAATGGAATGGCAATCATTGCAACTAAAACCATTGCATATTTACTATCTTTAAAACTTCTAAATTTGTCTAACATAATAATTGTTTAATTTATTTGATCTATAAACAACAAACCTATAGATTAAATTACTTCTAATGACAAATAATAATAAGTATTTCATAGCTAATTTAAAAATGTATGGCAATAAAAATTACCTTAAATCCATAAAAAAAGTATTAAATTTTTCAAGTAAAAAAAAATATAAAAAATGTAGAATAATATATTGTCCACCATACACAATATTGGCAAATTTTGTTAAAGTCACAAAAAATACTAGAATTAAAATAGGTGCCCAAAATTGTCACCAAAATGAATTCTCAGGTTCTTTTACAGGGTCAATAAGCCCCAATATGATAAAATCAATTGGAGCAAAATATATTATTATTGGACATTCTGAAAATAGATTTAATGGCGATACTAATACAATTATAAATAAAAAAATTATTTCCACCTTGAATCAAAAATTAAATGTAATTTTTTGTATTGGCGAAACGCTAAAAGAAAAAAGAAAAAAGAAAACATACATGGTATTAAATAATCAGATTTTGCAAGGATTAAAAAATATAAAAAAAATAAATAATATTATTTTAGCTTATGAGCCTGTCTGGTGTATTGGAACAGGAAGAATTCCAAAAGAAAGTGAAATCAAAAAGCAACTTATTTTTTATAAAAAAGATTCTATTTAATAATTTTAAAGTTAATAACCCAATTATTCTTTATGGCGGATCTGTAGATCCTAAAAACATTGAATCTTTAAATCAAATTGACGAAATTAAAGGTTTTTTAATAGGTGGAGCTTCAAGAAATCCAAATAAATTTATTGATATCATTAAAAAATCAATTAATTAATCCTCATGGAAAATATACTACTGGTAATTAATATTATACTAGCTTTAATATTAGTATTACTTGTTCTTATTCAAAAATCAGAAGGTGGAGCTTTGGGAATAGGAGTTTCTCAAGAAAGCTATATGTTTTCCAGGTCAACAGGAAACTTTCTAACAAAAGCCACTGCATTTGTTGCTATGCTTTTCATATTATGCAGCCTGGGTTTAACTATAATTTCAAGAGGTGATTTAAAACCTCAAACATCTGTAATAGATAAAATTGAAGAAAGTAGCGAGGAAACTCCAAAAATTCCTGAAAATAATAATTAATTCTTTGTAATTTTATTAATATGGGTCTATAACATAGTTCCATGGCGCGTTATATTTTCGTAACTGGCGGCGTGGTATCATCACTAGGTAAGGGGTTGTCATCTGCATCGCTAGCATATTTACTAAAATCACAGGGCTACAAAGTCAGAGTAAGAAAAATGGACCCTTATCTAAACGTAGATCCTGGAACAATGAGTCCATTTCAACATGGTGAAGTATTTGTAACAGATGATGGAGCCGAAACAGATTTAGATTTAGGCCATTATGAAAGATTCACAAATATTTCAGCAAAACAATCTGACAACATAACAACAGGAAAAATTTACAGCGAAATTATTAAAAAAGAAAGGGAAGGAGGATATCTTGGAAAAACCGTTCAAGTTATACCTCATGTAACGGATAGAATAAAAAAATTTATAAAAACAGATATAAAAAATGAAGATTTTGTTATTTGTGAAATAGGAGGAACCGTTGGAGACATTGAAAGTCTTCCTTTTTTAGAAGCCATTAGACAATTTTCAAATGAAATTGGAAGAAATAAAACTATGTTTATTCATTTAACCCTAGTTCCTTTTCTAAAATCTTCTGATGAAATAAAAACCAAACCTACACAACATTCTGTTAAAGAGTTGAGAAGTATTGGAATTCAACCCGATATAGTTATCTGCAGATCCCAACAATCTATTCCTTTAGATCAAAGAAAAAAAATATCTTTATTTTGTAATGTTCCAATTCAAAATGTTATTGAAACAGTAGATGTAAAAACTATTTATGAAGCTCCTATAAGTTTTTATAATGAAAAACTTGATAAACAGGTATTAAGGTATTTTAAATTAAAATCCAAAAAGAAAGTTAATTTAACAAACTGGAGAAAAATTACCAAAACTGTTCTTAATACAAAAAGAACTGTGAATATTGCAATAATTGGCAAATATGTAAATTTAAAAGATGCTTATAAATCTTTAGATGAAGCTTTAATTCATGGTGGAATTAAAAATAATGTAAAAGTAAATCTAATTAGAATTGAATCTGACAAAATAAAAAAAAATCAAATTAGTAAAATTTTTAAAAATGTGTCCGGCTTGCTTATACCTGGTGGCTTTGGCAAAAGAGGTACTGATGGTAAAATAGCTGCAATAAATTATGCTAGAAAAAATAAAATTCCATTTTTGGGTATTTGTTTTGGGATGCAAATGGCAATGGTAGAATTTGCAAAAAATGTACTTAAAATTAAAAATGCCGGCTCAACTGAGTTGACTAAAAATGTATTTCCAATAATTGCTTTAATTAATGAATGGAATAAAAATGGAAAATTAATTAAAGGAACTAATAAAAATTTAGGAGGAACTATGAGATTAGGTTCTTATGAAGCTAAATTAAGACACAATTCTTTGATACAAAAGATTTATAAATCAAAATCAGTTTTTGAAAGACATAGACATAGATACGAAGTGAATAATAGATTAAAGGATAAATTCGAAAAAAAAGGACTAATTTTTTCTGGCATGTCTCCTGACGATCAATTACCAGAAATTGTAGAACTAAATAATCATCCATGGTTTATTGGCGTTCAATTTCATCCAGAATTTAAATCTAGACCTTTGTCTCCCCATCCTTTATTCTGTTCATTTATCAAAGCTGCAAAATTAAATTAATGAAAAACAAAGAAGTAAAATGTAACGGATTTAAAATATCAAATAATGATAAAATTTCACTTATCGCTGGTCCATGCCAATTAGAAACAGAACAACATGCGATGGATATGGCTGGCAAAATTAAAGAAATTGCATCAAAATTTGATATTGGGTTTATATACAAAACGTCATTTGACAAAGCTAACAGAACTAGCCTCAAAGGTAAAAGAGGTGCTGGTATTGAAAAATCACTACCAGTTTTTGATAAGATTAAGAAAGAGTTAAAAGTACCTGTACTTACCGATATTCATAACGAAGAACAATGTAAAATAGTTTCTGAGCATGTAGATATATTGCAAATACCAGCTTTCCTTTGTAGACAAACAGACCTTTTGGTTGCCGCTGCCAAAACAAATAAAATTATAAATGTAAAAAAAGGACAATTTTTAGCCCCTTGGGACATGGTAAATGTAACAAAGAAAATATCAGAATCAGGAAATGAAAATATTTTAGTAACTGAAAGAGGTGCAAGCTTTGGTTATAATACCTTAGTTTCTGATATGAGGTCTATACCGATAATGGCAAAAAATGGATACCCAGTAGTTTTCGATGGAACTCATTCAGTTCAACAACCAGGTGGTCAAGGAGACAAAAGCGGAGGACAAAGAGAGTTTGTAGAACATTTATCAAGAGCTGCAGTTGCCGTTGGTGTTGCTGCAATTTTTTTAGAAACTCACCAAGATCCTGACAATGCACCATCAGATGGGCCAAACATGGTGCCATTGAATAGACTTGAAAAATTAATCAGTCAATTAGTAGAAATAGATAAATTAGTAAAAAATAATTGATGAGTAAAATCACGAAAGTTGTTGCAAGACAAGTTTTTGATAGCAGAGGAAATCCAACAGTAGAGGCAGAAATATTTTCAAAAAATATAAGCGCTAAATCTATCTGTCCTTCTGGTGCTTCCACAGGATCACATGAAGCTTATGAAAAAAGAGATAAATCAAATAAGAAATATTTAGGAAAAAGTGTTTTTAAATGTGTACAAATTATTAATAATCTTATTTCAAAAAAAATAAAAAATGAAAATGTTCATAATCAAGAAAAAATTGATCATATTTTAATTAAACTAGATGGAACTAAACAAAAATCTAAATTGGGAGCCAACTCAATCTTAGCAGTTTCTATGGCCGTAAAGAAACTGTCATCAAAAATTAAAAAAATACCTTTATATAAAAACTTCTTAATTAAAAAAAATTTTAAATTACCTTATCCACTTATGAATATTATAAATGGTGGTGCACATGCAAATAACGGCTTAAGAATTCAAGAATTTATGATTAGACCAGATGGTGCTAGATCTTTTTCAGAAGCAATAAAAATGTGTTTTATAGTAATAAATAATCTAAAAAAAATGTTAAAAAAAGAAGGCCATTCAACATCCGTTGGAGATGAAGGTGGTTTTGCACCAATGATCAATGATAATGAGAAAGCTTTAAAATTTATAGCTAAAGCAATAGCTATATCAGGTTTTAAAAATGGTAAAGACATTTCAATTTGTCTGGATGTTGCTGCTAACGAACTATATAAAAAAAATAAATACTCAATACATTCAAAAAAATTTATCAGTTCTGATTTAACTATCAAAAAATACTTGTCATTTATAAAGAAATTTAAAATTTCATCTATTGAAGATCCTTTTTCAGAAAATGATTGGAAGTCTTGGAATAAACTTATGAAAAATAATACCTTAAATACACAAATAGTTGGCGATGATTTATATGTAACAAATCTTGAAAGATTAAAAATTGGATTTTTAAATAATTCATCTAACTCAATACTTATAAAGCCAAATCAAATAGGAACCGTAACAGAAACCTTAGAAGTAATTAAATTTTCACATATTATTGGTTTTAAAACAATTATTTCACACAGATCCGGAGATAGCGAGGACACTTTTATTGCTGATTTGGCAGTAGGCACCAGCTCTGAGCAGATCAAAACAGGATCCTTGGCAAGATCTGAAAGAGTGGCTAAATATAACCAACTTTTAAGAATAGAGGAAGATCTTGGAAGACAAGCAAAAATGAATAAAATACACTAATGCTTAGTAATTTAAAAAAAAACTATTTACTATTAATATACACTTTTTTACTTCTATATTTTTTCTTTAACCTTTTAGGTGGTGAAAGAGGATTAATTTCATATTTTGAAAAAAAAAATTATTTAAAAATATTGAAATTAGAAGAAAATAAATTGGCTAATAAAATTGATGTTATGGAGTCTAATATTTCTCTTTTAACTAATAAACTTGATTTAGATTATATAGAAATTTTAATTAGAGAAAAGTTTTTGGTCGGCAAAAAAGAAGAAACACTTTATATTACAAAAAACAATGATAACTAGACATCCTGAAAAAATAAATAAACCAATTAATCCAATTAAAAAAAAACCTAATTGGATTAGATCAAAACTAACTAATACACAGGAATTTTTTTCTACTAAAACTATAGTTAATCAATTTAATCTAAAAACCGTTTGTGAGGAAGCTAACTGTCCTAATATAACCGAATGTTGGAGCAAAAGACACGCAACTTTCTTAATTATGGGTGATACTTGTACAAGAGCATGTGGTTTTTGTGATGTAATAACTGGTAAACCAAAACCATTAAATCCAATAGAGCCTTATAAAATTTCTTCTGCTATAAAAAAATTAAATTTAAAGCATGCGGTCATAACTTCAGTTGATAGAGATGATCTTGATGACGGAGGTGCCAATCATTTTTATCAAGTTATTACCGAAACCAAAAAAAACAATCCAGATACAACTATCGAAGTTTTAACACCTGATTTTTTGAGAAAAGGAGACTCTTATAAAAAAGTCATAGAAGCCAAGCCCGATGTTTTTAATCATAATATAGAAACAGTTCCTGCTCTTTATAGAAAAGTTAAACCGGGATCTAGATACTTTGCTTCACTTGAACTTTTAAAAAATGCAAAAAAAATAGATAAAAATATTTTTACTAAATCAGGATTGATGGTTGGTTTAGGAGAAAACAAAGATGAAATTTTACAAGTTATGGATGATCTAAAATCTGCAAACGTTGATTTTTTAACAATAGGCCAATACTTGCAACCATCTGTTAAACACCACCCATTAGATAGATATTATAAACTAGAAGAATTTGAGGAATTAGGAAGAGTAGCAAAATCAAAAGGTTTTTTATTAGTTTCTTCCTCCCCACTTACAAGGTCATCTTACCATGCAGATGAAGACTTTGCTAAACTTCAGAAAAATAGAATAGATCAAACTAATGCCCAAAGCATCAGTTAAAAGATCTATCGAATGTACTAAAGAACAATTAATTAATTTAGTTCTTGATATAGAAAAATATCCAATTTTTGTACCATTCTGCTTAGATTCAAAAATACATGAAAAAAAAGAGCAGGGTGATCTTTTGTTAATAATTGCTGATTTAACTATTGGAAAAGGACCTTTTAAAGATACTTACAAAAGTGATGTTAAATTTAATAAAAAAGAAGACTCTATTTATGTAACTAATCTTGATGGGCCTTTAAAATATTTAGAAAATAAATGGAGATTTAAAGAAGTGAATAAAATTACAGAAGTTTCATTTGAGGTTGATTTTGAATTAAAAAATCGATTTTTAAATATAGTTATGACTAAATCATTCCAATTTGGTTTAGATAAAATTGCTGATGCTTTTCAAAAAAGAGCAGAAGAACTATTTAACAAAACTTAAAATTAAATTTAAAGCCTTATTAACCGCAGCTCTTTGAATTGAGGATCTTTTCTTATTTTTAAATAAGTGCTTTTTAACCAATGTTTTGTTACCTTTTTTAATACCAATAAACACTAAACCAACTGGTTTTTGTTTAGTACCACCTTTGGGTCCTGCAATTCCAGTTACGGATACAGATATATTTGTTCTACTAATTCTATTTAAATTTTTAAGCATAGATAAACAAGTTTCATAGCTCACAGCACCATGTTTCATTATTATTTTTTTTGGAACTTTAAGTGTATTTATTTTAGATTGATTAGAATAAGTGACTAATCCAATTGTAAAAACCTTAGAAGAGCCACCAATTGAAGTTATTGTACTTGAAAGCAAACCACCCGTACAAGATTCTGCAAAAGATACTTTAAGTTTTTTTTTGTGTAGTAATTTAACTAATTTTTGAGAAAGTTTTTTCATGAAGTAAAAACCATATATAATACAAGAACAGCCACAACATACAATCCAGCCGCAACATCATCCATAATCACTCCAAAACTGTTCTTGAAGTTTTTATCATAATAACTTACAGGATAGGGTTTAACGATGTCAAAAATTCTAAATAGAATAAACATAATAAAGTAAAATGTTAAAACTTGGCTAGTTTCTTTTGACCCTTCATGTGCAATTTCGTAAAGACATATTGGAATTGATTGACCAATAAATTCATCAATGACAATTTCTTTAGGATCTTTATTATCTAAATCTTTAATAAAAATATTAACTGCATAAAGCGAGATAAAGAAAATTATTATTACAAATACTAAAATAAAATTAGCTGGAATCTTTAACATATGAAGTAAAAAAAATAAAAATATAGTAGTTGCTAATGACGCAACACTACCAGGTATTTTTTTTATTTTTCCCATACCTAACATTGTAACAAATAAAAAATTAATTTTATTAATCATATTTTGAGACTGAAGTTATAACTTCACAGGCTATAGCTTTTTCTTTTCCTATCAAGCCTAATTTTTCAGTTGTTTTTCCTTTTATATTTATTTGATTAGGTGATATTTCACAAATATCAGAAATAGATTTAATCATTTTATTTTTATATTTTGAAATTTTTGGCGATTGAGTAATTATGTTTATATCAAGATTATTTATAAAATAATTTTTAATTTTTATTTCATTTATTATTCTTTTTAAAAGTATAGTAGATCTTATATTTTTAAATTTTATATTTTTATCGGAAAATTTTTGACCAATATCATTCATTTTACAGGCACCAAGAATTGAATCTATTATAGAATGTAAAACTGGGTCACCATCAGAATGTCCAAGTGTACCCAGCTGTGATTTAATTTGTATTCCTCCTAAATATAATTTTCTTTTTGGTACCAATCTGTGAATATCAAAACCAATACCATATTTTATTGCTTTATAGGATATATCATTTTTATAAGTTATTTTTTTATTTATAATTTCACCCTTTATAAATTTTACTTTTAATTTTCTTTCTATAAATAGACTTGACTCATCTTGTATTTTTTTTTTATTAACGATGGCTAATTTATATAAATCTTTAAATCTAAATCCTTGAGGTGTTTGTGTTAGGATAGTTTTATTTCTTTGCAAATTTGAAATCTTTTTTTTAAAAATATATTTAATTGAATCAGTCGAGTAAATATATGGAACTACTGCTTTATTTTTTTTTAATTTATTAAGTATATTTTTAACTAGTTTAATTGAAAAATTGGGTCTAGCAGCATCATGGATTAATACATTTTTAACACTTAATTTATTAACATATTTTAATGCAGCTAAAGATGAATCTGACCTTTCATTTCCACCAGTTATTATTTTTATTGATTTGTGTATTCGAGCAGCTTGCAAATTTTTATTATTAAGTACTAATATTATATATTTAAAAAGCCCTGATTTTAAAACTTTATCAATTGAATGTTTATATAAAGGTTTATTTTTAAAGTTTATATATTGTTTAGGTTTTTTAGATTTAAATCTTTTGCTTTGTCCAGCCGCTAGTATTATAAAACAATTATTCATAACTTATTTAAGATTATGAATTTATTACATAATGAATGAATTTATCAAAAAAAATATATTTATAATTTTAATATTTTTTGTCACATTATTTGTTGGTTTTTTAACATTTTTAACATTTATTGATAAAAGCTTCATTGAATTAAATGATAAAAATTTAAAAATACTATTATTAACTGACATTATTCTATTATTTGTTTTTTTTGTCATAATTTTTAATGATATTAAAAATTCTATTAAAAATAATATAAATGTAAGGGGATCTATAGCAAACAGAAAATATATTATTTCATTTTCACTATTTACATTAATACCTTCACTATTAATTTCTATATTTTCGTTGTTCATCTTTTCATTTGCATTAGAAAAATATTTTGATGAAAAAATAACTACAGTTGTGAACAACTCTTACGAATTAGCAAAAAATTATGTCAATGAAAAAAAAAACAAGATAGAGTCAGATATTGTACTAGTTGCTTTTGATATAAATAAAAATGCATTAATTTTAAAAAATGATAAAAAAAAATTTCAAAATTTTTTAAACACACAAAGACTACTTAGAAATCTTGACCAAATTCATTTAATTGATAGTAAAAAAAATATATTAATATCGTCATCATCCACAAATTATATACCAGTGGAGAACAAAGCATTAAATATGGTTTTAAATGACGATAGACCATTAAAAATAATAAATGCTTTTGAAAATAAATCAGCTGCGATAATTAAATTATCAAGTTTTAATGATACTTTTCTTTATATTGTAAAATTTCTTGATAAAGAAATTTCGAATTATTTGACCGAATCTCAGGAAGCTAAAAACTTTTACTACACAGTTGAAGATAAAAACCTTGGAATTAAAATTTCATTTGCTTTAATTTATATTATTGTTGTTACGCTTCTTCTATTTTTATCTATAACTATAGCTATTAGGTTTTCATCCAGGTTTTTTATTTCAATTAATAATTTAATTACCGCATCTAAAGAAATTGGTAAAGGAAATTTAAATACCAAAGTTCCTGAATTAAAAGCAGATAAAGAAAT
>CACIKW010000013.1 GCA_902587315.1 uncultured Pelagibacteraceae bacterium
GGTATAAAAAAAATTCATGTTAAAAAAAAACCAAACTTAAATTTTTATTCAACAGGAAATGAAATTACTAATAAAGAAAAAATTCCACTATGGAAAGTTAGAAATTCAAATACTTATTATTTAAATAGTTTAATGAAAAACATGCCAATTACATTTAATGAAAAAATTATTTTAAGAGATAAAGATGAAATAAAATTTAAAAAAGAATTAATTAAATGTGCCAAATCAAATATTGATCTTATTGTAACATCAGGAGGAGTCTCAGCGGGAAAATATGATTTTGTTCCCAATGTAATTAAAAAATTAAGTTTAAAAAGTTATTTTAAAGGTGTAGCCATTAGACCTGGAAAACCTATGACATTTGCAAAATTTAACAAAAATAAAATATTTTTTGGGCTTCCGGGAAACCCTATCTCTTCAGCAGCCTGCTTTAGATTTTTTATATTACCATTTTTAATAAATTCATTGGATATGCCCAAAGAAAAACCAATCTACGCAAGACTTAAGAATTCTTTTTTTAAAAAAAAAAATTTTACAAGATTTATTAAAGGCAAACTTTGTTCAAGCAAAAAAGGTACTAATGAATTTGAAGTTCTAAAGGGCCAAGAATCTTTTAGAATAAATTCATTTACCAAAGCTAATTCATGGGGACTTTTTCCAAATGGAAAATCATCTTTTAAGAAAGGATCTTTAGTTGAATGTTATTTATCATCACCATTTTAATTATAAATAATTAAATTAAATTTAGTTGTGCAAATACCAATTTAGTATTAATAATCTCTGATGCTAAATATAAAAGACCATAGATTTGCAATCACTATTACTTTGCTAGCAGGTATTTTTTGGTCTTTTGGCCCATATGTAGTTAGGCATATAGATCAACCAGAAACGGTACCATGGCAATATCTTTTTACTAGAGGAATTGTGATTTTCGCTTTACTTAATTTGTTTCTTTTTTTTGAAGAAGGAAAAGAATTTTATAAAAATTATTTTAAAATTGGAATTGCTGGAATAATTGGTGGATTAGGCTTGGGTACAGCAATGATTACATTCATATGGTCAATAACAAGTACAAGTGCGGCTATAACTTTATTGTGTTTAGCTGCAATGCCTTTTATTACTGCTTTACTAGGTTTTTTATTTTTAAAAGAAGAAATTTCCCCAAATGTTTGGTTAGCTATTATTATTGCGACAGTTGGTATATTTATAATGGCATTTGAAACCACAGGAAAAAATTCATTAGAAGGCCTGCTATTTGGATTGGCTTCTGCTTTAGGTTTTTCAATATTCTCAGTTTCTTTGAGGTGGAAAAAAGATACTCCAAAATTTACTACTGTAGCAATAGCGGGAATTTTCTGCGCTGCTTTTTCATTAGTGGTTTTACTTATTCAAGACAAATCTCTTATATCATCAAGTAAAAATCAGGCATTATTTTCTATCCACGGAACAATAGTTTGCTTAGGATTAATTTTATATTCAATTGGATCAAAATTAATCCCAGCTGCTGAGCTTACTTTGTTGTCATTAACAGAAGTAATTGGTGGGATTTTTTGGGTTTGGCTACCAGTTCTTGGAATAAATGAAGTTCCAACAAACAACACAATAATTGGCGGGTTTTTAATTTTTATGTCTATTATTTATTATAGCTTAATAATTCAAGGCAATAGAAGATTTATAGGTTTAAATTAATTTTTTTAAATGAAAAATAATAATACTATTGTTAATAGCTGGAACGAGTGGGATCCTTTAAAACATGTAATTATTGGAAGGGCAGATGGATGTTGTATACCTGCACCAGAGCCAGCACTTGATGCAAAAGTTCCTGAAGACTCAGATATGAAAGGGCAACATGGTCCAAGAACACAAGAGACAATTTCTAAAGCAAATGATCTTCTTGATAATTTTGCAAAGTTATTAGAAAAAAGAGGAATAAAAGTAGACAGACCCACACCATTAAAATTTAATCAAAAAATTTCAACACCAGACTGGAAAGCAGAAACTATGTTTGGATGTATGCCTGCAAGAGATGTAATTCTTACAGTAGGAAACGAAATATTAGAAGCAACAATGAGCTACAGATGCAGATGGTTTGAGTATTTAAATTATAGACCGCTTATACAAAATTATTACAACTTAGATTCAAATATGAGACATGAGTCAGCACCCAAACCCAGGTTAACTGACGCAGATTATAGAAAAGATTATTTGTCAGATAAAATTGGTGTACATAAAAGACTTGAATGGACTGCAAAAAAATTTTTCGTAACAACTGAAGAAGAACCTCTTTTTGATGCAGCAGATATTTTAAGATTTGGCAAAGACTTAATTGTTCAACATGGGTTTACAACAAATTTAAAAGGAATAGATTGGCTAAGAAGACATTTTAAAAACCACAGAGTCCACGCATTAAATTTTCCAGGAGATCCTTACCCAATTCATATTGATGCAACCTTTACCCCAATAAGACCTGGTCTAATAATTAACAATCCTCAAAGAAAACTTCCTAAAGAACAAAGAAAGCTATTTGAAGATAATGATTGGGAAATAATTGATGCAGCTCAACCAGCACACAATTCACCACCAGCATTATGCTATTCATCTGTTTGGCTTTCAATGAATGTACTTGTGCTTGATGCAAAGACCGTATGTGTAGAAAAAAGTGAAGTATATCAAGCAGAACAATTAGATAAATTAGGAATGGAAGTTGTTCCTATTGATTTAAGGGATGCTTATGCTTTTGGAGGAGGCTTGCATTGCTCTACAGCGGATGTTTATAGAGAAGGAAATTTAGAAGATTATTTTCCTAAACAATAGTTAACTTGGATTATTTTTTAAATAATCAATATACCTAACTACTTCATTAAATTTTTCATCTTCTATGTCTTTGTAACTCTTATTAAACTTTGATTTAACACAAATAGCTACATGAGCGTAAGGGTTTCTCCCTTTTGGGTGATTAGGATGGTTGGGCAACTGTCCTAGTAAATAATCACCAGCTTCCTGAATAATTTTCCACAGTTTACTTGCGTTTTGTTTATTCACAATCCAACATTTCTTGTTTTATCTCAAAAAGTTCTAGTTCTGTGCCTAGTATCCTACATAATCATATAATTACAATACCTAAAAGGTTTTTAATATTCATCTATATTTTAGAACTGCCTATAATTTTTAATATTTAATTGTCCATAAAGGATAAAATTTTTCCATAAAGGTAATTACCATATTTGGCATTTGGATGATCAAAGGCTTTGAAATAATCAGGATTTGTTTTTAAAATTAGTTTTCTATGATCTATAATATTTACATTGTTAAATTTAAAATCAATCGCAATATTTAAAATATCATTTGCATAAGAATTACGATTTAAATTCTCATGAACAGGTGGAATTACGACAAATAAAGGTATGGAGTTTTTTTTTGCTACTTTTGAAATATAAACAATAGCATCTCGTATATCTTCAATATCCTTAGAATTGATATGTGATTTATTTGTTGAAATATCACTTTGATTTTTTACTAATCCTCGATCATCATAAATGTTAGCAGATGATCCATTTGTATGTATATTTAAACCTCCTCCAATAAAATCTAGAGGTACCGCATTTACATTTTTAAAGCCTAATAATGATTTATAATCAAGATGATAACGAAGTTTTTTTAAAATTTTATTATCTATTAATTTAAATAAATTTAATTCAATATTGTTTTTATGTAGTCCAAAAATATAATCAGGAAGTTCAGTACTATACCCTACAATATAATTACCATTATCATTATTAGGAGTTGTAATCATAATTACCAAAGCTTTTTTGGGTAATAATTTTTTTTCATCTAGATAAGTAACTACATCTGCAGTTTCTGTAAGAGAAATATTGCCTAGCCATAGATTAAAAAATTCATCTGGTGGTACTAAACCTGAAAAATTAGATCCAAAGTATTGTAACTGATGATTGCCAACAAATAATATTTCAGTATTAGGCGCTGTTTTGGCTAAAATTTCTAGCATTGTAATTAGAACTTCTCTTCTTGAGAAACCAGAGAGATTCAACATTTCATCGTTTTTTCTTAAATTTATTAGATCTAATTTTTGTTGGAATTTAATCTGTTGAAAATTATAAATTATAAAAAAAGCAAAAATTAGAATTAATGTACTTAAGACAAATTTTAAGAAAAAATTTATTTTATTTAGATAAAAATATTGTTTTTTTGTATTCATAATATTTCAAAAATTAAAATATATAAATGTTTTACTGTATGAAAAAAACAAAATGGATATAACCAATAATAATGGCATCACCAAAGGTGATCTCAAAAATTTACAAAAAATATTACTTAACACGTTTCTTGTATTAAGTATTAAAATATGTGATTTAAAAAAAACTTTTTTATAATTATATCCTTTGTGTTTATCTGTCTTTTTCAAATACAAATTTTTTTTTGTAAAACTTAATCTAAATTTAAAACGGGAATTAACATACAAGAAATCGTCATTAAAACCAAAAATAACTAATAATACAAAAATTAAGTAAAACCAGTTTTTAATTGCAAAATTTGCATTAGATATTCCAGATGAAAAATCAAAGTTTATTAATGAAGAATAAATTAAAAAAGCTTCATTTAAAGGGTAAAAAAATAATATCCATAATAGAGAAACCCAAAAAAATGTTAATATTGTACCGAAAATAAAAAAATTTTTTCCTTTTATATATTTAACAAATATAATTAAAGATATTCCATGCAAAATACCCCAAAGTATAAATCTTATTCCATATCCATGCCAAATTCCTGTTAAATAAAATACTGCCAATACAGAAAAAATATAATTATTTCTTCTTAATAATGGTTTATAAATATAATCCAAGAACCATTGCCCCAATGTTACGTGCCAGCGTCTCCAAAATTCTTGAATATTTGAACATAAGTATGGTTGTAAAAAATTTCTAGGCAATTGAATTCCAAATAATAAAGCAAGACCTATTGCTATTGTACTATAACCCCAAAAATCTGCATAAATTATTGAAGATTTTGAAAAAATAATAAAAATAGAGTCAAAGAAAGTTAACTGATTATAATTTATATTATAAAAAAATGACCGAAGCACATCAGATAAAAATGTTTTAAATAATAATCCAACTGTGATTAATTGTGTACCAATAATAATATCATTCATAAATTTAGCTTCTGACCTTCTTTTTATAAGTAATCTTAATTGTGGTACAAGATTATAAATTCTAACAATTGGTCCAGCAATTAACTGTGGGAAAAAAGAAACGTATCCCAAATATTCTAATAAACTTAACTTATATTTATGTGTTTTTTTGTAAAAAACAGAAGAAAGAATTTGAAAAGAATAAAAAGATATACCAGCTGGAAGTAATATACTTGATGTAAAATTAGATAACTTATTTAAAAAATTAACTTCAAAAGTTTGACCTATCCATCCAAAAGCAGGAAAAAAATACTTAATAATTAAAAAAGGTAATATGATAATTATACATGCTACAAAAGAGTTAATTATTTTAATATTTTTTTTCAAAGGCAATGTTTGAATAAAATGTATATGAATATAAGCAATTAAAGAGGAAAAAATTAATAACAAAATTGGTATAAGCCCAGAATATAAATAAAATAATAATGAGACTATTGTAATATATGGGTATCTATATTTTAATGGACATAATAGATATCCAATGAAGATACATGGCAAATACAACATCAAGAAGATATGTGAATTAAAAAGCATACTTACTATTTTTTCATAAAATTATTGAGTCATAATAATTTTTTAATCCGAAATTGCCATAATAAAAAATTATAATTGTGATAGACTATGGGTATTGATGCCAGAAATTACAAGTGGGACCTAGTGTGATTCTCTAATGCCGTAATTAATCACCAGACTAGTTTTTTCTATTCTGATCTACATCAAAAGATTGTAATTTTGAAGATAAGTCTTCCTCGATTTTTTGATCTTCTGTTTCCTTTAATCTTTGATCCTCTATTTCTTTTAGTCTTAATCTTTCTTCTTTTAATTTTTCTTTTTCTTCTTTCAATTTTTGTTCTTGATCAAATCTTTGTTCCCATTCTTTTATCTTTATTGCTTCAACATTCTTTTGCTCTTGTTCTTCTTCTTCTTTAAGTTTTTGTTCTTTAGATTTTCTTCTTCTTTCTCTTTGTTCTTTTAATCTTTGTTCTTCTTCACGAACTCTTAGATCAATATCTTTTCTTTTTTGTGAATCATCTTTTAATTTAAGTTCTTCAGATATTTTTTTTAATTCTTTTTGTTTTAATCTTAAATCATCATCTTTTAATTTTAATTCATCTTCTTTTTTATTTAGATATTCATCTTTTCTTAACAACTCTTCTTCTTTTAATCTTCTTTCCTTGTCTTTTAATCTCTGCTCTTCTTCTTTTAATCTTAATTTTTCTTGATCTTTTTTAAGCTGATCTTCTATCAATTTGAGTTCTTTTTTTTGTGATATTTTTTCTATTCTAGCGTTTTCCAATTTTTTTATTTTTTGGTTTTTTTTATATCCTTCGTAAACATTACTTAATGATTGAGATGTGATTTTTGCTAACTTTTCTAAGCCTGTTTCTTCTTTTTTTGATCTATTTTGTTTTTTCTTTTTTCTCATTTTTTTTTATATTTCATATTTCAGCAAAATTTTTTTATTTGCACAAGTATAAGATTATATTTTTGTGACCAAGTTGTGCACAACCAGAGGGTGATTAATTCAAAAATTTAATTTTATTTTATTTCTTTATTAACTGCTTCTTCAATATCTTGCTCTTCTTTTTTATAAGTAACACCTTTTCTATCAAGCATTTTTTTAACTTTTTCAGTATATGGCTCTTCAATATGCTCTGTTGTTGGGTTTAGTTCCATACCAAATGGAGTAATAGTTTGAGGCACAGGAATAAATTGTGAGTCCGGATTTTCTTTTGTAGGTCGTATTTTCATTCTGTAAATTCCAAAAGCACCAATTAATGAGTGAAAAATAATTAAAAAAATAAAAAAACCATTATTTCCTACAAAATTCATAAATAAAGAGCACAAAAAAGGACCGCTGATTGCACCCAATCCAAAAGCAAACTGCAAACCTGCTCCAGCTGCAACAAACTTATCTTTAGTAATATAGTCATTTGTATGTGCTAAAATTAAAGAAAACATTGGTAAGCTACAAAATGAAAAAAGAGTTAAAAAAATATAAAACCAAAATTTACTTCCAAGATTACCAGGCAAATGCATTGTTGATGAAGAAAATATAGAAAATAATGCAAATAATGCTGCACCAAAAGTTGAATAGATAATTACAAGTCTTCGATCATACTTATCAGATAAATTTCCTACAGGATATTGTGATATGGCCCCAGATATTGCTAGAAGAAAAGTTACTAAAGAAATTTCAAAAATCGAAAAATTCATTGAAGCCGCATATACAGCTAGAAGAGTAAACAAAGCAGATTGTGTCGTTCCATAAAAAACTGCACCTACCATTCCTAATGGTGAAGTTTCATATAATTCTTTTAAGGACATGCTTTGTAATTTTTTAAAATTTGGTGGTTTTCTTTTTGTAAGCAAAATTGGTATTAATGCAGAAGACATGATCACTGATATTAATATAAAAGGTTGAAAATTTTCAGGTTTACTAAAGTTAAGAAAAAACATTCCTATCCCCATAGCCCCATATAAAATAATCATATAAATAGATAAAACTTTTCCTCTATTTTTGTTACTGGATCTGTCATTTAACCAGCTTTCAGCAACAGTAAACATACAAACCATACAAAAACCATTAATCATTCTTAAAACAAACCAGGTAAAAGGATTAATAAAAATTGAATGAACTAAAATACCTAGTGACGCAATTGATGCAAAAGCTGCAAACACTCTTATATGACCCACGCCTGAAATTATATTAGGAATTGTTCTTGCACCTATAAAGTAACCAACAAAGTATCCAGACATCATGAAACCTGTTGATGTTAAACTAAAATTTTCAGCAACGGCTCTTACCCCTAGTAAAGATCCTTGGAATCCATGAGCCATCATGATTAAACCCATTCCTAAAAATAGAGCCCAAGAATTTTTTAAAACTTTATTCATAAATCGACAGCTTATTATTTCTGATTTTTGACTAAATCAAGCTTTTAATGTGTTCGAGTTATGAATTTTTTATTTTCAGAAATGAGTGTATCGCTATAGTTAATATTATAATCAAACCACCCAGGATAGTTTCAAAACTTGGCTGTTCTTTAATGATAAGCCATACCCAAATTGGACCTATTATAGTCTCAAGAAGAAAAAACAAGTTAACTTCTGCTGCTGTAATAAATCTAGGAGCTATTGTTACAAGCACAAAGGGGATAGCTACACACATAACGCACATTAACGGCACAATTATAATATCATTTTTGACTAATTCAAAACTTTCAACAAAAAAGAAAGCAAATATGCCCACACAAAGTTTACCTAATACAGCAGAAGGAACAAGGTCAACATTCTTTGCATATCTTGCAAGATTAGCATTAACCGCTAGACCTAAGGCAGTTATAAAACCAAATATATCTCCAACAATATTTCCTAATTCAATAGAATCGTAAAATATATAAGTAACAGCGGCGAAGGTTATAAATATTGCTATCCAAGTTTTTTTATCAGGTGTTTCATTTAAAAATATAGCTCCCAGGACAGCTGACAACATGGGAGCCATAGCAACCATAATAAGAGTATTAGCTACATTTGTATTTTGAATTGAAATGATAAAAGTAATGTTACAAATTGAAAAACTTACAATATAAAAAATACCCGGGTAACCAATTTTTAAAATTGCATTTAAAAAATTGCTTTTGTAAAATAACAAAAGTCCAAATAGAACAACAACAAATGGAATAGCGCCTCTATAAAATAGCATACCCCACGTTTCAATATTTGCCATTCTTATAAATAAAGAATCTGGAGTAATAAACATCACTCCAATAAAAGCTAGTAGCGATCCTTTTTGCTGATTTGTTAATTTGTTAAAATTCATAAATTATTTTTTATATATTCATTAATCTGAATTAAATCTTTTAATTTTTCTGAGCATGTTTGGTTTTTGCATATTACAACAAAAAATTCTTCTTCACTTTCTTTGTACACTATTGAAATATTTCCCATAAATTTCATTAAAATTTCATTTTTTAGTTTTTCATTAATTTTTCCATGCAAAGTAACTGATATATTTTCTTCGCAAATATCCAGTATTTTAAGATAACTAAACATCTGTGAAAAATTGTAATTTATAAATGTATGGAAAGATTTGCTTAAAATATCTAATTTTTCAGTCCACAATTTCTTATTAGTAATATTACTTAATTTGCAGCAAATTAGTAAATAAATACTATTTCCATTTGGTATATTGCTATCAGAAATATCTACAGGTTGAACAAATAAATCATTGTATTTTAAAATGTTTTTTTGAAGCAAATTGTTTTCTTTATTAAAAAATAAATTCCAGGTTTCTTCCATTTTTTTTTCACATTTTTCTAAAGAAATTTTATCATTATTAATTTCGTATAAAGTGATTAATAGTAAGCAGTAATAGGCATAGTCTTCTAAAAATACATCAATCTCTTGTTTTTTTTTATCATAACAATGGAACACATTATCTTTGAGACTTTCATTCATATGATTAATTGAACTAATTGTTTTTTTATACAATTCTTGATCATCTAAAATTAATGATGAATAAAGGTTTGAATACAACCAATAACAATTCAAATCTGTTTGTATTTTATTATCAAAAAAAGGTTTAATTCTCTTTTTTCTTTCAATTAATAGTAAATTTTCAGCCTCTTTTGCTTTAGATAATTCTTCATCAGTTAATTTATTATCTCTATTTTCTATTAAAATGTTTGAACCTTCAAAATTACCTTCTTTTGTAATTAGATATTTTTTACTAAATATTTCAAATTTATCTTTTAATTTGCTTTTTATGTCATCATACCTCCAAATATAATATTTTCCTTCCACACCTTCGCTATCAGCATCATATGCTGAACCTAGAAGATTGTTTTCGGATACAAATTCTGTATTTATAAAATTTATAGTTTGTTTAAGTTTATTTTTTAAATAGTCAGATTTTTCTTTCTGTAAAAAATGATTAAGTAAATTTACATAAAGGATATTGTCATAAAGCATTTTTTCAAAATGGGGTACAATCCATTTATCATCAACTGTATATCTAGCAATTCCACCTTCTAGTTGGTCGTAAATACCTCTAGATGAAATATTGTTTAATAATTTTTCTACAGATTTTAAAAATTTTTTATTACTATTTTTTTTATAAAAATAAAAAATGGTATTAAAAACATAAAATTGAGGAAATTTTGGAGCACCTTGAAATCCACCATTTTGCTCATCAAGATATTGAATTATTTTTTCTACATACGGTTCCAAATCTTGTTTTAGTACTGCATTTTTTCTATTAAATTCTTTAAATACCATTTGAAGCTGTGATACTTGTGCAATTATTTTCTCTCTATTTTCCGAATAAACCTTAGAAACATTTTCTAAGACTTGAGTAAAACTTGGTCTACCATGCATTTTTTTAGGAGGGAAATAAGTTCCTCCCGTAAATGGAACTGCATTTTCATCTAAAAACATTGATAAGGGCCAACCTCCCTGTGTTCCTGTTAAAACTCCTAAACTTTTTTGAAATATTGAATCAAGATCAGGTCTTTCCTCTCTATCAACTTTTATATTTATAAATTTCTCATTCATTATTTTTGCAGTTTCATTATTTTCAAAACTTTCATGAGCCATAACATGACACCAATGACAACTTGCATATCCTACACTTAAAAATATTGGTTTCTTATTATTTTTTGCCTTTTCTAAAGTTTCTTTGTTCCAAGGCAACCAATCAACAGGATTATTTTCGTGTTGTTTTAAATAAGGGCTTTTTTCATCTTTAAGTTTATTTTTCATTAGAACATATTTGTTGAAAAATTTTTATATTATGATATGTTATTTACAAGCGCTGATTTAAGTCGAATTGCGGGCGCTTTACAAAACCTGCTAAATGGATGTTTCTTATGAGCCACCTATTTTTCAGGTGGTTTTTTTTTATTTTTTAAAAAAAAACCTGGGTATTTAACCAAATTGTGCACCTGACAAATGTCAAAGCACTAAAAAGGAGAAGAAAATGACTAAAGATAAAAAAAGAAGTTTAATTGAAAGATTAAACTCTGGACCCGTAATCTGTGCAGAAGGATTTCTATTTGAAATAGAAAAAAGAGGATATATGTCATCCGGAGAGTTTGTTCCAATGGTTTCATTAGAAAACCCTGAAGCTCTTTTAAATTTACATAGAGATTTTCAACATGCCGGATCAGATATCGTTCAGGCTTTCACTTATAATGGACATAGAGAAAAAATGCGCGTTATTGGTAAAGAGGAATTATTAGAACCTCTAAATAGAGCAGCATTAAAAATAGCTAAAGATGTTGCTATTAGTCCAATAGGAAAAGAAGAAAACTTGATGGCTGGAAACATTTCAAATTCAAATATTTGGAATCAAAATGATAAAAAATCACAAGTTGAAGTGGAAAAAATGTTTAATGAAATGATTGGCTGGGCAGTAGACGAGGGTGCAGATATTTTGATTGGTGAAACTTTTTATTACGCAGAAGAAGCTTATACTGCATTAAAAGTGATGAAAGAAACTGGACTTTCTTCTGTTATTACAATCGCACCATATGGTGAAAATATTATGAGAGATGGAATTTCTATTCTTGACACATGTAAAGAGTTAGAACAAAGGGGAGGAGATGTAGTAGGAATGAATTGTCATAGAGGACCAAACACTATGATGCCTTATCTTAAAGAGATTAGAAAGGCATTAAAGTGCCATGTAGCTGGGCTGCCCATTACTTACAGAACAACGAATGAACATCCCACTTTTTTTAATTTACCAGACTATAACGGATGTAGTTGTCATACCCCTCATGAAACAACATTCCCAACTGCTTTAGATCCTATGCAGTGTAATAGATATGAAATAGGACAATTTGCAAGGGAGGCATATAGTTTAGGAATAAATTATTTAGGGGTTTGCTGTGGAGCCACCCCTATGTTGATTAGAGAAACCGCTGAAGCAGTTGGCTTAAGAGTTCCTGCAAGCAAATATAGAGAAAATATGGAAAATCATTATATGTTTGGGAAAAACAAAAGAATTCCAAAACATATTAAAGATTATAGAAACAAAGCTTAATTTGAATAAGGTTTTCTAGAAAATATTTTTTTTATAAAAGGTTCAAATTCTTGAATTGATAATGATTTAAAATTGGGGTCAAAAGACTTTTGGTCCCAATTTTCACAAAAGTCAACAGTATCTTTGAAGTATTTATGACTTTTATATTTATCTCTTTGGTTTTTATTTCCACCTAGATGATGTGCGTAGTAATACATTTGAAATTCTCCATGTTTTTCAATTATCCAATGAGTTTTTTCACTAACATATGGTTTTAAAACTGCTGCAGCATATTCAGAATGATTTAACGGAGCTAATTCATCACCAATATCATGTAACAGAGCGGCTACAATCATTTCATCTTCGGCTTTATCGTTTAAAGCTCTAGTTGCTGTTTGTAATGAATGTTCCAGTCTACTTACCTGATATCCTTCTAGCGTAGCATTTAAACCACTCATAAACTTTATTAGTCTATCCGCAGTACCTTCGATATATTTTTTTTCGTGCTTTTCTAACAAAAGGTAATCTTCCTTAGTACCATATTGCATTTGTGTAAATTTTACTTTTTCCATAAAATTAATTATTAGAAGCTATGCTTAGTAAAGACAGTTGTGATATTTTGTCATTTCCAAGATTATCAATTGGTTTTACAGGATAATCACCTGTAAAATAATGATCTGTAAGCTGAGGGTAGGTGCTATTTCTTTTTTCGAATCCCATAGCTTTATACATACCATCTATTGATAAAAATTTTAATGATTTAGCATTAATATATTTGCAAATTTCATCATTGTTTTTATTTGCCGCTAAAAGTTCTTTTTTCGTTGGAGTATCAATACCATAAAAATCTGGAAATTTTATTTCTGGAGAGGCAATTCTAACATGAACTTCTTTAGCACCAGAGTCATAAAGCATTTTAACTATTTTATGACAAGTGGTACCTCTTACGAGAGAATCATCTATTAAAACTATTTTTTTATTTTTTATTGTTGATTTGTTTGCATTCAATTTTAATTTAACTCCTAGGCTTCTAATTTTTTGAACAGGTTCAATAAAAGTTCTTCCTACATAATGATTTCTTATTAAACCTAGGTCAAATTTTCTTTTTACATATTGACTATAACCAATGGCAGCTGCATTTCCAGAATCAGGAACTGGAACTATTAAATCAGCTTCAATATCAGTTTCTTTAGCTAGCTCCTTGCCTAAATCTTTTCTATATTCGTAAGCACACTTGCCATTTAATAAGCTGTCAGGTCTTGCAAAATATATGTATTCAAATACACATGGTCTTTGTTTTTTTTTGGGAAAAGGTTTGATGCTTTTTAATTCATTATTTTGAATACAGACTATTTCTCCATTCTCAACTTCTCTTACAAATTTAGCTCCTATTATGTCCAGAGCACAAGTTTCCGATGCAAATATATATGAATTATTTAACTTACCAATTACCAAAGGTCTTATTCCAAAAGGGTCTCTTACTCCTATAAGAGTATTTTGAGTGAGAAAAACAAGGGCATAAGCACCTTGAATTTGAAATATAGCATCAATAATTTTGTCAATTTTTTTCTCCCTTTTTGACTTTGCTATAAGTTGAATTATTGTTTCCGTATCTGAAGTGCTATAAAAAATTGCACCATCTTCAACCAATTTCTTTCTAAGAGTAATAGCATTAGTTAAATTGCCATTATGTGCTATTGCTATACCTCCTGCGTTAGTATCTGCAAAAAAAGGTTGAACATTTCTTAGTGTTGTTGCTCCTGTAGTGCTATACCTATTATGACCTATAGCATAACTACCTGGTAGTTTTTTTAAAACTTTTTCTTTATTAAAATTATCACCGACTAGTCCAAATCTTTTTTCAGAATGATAATTTTTTCCATCATAAGAAACAATACCACATCCTTCTTGTCCTCTATGTTGAAGAGCATGTAAACCTAGAGCTGTTAAGGTAGAAGCTTCTGACGTGTTGCTAATTCCAAAAACTCCACATTCTTCCTTTAATTTTGGATTATAATTCCTGTACTTTTTCTTTTGCATCTTTATATTGTTTTTCGTTAGGAAATTCTTTTATAAGGTAGTTATTACCTTTTTCAACCCATGGAAAAGAAAATGATTTTTTTAAATCTAATGGCCAATTTTTGTGGTTGTAAACAATATTAATGGTTGCAAAGATACAGACCGCTATAATATAACCCTTCAAAAATCCAAAAAAGAATCCAAAAATTTTATCTAAAGTCCCCATGCCAGAATATGTAACAGCTTTACTGATTCCTTTATTTATCATTAAGATTATAAAAATTATAAAAACAAATAAACTCAGACCTAGTAATAAATCTAGTACATACTCATTAGAAATGGTATCTTTTACATAAGGTTTAATTTTTGGAAATAAGAACAAAGTTATTACATAAGCTAGCAACCATCTAGCAGCAGAAAGAATACTAAGGACAAATCCTCGATTGGTACATTTAATTAGGGTTAAAATTGTAATGATAATATAAATTAAATCAAAGGCAGGAATTTGATCAAATAAATCAATAATCTTTTCCATAATATACTATTTAATACCAAAGGGTTTAAACAATATTATTAAAGCTGGAAGGAGTGTCAAAACCGATGTCATGGCTAGAAGCATAGCAATACCAGTAAATACTCCAAAATAAATTGTTGGTATAAAATTAGACAAAACTAAAATTGAAAAACCAAATACAATTGTAATAGATGTATTTAATATTGCTATTCCAACAGTGGAGTGACATTTATTTATAGTTTTATTATAATTTCCAATTTTTAAATACTCTTCTTTAAATCTATAGATATAGTGAATGCTATTATCTACAGCTATTCCAATAGTGATAGCAGCTATAGTTATAGTCATCATATCCAAGGGTATTTCCATTAAACCAATTATTCCCAAAATAAAAAAAGCAGCAATAAAGTTTGGAACTACGCCAATTAAAGATAGTTTAATATTTCTAAAAAGAATTAAAAACATCAACAAGATGCCCAGCATTACAAATCCAAGAGTCAGAATTTGAGATTTAAATAGGCTTTGTAATAGATTATTAAATAAAATTAAAACACCAGCTAATTTATATTCATCTTTTTTAAGATTAAGTTTATTTTCTAAATCATAATTAATTTGATTAATTAAATCATTTCGTCTTAAATCTTTTAAAGAGTCTTTAATCCTTAAACTTATTCTAGCTTCATTGTTTTCTATTGAAATATATGGGTTAACAATTTCTTTTTTGATTGTATCTGGTAGCTTACTATAGAGAACACCCATTTCTAAAGTTCCCAATTCTTTGTTATTGTTTAATTTTTTTGCTACTTCTAAAATTGATGAAAATGATAAAACTTTACCAACTGCTGGAAGATTGTCTAAATATTCATGAATTTTTCTAATTTTATCAACCTTGTCTTTTGTAAACCAATATTTTTCAGAATTTTTTTCATCGTCATCTTCCCAGTCATCAAAATCATCTTCATTATTTTTAACATCATCTACCTTATCATCTGAAAATTTTACAATTATATCTAAGGGGGTAGTTCCCCCTAATTTTTCATCTATAAATTTCATTCCTTTATATATTTCTGTTTTTTTATCAAAATAATTAATGAAACTATTTTCAACTTCTAATTTTTTTATACCAATGAAACTTAAAATTATAACTATGAAAGTTAAAACAAATACCATTTTGCTTTTTTTTATTGATATTAAAGAAAAATATTCTGTTATCTTCGATTTATTTTGTTCTTTAATTTCGGCATGGCTCTCAGAAAAAAAATTTAACAATGTTGGTAATAAAGTAAAAGTAACACAAAAAGATGTAATTAAACCCAAGGTCATCATCCAACCAAAATCTATAACTGGTTTTATTTCACTAAATATTAAAGATAAGAAAGCACATATTGTAGTTAATACAGTATAAAGTATTGGCCAAAACATTTTTGTAGTAGAAAGAAAAATTATTTTAGAATTATTTTTTTTTGGAAATTCTTTTTGGAGCTGAAGAAACCTAGTGCTCAGATGAATATTCATTGCCATAGTTAAGATTAACATTAGTGCAATAAAATTTGATGAAATCACTGTGACTTTCCATCCTATAAGTCCTAGCAAGCCCACCATAATTAAAACTGAAAAAAAACAACTACTGATAGGAATAATAATCCAGATTATTTTTTTAAATATATACCAAAGAGTTACAATTATAAATAAGAGAACTCCTATTCCAAATACAATAATATCCTTCTTAATAAATGATATCATATCGTCTGCAATCATAGGTATTCCACCAAGAAAAATTTCAGAATTTTTTTTGTATAAAG
>CACIKW010000014.1 GCA_902587315.1 uncultured Pelagibacteraceae bacterium
GGTCAGCCCAATATTATACATGACATCATTTAATCATGAAATATTACTAGAATTAGATAAAAATATTTTTCTTAGTTTAAAAGATTATTTTATTGGTAGTTTGGGATTTTATTCTGTTGATTTTAATAATGTACATATCATACCAAAAATTTGGCTAATCGATAATCGTATTTTTTTTAGATCCATTAATTTAATAATATTTGTATTTTTAATTTACTTTTTAGCTAAAAAAATAAAAAATAATAATCTTGTTTCATTTTCAATAGTATTATTTTTTGGCATTATTATTTATTATTTGTCTTTCAACTTTAGAGAAACCCATGGCTATAACATCTTTATATTTCCATTGTATATAATTTTGGCATTAGTTATATTAAATAAAATTGAAAAAAAATTTGTATTAATTTTTTGTTCATTATTATCAATTAGCTTTTTAAGTGAAATTATATCTTTATCTGGTCTTCACAAAAACCACTTTTCTCGTGAATCTAGAATTTATGGTCTATGCAAGATTGAAAAATGGAAAAATTCAAAAAATTATTTTTCGAATATTAAAAAAACCTCTTTTGTCAATATTTTACATGATGAAAATGCAGAAAAATACTTTAATTTAATATTTAAATTTGATGATCAATTCTTAATAAAATATTGTGATCAAATGAGAAATCATAAATAACTATTATTTCTTTTCCTTTATTATTTTGATATTTAGCTATCAAGAATCTATATATTAATTAATGAAATTAACCAAAGAACAATCCCAAGAGATTAAAGATCAGCAATCTCAAGCAAATAATACTAAAAGGGTTACAGCACCAGAACTAGAAAAAATACTATATGAAGCAATTCCAATTTTAGACCATGGTTTTATTAGGGTAGTTGATTACATGGGAGATGATACTTCAATTGTACAAGCAGCTAGAGTTTCATACGGCAAAGGAACAAAAAAAGTAAATACAGATGCTGGTTTAATTAAATATTTAATGAGACATTGGCATAGCACACCATTTGAAATGTGTGAAATTAAGTATCATGTAAAACTCCCCATTTTTATTGCAAGGCAATGGATAAGACACAGAACTGCAAATGTTAATGAATATTCTGCAAGATATTCAATTTTAGATAAAGAATTTTATCTTCCTTCTCCAGAGAATTTAGCAGCTCAGTCTCAAAGTAATAGACAAGGAAGAGGAGATGTAATCAAAGATGAACAAGCAAAAAAAGTTTTAGATTTATTAAAAAACGATGCTGAACGTACTTATAAAAACTATGAAGAAATGCTTAATGAAAGATATGACGGAAGTATAATTGATGAAAAGAAATCAGGCCTGGCTAGAGAGTTGGCTAGAATGAATCTAACATTAAATACATATACTCAATGGTATTGGAAAACCGATTTGCTTAACCTTATGAATTTTTTAAGACTTAGAGCAGATGATCATGCTCAGTATGAAATAAGAGCATATGCTAATGCGATGTTAGATACACTAAAAAAATGGGTACCAATTACTTATGATGCATTTATGGACTATCGAGTAGGAGGAACAGAAGTTTCTTCTAAGGGAAAAAATATAATACAAAAATTAATTAAAGGTGAAAAAGTTTCAATTGAAAAATCTGGTCTCTCAAAAAGAGAATGGAACGAATTAATGATTGCTTTTGATCTTAAAGATAAATTGATTTAAATTCTTGTATAATTAAATGTTTCTTAAAAAAATACTGTGTAAAAGAAAAGAAGTTATTGTTTTTTTAATTTTATTATTAATTATTTTTTACCGTAGTCCATATATTTTTTTAATGGAAGGTTTATAGCAGAATAAGGTAGTATTTTTTGCAAATGCATACAAGCATGATTTTTTTTATTCTTTAATATTTGTTGATTTTTTAGCAGGATATTTTAATTTTTGGGCAAATTTTTCAGGAATTGTAGCAAGGAATTACAAATGTAATTTTCATTGTCAAATTCAATTAATAATAAAATGATTTAATTTTTTTTGCTAATGATAAAAAAATTTTTGAAATAATATGATCAGGATCTTTTTCAACAATTGGCTTACCTAAATCTCCTTGTTTTCCAATTTCAGAATTTATAGGAATTTCTCCTAAAAATTCTTTTTTAAATTCTTGAGCCGTTTTTTGAACTCCTCCTTCTCCAAATATATGGTATTTTTTTCCATCATCACCAGTGAAATAACTCATGTTATCAACCAAACCAATAATATTAACCCCAAGCTTGTCAAACATTTTTATGCCCCTTTTTACATCTTGGAGAGCAAGTTCTTGAGGTGTTGAAACAATAATTACACCATCCATTTTTATTTCCTGTGAAAAAGTTAACTGAGTATCTCCTGTTCCTGGAGGCATATCAACTATTATGAAATCCAAATTATTCCAAGATACTTTTTGGGTAAAAGTTTTAATTGCACTTGTAACCATAGGTCCTCTCCATATCATTGGAGTTTGCTCTTCAGTTAAAAATCCAATAGACATACACTGTATGTTATACTTATTTATAGGCTTTAATGTTTTGCCGTCACTTTCAGGTTTTGTATTTATTGAAAACAATTTAGGTAATGAAGGTCCGTAAATATCTGCGTCAAGTAGACCAACTTTACATCCTATTTTATTAAGTGCTAAAGCAATATTTGTGGCAAATGTAGATTTTCCAACCCCGCCTTTTGCACTTGATATAGCTATTGTGAATTTTGTTCCAAGAATTGGGTTTTTTTTAAAGGTTTTTTTTGCAGTTTGCTGTTCCATTTTAACCAACTTATCTTGTTTTTACATATAAAGACACTATATAGAGTGTCATATGATTATATTCAAAAATCAAAGTCCATGGGGAACACCCCCTGGAGGAGGCAATGGTGGATTTAGAAGAGGACCAACACCTCCAGATATTGAAGAAATAGTTAAGAATTTACAAAAGAAAATAAATAAATTTTTTCCTGGTGGAGCAAAAGGCGGAAAACCAATAATTTTAGGATTAGTTATTTTATTAATAATTTGGACATTAAGCGGACTATATAGAGTTCTTCCCGATGAACAAGGCGTGGTACTTAGGTTTGGTAAATTTGTAAATACTACTCAACCAGGTCTTAATTATCATTTACCTTTTCCTATAGAATCTGTTTTGACACCAAAAGTTACAAAAGTAAACAGAATGGATATCGGGTTTAGATCTGAAAGAGATTCTGGATTTACTTCAAGTGCGGTTGCAGACGTTCCAGAAGAAAGCCTAATGCTTACTGGAGATGAAAATATTGTAAACATTGATTTCTCAGTTTTTTGGGTAATAAAAAATGCAGGCAATTTTTTATTTAAAATTCAAGACCCACAAGGAACCGTGAAAGCAGCAGCTGAAACTGCAATGAGAGAAGTTATAGCAAGAAGCAAAATTCAACCAATTTTAACTGAAGGTAGATCAAAAATAGAAATTGATACTCAAGAAATTATTCAAAATATATTAGACGAATACAATTCTGGAATACAAATTACGCAAGTTCAAACACAAAAAGCAGACCCCCCAGATCAAGTAATTGATGCATTTAGAGATGTGCAAGCTGCAAGAGCGGATATGGAAAGATCTAAAAATGAAGCCGAAGCTTATGCTAACGATGTTATACCAAGAGCGCGAGGAGAAGCCGCAAAAATTTTGCAAGCTGCGGAAGCATATAAAAAAGAAGTAGTAGCAAAGGCCGAAGGTGAAGCAAGCAGATTTCTTGCTATATATACAGAGTACGCAAAAGCTAAACGGGTTACACAGGAAAGAATGTACTTAGAAACAATGGAAAAAGTTTTAGCAGATATAAATAAAATTATAATTGATAAAAATTCTGGTTCAGGAGTTGTACCGTATTTACCACTAAAAGAATTAAGCACAGGAAGTAATTAATGAAAATAGAAAAAATTATATTACCCATAATTATCGTTTTGGCAGCAACTGCATTCTTCTCAATTTTTATTGTAAAAGAGATTAACCAAGCAATTGTATTGCAGTTTGGTGATCCAAAAAGAATTATTTTAAAACCTGGTTTAAATTTTAAAATTCCATTTATACAAAATGTAGTATTCTTAGATAAAAGAATATTAAATTTAGATGCTCCACCCGAAGAAGTCATTGCATCGGATCAAAAAAGACTAATCGTAGATGCATTTGCAAGATTCCAAATTGTTGATCCACTTAAATTTTATATTTCCGTAGGTAATGAAAGAGTTGCTAGATCAAGATTATCTACAATCATTAATTCTAGGATTAGAAGTGTGCTAGGAACTCAAAGATTACAGACCCTGTTATCAGCCGATAGAACAAATCAGATGGCATTAATTCAAACCGGTGTAAATAATGAAGCCGAAAAATTTGGAATTAAAATTGTAGATGTTAGAATTAAAAGAGCTGACCTGCCGCCCGCAAACAGTGAAGCAATATATAGAAGAATGCAAACGGAAAGAGAGAGAGAAGCAAAAGAATTTAGAGCAAAAGGTGCAGAAATGGCAATCACAATTACATCAACCGCCGATAAAGAAGTGACTGTAATTTTAGCAAACGCTCAAAAACAATCTGAGATCATGAAGGGAGAGGGTGATGGTCAAAGAAATAAAATTTTTGCTGAGGCATTTGGTAAAGACCCTGAATTTTTCGCATTTTATAGAAATATGCAAGCATATGAGAATGCTTTAATTGGAGGAGAGACATCTTTAATATTATCTCCAGATAGTGAGTTCTTTAAATTTTTTGGGAACATAAAAGGAAAACAAGCTCAATAACATCTAAAGTTTATGAAAGAACTGATCATAGCATTTGGTCTCTTCTTATTTATTGAGGGTATTTTATATGCCATATTTCCATCAAAAATGAAAAATATGCTCAAAAAATTAAACGAAGTTAGTGATAACCAATTAAGATATGGCGGATTAACATTTGCAATAATAGGTTTTTTAATAATTTGGTATATGAAGCAATAAATGAATCTAAAATTTTCTAAAATCCTTATAATATCTTTTATATTTTTAAATTTTAATACGAATATAAATGCAAAGACTTTGCCAAGTTCTTTTGCTGATTTAGCTGAAAAACTGATACCATCCGTAGTAAACATATCCACCACACAAACAATAACTACAAATGCAAACCCTTTTCCATTTCAATTTCCTCCAGGATCACCCTTTGAGGATATGTTTAAGGATTTTGGAACCCCTCAACAGCGAAAAGCAAGCGCTTTAGGTTCTGGATTTATAATTGATGCAAAGGGAATTGTAATTACAAATAACCATGTAATACAAGGTGCAGAAGATATTATTGTAAGAGTGGATGGTGAAAAAGAATTTGAAGCACAAGTAATTGGTGCAGATCCATTATCTGACATTGCGGTTTTACGAATTAAATCAAAACAAAAATTTATTCCTGTTAAATTTGGAAATTCAGATAAATCTAGAATTGGTGACTGGGTCCTTGCAATAGGAAATCCTTTTGGTCTAGGAGGAACCGTTACTTCAGGAATTATTTCTGCAAGAAATAGAAGTATAGGACTTTCTAGATATGAAGACTTTATACAAACTGATGCATCAATAAATGTAGGAAATTCTGGTGGCCCATTATTTAATATGGACGGAGATGTAATCGGAATTAATACTGCAATATTAGGACAATCAGGATCAATTGGAATAGGATTTGCAATACCTTCTAATAGTGCAAAAAGAGTCATAGATCAATTAATTAAATATGGAGAAACAAAAAGAGGATGGCTTGGTGTTAGAATTCAAGTGGTTACAAAAGAAATTGCAGAAGTTGAAAAATTAGACAAAGCAAGAGGCGCGTTAGTTGCAAGTGTTGCTGAAGGAAGTCCATCAGATAAAGCGGGAATACAGTCAGGAGACATTATATTAGAATTTGATGGAAAACCAATTAATGAAATGCAAGAATTACCAAAAATTGTAGCAGAAACTGACGTTGGAAAAACTGTAAGAGTAAAAGTTTGGAGAAGTGGAAAAGAGATATCAAAAAAGATTACACTTGGAAGATTAGAAACTTCAGAAGATTTCAGAGCAGAAGCTAAACCAAAATTAAATAAAAATACTTATATTGAAGATTTAAAAATTGAAGTTAGAACTTTATCTAAACAAGATGTTAACGAAAGAAGACTGCCCAAGGGAACAACTGGAGCTGTAATTACAAAAATCGATAACGACAGTCCAATAAATTATTTAAAAGTAAATAATATTATTGTTGAAGCTCAAAAGAAAAAAATTAAAACTGTCGGTGAATTAGATCTTATAGTTAAATCCGCTATAAAAAGTTCAGAAAAAACAATTTTAATTGCAATATATAATAATCAAAACCAAAGACGATATATTGGTGTTAAGTTAAATTAATAAATGGACCTAAAGTCCAAAATAATATTAATTGCAGGACCAACTGCTTCAGGAAAATCAAAATTTGCTATACAACTTGCAAAAAAAATAAATGGTGAAATTATTAACGCAGACAGCATGCAAGTTTACAAGGAGCTTAAAATCCTTACTGCAAGACCTAAGAAAATAGACGAAAAAAAAGTCAAACATCATCTTTATGGAATTCAAAGTGTTAAAAAGGATTTTTCAACAGGTACTTGGCTTAGACATGCAAAGAAAAAGATCAAAGAAATAAGAAAAAGAAATAAAATTCCAATTTTAGTAGGTGGGACCGGTCTTTATTTTAAGTCTTTAAT
Organism: uncultured Pelagibacteraceae bacterium; assembly: GCA_902587315.1. Lineage (GTDB taxonomy): Bacteria > Pseudomonadota > Alphaproteobacteria > Pelagibacterales > Pelagibacteraceae > Pelagibacter. The sequence continues at coordinate 6,708 of CACIKW010000014.1, forward strand.
TGATGGTTTAGTAAAAATACCAAACATTCCCAAAAAATTTAGGAATAAAATTAGATGTTTGCAAAATAAATTTGGTCAAAAAAATTTTTACAATAAACTTTTAAAACTAGATCCAAAGATAATTAATTATGTAAAATCAAATGATGTCCAAAGATCAATTAGAGCATACGAGATTAAGAAATATACTAAATTATCGATTTTAGATTGGTTTAAAAAAACGAAAAAAGTATTTCATCAAGACGAATTTTTTAAAATTTATATTGATTTTCCAAGGCAGAAATTACTAACAAGAATAAGAAAAAGAATTGATAGAATGTTTAAGGAAAAAATTATCAATGAAGTAATTAGCTTCAATAAGCTTAATGTAAAAAATGATAAAAGTGCAAATAAGGTCATTGGGATACAAGAAATCAATTCATATATTAAAGGAATTAATACAATGGAAGATACAAAGGAGAAAATTCTTATAAAAACAAGACAATATGCCAAAAGACAAATGACGTGGGCAAGAGGCCAAATGCAAACGTGGAAGAAATTAGATGCTGAAAATCTAAACGCATACGTAAAAAATATCTCATAATTTCATTCTTAAACTTGACCAATGAGCACAACTTCAGCTAGATTGAATAAATGTCAAAACTATACTCAGGAGCTGAAATTGTATTTAAGTGCCTTGAAGATCAAGGCGTTGATACTATTTTTGGTTATCCAGGTGGAGCTGTGCTACCAATTTATGATGAGTTAAAAAATTTTTCATCAGTCAAACACTTTTTGGTTAGACATGAGCAAGGAGCAGGACATGCCGCAGAAGGTTATGCAAGATCTTCTGGCAAACCTGGGGTAGCTTTAGTTACATCAGGACCAGGTGCCACCAATATAGTGACCGCATTAACAGATGCTTATATGGATTCAGTTCCAATTGTTTGTATATCTGGACAGGTACCAACTCACTTAATCGGAACTGATGCATTTCAAGAAGCCGATACGACAGGTATTACAAGACCATGTACAAAACACAATTGGCTAGTTAAAGACGTAAAAAATCTTGCCAAAACTATTCATAGAGCCTTTGAGGTTGCAACAACGGGAAGACCAGGACCAGTACTTATCGATATTCCAAAAGATGTTCAGTTTCAAAAAACTAATTATACAAAATATAAAAAATTAAAAAAACTAAACGGCAAAGCTAAAAATAATTTTAGCCAGTCCGAAATAGATGAACTAATCAAATTAATGAGTAATTCATCCAAACCAATTTTTTATACCGGCGGAGGAGTAATTAATTCAGGACCAAAAGCTAGCGCATTATTAAGAGAACTTGTATATGCTACGGGATTTCCAATTACATCAACTCTTCAAGGGCTTGGAGCATTTCCTGGTAACGATAATCAGTTTGTAGGAATGTTAGGCATGCACGGAACTTATGAAGCCAACAATGCGATGCATGATTGTGATTTAATGATAAACGTTGGGGCACGTTTTGACGATAGAATTACTGGAAAGATAGATGAGTTTTCACCAAAATCAAAGAAAGTACATATTGATATTGATCCATCTTCAATAAATAAAAATGTAAAAGTAGATTTACCAATAATTGGTGATGTTAGTGAAGTTATAAATGCTACACTAAGATCAATAAAAAAGAAAAAGCTAAATTTTACTAAATCAAATAAACAAAAAATTTCTAAGTGGTGGGAAAAAATTGAAAAGTGGAGATCAATACGCTCACTTGATTATATAAACAGCGAAGAAACAATTAAGCCACAGTATGCAGTTCAAAGACTTTATGAACTAACTAAAGATAAAGACACTTTTATTACAACTGAGGTTGGTCAACATCAAATGTGGGCTGCTCAACATTATAAATTTGATAAACCTAATAGATGGATGACATCAGGAGGGCTGGGAACGATGGGATATGGTTTACCTGCTGCAATAGGTGTTCAAGTTGCTCATCCTAATAAATTAGTTATTGATATTGCTGGAGAAGCATCAGTCTTAATGACTATGCAAGAAATGTCTACTGCGGTTCAATATAGTCTACCAATAAAAATATTTATTTTAAATAATGAATATATGGGAATGGTACGTCAATGGCAGGAACTATTACATGATAAAAATTATTCAGAAAGTTATACTGCTGCATTACCAGATTTTGTTAAATTAGCAGAAGCTTACGGCTGTGTAGGAATGAAAGCAACAACTCCAGAAGAACTTGATGACAAAATAATTGAAATGCTTAACACAGAAAGACCAGTAATATTTGATTGTCGTGTTGACAAAGTTGAAAATTGTTTTCCAATGATACCATCGGGTAAGCCGCATAATCAAATGCTTCTGGGGCCAAGTGATAAAAAGGAGAAGAAAATTACAGGGAAAGGAAAAATTTTAGTATAATGTCAAAAGCAAAATCCGCCTATAGCATTCCTGGAAAAAAAGGAAAATTAGACACACACATAATAGTAGTGTGGGTTGATAATGAAGCTGGAGTATTAGCAAGAGTAGTTGGGTTATTTTCAGGAAGAGGTTACAATATAGAATCTTTAGCAGTTGCTGAAGTAGATCCTAAATTAAATATTTCAAGAATTACAATTGTAACTACGGGAACACCACAAGTAATTGAGCAAATTAAACTTCAATTGAAAAAATTAGTTCCTGTTCACAAGGTAGCAAATTTCATGAGAAATGATAAAAAGGTTATTTTTAAAGAAATGGCGCTTTTTAAAGTTGTTGGTAACGATTTAAAAAGAAAAAAAGCTTTAAATGCTTGTAAAAAGTACAATGCTGTAATACTGGATAAAACTAAAAAATCGTGTGTTATTCAGATAACAGCACTGAGAAGAGAAATAGATTTAATGGCAAAAAATTTAAAAAAATTAGGCCTGGTAAGTTTGTCAAGAACAGGAGCAGTTGCTATGACAAGAGGTGCTGACACATTTAGATAGGAGATAAATATGAAAATGTTTTATGAAAAAGATACTGATGCAAATTTAATTAAAAATAAAAGGATAGCAATATTTGGTTACGGTAGCCAAGGACATGCACATGCTCTTAATCTAAAAGATAGTGGCGTGAAAGAAGTTGTCGTTGCTCTTAGAGATGGTTCAGCAAGCAAAGCTAAAGCAGAGTCTAAGGGACTTAAAGTTATGAATTTATCTGATGCTGCTGAATGGGCAGATGTTGTAATGATTTTAACACCTGATGAATTACAAGCAACAATTTACAAAAATCATATAGAACAAAGAGTAAGAGAAGGGACATCCATTGCATTCGCGCACGGTTTAAATATTCATTATGATCTTATTAAAGCGAGAAAAGATTTAGATGTATTTATGGTGGCACCGAAGGGACCTGGGCATTTAGTTCGAAGCGAATATCAAAAAGGAGGAGGAGTTCCATGCTTATTTGCTGTTCATCAAAATGGTTCTGGAAAAGCAAGAGATCTTGCAATGTCATATGCCTCAGCAATTGGTGGTGGAAGATCTGGAATAATTGAAACAAATTTTAAAGATGAAGTTGAAACTGATTTATTTGGAGAACAAACCGTATTATGTGGTGGTCTTGTTGAGCTAATTAAAAATGGTTATGAAACTTTAGTTGAAGCAGGATATGAACCTGAAATGGCATATTTTGAAACAGTTCATGAAGTAAAATTAATTGTTGATTTAATATACGAAGGTGGAATTGCAAATATGAACTATTCAATTTCCAATACAGCAGAATACGGAGAATACATTTCAGGTCCAAAAATTATTAATAAAGAAGAAACTAAAAAAAGAATGAAAGAAGTATTGTCAGATATTCAGTCTGGAAAATTTACAAAACAATGGATGGATGAGTGTAAAAATGGACAAAAAAATTTTTTAAAAACAAGAGAAAAATTAGCTGAACATCCAGTTGAAAAGGTTGGAGCAGGATTAAGAGCTCTTATGCCATGGATAAACAAAAAAAAACTTATAGATAGTGATAAAAAATAAAAAAATATTATTTATAATTTTATTATTAGCTTCTACTTATTGTAATATAGGTTATTCCTATATTGGCCCAGGAATGGGCGGTGGTTTTATAGCAGCAACACTTGGAATACTTGTTGCAATTTTTGCAGCATTATTTGCGATATTATGGTTTCCATTAAAGAGATTGATAAATAAACTAAAAAAAAAAGAACCAAAAGATAATTCAAATAACATTGAAAATAATACAGATAAAAATTCTGATTGAGTAATATGCATTATTTTCTAGCAATTGTTTTTTCATCAATTTCTTATGAGTTAGTTATTTATTTAAAATTAATTGAGAATTTTAAAAAAATTTTAAAAACAGGAAGAAAAATTTTAAAAACTACTTTTTCTAAAAAAATCTCTGATAGCTGGAAAGAAAAATCTTTATTAAAATATGCAGTAAATATTTTTTTATCTTCATTAAAGATTATATTATTATTGTCTCTAATATTAATAATAATTTATTTAATTCAAAGTATAAATAATGACTTTCTGTCCTTAATAACAAATATTAAAGGTTTAATAATTATATCAGTATATCTATATATTTATCATAAAATAAGAAATCTATTATTATGAATTATAATTTTTTTCAAAAAAAGTTACACAATTTATGTTTAGGAAGCAAAAGTATTAAAAAATCATTATTTGAAATTGAAAAATTGATATTTCATAACTCTATTAAAATTAAAAATGAAAAACATATTTTTATAACAAGTCTTCCAAGATCTGGAACTTCTGCTTTACTTGAATTTATATATAGTTCAAATGAATTTGGCTCTCTACTTTACAAAGATATGCCATTTGTATTATCTCCTAATTTATTTTCTAAGTTTTCAAGTAAAAAAAACATAATAAAAAAAGAAAGAATGCATAAGGATGGTATGTTTTATAATTTGAATACACCAGAGGCATTTGATGAAGTTTTTTTTTTAACATTCGAAAATGAATTGGATTGGGAAAATAATTTTTTAAAATATATTGAACTAATTTTAATAAAAAATAAAAAACAAAAATATTTATCAAAAAATAATTATAATTTTAAGAGATTACATAAAATAAAAAAAATTTTTCC
>CACIKW010000015.1 GCA_902587315.1 uncultured Pelagibacteraceae bacterium
TCTGAATCATTGAGTTTTTTTTTAAGCCTTTTATTAAAAATACTTATATCCCCAATAATTTTTAACCTTATTTTTTTTTTTTTAAATTCTCCTATTTTTTTGTCTATAAAATTAGACAATAAGTTAAACAAATATTTAATTTCATTTTTAGGCCTTTTCCAATTTTCTGTTGAAAACGCAAAAAGTGTTAAATATTTAATTTTATTTTTTACTGACGATTTAATTATTGTTTCAACAGTATCTAATCCTGCTTTATGACCATAGTTTCTTGATTTGTTTTTTTTAAGCCCCCAACGCCCATTACCATCCATGATGATCGCGACATGTCTTAATGGATTCATATTGTCATTATTTCTTTTTCTTTAGAAATAATTTTTTCATCTATTTTTTTAATATGGTTGTCTGTAAATAATTGCACCGATTTTTCAAATTTCTTTTCATCATCTTCACTAATTTCTTTTGATTTCAGCATTTTCTTTAGTTCATCATTGGCCTCTCGCCTAATATTTCTGATTGAAACTTTACATTTTTCACCCATATTTTTTATTAATTTTTTTATTTCTCCTCTTCTCTCTTCACTAAGGTTTGGTATGGGTAGTCTCATTAATTGACTATCGATTTGAGGGTTTAATCCTAACTCTGATTTTTTAATTGCAGAGTCAATTAATGCCACATTATTTAAATCCCAAACCTGAATATTTATTGTTCTTGGTTCAGGTGTTGTAATTGTAGCAAGTTGGTTTATTGGCATTTTTTGACCATAAACATCAACTTTAATAATATCCAACATGCTTGCGTTTGCTCTTCCAGTTCTTAATGCTGAAAGCTCTTTTGTATACACTTCAAAAGTTTTATTCATTTTTTCATTATATTTATTTTCATTAAACATCACTCACCTATTTTTATTCTTGAAAAATTTTCAATTCCATTTTCTGGAATGTTAAATTCTTTCATAATATCTTTTACTTTTTTTTTAGGGTCCATTACCCAGTTTTGAGTTATTAAACTATTATCTTCCTTAAATTTTTTTAATTTTCCAATTTTAATTTTATCAGCAATATCTTTGGGTTTTCCAGAGTTTTTTAACTCCTCTGAAATCAATTCTTGCTCTTTATCTAGAACGCTTTTTTCTATATTTTCAGGAAAAATCGAAATTGGATTACTAGCAGCTATATGCATTGAGAGTTGTTTCCCAAATAAATCAAATTGTTCAGATGAGTTGGTCGTTTTTAAAGAAACCACTACTGCCAACTTAGAAAGATTATCTTTTACGACAGTATGCAAATATTTATAATTTTTTACACCTTTGCTGTTAAAAGTTTTAGTTCTTCCGATTGTTATTTTTTCTCCAATTTTAGTTATAAGGTCAACTAAATTTTCTTCAATATTTTTATTATTTTTCATTTTTGATTTTTTTAATATTTCCAAGTTTGAATTACATTCGTTATTTATATCACTAACTTCTTTTACAAAATTAATAAAATCATTATTTTTTGCAACAAAATCTGTTTCGCAATTAATTTCAATTAATGAAATTTTTATATTATTTCCACTAACAGCAACTACACCTTCTTTAGCTTCTCGTGACATTTTTTTTGATGCTTTTGAAATTCCTTTAATTCTCAAAATTTCAACTGCTTTTTCGATGTTTCCTAATGATTCATCGAGAGCTGCTTTGCAATCCTTAAAGCCAGCACCAGTTGATTGCCTTAGCTGTTTTACCTTATCAATATCGCTCATTATTTTATTTTTATTTTAAGACTTAGATTCAGTTTTGTGATTTATTTTAGATATTTTTTTTTCTTCTTTATTATTTTCGGTTTTGTCATTTTTAATTGTATCTTTTTTTTCCACAGCATTTTTTTTTGCATTTTCAATTGTCTTTTTTATTAGTGAACAATATAAATCAATAGATCTTCTTGCGTCATCGTTACCTGGGATAGGAAAGTCAATTCCTTCTGGGTCAGAATTGGTGTCTAAAATTGCAATTATTTGTATTCCTAATTTAATTGACTCTTTTATTGCTAAAGATTCATAATTAGTATCAATTATAAAAACTAATTCTGGTATTTTTTTCATTTCGGCAATTCCTCCTAGGGAGCGCTGTAGTTTGTCTCTAAGATGACTCATTTTTAATAATTCTTTTTTTGTAAATCCTCTGTTTTCGGACGTAAGATCTTTATTTATTTTTTCTAGTTTTTTTATTGAATTGGATATAGTACCCCAATTAGTCAACATTCCACCAAGCCACCTATAATTTACATAATAGTTATTTGTACTTTTTGCTAAGTCTGATATCGCTTCAGAGGCTTGCTTTTTAGTTGATATAAAAAGAATTTTTCCGTTATTATTAATGGTGTTGTAAACTTTTTCTAAAGCCACATTAATTAATTCTAATGTTTGAGTTAAATCAATTATGTGTATGTTTTCCCTTTTACCAAAAATGTATTTTTTCATTTTTGGGTTCCATCTCAAAGTCTTATGTCCAAGATGAACACCTGCTTCCAAAAGTTGTTGTATAGTTATATTAGGTATCTTCATATTTTTTCCCGGTTAAGCCACCACAATATCTGCCAATTAAGGACCGGAGGTATAAAACCACTAATTGTGTGCGTGTTAATTTACAAAGTTATTTACAAAGTTATTATTAATAAGACAAGTATTATTTTAATTAATAATTGCTGAAATACCTTTGTTTTTTATAGAATTTATAAATTTTCTATCAATTTTTCGTTTATCTCTAAGATTAAAAAAAACCTTATAACTATCTTTATTTAAAGTTAACTTAACATTTGTTTTACCGTCATCTTTTTGCATTTGATTTATTTCATCTAGATCATTTAAATCATTAACTATAATTTCAATTTCATTGATTGGTTTGTTAACTATTTCTTTAAGTAATGAAATTTTTTTAACATTTATTCTTTTAAACCTGTTGTCTTCATCTGATGTATTTTTAATTAAATTTAATAATAATGAATTACCTTCTTTTAAAATATCCCTATTTAACTCAAAAACATCTGAAAAAATGAATAATTCAAAAACTGAGCTTAAATCAGAAAACTTTACTATTGAATAAGCTTTGCCTTTTTGTGTTTTTTTTTCTTGAACCTTAAGTATTGTGCAAGCAATATTTGAATCTAAAATTTGAGAATTTTTTTCAAATTCTGTAAAATTAATTATTTTATAACTTTCAAATATATATTTAAACTGATTAATTGGATGATCTGAAATAAAAAAACCTACAGTTTGAAATTCCTTTGAAAGTCTTTCATCAATTGACCAGTCATCAACTTTTTTTAGAATCTCGTCATTCTTGACTTCTTGACTATCGAATAGGGCAGATTGATTAGCTAATTTACTTTCAAAATTATATTTTGATTTTAAAATAATGTTAGGAATAGAATCAAACAAAGATTTTCTGTTACTGCAAAGACTATCAAACGCTCCTGCTTTTACTAGACCTTCTAATTGAAGTTTGTTTATATCTTTTGGATTTACTCTTTTTATAAAGTCATTTATTGATTTAAAAACCCCATTATTAATTCTTTCTTTTACTATATTTGAGATTGCTTCATAACCTACATTTTTTAGTGCACCTAAAGCGTAGTAAAAAATTTTTTTATTTGAATAAAAATTTGCATAACATGAATTTATATCAGGTCTTACTATTTTTATATCAAGCCTTTTAAGCTCTTCATAAAACTCACTTAGTTTTTTTTGGTTTGAAAGCTCCATTGTCATTGATGCTGCAAAAAATTGATCGGGAAAATATGTTTTTAAATATGCAGTTTGGTAAGCAATTATTGCATAAGCAGCAGCGTGGCTTTTATTAAATCCATATTCAGCAAAAGGTTCTATTTTTAAAAATATCCCTGCAGCGACTTCTTTGCTGATTCCATTTTTTGAGGCTCCTTCAATAAACCCTTCTTTTTGTTTTTCTAATTCGGCTCTTTTTTTCTTACCCATTGCTTTTCTTAAAATGTCTGCCTCACTTGCTGTAAATCCTGATAGTGTTTGTGCTATTTGCATTACTTGTTCTTGATATATAATTACGCCGTATGTAGGTCTTAAAATTTTTTCCAATTTAGGATGAAGGTATTCGGGTTTTCTTTTTCCTTGTTTGCAATCATTGTATATGGGTATGTTAGTCATAGGACCTGGTCTGTATAAAGCAACAAGAGCAATTATATCTTCTAATCTGTCAGGTTTCATATTTATTAAAGCTTCTCTCATTCCAGAGCTTTCAATTTGAAATAATCCAGTAGTCTTGCCACTGGATAATAGATCAAAAACTTTTTTATCCTCATAATTTATATTGTCTATTTCAAAGCTTTCATCATACTTCTTAACTACTTCTTGCGTTTTGTTAATTACTGTTAGAGTTTTTAATCCTAAGAAATCAAATTTAACTAGTCCTGCACTTTCGGCGGAATGCATATCGAATTGAGTAGAAGGTAAAAGTAAATTTGATGTATTGTCTTTATAAAGTGGTACTATCTCTGTAAGATTTTTATCAGCTATTACTACTCCTGCTGCATGAGTCGCTACATTTCTATTTAGTCCTTCTAATTTAAGAGCCAAATCAACTAATCTTTTAATTCTATTGTCTTCGCTAATTAATTTTTGCAATCTTGGTTCTCTATTAATGGACTCAGTTAGACTCATTGGTCTTGATGGGTCGAAAGGTATCATTTTGCAAATACTGTCAACAAATCCGTAGGGTAAACCTATTACTCTACCGACATCTCTAATAACCATTCTTGCTTTAAGTTTTCCAAAAGTAATGATGTGTGCAACAGAATTATTGTATTTTTTAGTTAAATATTCAAATACAAGATCTCTTTTTTCCTCACAAAAATCTATATCAAAATCTGGCATTGAAATTCTATCTGGATTTAAAAATCTTTCAAAAATAAGATTAAATTTTATTGGATCTATATCCGTAATTGATAAGCACCATGCAACTAATGAACCGGCACCGGAACCTCTGCCTGGTCCAACGGGAATATTATTTTTTTTTGCCCATTTTATATAGTCTGCCACAATTAAAAAATAACTCGAATAATTCATTTCAGTTATAATTTTGATTTCATGATCAAGTCTATCCTTGTATTTTATAAAATCTTTATCTTTTATTAATTGATCTTTACTTTTATGAAATTTTTTTTCGAATTTGCTAAAAAGACCATCTGTAGAATCTTTAATTAATAATTCTTCAGCCTTAATGCCTTTTTCAGAACTAATGTTTGGTAACATTGGTTTTGAAGGTATTGGTCTAAAACTACATCTAAATGGTAGATTAAAATTATTTTCTAATGCTTCAGGTAAATCTGAAAAAATTTCTATCATCTCATCACTTGATTTTAAATAATGTTGATCCGTTAGTTTAATTCTACTTTTATCATTAACATATCTCTTGGAGCCTATACAAAGCAGTGCATCATGTGCATCGTGCATTGATTTATCAATATAATACACTTCATGAGAAGCTATTATTGGAATATTGTACTTCTTTGAAAGATTTAAGTTCATTTTTTCAAAATATTTTTCATTTTGATCTCCGTGCCTTTGTATTTCTATATAAAAATTATCTTTATATTTTTCTGATAAATTTTTGTATATTTCTTCTATGTTTTCAATTTTACCTTTGTTAAATAGTTTGCCCAATAGACCATTAATACCATTTGATAAAACTATTATATTATTTTCTTCTTTTAATAATTCTTCAAAATTACAATGAGGTTCCGATAAATTATCATTTTCTAAATATGATTTTGAAGAAAGCTCAATTATTTTTTTATATCCATTTTTATTTTTTGCAATCAATGACAACAAACCAATCTCATTTTTGAATTTAAATGATATTTGAGTTCCGATAATAGGTTGAGTGCCAGATTTAGATATCTTTTCTGAAAACTCTAAAGCACCACAAAGATTAGATGTGTCCGACAATCCTATGCTTTGAATTTTATTTTCTTTACATAAAGATTTTAAATTATCTATTTGAATAGCTCCTTCACAAATAGAATATTGGGTATGTACTTTAAAATGATTAAATATTCTTTTATTTGATTTTTCCATTTATTTTTTTTATTTTACCATCAACTAATTGAATATTATAGTCCGCCATTTTAGCAAAAAATCTATTGTGAGTTGCAAAGATTATTATTCTATCTTTATTTTTTAGTTTAAATAATAGTTTGAATATATCTATTGAATTTTTATGGTCTAGACTTCCACTTGGCTCATCGGCCAAAACGATTTCAGGTGAATTTATTAAGGCTCTCGATATAGCAATTCTTTGTGCCTCACCACCTGAAAGCTGAGATGGATAATGGTTAATTCTATTAATTAAACCAACTTTTTTGATTATTTTCTTTGAATCTTCTAGTGCTTTATCTTTTCTATTATCTATAGCTAGTCTGGCTAAATAAACATTTTCAATTGCAGTAAAATCCTGCAATAGGTTTTTCTCTTGATAGATAATTCCTATTTTTTTTGCTCTAATAATATCATTTATTTTTTTTTGATTAAAATTAATATCTTGATTATTAATTTTAATTTTTCCACTGCTTGGCACATCTATTAATGAAATCAAATTTAAAAGTGTTGATTTTCCTGATCCGGAAGGGCCTACTAAGGAATAAATTTTACCTTTAGTAAATTTAAAATTAATATTATTTAAAACTTTAATTTTTTTTTTTGTTTTGTAAAATTTTGATAAATTTTTTAATTCTATTATATTATTCATATTTTAGAGCTTTTACTGGGTCTAAATTAGAAGCTTTCTTTGCTGGATATATAGAAACAAGACACGTTGCGGTAATAGAGCATATTCCAATTAGGACTATTGAATATACATTTATTTCATATGGTATTTTGCTCAAAAAATAAATTTCCTCTGGAAATAAACTTATATTAAAAAATTTACTAATAATTTCACGGATATTTTCTATATAAACAGAAAATAAAACTCCTAAAAAGATTCCAAATAGAGTGGCAAATGTTCCGATTAGAAATCCTATTAAAAAAAAAATTTTCGTTATTGAATTATTTTGTACTCCAATTGATTTTAAAATAGCAATTTCTCTAGTTTTATTTTTTACTAGAATAGTTAAACCAGATATTATGTTAAAAGCAGCTACTATAATTATTAATGATAAAATTATAAACATTACGTTTCTTTCAACTTTTAATGCTGAAAATAAAGAACTGTTCATATCGGCCCATGTATATACAATTTTATTAGGAAAAAAATTTTGAATTTTTGTTTTCAGCTTATCAACGTTTTGAGGGTTTTTTAAATAAATTTCTAAAAATCTATCATTAGGGTCCAAATCAAAAAGACTTTCTAAATCAATAATGTTGATAAACGCAACATTAAGATCAAAATCAGCTAGTCCGCTATCAAAAATTGAATCAATAATATAAGATTCTTGTCTAGGAAGGGTCCCAACTATAGTTTTTATTCCAGCAGGAGACATGATTAAAATTTTATCTCCTAATTTTAAATCTAAATTAACGCTCAGTTCTCTACCAATAGATATATGTTTTGAATTAATATTATTATTTCCAATAAAATTCTTATTATTAACAAGGTTAAGTTTGGCAAAGCTTTCTTTTGAATAGCCTCTTAAAAGAATTCCTTTAGTATAATCTTTGTTAACAATTACACCTTCTCCATTATTGCTTATAATATATAAATTTGAGATATTTTTTAATTCATTTTTTTTAAAATTTTTATTTTTTAATTCATTCTCATAATTTTTTACAACAACATGCGAATTAAAACCGACAATTTTTTCAATTAATTCAGATCTAAACCCGTTCATGACAGACATAACTATAATTAAAACGGCCACACCTAAACTTATGCCAATAAATGAAAAAATTGAAATAATATTTAAAAAACCTTCTTTTTTTCTTGTTTTTAAATATCTTAATGTAACTTCTTTTTCTAGCTGTGATATCAATTTATTATTTTTTTTTATTTATAATTTCTACAATTTTTTCAATTTTAATTCTTTTTGATTCTTCGCCTATTTCTTTAAATTCATAATTTTCACCTTCAGTTTTGTTACCAATTATAATTTGGTAAGGAATTCCTATAAGATTGAAATTCTTGATTTTTGTAGATAAGTTTTCTTCAGTGTCATCAATTATTGCATCTAGGTTGTTGCTTTTTAAATAACTAAAAATATTATTTGCCTTTTCCAGATTTAATTTATCTTTTTTATTTATCATAGGAATAATTGCACAATCATACGGTGCTACAGATATAGGCCATTTCATAATTTCATTTTTATCGTCATATTTAGCTTCAATTATGGCACCAACTAGTCTTGAAACTCCAACACCATACGATCCCATTTTAACAAATTCTTTTTTTCCTTGAAAATCGACAGAAGCATTCATTGGTTTTGAATATTTATCACCAAAATAAAATATATGGCCTACTTCAATACCTTTTGTTTTAAGTCTAAATTCTTGTGGCACTTTGTTATCAAACTCTTTTTGATCAAATTTTTCATCTGTTACAGCATAATATTTTTTAAATTTGTTTCTTAATAAATTAAGAGAATCTTTCTGTAAAACAGTATCCTTGCTGCTTACTTCAAATATTCTTTTGTCTGTATAAATTTTACTTTCGCCTGTTTCCGCTAAAATAACGAACTCATGAGACAAGTTTCCTCCAATTGGACCTGTGTCAGCAGCCATTGGTATGGCCGAAAGATTCATCCTCTCAAATGTTCGTAAATATGAAAGAAAAAATTTGTTATAAGAAAACAAAGCTTCATCATCATTAATGTCAAATGAATAAGCATCTTTCATGTAAAATTCTCTACATCTCATAATTCCAAATCTTGGTCTTAATTCGTCTCTGAACTTCCACTGGATATGATAAAGAAGCTGTGGCAAAGATTTATATGATTTAATGCTGTTTCTAAAAATATCTGTAATTAACTCTTCATTTGTTGGTCCATACAGCATTTCTCTTTTTTGCCTGTCTTTGATTCTTAACATTTCTTCACCATAATCTTCGTATCTTCCACTTTCTTTCCATATCTCACTTGATTGAATTGTTGGCATAAGGATTTCTTGTACTCCTACTCTATCCTGCTCTTCTCTAACAATTTTTTCTATTTTTTTCATTACTTTAAATCCTAAAGGCAACCAAGAATATATTCCTGCTGAAGATTGCTTAATCATACCTACTCTTAGCATTAACTTGTGGGATTTTATTTTTGCTTCAGTTGGATTGTTTTTTAGTATTGGTATAAAGGATTTAGAAAAGTACATTTTAATTAAATTCGTATAAGATTTATATTGGTTATAGGTTTTTTTCCAGTCTTTTCCTTTGTATATTTTCTACACGCAATTTTAATTGAGTCTACCATGTTTATTTCTTGTTTTTTGCTATTCAAAGAAAATGTACGAGCAGTATTTTTAATACATTGTTCTAAACCTGAAATAAATTCTTCAGATTGTTGAACTGGGAGTCCACGAAACGATATATTTATTTTTTTTTGAGATTTGTTATTTGAATTAATGATTATAGTAATTTCCAACATTCCATTTTCTGATAGAGATTTTCTTTCTTTGATTGACTTTGAATTTTCTTCTACACTTATATCGCCATCAAGAAATAACTTGCCACTTGGAGCTTTATCATAAACCTCAGGTTTTGTTCCTGGGTATAATCTAACAATATCTCCATTTTCAACTTTTATTGCATTTGGAACTTGCATTTCTTTTGCAAAATTAATGTGTTCAGACATATGTCTATGCTCACCATGCACTGGTATAACAGTTTTGGGTTTAATCCAGTTGTACATATCTTTTAAATCATCTCTATTCGGATGACCTGATACATGAACAAAATTGTTTTCTTCTGAAATTACTTCAATTTCATCTTTAACGAGTTGATTGTGTAATTTATAAAGTTTTTTTTCATTTCCAGGAATGATTTTAGATGAAAAAATAACAGCATCACCTTTTTCTATAAATATATCAGGATGAATGCTTTTTGAAATTCTATTCATTGCACCCATTGGTTCTCCTTGGCTTCCGGTGCACAAATAAATAATTTTTTCTCTTGAAATTTTTTTTGTTTGTCTTACGTCTATTGGTTCTATTACATTTTGTAAATATCCACAACTTTTTGCTGCTTTAAAAATTCTATTCATTGATCTTCCAACAAGTGAAATTTGTCTTCCTATTTTTTCAGCGCAATAAAATATCGTTTCCATTCTCGCCACATTGGATGCAAAAGATGTTACCAAGATTCTTTTTTTTAAATTTTGCATTATTTTTAAAAGATTTTTTCTTACATCAGATTCAGAACCTGCTCTTCCTATGCTAAATACATTCGTTGAATCGCATATCATTGCCAATACTCCTTCTTTTCCAATTTCTTTAAGTCTTTTTGAATCTATTGTTTTTCCTATTAAAGGATCTGGATCACATTTCCAGTCGCCCGTATGTAATATATTTCCAGCTGGTGTTTCAATTTTTAAACCGTTAGGTTCTAAAATTGAATGTGTAAGTGTAACAAATTCAATCTTGAATGGATCTAGTGTCAACACACCGTTCAGCTCAACGATTTTTAGATATCTTTTAATATCAATTTTTTTTTCTTTGAATTTTTCTGAGATTAATAATGCAGTAAATGGTGTCGCATATATATTGCATTTAAGTTTAGGCCATATATGAATAATTGCACCAATATGATCTTCATGGGCATGAGTAAGAACTATTCCTAGCAAATCATCTTTTTTATCAATTATAAATCCAGGATCAGGATAAATAAGATCAATTCCTGGAATTGAGTCATCAGCAAAAGTAACCCCCATATCTACAATTATCCATTTTTGATAACCTGGTTTTCCGTATGAAAAAAGGTTCATATTCATTCCTATTTCACCCGAACCACCTAACGGACAAAATAATAGTTCTTCACTCATTTAATTTTTACTTTTTGCAATTTTGAAAAGTCCTTCTATAGTTAAATTTTTATTTAATTTATTTTTTAATTTAATTGAGTCGTGAAATAAGTGAGATAAACCTCCTGTAAGTACTATTGTATATTTTTTATCAGTGTTTTTAATAATGAGATTAATTATGTTGTTAACTAGCCCAATATAACCCCAATAAAAACCTGATCTTATAGCAGATTTAGTATTTTTACCTATTATTGTAGAAGTTTTTGACAAATCAACAGGTGATAATAAAGTTGCTCTTGAAATTAAAATATTTAGAGAAAGACTTACGCCTGGAGAAATAATACCTCCTAAATATTTATTTTTATTTATTACATCAAATGTAGTTGCAGTACCAAAGTCTACAATTATATAATTTAATTTATTGTCAATTACACCTATTGCATTTGCTAAACGATCTGATCCTACTTGTTTTTTATCCACTTTAATTTTAACAAATTTTGATAAATTTATTTTTTTTATCTCATTGCATTTAAGATTAGAATTTTTTTCAATAAATTTTTTTAAAATCTTAAATGTA
>CACIKW010000016.1 GCA_902587315.1 uncultured Pelagibacteraceae bacterium
TTTTTTCATAAATTTATAGCAATCGAACAAATTATTAAAATTGTAATTATTTATTGAAATTAAAGTAGATTTAAGTTTAAAAATTTTAATTTTTGCCTCCAAGATTATTCCTGTCAATCCAAGACCACATTTAGTAAGTTCGAATAAATCTTTATTTTTTAATTTTGAAAGAGTTTTTACTCCAAAATTAGGATTAAATATTTTTATTTCTATTACAAAATCTGTAAAAATTCCTTTTTTTGGCATTACTCCATGAGTACCGTTTGCAATACAAGCCCCAACTGTCACAAGAGGATAAGAAGGAAAATAATGGCAATAATATTTTCTTTTAATTAAATAATTATGTATATCTAAGATTGTAGCATTTCCATTTGTAGTTAATATATTTTTTTTACTATCAATTATAAATTTATTTTCAAAAGTAGGTTTTATTACATAACCATTTTTTATATATGGTATTGAAGATATAGAATTACCCTTACCCAAAATTGCATTATACTTAGAAAGTTTTTGATTTATATTATTAAACTCTTTAATATTAACGTAGTCGTTAAAAATACCATCTATACTTTTTGTCCGATTGATCATTACGAATTTTTTTATTGTTCAAATTATATTGTCTACATGTTTTTTATTGCCCAAATTATACTGTCTAAATGTTTTTTATTTAAATATGAAGAATTTTGAATTCTTAAAATTTTACAGTTATTTTTTTTGGTAACATCAAAATTGTCATTTTTGTTAACAATGTCATAATTATATTCTAAACAATTCCAAACATTTTCTTCCATAGCATGAATGCCAAGATTAAATAACTTTCTATTAAAATCTTTATAATCATTATCAATTTTTATTATAAAGTACTGGTGATTCCAATTTACATTTTCATCATATTCTAAAAAAGAAATATTTTTCAAATTTTCTAGATTTTTTTTTAGATAATTTGAATTTTCAATCCTTTTTTTTTTCATTAAATCAAATTTATTAATCTGACTTATTCCAAATCCAATTTGGTATTTTGACAAGTTTGGTCTTTCAGTAGGATCAAATTGTTTATTTTTTAATCCCATTCCTGAATATATAACTTTTCTATAAATTCTTGGATTAAATTTATTTAGAAAGAAAAAAATTTTTGATGCTAACAATGAATATAAAAATGGAAAAGAGTTTGCTATTGAAAAAATATTTTTTATTATTAAAGAAAATTTTTTATTAAAGGAAAATTTTATGTTTTTATTCATCCAACTATTTATAAAATCATTTAGACTTTTGTCAGAAGTTATAAGAATTCCACCACCTAATGTAGTTGGAATTTTTATTAAGCTGCAGCTATAAATACCCACATCACCAAAATTTCCAGTTTCCATGCCTTTGTAAAATGTTCCAAATGATTGAGCACAATCTTCAACTAGCATCAAATTATTTTTTTGTGAAATTTCTCTAATTTTATCAATTTCGCAAGGATATCCAAAAAGATGAGTCACCACTATTCCTTTTGTATTTTCATTAATATTTTTTTTTAATTTTTCAATATCAATATTTAAGTTTTTTTTATCAACATCAACCAATTTTACCTTAAGTTTTAATTGATTGGCAATTTTAATGTATAAAGGAAAACTCATTGATGAAAAAATTATTTCATCATTTTCTTTAAATTTTTTTTTTAAAGTTAAATAAAAACCTAATCTTGCAGATGGAAGTAAATTTACATATTTATTTTTAAATCTTTCTTTTAACAATTCATTAATTTCATTTCGACTTTTTTTAATATTAAATGGAAAAATAATATTTTTAAAGATATTAAAAATATCTTTTTTTTCTAAATCAATTGAAAAAAATGGTATAGCCAAATCAACCTACAAAATTTATTTTTTATAAAGAATTTAAAGTTTTTCAATATTTCAATAGATATTAAAAATCCATCCTTAATAACATTAACTTTTTTTTTACCAGCAAATCGTTTTCTCTCATACATCGGTATTTCAGAATATAAAAAGTTGTTTTCATTTACTTTTACCGGTAGTTCTATACAAAGTTTAAAATCATTATTATTTAAATTTAGTTTATTAAACTTTTCTACATTGCACAAAACATATGTAAACAAAATATCTGTTAGTTTAATTTTTAATATTTTGTTGGCTATAAAAGAAAATATTTTATTACCTATATAAGTTATAATATCATCATCATCACTTCCGGCGTTTAATGCATATCTTGTGCCAAATACAAAATCTTTTGTGGCTGACATTTTTATCATTTCACCAAAATATTTAGGATCGAAAGAAAAGTCTGCATTAAAAATGCATCCAAATTTACATTTAGAATGTTTAAAACCCTCAATTATTGCTGCGCCATATCCATTTTTTTTTTGTATAATTAATCTGCAATCAAATTTATTAACAATAGGAACTGAATTGTCATTTTCATTATCTATTACAACTATAATTTCTTCTATGAATTTATTTCCTTGAATTTCAGAAAGAACAACTTCAAGACTTTCCAATTCATTTTTAGCTGGTATAATTAGAGATATTTTTTCACTCATAATTTAAATATATATTTATAATATTTACCAATTTTTTGATGTTTACAATTAAAAGTTTTAGGATATAAATCCGTTGCCTGGTGATTATTGCGAAAGTGTAATACCCGATTCCATTCCGAACTCGGAAGTCAAGCCTTTCTGCGCCGATGGTACTTTGTCTTAAGACATGGAAGAGTAGGTCATTGCCAGGCTTTTAACTTAAAAATAGTATGAAAATTGCAAGCTCATTAAAATCGTTAAAAAAAAGAGACTTAAACTCCAAGCTAGTTAGACGAAGAGGGCGTGTCTATATAATTAACAAAAGAAATCCTAAATATAAAGCAAGACAGAAATAGCTCTTATTTTTTATGATAATAGGATCAATATCTGAAAACAAGGATATAGAAAAAAGAGTTTCAATTACTCCAGATATAATAAAAAAATATATTTCTTTAGGATTTAAAGTATTTATAGAAAAAGACTATGGTATTCATTTAGGATTTTCTAATGATATATATATTAAAGAAGGTTGTGAAATCGAGAGTAGAGATAATATATTAAAAAATTCAGATATAATTTTACAATTAAATTTACCAAATGAAAAAAATTTACAAACTATAAATGAAAATAAATTATTAATAGGAATCTTTGATGCATATAAAAATAAAGAAAAATTGGTAAATTTATCTAATAAAAAAATAAATATTTTCTCTCTCGAATTGTTGCCAAGAATAACAAGAGCTCAGTCAATGGATATACTTTCATCACAAGCAAATTTAGCTGGCTATAAGGCGGTAATTGAATCTTTTGCATGCTTTACAAAAGCAATTCCCATGATGATGACCGCGGCAGGAACCATTCCAGCAGCAAAAGTTTTAGTTGTTGGTGCAGGAGTAGCGGGACTTCAGGCAATAGCTACTGCAAAAAGAATGGGTGCTATAGTATTTGCAACCGATGTCAGAATAGCATCAAAAGAGCAAGTTGAAAGTTTAGGAGGAAAATTTTTAACTGTAGAAGGTTCAGAAAATTTAGAAACAAAAGCTGGTTATGCAAAAGAAGCTTCGGAAGATTTTAAAAAAAAACAAGAATTACTATTGGCAGAAACTTTAAAAAAAATTGACATAGTAATATGTACAGCTTTAATTCCAGGAAAAAAAGCTCCTTTGATAATTAAAGAAGAAATGATTAAATCTATGCAACCAGGTTCAGTTATTTATGATTTAGCAGCTTCACAAGGTGGTAATTCAGCTTACACAAAAGCTGATGAAATTGTTGATATAAGTGGAGTAAAAGTTCTAGGTGAAAGCAATATTTTAAATAAATTGCCCACTTCTGCATCAGCTCTATATGCTAAAAATTTGTATAATTTTGTTTTAAACCTTTATGATAAAAAAAATAATAAAATTAATGTTAATTTAGAAGATGAGATAATTAATAACACAATTGTAAAATAATTATGGAAATAGATCCTTTTATATTCAGACTTAGTATTTTTATTCTTTCAATATTTGTGGGATATTATGTTGTTTGGAGCGTGACACCATCATTACACACACCTTTAATGTCAGTTACAAATGCTATTTCATCAGTAATAATAGTTGGTGCAATAATTGCTTCTTTATCAAGTGTTTCAGAAAAAATTTTTGAAATTTCAAATATTTTTGGTTTTTTAGCAATAATACTGGCAGCTGTAAATATTTTTGGAGGTTTTTTGGTTACACAAAGAATGTTGCAAATGTATAAAAAGAAGAAGAAAAAATAATTATGATATCAGCTGATTTATCTGCAATATTTTACTTAATATCAGGAATATTATTCATACTTGCCCTAAGGGGATTGTCCTCACCCGCAACTTCCAGACAAGGAAATTATTTTGGTATGGCAGGAATGGTTATAGCTATTATTGTTACATTTTTATCAATTGGAAATTTTTCTACTGGTTTAATCTATGTTATTTTATTACTATTAATAGGAGGTTCTATTGGAGCTTTTATCGCTTTTAGAATTCCAATGACAGCAATGCCAGAACTAGTAGCTGGCTTCCATAGTTTAGTAGGTTTGGCAGCAGTGTTTGTTGCAATCTCAGCATTCTTAAAACCCGAGATTTTTAATTTGGGAATATTAGGAAATATTAAAATTGCTAGTTTGATTGAAATGTCTTTAGGGGCTGCGATAGGAGCAATTACTTTTACAGGATCAATAATAGCTTTTTTAAAACTTCGAGGAATAATGTCAGGATCTCCAATTATTTTTAAAGGACAACATTATCTTAATTTATTTCTAGGATTATCACTTATAATTTTAATTTTTTATTTATGTAAAACACAATCAGACTTCTATTTCTGGAGAATTATAGAAATAGCTTTACTATTAGGAATTTTACTTATTATTCCGATTGGTGGAGCAGACATGCCTGTTGTAATATCAATGCTTAATTCATATTCTGGTTGGGCAGCTGCTGGAATTGGTTTTACGCTAGAAAATACTGCTCTAATAATTACAGGTGCTTTAGTTGGATCTTCAGGGGCAATCCTATCGTATATTATGTGTAAAGGGATGAACCGATCTTTTTTCAGTGTAATTTTAGGAGGATTTGGTGGAACAGATCAATCTTCGTCCAAAAAGGACAAAGATCAAAAACCTGTTAAAAGTGGAAATGCTGATGATGCAGCATTTTTAATGAAAAATGCATCTTCAGTAATAATTGTTCCAGGATATGGTATGGCTGTAGCCCAAGCACAACATGCATTAAGAGAAATGGTAGACACTTTAAAAAAGAATGGTGTCAAAGTTTCATACGCAATTCATCCAGTGGCAGGAAGAATGCCAGGACACATGAATGTACTTTTAGCAGAGGCAAATGTTCCATATGATGAAGTGTTTGAATTAGATGAAATAAATAATGACTTTGCTAATTGTGATGTTGCATACGTTATTGGAGCTAACGATGTAACAAATCCAGTTGCAAAAACTGATCCACAAAGCCCAATTTATGGTATGCCCATACTGGATGTAGAAAAATCTAAGTCGGTACTTTTTGTTAAAAGAAGTCTTTCTCCTGGGTATGCAGGTATTGATAATGACTTATTTTATAGAGATAATACACTCATGTTATTTTCTGATGCAAAAAAAATGACTGAAGATATTATTAAGAGTCTTTGATTTATGACAAAAATATTTTGTGATATCGCAGATATAAATTTAATAAAATTATTTACTAAAAAAAAATTAGTTAAAGGTTTTACTACAAATCCAAGTCTAATGAGAAAAGCAGGAGCAAAAAATTATTCAAATTATTGCAAAAGTGTTTTAAAAATTACAAAAAAACCTATCTCATTTGAAGTTTTTGCAGATGATACTAAAAACATAATTAAACAAGCTGAAAAAATTAAAAACTGGGGAAATCAAATATATGTTAAAATTCCAATAACCAACTCAAAAGGAGTTTTTTTAGGAAAAGCTATAAAAATTCTTAACAACAGAGATATTAAACTAAATATTACTGCCGTATACTCTTCAAAACAAACATCTAAAATTCTTAAAAAAGTAAATAAGAAAACAAAACTAATAATATCTATTTTTGTAGGAAGAATGGCAGACAAAGGAAAAGATCCAATTCCCGAAATAATAAAAAGCATAAAACTTGCGAAAAAATATAAAAATGTTGAAATTTTATGGGCAAGCACAAGAGAGGCATATAATTATATACAGGCCAAACAATTAGGCTGCCATATAATTACAGCTCCACCTTCGATCATAGAAAAAATAGAAAATTTTGGAAAATCTTTTAAACAACTCACAACTGATACAGTCAAAGGATTTTTAATTGATAGTAAAAAATCTAATTTTAAAATATTAAGTTAGTGAAAAAATTTTTTGCATCAATTTTAATTTTTGTTATTTTTTTTTGAAATTACTTCAATAATTTTTACTAAGTTAAATTTATTTTTAGTTAACGAAATTCCAAAATATTCTTTCGACATGATAAAATAAAATTAAGATTAAATATTTTTTTATTGAGCAAAATAAGCATTAATAAAAATGATTTTTTCATCTTTTTGTTTGATTTTGCTTATTGAAATTAATTTATAATTATATTTTTTAAGCAAAAACAATATATCATAAAATGTTTCATTTGTTTTTTCATTTAATTTTTTAAATAAAAGCTCTACCTTGAGTAATTTAATATTTTTCTTTTTTAAATTTTTTTTCATTCCTAAAAGAATCTTGTAGTCCTCTCCTTCTGCATCAATTTTACAAACATCTATTTTTTGTTTAGTTCCAATAATATTATCGTAAGTATTAGTATTTACTTTTTTAACCGATTTTAATTTTCTCAAAGATTTATAGATATTATTTCGCTTATATAAACTTGAATTTGATGTAACGTAGTATTCAAAAAAATTACGTTTAGCCTTTCTATTTGATAAGGCTATATTATATATCTTTAAATTATGACTATTATATTTATTTTTGATTTTTTCTGTTAATTGCTTTAATGGTTCAAAACAATAGATTTTTTTTAATTTAAAATTCTCACTCAAAAAATCAATATAACTTCCTTCATTAGCCCCGATATCAACAATAGTTAAAATTTTTTTATTTAATATTTTTTTTAATAATTTTTTTTCGCTTAAACTAGATGCTAACAAATAGCTAATGGCATCATCAAGTTTTTGATAATATTTAAGAATCATTTTCAAAATATTTATGATTTAATAGTAATTAAATTTATACTTCTTTAACGTCATATAATTTTGTGTCAATACTTTGCGGAGAAATCTAGAGGAACTTTAAGATGATTTGTTGATATATATCAATTCTAAATTTTAGGAAGGGGCGTTCTGTTGCCAGGTGCCCCGAACCCCGTAACTTAATTAAATAATTAATTAAGCTGCAAGTGCAAATTTATTATTTGCATTTATAATTTAGCCCATTGCGGCGGAACAATACCGAACGAAAGAATAACTTTTAGACACCCGTCGATTCTAGTTCACCCCCTTTAGTTAATAATGGTGGAGGTGGTGGGTACTGCCCCCACGTCCGCAATGGTTATTACGAAATTCGTTTATCGTCGTAGTTGGAAAACCAACATGTTTAATATAGAACTTATAATTTAATTTTCAATCTTTTCTAATTAGATAGATTATTGCTTTTTATGAATTTTTCAAAAGATTATTCAAAAATTATTTTAATTTTTTTCTTTGGATATTTTTTATTACTAAATATTTTTCAGTTATTAGACCAACATTGGACAGCAATTTTAGATCAGGATCTACACTATATTTACAATTCTTTATTGATATCTTCAGGAATTGAACAAGAATACAAAGATCATCCCGCATACACGACTTTTTTTATTCTTGGAAGCATTTACAAATTTTTTTCTATTTTTTTGGATAACTTTACAATTCAAGAAGTTGCAAAATCCAAAAATATAGATGAAATTTTACAAACACTATTTATTATTGCAAGAGTTCTAAATAGCATTTATTTTTTTTTGGTTGCTTTAATTTTGTTTAATATTTTAAAGGAATTAAATATAAAAAAAAACCTATGTATATTTGGTATTTTACTTTTAATTTTTTTTGGATCTACTT
>CACIKW010000017.1 GCA_902587315.1 uncultured Pelagibacteraceae bacterium
AATTTAAATGTTCTGGATCTACTATTAAATTTGATGGATTTTTAAAATTAACAAGGATTGATGATGAAGATGAAAAAATTTTACCAGATGTTAATAAAGAAGAAGTGTCAGCTGATGAGTTTATTGAAGAGCAACATTTCACACAACCACCTCCAAGATATTCAGAAGCAAGTTTGGTTAAAAAACTTGAAGAATTAGGTATTGGAAGACCATCTACATATGCAAGTATTATTTCTGTTATATCAAATAGAGGATATGCTGATGTAGTTAACAAACGTTTTTTTCCAACAGATAGAGGTAAACTATTATCAGCTTTCTTGGAGAAACTTTTTACAAAATATGTAGATTATGGATTTACTGCAGGATTAGAAGAGCAACTAGATGATATCACATCAGGCAAAGAAGAATGGATCAAAGTTCTTGATAATTTTTGGAAAGACTTCAATAACAACGTTTCAAGTGTAAAAGAAAAGAGAACAAGAGAAGTTCTGGACCTTCTAAATGAAAGCCTTGGTGAGCTAATTTTTGAAGCTGACGAAAATGGAAAAATTAATAGAAAATGTAAGTTATGCGATACTGGAGAATTGAGTTTAAAAAATAGTTTTAGAGGTGGTGCTTTTATAGGTTGCTCAAACTACCCTGAATGTAAGTTCACAAGACCTCTTTCAAAATCTAAAGCAAACGATCAAATTGCATTAGCAGAACCAAAGTTAATTGGTCAAAATGAAAATGGTAAAGATATTTATTTGAAAAATGGAAGATTTGGACCATATCTTCAATATGAAATTATAGAAGAAGAAATCATATCAAAAAAAAAGAAAAAGAAAAAAGCTAACGATAACTTAAAAAATGTATCGATTCCAAAAGGAATTGAAATTGATCAAATCGATTTACAAAAAGCTAAATATTTATGTTCTCTTCCAAAAGTTATAGGTCAACATCCAGACAATGGAAAAGATATAACTATAAATTCAGGAAGATTTGGACCTTATTTAAAATGTGAAAATAAATCAGCTAGATTAGAAAATGTTGATGAGCTTTTTACTATTGGCTTAAACAGAGCTATAACGTTAATTGCTGAAGCTAAACCGGGAAGAATCTCATCATCCTTAATTAAAGATTTGGGAGAACATCCAGAGGATAAGAAACCGGTTAGAATAATGAAAGGACAGTACGGACCTTATATTAAATATAAATCATTAAATGCAACAATTCCTGAAGAGAAAGACCCCACAGAATTAACTATGGAGGAAGCTCTAAT
Source organism: uncultured Pelagibacteraceae bacterium (assembly GCA_902587315.1). Classification (GTDB taxonomy): domain Bacteria; phylum Pseudomonadota; class Alphaproteobacteria; order Pelagibacterales; family Pelagibacteraceae; genus Pelagibacter. Next base: position 1,262 of record CACIKW010000017.1, read on the forward strand.
TTTGATAGAAAAAAGAAAAGAATACGATAGAAATAAAAAAAAGAAAAAATGAAATTTGAAGAGAATTTAAAAAAAAACAAACTTGAACTTCCAAAAGCAGCTGATCCAGTAGGATCGTACGTTGCTACTAAAGAAGTTGGAAAACTCCTTTATATATCAGGACAAATTTCAATGGAAGCAAGTGGAAATTTAATAAAAGGTAAGTTGGGAAAGGATTTGACCACAGAAGAAGGATATAAAGCTGCTGTAAGATGTGCTTTAAGCATTATATCGCAGGCAAAAAAACATTTGTCAAATGACCTTTCTAAAATCAAAACTTGTATAAAGCTAACTGGCTTTGTCAATTCAACAGATGATTTTATGGAACAACCAAAAGTAATTAATGGTGCATCAGATACAATAGTAAAAGTATTTGGTAATGATGGTATGCATGCAAGAGCAGCCGTAAGCACTAATAGTTTACCACTAGGTGTGGCTGTTGAAGTTGATGCTATTTTTGAGTTAAATTAATTTATCGACCAATTCCAAAATATTTAATTTTTTGTTTTTTCATTTTTTCAGGTGAATAAATATTTCTTAGATCGTAAACAATAAAATTTTTTTTACTAACTATTCTTTTTAAATCAATTAGTTTAAATTCATTCCATTCTGTGTGAATGATTATTAAATCTGATGAAATGCAAGCTTCTTTTATATTGTTTTTAAATTGAACGTTTTTTAATCTATCAAACTCTTGTTTTTTTCCGGTTGGATCATAATATCTAACTTTTGCACCTTTTTTACTTAAATAAGGTATCATTTTTAAACTTGATGACTCTCGCATGTCATCAGTGTTAGCTTTAAAAGTAACTCCCAAAAATGTAATTTTTTTATTTTTAATTCTATTTTTTAAGATTTTTCTTATCCTGTATAAAAGCAGATCCGATCTTTTATTATTTGAGTTTATAACTGATTTTATTACAGACAAAGATGTTAAAGATTTATTAGCCGTATCAATGAGTGCTCTAGTATCTTTTGGAAAACATGAGCCTCCATATGCTGGACCTGCTCTTAAAAATCTTCCTCCTATCCTTTTATCCGTACCCATGCCAATCGATACATCTTCTACATTAATATCTAATTTCTCGCAAAAGTTAGCTAGCTCATTGATAAATGTTATCTTGGTTGCAAGAAAAGCATTAGAAGCATATTTGATTAATTCAGCAGCTCTTCTCGATGTATTTATGTACTTTGCCCCTTTTGAAATAAGAGGAGAATATAAATTTTTAAGTATTTTATTTGATTTTTTATTAGAGGTTCCAATAACAATTCTATCAGGGTAAATAAAATCTCTTATAGCCTCTCCTTCTCTCAAAAATTCAGGATTCGATACAACGCTAAATAATTTTTTTTTTACTTTTTTGGATAAGATTTTTTCTACTTTATCACCTGTCATTACAGGAACTGTAGATTTGTTAATAATTATTTTAAAAGATTTAATATTTTTACTTATTTTCTTTGCTACATCATAAACCTGGGATAAGTCAGCCTCATATTTATTTTTTTTAGTTGGTGTACCAACACAAATAAAAATAATATTTGATTTTTGAACAGATTCATCAATATTAGTTGAAAATTTTAATCTTCCTGCTTTGGAATTTTTTTTCACCAGCTCATTTAAACCCGGCTCATAAATTGGAATAATTGATTTTTTTAAATTATTAATTTTATTTTGATCTTTATCAACACATATAACTTCATTACCTAGTTCAGCAAAGCATACACCGCTGACTAAACCAACATACCCGGTGCCTATCATGCAAAGTTTCATACTTTTGATATTTCTATTGATGATTTTATATAACCTTGCATAGTTCCACAATCCAGGTATTTTCCCTTAAAATTATGTCCAATAAATTTCTCTCCACTCACGATAAGTTTTTTTATTGAGTCAGTAATGTGAACTTCTCCACCTTTGCCTTTTTGTTGATTTATTAATTTACTAAATATTTTTTTTGGTAATATATACCTACCTATAATAGCAAAATTAGATGGTGCAGCATAAATATTTGGTTTTTCAATTACATCTTTTATATAAAAATTATTCTTATTAATTTTTTTATTAATTGAATAAATACCCCATCTGTTAACAGTTTTTTTATGGACCTTCATGCTTGCCATGACAGAGCATTTATTTTTGTTATGAATTTTTATCATTTCCTTAGAACAATTTGTTTTTACAATTAAATCATCTGGCAACATCATTAAAAAATATTTATCTTTAATATATTTTTTAGCTTTTAGTACTGCATCACCAGTACCTAAAGGTTTATTTTGGTAGACAAATTTAATCATTTTTTTATACTTTTTTAATTTACTGTATTCGTGTTTAATTCTTTTATCTTTTTTTTTTTTAATAATATTTTTAAAAAAAATATTTTTATTAAAATAATTTTTTATCATTTTTTTTTTTTTAGATATAATAAATATAACTTCTTTAATTCCAGCGGCTTGACATTCTTCAAGTATATATTCTATTCCCGGTTTACCATTAATTGGTAGTAATTCCTTTGGAAAAACACTTGTTAAAGGTAGCAACCTTGTACCTAAGCCTGCTAATGGAATTATTGCTTGTCTTATCATTAAAATGTTTTAACTATTATGCTCACTATCATAAATGAAGATTATTAAAAGTATTAATAAATTAAACAAACAAGTTGATTTTAAGGCAAACGTTGGATTTGTACCTACCATGGGAGCTCTGCACAAGGGGCATTTATCATTAATCGATTCATCCAAAAAAAAATGTAAAAAAACACTAGTAAGCATTTTTGTTAATCCTGCTCAATTTAATAAAAAAAATGATTATGATAAATATCCAAAAAAAATAATTAAAGATTTAAATATTTTAAGAAAAAAAAAAGTAGATTATGTATTTATTCCTAAAATCAGTGAAATCTATGAAAATAAAAAAAACATGAAAATACCAATCGATTCTAAGGATAAAGTATTATGTGCAAAATATAGAAAAGGACATTTCGAGGGAGTTTTGGCTGTGATTAACAAATTATTAAGAATAATTAATGCTAAATATATTTTTTTAGGTAAAAAAGATTATCAACAAGTCTATCTAATAAAAAAATTTATAAAAAACAAATTTAATATTAAAGTAATTGCCTGTAATACTGTAAGAGATAATAATTCACTAGCTTACTCCTCAAGAAACTTTTTGTTAAATAGAAATGATTTAGTAAAAGCTTCTTTGGTAACTAGAAAAGTTAAGTCAATTTATAATCAAATAAAAAAAAATATAAATAATGCAAAAAAAATTAATAGTGAAAAAAAAAGATTTTTTAAAGAAGGTGTAAAAATAGAATATCTACAAATAAGAAACAAATATAATTTATCAAAAAAATATAATAAAAAAAATTTTAAAATATTTATTGCTTTTTATGTAAATAAAGTAAGATTAATTGATAATTTTTAAGCACCGTAAAAAAAATAAGCACCAATTCCTAAAAAAGACAAAAAACCTATAACATCTGTAATAGTAGTAACAAACACACTAGAAGCTATTGCCGGATCTATTTTAAATTTTTTAAGGGTAATGGGAACTAAAATTCCAAATAAACCTGCAACAATCATATTTAATATCATTGATATTGAAATTATTAAAGACAGAGTTATATCGTTAAACCATAATTGAACAATTATTGCACTAATAAATGCAAAAATAACTCCATTTAGAACACCTATAGAAAATTCTTTTAAAACATTTTGAGAAAAATTATTTTTTGTCAATTCATTTGTTGCGATAGTTCTAACGGTAACAGCGAGAGTTTGCATTCCTGCATTACCACCCATCGACGCAACTATTGGCATCAGAACTGCAAGCGCAACAACTTTTTCAATATCTTCTTGAAAAAAACCTATAACTATAGATGCAATAACTGCTGTAAATAAATTTAATAATAACCAACTAAATCTCCTTTTTGTTTTTTTAAATACACCATCAGTAATTTCTTCATTGCCTACACCTGCAAGTCTTAATGCATCTTCCTCTGCTTCTTCTTTTAATACAGTCAAAACATCATCGCTTGTTATCATTCCTACCAATTTATTACTTTTATCAACTACGCATGCAGAATTTAAATTATAGTTTTCAAATAAATGGCCAACCTCTTCTCTATCCATATCAACCGGTATGGATAATTGTGACTCGCTCATTATAGATAGCATTTTTGTTTCTCGTGGTGTTCTTAAAACTTTTGATGACGATACTGTTCCAATAGGTTTGAATTCATTATCAACGATGAAAATTTCCAAAAATTCACTAGGTAAATCTTTATTTTCTCTAAGATAGTCGATAGTTTGACCTACAGACCAATTGCTAGGAATTGCGGTAAATTCTCTCTGCATAATTCTTGCCGCTGAATCTTCTGGATAGCTTAGGCTTTCTAATAGAACAAATCTGTCTTTTGGAGGTAAAGATTCTAAAATTTCATTTTTATTTTTTTCATCAATATTTTCTAATATTTTAATTGCATCATCAGACTCAAGATTTTTTAAAATATAAACTATTGATTCTTTCGATAAATATTTAATTATTTCAGATTGGATAGATTCATTTAATTCTACAAATACTTCGGGGTTGATTCTAAAGCTGTTTAGTTTTATTAATTTTTCTCTATCTTCTTGGTTTAAATGCTCAATAATATCTGCTGCATCAGCTGGATGAATTTCTTTAAATGAATTTGTTATAAATTCAGCATCATTCTTTGAAATTTTATCAGTAACAACCTTTATATATTCTTTGTTAAATTCAAAATTTACTTTTTTATCTTTTATTTTTCTTACTAAAGTCATAAAAAACCTATAGTTTTATATGGGACTATTAATCTATAATTTTAATATTACAATTCTTTAATGACCATAGAGATAAAAAGATCAATAAAACCTGTAGATTATTATAAGGCAATAAATGAGCTTGAAGCTAGAGTTAGACAACTAATCGAGGAAAAGAATACAAAAGAGTTAATATGGTTTTTAGAGCATCCCAATATATATACCGCAGGATCCGGCTACAATGATAATGATGTTTTAGATAAATCTATTAAAATAAATAAAACATCTAGAGGTGGTAAAATAACTTGGCATGGACCAGGACAGTTGATTTGTTACTTTGCTATAGATCTTAGCAAAAGAAAAAAAGATATTAGAAAATTTATTACTGTTATTGAAAATTCAATAATTAATTCTCTAGATAACTTCAATATAAATGTTGTAAGTGATAGAAGAAATATTGGCTTATGGCATAAAGAAGGTAACAAAGTAAATAAAGTTGCTGCAATTGGTATTAGAGTAAAAAAATGGATCGCATATCATGGATTCTCATTAAATATTAATAATGAATTACAGCAATATAAAAAAATAATTCCTTGTGGAATTAAAAAAAAAGGAATAACTAATTTAGTTAAAATAAAAAAACAAAGCTACAAAAATATCACATCGATAATTGAAAAAAATTTAATTAACTTATTGAAAATTTGAGTCTTTTATTAGAAATAAATTTTTGTAAATAATCGGGTAACAATGCTTTATAAGAATATTTTTTATGATTTATCATAAACTTAATTTTGTAAGCATGAAGCATCAAATTTTTATTTGGAATATTTGAAAAATATTTATTATCGCCACAAACAGGGTGACCAATTTCTAATAGTTGCTTTCTAAGCTGATGTTTGCGTCCAGTAATTGGCTTTAATTCTAGTAATGAAAAATTAGAATTTTTGTCAATTAATCTATAGTGAGTTTTTGCATTTTCAATTATTTTTTTTTTTCCTTCATATCTAGTTAAATTGTGATTTAAAGTACCGTGATTAGCATTAATTTCACCTTCACATACAGCTATATAGATCTTGTGAATTCTTCTAAGTCTAAAAAGTGAAGTAAGTAACTTCGCCATTTCTCTATTTTTTGCTATTAGCAAAACGCCAGATGTGTCTTTGTCTATTCTGTGGACTGGATAAGGTTTTGAATCAGTAAATAGTTCACTTTTAGAAAAAATATCAATTATATTTTTTTTAGACTTTGTACCACCTTGAACTGGAATTCCAGATTCTTTATTTATTACTAAGAAATCTTGATTTTCATCAATTATTGATTTTTCATTTTTTTTTAAAATTTTATTGGATGGTTCAAATTTTTTTTTTCCTATAATATTTAATTTGAAATTAAAATTGTTAAGACTCAATATGTCATTTTCTTTTAGTTTTATTGAGCTTTTAATTTTTTTATTATTTAATTTTATTTTTCCCTTCCTGAGTGATTTTTCAATTAATGATTGAGGCAACTTACCAATGTTCAGTTTAATCC
>CACIKW010000018.1 GCA_902587315.1 uncultured Pelagibacteraceae bacterium
AGATTTACTTGATTTAATGGAAGAAAATAGCAATTTTTATTTTGGATAGGTTAAAATGATTTACATTTCTATATCTACAATACCATCAAGAATAAAATCAATTGACAAAACAATTGACTCTCTTTTATGTCAAACTTTAAAACCAGATAAAATCTTTCTTAATATTCCTAGTAAATACAAAAGATTTAAAAATAATATTGAGGAAAAGGACATACCTAATTTTTCAGAAAATGTTGAAATCACTAGATGTGAGGATTTTGGGCCAGGAACCAAGTTATTAGGATCATTAAAAAAAATTGATAAAAACTCTTTATTAATTTTAGCTGACGATGATCATATTTATGAAAATTTTATGGTAGAAAAATTTCATTACCATTATTCCTTGTCACCAAGTAATGCATATAGTTTTTATGTGCATCCTTTAGGAAATTTTGGAATAGGCCAAGGGGCAGATGGTTTTGCGATAAATACAAATTATTTAAATGGAGTAGATAATTTTTATGAAAAAATAGTAAAAGATTATAATGAACTATTTATCCATGATGATTTGTGGATATCTTATTTTTTATTTTTTATAAAAAGAATTAAAATTTTATCTCTTCAAAAATATTTAAAAATTAAAGAAGATGGAAAAAGGAAAACTATTTACGAAATACACAGCGCCGAATCTACTCTTATTTCAAATTATGGATCTAATATCATAGATGCTGTTCGCGAAAGAGATAAACGAGCAATAAATAGTATTAAATATATGCAAGAAAAAACAAAAAAACTAAACTTTTAATTATTTGTTTTAGTCAAAAAATCTATCCACTCATTTTTTCTTATATCCCAAGAATATAATTTATTTATTTCTTTTTTTTGTTTATCAAGTTTTTTTTGATTTTCATCAGACCAAAAACTTTTAATACTTTCTTCTAATGACTCTAAAAATGTTTTTTCTAAAATATAAAGGTTATTATTAAAATTAACAAATTTTCCATAAGGTGAACAAGTTTCTTTTAAAGCTCCCAGGTTTGTTGTAACTACTTCACAACCGGCCGCCATAGCTTCCATTGCAGCTATGCAGCTAGTTTCTGGCCATATACTTGGATAAGAAAAAATATGCATTTTTTGCAACAGCTTAATCAAATTAGCATGTTCTACAAAACCATGGTATTTTGCATTTTTTAATTTTTTACATTCATCAATAATGTGTTTAAATTTTGGTTCAAAATTTGAATGAAATTTTTTTCCATAGACCATTGTTGAGGAACAAATATTTAATTCTACATCTTTTATGTTTAGTTTTTTATAAGCACCAATTAAAACATTAAGACCTCTCCATGGGGTAGTATGGTAAATAAGGTTAATTTTATCTTTTGGTTTTTCAGCAGATTGAATATTTTCTATCGCATTTTTTATAACTATACTTTTTTTTTGAGGTACATTAAATTTAAGTTTATGCTGCTCAAAATTCCAATTTGAATTAAAAATTAAATAATCAATTTTATCTATATAGTTTTTATTTTTTAAATTTTGAACTTCTTTTTGATTTGTAAAATGATGAACCCAAAGAATATTGATTCTTTTATCATCTATCAATCTTTCATCTGTATTATTTAGAATTAAATTTATATTTTTAAAATATTCATCCGGAACATATTTAAATAGAAGTCTTAACTGGCTTTCACTACCACCCCTGCTTTCACTAAATAACACGGGTCTAGTGACGTCATTCTCAATTTTATTTATTATTCTTTCTTTTTCTTTCAAAAAAATTATTTATTATTTATTAAATTCTATCAAATTTTCAAATAAAGCATCAATACCATTATTATTAGAAATAATGATAGAATTGAATTCCTCTTTTTGTGTTCTAGCCAAACTCAATCCTTCAATTACAAGATCTCTGATTAATGGGTTATTAGGATCTTTAGTATAAACTCTCCAGTCTAATTTAACCTCTGGCCTTTTATCTGTTGCAACAAGTATACTTCTAACGATTGTATATTTTTCACTTAACTTTTCTTCAGATTTAACTTCTATTTTTGGATCACTATAATCAACCAATCTATTTGAAAAACTTTTTAAGAAATACTCTCTAAAAAGATTATTGTAAGTTGATTTCTGACTTTCGCTTATTAATTTTCTATGTTTTCCCAGTGTGTATAAACCAATGCCTTTAATATCTACACTATCTGCGGCTATTTTTTTTAATTTTAATATTTTATTTTCTTTTGTATCACTACTGGCCAATATCGACGAAGCTTTGCCTGTTATTTTTGATATAAATTTACTAGGCTCTACGGCACAAACAGAATAGTTGAAATTGAATGTAAATAAAAAAATAAATATAACTAAGCCTTTAATTTTCATAAATTTTTAATTATTTATTATTTTATTTGATTTCTATGTCTTCCCAATCGCTGTCATCCATGGCATCTGTAATTACTCCAGAATTAGAAATTTTTCTTTCCCTGTCCTGTAAATACAAGCTCTTTACTGAAGCATAAAAATCAACCGAATTTTTTTCTACACTATCAAAAGCCTCAATATTTTTTGCTCTGAAATCAACACCATCAGTCATTTTTGAAATAAAATAATCTGAGTCTTTAAAATATCTTGTATCGTTTTTTGAAGTGATATTATACCAAGGATCTCCACCTAAAAAATTTATCGTATGACCAACAGCATCTCTTGCAGTTGAAGGACCTAAAATTGGTAAAACTATGTAGCACCCAGATTCCATTCCCCAAGAAGCCAAGGTTTGTCCATAATCCTCTCTATCTAATTGCTCCAAACCCAAACTAGAAGCAACATCAAAAATTCCAACTATTCCCAAAGTTGTATTCACAATTAATCTCATTGAATTATTTACAGCTGATTTAAAATCACCCTGAAGTAAATTGTTTGGTATTGTAACTAAGTTTGAAATATTACTAACCATATTGCTTGTACCGTATCTTATTCCTGCAGGTAAATGTCTATATCCACGCGCAATAGGTTCAAATAGAATACCATCTAGAGCTTGATTTAATGCAAATGTAGCTTTATTAAAGCCTTTCCAGCAATCTTTTAAATTTTCATTAGATTCATCCGAGGCATTCGCACTAAACGATATAAAGCTAAATAAAATTATCAAATATAGTATTTTTTTCATCTCAACCTATTGTAATCTATATTGCATCTTTGATAAAAGTAAATGCGAAATTAAATTTATAACATTTAAATATGTCAAATAAATTAAGGATAAATTACTCACCTAACTTTTCTAGTAATACGCGAATTACGAAAAATATCAAATTTTTAATATTTCACTATACTGGCATGGCAAGTGAAAAAAAAGCTATTAATAGATTAACTAACGAAAAATCAAAAGTTAGTTCACACTACTTCATCAAAAGAAACGGTGAATTAATTTTAATGGTGCCAGATTTACACATTGCATGGCATGCGGGCAAATCTGTATGGAAAAAATATAAATCATTAAATAAATATTCTATAGGAATAGAACTATCAAACAAAGGTCATGGAAAAGGATATCAAAAATTTTCAAAGAAACAGATTTTGAGCTTAATCAGAATTTCAAAATTAATAATAAAAAAATATAAAATTAAAAAATTTAATATTCTTGGTCATTCTGATGTAGCCTATAATAGAAAAAAGGATCCTGGTGAAAAGTTTCCCTGGCAATTCTTAGCTAAAAAAAAAATTGGGATTTGGCATAACCTGAACAATAATAATTTACTAAAGTTTAGAGGGACTAAAATAACCGACGATGAAAATAAAAGGCTATTATTATATTTGAGTAAAATTGGATATTTCCTAAATAAAAGATCAAATTCGCAAATAAAAAAATTATTAGTAGCTTTTCAAAGAAGATTCAGACCTGAATTAATCAATGGAAAATTTGATAGAGAATGCTTAATAATAGCTAAAAAACTAAGCAAATTAAGTAATTAATTATCATTGAAAATCTATAATTTAGATATATTTTCCACATTGCCAGATAAATGACTTATCGCTTCGAATTTTCGAAGAGGAAAGTCCGGGCTCTACAAAGACACGGTGCCAGTTAATGGCTGGCGGGGGCGACCCCAGAGATAGTGCCACAGAAAATAGACCGCCTCAACAAGGCAAGGGTGAAAAGGCGTGGTAAGAGCACACCGGTTGGCTGGTAACAGCTAACGCATGGAAAACCTCACCGAGAGCAAGACTGAGTAGAGATGACATTGTTAGAAATAACTAAAAGCAGTCTTTGGCTAGTCATCTGGGTTAGTCGCATGAGTCTAAAAGTGATTTTAGACCTAGACAAATGGTAAGTTTAAAAGACAGAACCCGGCTTACAGTTTATCTGGCAAATCTATATCACAACTAAATAATCTATAAATCTTTGATGTTTCGTTTTTGTTCTAAATAGCATGAAAATATTACTAAATATTATGTATTGACGGTTGTAAATAAAACCCATATTATCCCATAAAATCCCAAATTGGGTAATTTATGAATTATGTTTTTATCTACTTACGAAAACAAACTGGACAAAAAAGGAAGGGTATCCGTGCCTGCTTCATTTAGATCACATCTTTCAAATCTAGGCTATAATGGTATTATTTGTTATCCATCTTTTAATAATCAATGTGTAGAAGCTTGGCCCCAAGACAGAATAGAAAAAGTTTCTAACGCAATCGATTCATTAAATCCTTTTGAAGAAAAAAAGGATTATTTTGCAACTTCGATATTATCAGAAAGTGTAAATCTACAATTTGATAGCGAGGGAAGAATTTTGCTTACTTCAAAATTATTAAAACATGCAAAAATAAAAAATAGCATTTTATTTGTTGGTCAAGGCAAAACCTTTCAAATTTGGGAACCAACATTATTTGAAAAATTTAGGGTTAAAGCTGGAAAAAAATCAAACATATACCGGGCGAGCCTTAAATGGGAAAAACAATTTAATAACTAAAAAAAACAAGGGGGAAATAAATGACAATCAATTTTAAAACACCTGATATAAGAGAATTAAGGCCTAGAATTTTAGTTCTAGGTGTAGGAGGTGCGGGTGGAAATGCAATAAATGGAATGATTGATGCCGGACTGGAAGGTGTTGAATTTATTGCAGTCAATACAGATGCACAGGATTTGAAACATAGCAAAGCAAAAGGAAAAATTCAAATGGGATTGAATTTAACGAAAGGTTTAGGAGCAGGATCAAAATTAGATATTGGACAAGCTGCTGCTGATGAATCTTTGAATGATATAATTAATATTTTACAAGGTGCCAATATGGTTTTTATTACAGCTGGCATGGGAGGTGGAACAGGTACTGGTGCTGCACATGTTATTGCTAGAGCGGCTAAAGAATTAAACATATTAACCGTTGGCGTTGTTACGTTACCATTCCTATATGAAGGTCCATCAAGAATGAGAAGAGCCCAGCAAGGTTTGGAAGAACTTAGAAAGCATGTTGATACAATAATAGTTGTTCCAAATCAAAATCTATTTAAAATTGCAAGTGAACAAACTACATTTGAAGAATCCTTCGAACTTTCAAACGATGTTTTATTACATGGGGTTCAAAGCATAACTGATCTAATGGTAAGACCTGGTTTAATCAATTTAGATTTTGCCGATGTTGAAACAGTTATGAGTTCAATGGGTAAAGCGATGATGGGAACAGGAGAAGCTGACGGAGAAGGCAGGGCAGTAAAAGCCGCAGAAATGGCAATAAACAATCCGTTAATTGACGATTATACACTTAAGGGGGCAAAAGGATTGTTAGTAAATATTACTGGAGGAAAAGATCTTAAACTTTTTGAAGTTGATGAAGCCGTAAACAAAGTTAGAGCAGAAGTAGATCCAGAGGCAGAATTAATCATTGGAGCGATTACAGACCCGCAATTAGATGGCAAAATGAGAGTTTCAATAGTTGCAACAGCGCTTGACGGACAGCAGCCTGAATCAAAATCAGTAATTAATATGGTACATAGAATCCATAACAGAAATCCAGGATATTCTGATTTTTCAAATTTGACAGCACCATTGCAGCAACCAAGTTTTGCAAGCACAAGTAACAATTTAGCAACAGAAGGAGCTACAGCTTTAAAACTTGAAGAAGAAGTTCAAGAAAATAGTTCTCTTCAAAATGAAAACTCTTTAAATGATGAAGAATTAAGCGTTTCTGAAATGGCAACAGAATCCATCAATCATACTGAAAAAAATGATGAAAAAGTTGAACATACAGAAATTGAAGAAACTTCATCAAATGGCTTAGAAAATTTTTCAATTGCTGAAGAAGCTCCAAATTTGTTCGACTCTGATGCTCAAAAAGATTTAGAAGAAGAATTTACATCTTTTGAAAAAAAAGAAGATTCAAAAGAAGACGATCTAGAAATTCCAGCATTTTTGAGAAGACAAAAAAATTAATGTTCTTCGAAAAAATAAATGAATGCCACTGTAAAACCTGGAAAAAAACATTTTCCAGTATTGCTAAATGAAATAGTTAGCATTATTTCCCCTCTTTACAGTGGCACATTTATAGATTGTACATTCGGACAGGGAGAATATACCAAGGAAATACTTAAAAATCCGAAAAATAAAGTTATAGCAATTGATAGAGATAATAAAACTATAGATATTGCAAAAAATATAAAAGAAAAATTTAAAGATAGATTTAGTTTTAAAAATATTAGGTTTAGCGAGATTAACAATATAGATGTAAATAAAAAGAACATTAAAGGAGTTATATTTGATTTAGGTTACTCTACTAACCAAATCAAAGATCCAGAAAAAGGATTATCATTTAATAGTACTGGCAGATTAAATATGCAAATGGGGTTAAATGATTTTTCTGCACATCAGGTTATTAATAATTTAGATCAACAGCATCTAGAAAAAATTTTTAAATATTTTGGCGAAGAAAAAAATTCTAAAATTATATCAAGAAAAATTTGCGAAATAAGACAAAATAAAAATATAAAAACTGAAGACTTGGTAATTTTAATAAATAAACATAAATTTAATAAAAATTCAAAAATACACAAAGCAACAAAAATATTTCAAGCTTTAAGAATTTTTGTTAATAAAGAAATCAGTGAATTATTGTACGGATTAATAAATGCATTTAATATTTTACCCATAGGAGGAATTGTTGCCGTTGTCTCATTTCACTCGATAGAAGATAAAATAGTAAAATTTTTTTTCAAAAATTACTCGCAAACAAAAAATCTATCAAGATATCTTCCTGAACAGAATAAAGAAAAAAAATTGTTTAAACTTATTAATAGCAAACCTATATTTCCATCTGAAAGAGAAAAAAAAAGAAATCCATCCTCAAGATCTGCAAAGCTAAGGTATGCAATTAAAACTAGTCATTCAGAAAATTTTGATGTCTTTA
>CACIKW010000019.1 GCA_902587315.1 uncultured Pelagibacteraceae bacterium
AGTTCGCAAAATAGTTTCGAAAAAAAATTACAAAATTTCAATTTCTTATACCACTAGAAAGCCAAGAACCAATGAAAAGGATGGTGAAGATTATTATTTTATTTCTAAAAATAAATTCGAAAAATTGATTAATAATAATGAATTAATTGAACATGCAGAAGTATTTAATAATTATTATGGAACATCTAAAGAAAAAATATTAGACTACTTGGTAAGCGGTAATAATGTACTATTCGATATAGATTGGCAGGGCACCGAATTAATTAAAAATAAAAAATTAAATTACAAATTAATTACAATTTTTATTTTACCTCCTTCAAAAAAAGAATTATTTAAAAGACTTTCCAATAGAGATATGAAAGATAAATTGATAGTAAATGAAAGAATGAGGAAATTTAACGAAGACGTATTACATTGGAAAAACTATGACTACGTAGTTATAAATGACGATTTAGAAAAATGTTCCAAGGAAATTATTGATTATATTGAAAAAGATTCAAAAAATACAAAAAAAATTTATAATAAAGATTTTATTGAAAAACACGTAAATTCATTAATTAATTAAATTTTCGTATTCCTTACATATTTTATAGTAAGTATATGGAGTTAAGTTTTGTGGTCTATAATTTTCATTTAAATTTAGTTTGTTACAAATTTCTATATTATTTTTAAATATTTTTCTGATTGGGTTTTTGATCATTTTTCTTCTTTGGTTAAAAAAAGTATTTGTAATAAATTCCAGGTTTTCAGCATTATTGATTTTAAAAAAATCGTCTTTAGGCTCAAAAAGAAGCAATGTGCTTTCTACTTTTGGCTTAGGATAGAATGAAGAAGGCTTAATATCTTTTATTTTTTTTATTCTAAATTTCCAAGATGAAAGAATTGAAATTCTTCCATAGTCTTTCGTATTTGAAAATGCAATTATTCTATTGGCAACTTCCTTTTGGAACATCAAAATCATTTTTTTACAAATTTTATTTATATTATTTATTTTTATCCATTTAACTAATATTTGAGAAGAAATATTATATGGGAGATTCCCATATATAATCATTTTATTATTTATTAATTTTTCTTCATCTATATTCATTATACTGTCATTAATAATTTTTATCTTATCTTCATCATAAAATTTTTCCTTCAATTTTGAACAAAGATTTTTATCTTTTTCTATTGCTATGATTTTTTTAGGTTTTTTATGAACTAATTTTTCTGTAAGATTGCCTGTACCGGGACCCACTTCAAGAATGATATCTTCTTTATTGATTTCTCCCAAATCTGCAATTAATTCTAATAAATTATTATCAATTAAAAAATTTTGACCTAAGCTCTTTTTGGGAATTATTTTCACTTAATTTTATTGAAAAATTTGATGGCTGAATAAAGTGACTGAGGATCTGATTTTTTTTGACCAATCATTTCATTATTTGTTCCATGGTCTGGTGAAATTCTTAAAAAAGGCAGACCTAAAGTTATATTTATAGCATCAAATTTAAATAATGTTTTCATCGGTGTTAAAACTTGATCATGATACATGCCAATTACAACATTAAATTTCTTTAAATTTTTATTCTGAAAAAAAGTATCTGCTGAATAGGGTCCTTGAGTATTTATTTTTTTATTTTTTAATATTTTAATTGCAGGTATTATAATTTTAGTTTCTTCGCTAAAACTATCTATAGTTTCACAATGAGGGTTTAAACCCAGGACAGCAACAGAAATTTTTTTTTTCAAATATTTTTTATAAAATTTACTTATTTCAGTAACATTTTTGACAATTTTTTTTATTGTTATATTTTTTGAAACATATTTCAAAGGGAGATGAGTTGTTATTGGAGAAACCGCAAGTTTATTATTATAAATTAGCATTACAGGATTTCTACATTGACTTTTTTTTGAAATATATTCTGTTATTCCAGGATAATTTTTTTTTAAAAAAAATTTTTTTGCAATTGGTCCATTAATCATTCCAATTCCACAATTATTTTTTAAAATTTTTAAAGCAATATTAAAAGAATTTTTTATATAACCATATGATTTGTAAGAAATTTTGTCAAAAGTTTTATTAAATTTAAAACTAACATCAATTAAATTTATGAATTTATTGTTTAAATGGATATTTGAAATTTCACTTAATTTAATTGAATTGATTTTACAGTAATAATTTAGTTTTTTCATTTGTTTTTCAAAAAGTTTTTTTGAAGCAACTAAAACGATTGGTGATTTAATTTTTTTTATTTTTTTTTTATATATTTTTAAAAATATTTCTGAAAAAATACTATATGGTTCCCCAGCAACTATTATTAATGGTTTTATCCTCATTTAATTATCTGATTAATTGCTACTTTTTTAAAATATTGACGGGAAAATTCGTTAAGTATTTTATTTTTTTCATATGCAATTTGTTTATTTGTTTTTTTAACAATATCAAAATCTTCTTTTTCAACCTTTTTATCTTTTACGAACAAAATAATATATCCATCTCTAATTTTTATTGGCGTTGTGTAATTTCCAATTTTTGTTTTTTTAATTTCTGCTTTAATTAATTCAGATAATTGATTTTCTTCTATCCAGCCCAACTTTCCATTGAATCTAGCTGACTCACTAATGCTGTACAAGTTGGCTGTATTTTCGAATCCGATTTTATTTATACTATTAATAATTTTTTCACTTTTTAATTTTAGTTTATTTTTATTTGTTAGATTAAAAATAATTTCATGCAAAAAGTATATATTTTTATTGCCATGATATTTTTTTTGTTCTAATAAATTTTTTCTTATTTTTTTTTCATCAATTTTAATTTTATTATTAAATTTTTCATAAATTAATACATTCCAAAGATGCTCTATATATATTTTTTCAACAAACAATTTATAACTTACATTATTATTATTTAAATAAGCCTTCATTTCATTCAGGTCGTTGATACCCAATTTATTTGCGAAACTTAATACAACTTCATCTGGTAATTTATTGCTAGTTTCTAAATTATAATATTTTGATAATTCACTTATTTTTATCTTTTCTTTTACTAGTGAATTTTCTGCATATTCAAAAAGTTTGTTTTTTTGAATTTCTTTTAATTTTGGATTAACAGCTATAATAAATTTTACTTCGTTTTTTATGTCAATATTTGTTATTGAATGTTCATTTACTTTTTTTTTTACAAAAACTTTGCTTTCAATAGAATTAACTTCAAATGTTAAAAAAAAGTAAATTAATAAAAAAAATATTTTTTTTTTCATTAATAAGTTGGAGAATTAACCTTGCCAAAAGATCCCAAGGTTATGGTAAACATTAATTCTTCTTCTGGTTTTATATCTTCATTTGTGTAATTTCGTTTTTTGTATTCTACACTAGCTCTCAAACAATCATTTCTATATTCATAAATTAGGTTATTATATTCAGTTATATCTGTTCTTTTATTATCTCTTTTTGAAAAACTAAGACTGTGATTATTATCAATATTGTATTTAATAGTAGATGTAAAATAATTAATATTTTCTGAAGCGATATCATCGTCTAAATATTCAAATGAAGTAACAAACTTATTTACATTTAAGTCTAAATCTATACTTTCGTATCTAGAGCCTGTTATGCCATCATCCAAGTTGAAAATATAATTTAGATTTATAATATCTTTATTTAATAAGGATATATTTCCAAAAATATCAGATGATTTGTGACCTACTGAACTTGTTTCGGGCAAATCTTTGTTTTCTTCATTTCTGAATACTTGTGCCAAGCCTACTTTCAAAAATTCATTATTAGTTTCATTATTAATTAACTTATAATCAAGACCAATAGTTGCTGATCCGCCTCCTTCAATGGTGGCTATACGATCTAAACCAAAAATATTGTTATAATCCAGTCTTTTTTCATCATTTGAAGAGTTTTCATTTTTATTTGGGCTATAACGAAATAAAATTTTTGGATCAATTATACTATTAAAAATTTCGCCTCTATTGATTAAAGGCAAACCTATATCATAATTTAACTCACCTTTTAGATCATTAGTCTCTTTACCAGATGCTTTATTAATTTTGTTATTTTTATTTCTTAAAGTCAATCCCCAGTCAGATTTTAAACCAGATGCGTAATATCTTTCTTCAGGACTATAAAAAACTTTATTTGTAACTTCTAAAATATCCTGATTAGTATTAAATTTTTTGTTATATCCTTTTAATGAATAGGTTAAATTATTATATGATTTAGAAATATCAAAATAAGGATAAATAAATTCAAACCTTTCCTCGTCTTTACTGATGTCTTCAATTACTTTACTGTAAATATTTATTGAAAAATCTTCATTATAAGCATTGTAATCAACATATGAATCAAGAATTGTTTCACTATTTATTAAAGGAGAAGAAATTTTATAAGCACTTAAGTACGTATCACCGATTACATTTTGTAAATTTATTTCAAGGAAACTTTTGTCAAAGTTTTTTGAATCAAGATCATATTTGCCATTATAATAAAAATGTGATTTTGAACTTGTGTCATGATTAAAAAAACTGAAATCAACCGCATGATAAGAATTTTTATTCACCTGTCTGTATTCGGTTTGCAGTAATGCTTTATTATCTTCAAAAAATCTTGGACTAAAAGTAAGATCTTTGTTATCTGAAATAACTTTGTAATAAGGTAATTTAACGCTACCTCCTAAATTTTTTGAATCGGTAAAACTTGGAAACAAGAAACCTGACTGTCTATCTACCGTAGGATCAGGATAAAAAAATCTAGGAAAATACAGAACTGGAAAATCATAAATTTTTAACCAAGCATTTTTAAAATGCATTAATTTCTCCTTTTTATCGTGCCTAATTTCTTCGGCTTCTATTCTCCAAGGAGGACATCCATCAGTTTTTTTACATGTTGTAAAAACCCCTTTACTTATTGTTGTTTGATTAACATCATCAACAACTGCTCTTCCTTTAAATCTATATATTTGTTTTTCCAGATTTTCATCTCCTAAGTCAACATAAAAATCTTTTCCAACCATATCTTTGCTGTTTAAATTAAATTTAATTTTTTCAATAGAATAAGCATTAGACAGGTTGTCTTTAAATAAAGCATTATTTCCGGATATGATATTTGTTAACTGATCAATTTCAAAGCCATCCATTAACAATATATTATTTTGTTTATCTACAATTTTTATTTTGTTTTCAGAAAAAATTTTATTTTTATTTTTTAGATAGATTATGTCCTTACCAAATAAAGTATATTTATTTTTGTAATTAATTACAGCTTCATCCTTTATAAAAAATTTCTCTTCAATTTTTTTATATTCTATTACTTCAGAATTAATTGTAATTTCTTTTAAGTCATCTACAACTTTTATATTTCCATTTGCATTTAATTCTTGAGTTTCTTTATTGTAAGAAAAACTATTTCCACTTATTTCAATATTATTTGTAGAAATAATATTAAATCCATTGTTTCCAGTTAACAATTTTCCATTTTCTAAAATATTTATCTCAGTGGTTTTTATATCAATTTCATCTGAATATAGTATTAGAGCAAAGTTAACTGTTAAAACAATTGCAAACAAAAGCTTATAAAATTTATTTTTCATTTATTCTTACCAAACCAAATGATGTAATAATTGTTAAAAATAATATTGGCAACCAAATTGACATAAAAGGTGAAAGATCCTTAGTTTCTCCCAATATATCAAAAATATATTTAATGAAATATATTGATACCGAGATAAGAACACCCACAGTAATAAAAAATATTTTATTTCTTTTTCTGTCCAAATTAAGCATTACTACCGATGAAACTAAACACATTAAAGTAACATAAAAAGGATAAGAATAAAGCTTATTTAGATGGAATAAGATCTGTTTCGAAGAAAAGTTAATTAAATTTTTGTTTTTCGAAAAATTGAATAAGTTCCAAATAGACACTGAATATAAATTAGAAAATAAGCCATAAAGTTTTTCTTTATCAAAACTAGTTTCAAATTTAAATTTTTCATAATTGACTTTCGGTGAGTTTTGTTCATACACGATTGCATTATACAAAATCCATTCAAAATTTTCTATATTTGCTTTATTCGACTCTATGTTTTTAATTAATTTAAAATTTTTTGAGAAAATGGTTATTGAAACTTCTTCTAAATAATTATCTTTTAGTTTGGATGCATTAATAAAATTAATTGTATTATTATTTTGATCTTTTAACCATAGGCCATTCTCAGTTACGGCAGCAAGATATTTATTTTCTTCGGATAATTTATTTTTTAAATCATAATAAAAATGTTTTAATTGAGCGGAAAAATTATAAAATATGGTTATTACCAGAATTCCTAAAATAAAGGAACAAAGTGTAATTATAGATAATATTTTTATATTATTTAAACCAAATTTTTTCATTGAATCAATTTCTTCATTTTCAAATATATTTATATAAAAATATTGTGCCGCAATTAAAAATATAAAAGGAGAAATTTCATAGATTAAATAGGGAATGTTAAGTAAAGTTAATACTAGTGCGTAATATAGGCTATTATCTTTTTCTTTAAGAAAATTTATTTCTTCAAAAATATTTAAAATAAAAACTAAAGAAATAAAAATCAGCAATACACTAGCTAGGCACCACAGATAGTTTTTCAATAAATATTTTTGATAAGTTTTTATTATCATCTATGTTTAGTTTTTAAATTTTTGCTTAAATAAAAATAATTAATTAAAAAAAGAAAAAAAGGTAAAGTAAAAAAAATTATTGTACTAAATTTATTTTCTCCAGCATATCTAATTGATATTTCCGACAAAGATATTGTTATAAATCCATTTATAAATAAAAAAAATTTAAAACTAGAATACTGCCAATAGTCTTTTGATTTCAAAACAAGTATACTTGCAATCAAAGCCAATAAGGGAAAATAAATAGGTAAATACAATCTTTTTAAGATTTCTCTATATATTTCATTTAAAACTTCATTGTTGCATTTTACGAATTCTGGTTCTTTAAAACTTAAATTTAATTTATTTATTAATAATTTATCTTTAAAACAATAAACCAAATCTCTTAAATTTGCTTCTTGGATTTTTGGATATAAAACTGTTTTACTCATATACTTTGATAAATTAATTTGAGTTTTTTCAAAAGAAAAATTATTAATTGATCCAGAGTCGTGATCAACTATTTTACCATTGTATAAAAT
>CACIKW010000020.1 GCA_902587315.1 uncultured Pelagibacteraceae bacterium
TGTTCTTTATTTTTCTTCTTATTATTGAAAACAGTAATTCGAAACAAGGATACCAAAGAAGTAAAACAATAAAAAAAGGTGAAATCAAAATATTCAAATTAGACAATTTAATTAAGTATAATCCCAAGTATAAGGATAACAAGTAAGAACCCGAGTCTCCTAATATTATAATTCCAAATAAATTAAATATGAAAATAAGAAATAATATGAAAATCAAATCTTTTATTGTGTTCGAGTCATGGACAAAATCATTAATATGAAATAGCATCATTAATAAAATCATAGTTATATAAGATATTAACAATGTATTAATTCCGTCTACAAAATTACTTCCATTTATTAGAATCATTAAGCAAAAAACTACAAATAAAAAATTAAACATATCATTTTGTAAAACTATATCTAAAGGCATAAATTTTGTTTCTGATATTTTTATATCTAAGATATAAACAAAAAATAATAATGTAACAAACTGGACAAAAATTCTTTTTACAGGATTGTTAATAAATCTTAGATCTGAAAAAAGGCCAATCAAGAAAATAGAAAGATAAAATGTGCTTAAGATTAAATTTTTTTCCAATATTGTTTTATAAAATAAAAATAAAAAAATTATAAAACCACCTAGATAATAATTTTTATTAGTGCTTACAAATTTTTTATGCTTATCAATTTTATTATCTAAAAATAGATCATATTTTATTGATAAAAAAATAATTCCCCCAACAATAAGAAAGGCAACAATATTTAAAATATATGGCATCAAAAATATAATGTAGCGAAATATTTATCATATTGTATAGAAGTTACTAATATAAAAAAGTTTTATTACAAAATTAAAGTAAAAAAATGAAGTTAAAAAATACAATATTAGTAATAGGAGGTGCTGGCTTTGTTGGTGCCAATTTAATTGAATATATATTAAAAAAAACCAAATTTAAGATACTTAGTTATGATAATTATTCAACTGGCAAAGTCATAAATCACATTAAAAGCAAAAGAGTGAAATATATTAAAGCTCATACAAAAGATATCTCAAAAAAAATAAATAAAATTAAAAATAAAATTGAATCCATTTTTCATTTTGGAGAATTTTCAAGAATTTATCAAAGTTTTTCAAAAATGGAAGAATGTATTGAGTCCAACACCATTGGAACTCATGCTGTTTTCAAATTTTGTATGGAAAATAATATTAGATTGATTTATTCAGCAACATCCGCAAGTCTTGGCAACAAAGGCGAAGATAAAAATCTATCACCATATGCGTTTACTAAGACAAAAAATCTAGAAATGTTAGAAAATTTAAAGAAATGGTTTGGTTTTAAATATGAAATTATATATTTTTACAACCTTTATGGTCCAAGACAGATATGCGAAGGAGAGATGGCAACTGTTATTGGTATTTTTGAAAAACTTTTTGTTAAGAAAAAACCCATCACAGTTGTTAAACCAGGTACACAATCAAGAAGATTTACTCATATAAATGATGCAATAAGAGTTTGCTATGAATCATGGAAAAAAAAAAAATCTTTACATTATAGCATTTCACATAAAAAAATTTACAAGCTAGTTGATGTTGCAAGATTGTTTAACAAGAATATAAAATTTTTACCTGAGCGACCAGGTGAAAGATATGCATCAGCTCTTACAAATATGAATTTGTCAAATAAAGTACACAAACGTTTTGGAAGTATTGATCTTAAAGATTATATAATAAAATTTAAAAACAAAAACAAAAAATGATTTATTTTTCAAAGGTAAAAAAATTTCTTAAAGCAAAAGAATAATTTATCCAAAAAAAAGTTGCACTATAAGTAGTAAAAAAACTTCCAGAGGGTAAGATTGGAAGTATAGTTGCTAATAAAAAAAGTGTTCCTGCAAATGCATAGTAGTCTTTTTTAATATTAAACTTTTTGATACTTTTGTAAATGAAGTAAATTAAGTAGCCCATTAAAGATAAGTAACCAACGATTCCTAATTCCGACAACAATTCAAAATGAATTTGATGAGGATGAGTTGATCCACATATGAAATTTTCATATTTAGTTTGGCTATGACTTTCATATCTAAATTTTTTTACTCCAGCTCCAATTATTGGTTTTTTTTTAAATATTTCTAATGCAGTAAAATAGTGACAACCGTGCATATCAAATACATTTTTTGGATCTGTATAATCCACTCCTTTAACCGGGGGTTTTATAATTGATTTTGTGAAATTTATGGCTTTATCAATAAATCTGATCTTAAAATCTTCATACCACACATTATTACTATAAATAATGATTGATGAAAATAATACAAATACAATTGAATAAAAAAATTTTTTATAGAAAGGAATTTTATTTACAAAAAAGAAAAAAATTGAACATATAAAAAGTACTTTTATAAAATTTGATCTTTCACCAATTAAATATGAAATAATTATAAAAGCGATAATAATAATGTAACATATTTTTGGATTTTGGTTTTTTATAAAATAAGAAATTAATAATATAAAACCGAAATAAAAACCTCCTATTTTTAATTCATCCCCAGTAAAACCAGCTAACCTACTATGATATCCAGATTTAAAGCCTACTAAATTATATCCAAAGATATATTCAAAAACTAAATCAATACTTATAATTATAAAAACTATAGTCCAAAATTTAAGAATACTTTTTTCATATTTATTATTGTTTATTGATAGATAATAAAGAATTGCAAAGGCTAATAGAATAAATCTGAAAAATCCTATAGATCGAACCAAGCCATCAAAATTGATACCTGTTAATAAGGAGTTTAAAATTAAATAAATATTAAAGCATACTAAAAAATAAAAATTATTATCTTTTAAAAAGAAAAAATTATTTTCTTTCTTGCAATCTAATAAAAAAAAAAATATTATTAGAATTATTGTAGCATTTGCCATTGTAGATCCCACAATTAAAGACACTGGTAAGAAAAAAATTAGATATATGTGTTTTTTTTCAGTTAATATTAAATCAGTTAAATTTATTGATAGATTCATGAATTATGCATATTTAACATTATTATTAATTACTTGAAAATAAAAATTTATCTATTTAGAAGATTTTCTTTAATTTAAAAAATTTTACTTTAATAATTCCCAAAAATGTGTATCAAAAAATAATTTAGATAATATATTTCAAGAAAATTAATTATATAAATGATATCAAAAAATTCTAAGATATATGTTGCTGGACACAACGGTGTAGTAGGGAGCGCAATAGTTAGAAAACTAAAGGAAAAAGGTTATAAAAAAATTTTAACTGTAAATAGAAAAATATTAGATTTAACAAATCAAAAAAAAGTTTTCAATTATTTAAAAAAAAATAAACCAAAATTTATTTTTATAGCCGCAGCAAAAGTCGGAGGAATTTATTCTAACAGTAAATACAAAGCAGATTTTATATTCAGCAATTTATCTATACAAAATAACTTAATTCATGGTGCTTACTTAAATAAAATTAAAAATTTAATATTTTTAGGATCAAGTTGTGTTTACCCAAGAAATTGCAAACAACCAATAAAAGAAGATTATCTTATGAGTGGAAAGTTAGAAAAAACAAACGATGCCTATGCAGTTGCAAAAATAGCAGGAATTAAAATGTGTGAAAGTTATAACGAACAATATGGAACTAATTATAAATGCATAATGCCAACAAATACTTTTGGCCCAAATGATAATTACGATGAATTAAATTCACATTTTTTACCAGCGCTGATAAAAAAAATTCACAAAATAAAAATAAAAAAAAAGAATACTTTAAAAATTTGGGGTAATGGCAAAGCGAAAAGAGAACTAATATATGTTGATGATCTTGCTGATGCATGCATATATTTTATGAACAAAAAAACAAAAGAAAACCTAATCAATATTGGAACAGGTAAAGATTATGACATCAAATATTATGCAAAACTTCTAATTTCTAAAATTTATCCCAATAATAAAATTAAAATTGTAACTGACAATTCCAAACCAAATGGCACTCCCAGAAAAGTATTAGATGTATCGGTTGCAAAAAAATATGGATGGGTAGCAAAAAAACAGTTAAGCCATTCAATTGATATTACTTATAAAGATTTTAAAAAAAAATACGGTGAATAAATTTTTTTTAAAAACTGAATTAATAATAGTATTATTTGGAATTATACTTAATATTGTAGTTGCACAATACAATTTAAACAAATTCGATAAAACTTATAAGAATTATGAAGGAAAGTCTTATAATCAAATACTAGGATCAGATTTAATTGATTGTTGGACTTATTCTGAAGAAGTTAGAGAGAGACTATCAGAACAAAAGGGTTTTTTTGCTTCATTACCTTCTTATAAAACATTTCTTTTACCACCAATAATAGTTGGTACATATTATCATATAATTGATAAAGAAATTTACAAAACTATTGAGACAGGAGAACAGGTAGCAAAAAGTAACAACTACAAATTTGGATTATTGTTAATTCAAATTTTACTTTATTATACCTCAATCTATTTTTTCTCTATTGCAATAAAGGACAAATATAAAATAAATTATCATATTATTTTGTTATTATTTTTAAGTTTTGAACCCACTATAATACAGTGGCATTCTTCTTTTTGGAGTGAGAGTTTATTTATTACAATGATGATATTTTTATTTTATTTATTAATTAAAAATTCTAATGGTTATATACTAAATATAATTATTGGTATTTTAGTTGGTTTGCTTTTTGCGCAAAGAGCCGTAGCTTTTCTTTTTATAGCGCCTGTAATTTTATATTATTTAGTTAGATATAAAAAAAATTTTAAACCTACATTATTACTTATTTTTGGATTTGTATTTTTTATGTCCATTGTAGGATTTAATAACTATAAAAAAACAGGACATTTTTATTTTATATCTCAACAACATCAATATTTGTCATATTATTATTATTTTGGGGCAAGAATTTATGCAGATAAACATAATTTATCACGGCCAGAAGCAAAAAATATATTAGATGGTGAAGAAAAAAAATGGGCTGAAAACAACAATATTGATTTAAATAACACAGAAGATTTTTTTCAAAATATTAATTACAGAAATAAAAAGTTCTTACATATCGCCTTATCAAATCCCGTATATACAACCAAGTTATTTATTAAGAAAGCTTTACTCATGTCGCATTTTTCACCTACCTGGGTGACTGAAAGTTACGAACATGACAGAACTCATCCAGAAGCAATTAAAAACACTGTTAAATATTATCATATAAATTTAACAAGAGATATTTCTTATTCATTAATATTATATTTATTTATATTTATTGGATTTTTATATAAATGTAGAGAAATATACTTTAAGAAAGAATTTTCAGAATATGATAAATTTCTTTTATTTCAAGTTTTATCGATTTTATATTTCGTGTCTATAAGTGGTTTTTGGGGCAACCCAAAGTACTTCATTCCATGTGCTATTAATTTATCATTTTTTTTCGCTCAAGGTCTAAATATTTCTATAAATCATTTTAAAAAAAAATAAAATTATTGTATTTTAGGTTTTAATATTGCGACACTTCTTTTGTTAAATTTTTTTTCAAAATCTAATATAAAATATTTTTTTTTTATCATATTATATTTTGCATTAATCATAATTATTTTGTGGACTAATTTTTTTTTATAAGATGAAACAAGTATATCATTTACAAGATTAATATCGAAAGGATCAGATAAATAAAATATAATTTTTTCATTTTTAAAATTATCATTAATTATCTTAAAAAATTTTTTTTTATTTCTTAAATCAAGACTGTAATATTTAAAATTTTTATTACTGTTAAGTGAATTTATTATATCTTTATTAATATCTATACCAACATAACTGATATTAAAATAATAGTTTAAATAATTTGCAGGTCTTGAATACCCACATCCAAGATCTATAAAATTAAATTTTTTTATTTTCTTTCTGATTAAATATTTCTTAATTAAAAAAAGGAAATAATAAGGAGTTGGAATGTAAGCAGTATTATATTTTTGTTGTGATTTTGATGCTAAGTATGATGTGTTTATATCTTCAACAATTCTTAATTCATTAATATTTTTAAATTTTAATAATCCTAAGATTTCAAAATATAAAATTATTAAACTGGGAAATAGTCCATAATTAAGTGCATTTAAAAAAAATAATTTAACTAAATTTATTATTTGCATAAATAAATCTTCCAAATATATTATTTGTAAACTTAAATTTTTTATTCATTTTTTTTATTTTGTTTGAAAATTTTTTATAATAATTTGGATAAAAAATTTTTACTAAGTTTGTATCAACCAAACTATTTTTGTACAAATTAATTTTACAATTAAATTTTTTATCCAAT
Organism: uncultured Pelagibacteraceae bacterium; assembly: GCA_902587315.1. GTDB lineage: Bacteria > Pseudomonadota > Alphaproteobacteria > Pelagibacterales > Pelagibacteraceae > Pelagibacter. Next base: position 6,343 of record CACIKW010000020.1, read on the forward strand.
TTAATTAATTGCTTATAAAACATATTAAATTTTTTATTTTTAATTATATGTATTGC
>CACIKW010000021.1 GCA_902587315.1 uncultured Pelagibacteraceae bacterium
ATTATTGGCTTGAACAATGGTTTCTTTACTTTAAAGAGCTTTTGAGTTTAAAAACAAATCTTGATAATTGTTATTTGATTAATATTGATAAATTTTGCAATAATCAAAATTATCAAAAAGATCTATTAAAAAAATTAAATATTTCTGAAAAAACTAGTTTTACACTATATTACAAAAAAAAAATTGTTGAAGAGAATTTTGATAAAATTCTATTTCAAAAATGTAAAAAATTGTACATAGATTTGGAAAATAATTAAATATATATGTTTAAAAAAATACCATTATGGTTTTTGCTCTTAATAATAATTTTATTTATTATATTTATACCAATTTATGGTTTTATACTTACATCATCTTTTAAAACCGGTTTAATGTATAATACCTTTGCAGGTAATTTATCTGAGTCATTAGCTCGATTTCCTAGAGACGTATATTATTCTGTCAAATCTTTGACGAGACCTATTGACAAGATTGAAAATGATAAAAAAGTTGAAGGAGGTTTTAATCTTAATAATGATTTAATATTAAACAATACACTTGCACTTTTTGAAAAAATAGATGAAGAAACAAATTTAAAATATGTAGAATTGGTAGATCCAATCACAAAAGTGAAAATGCATGATTGGAAAATTTCTAATGAAGAAATAAATAAATTATCTAAATTTAATGATTTTAGTAATTCACAAAGACTGCAGGGTATTAATAGACCTTTATTAAACTTATTAGATGGTTCTATCGTATTTAAATTTTCTTATGAAGAGTCTAGTTTACTTATAAAAATGGATAAAGATTCCAATGTTGAGTGGGTAATTAGTGATGAAGAATATAAGGAATTTACAAATTTCCATCATGATTATAATTTGGATAGTAATGGAAATATTTTCTCTCCAGTTGTAATTAAAAAGAAACACAAATTATCTAATTATATTAAAAATAAAGACTCAAGACACGTACCTTATTCATATGAAGATCACGGATATGTTAAAATATCTAAAGAAGGAAAAATTTTAGAGGTAAATTCAATAACGGATATTCTTATAGATAATGGATTAGGAATTTACATTTATGGTGTTGGACCTTTAGAATATGATTCATTACATATAAATGAAATTGAGCCAGCTTTATTCGATGGAGTAAATTGGAAAAAAGATGATTTGTTGATCAATTCAAGACACTTGTCTTTAGTTTTTATATACAGACCTTCTACAAAAAAAATAGTGTGGTATCAGTTTGGACCTTGGATAAATCAACACGACCCAGATTTTATTGATGAAAGAACTATAACAGTATTTGGTAATGATCTTATTAGTCATCATTTTAACAGAGTCGATAAATATGATTACATGTTCATTAATGAAAATAAAAAAAATAATATATGGAAATATGATTTTATAGAAAAAAATACATATAAAATTTTTGAAAATGCAATTAATAAAAGCAAATTCAAAACACACACTGGTGGATCGCATTATTACGATGGCGAAAACTTTTTAAGCAACCATTATATGAACGCTGGAGTTACTGAATTTTATTATAAAAGTGATATAGTTGGTAATTTCACTCAAACCAGCTCAGATGGAAAAATTTATTTAACTTCAGATGTTAGATTTATTAAGTACAAAAATTATCCTAAATGGATAAAATATAAGTAGCATTATATTATTTTTACATTAAAAGCCTAAATTATTTTGCATTCTGGGCGAGAGAATGTATTATGCCAACTAAAAATTAATAAAATGACTGATAAAAATAGAGTATATATTTTTGATACCACGATGAGAGATGGTGAGCAATCACCAGGTGCATCTATGAGTTTGGAAGAAAAAATACAAATCTCGAGGGTATTTGATGAACTTGGAGTTGATATTATTGAAGCCGGATTTCCTATTGCTTCACCAGGTGATTTTGAAGCTGTAACAGAGATAAGCAAAATATTAAAAAAATCTATTCCAGCAGGTTTATCAAGACATTCAAAAAAAGATATAGACAGATGTTACGAAGCATTAAAACATGCTCCAAGATTTAGAATTCATACTTTTATTTCTACTAGTCCACTTCACATGAAACATAAATTAAATAAATCACCAGAGGATGTTATTGATGCGATTAAAGAACATGTAACATATGCAAGAAAATTTACTGATGATGTTGAGTGGTCCTGCGAAGATGGAACCAGAACTGATATGGATTATATGTGCAAGACGGTTGAGTTGGCTATTAAATGTGGAGCAAGAACAATAAATATTCCAGACACAGTAGGTTATACAGTTCCATCTGAGTTTACTAAAATTATTCAAACTTTGTTAAATAAAGTTCCAAATATTGATAAGGCAATTTTATCAACACATTGCCATAATGACTTGGGCTTGGCAGTTGCAAATTCATTAGCAGGGGTTCAAGCTGGAGCAAGACAAATAGAATGCACAATAAACGGCATAGGTGAAAGAGCAGGAAATGCAGCGCTAGAGGAAGTAGTAATGGCAATGAAAACAAGAAATGATTTGATGCCATACACCACAGGAATAAATACGAAACTTTTAAGCAAAGCTTCAAAAGTAGTTTCAAACGCCACTGGTTTTCCAGTTCAATTTAATAAGGCAATTGTTGGTAAAAATGCTTTTGCACATGAAGCAGGAATTCATCAAGATGGTATGCTAAAAAATAGAAATACATATGAAATTATGACGCCAGAGAGTGTTGGAGTTAAGCAAAGTTCATTAGTTATGGGCAAACATTCTGGAAGACATGCTTTCAAAGATAAATTAGGTACACTTGGTTATGCAGACTTAACTGATGATATAATCGAAAATGCGTTTGGAAAGTTTAAAGTGTTAGCTGATAAAAAAAAACATGTTTATGACGAAGATATTGTTGCTTTAGTTGATGACAGCTTAATAAAAGATGACAATATAATTAGTTTAAAATCTTTAAAGGTATTTGCTGGAACTGGGGAGCCTCAAAAGGCAGAAATGACTTTGGAAGTTTATGGTGAAATTAAAAAAGCTTCTGAAACAGGAGATGGTCCAGTTGATGCAATATTTAAATGTATTAAAAAACTATATCCTCACGATGTAAGATTGCAGTTATATCAAGTGCATGCCGTAACTGAAGGAACTGATGCACAAGCAACGGTAAGTGTAAGAATTGAAGAAGAAGGCAAAACTACAGTTGGTCAAGCAGCAGATACTGATACCTTAGTTGCATCAGCAAATGCATATATTAATGCACTTAATAAGATGATTATAAAAAGAAAAAGAAATTTTGCACCAGATAACGTGGAAATTAAAAACCTTAATAATGAAAAAATGAGAGGAATATAAAATGGCATTATTTGAAAGTATAAAGAAAATTTGGTCACAAGATATGGCGATTGACTTAGGAACTGCAAATACTCTTGTAGTTTTAAAAGGACAAGGGGTTGTTCTTAATGAGCCTTCTGTTGTTGCTGTTGTTGATAACAAAGGAAAGAAATCAGTATTAGCAGTAGGAGATGAAGCAAAAACAATGTTAGGTAGAACACCTGGAAATATACAAGCAATCAGACCACTTAGAGACGGAGTTATTGCAGACTTTATAGTAACTGAAGAAATGATTAAACATTTTATAAAGAAAGTTCATAAAAGAAGTACTTTTGCCAATCCTAGAATTTTAATTTGTGTTCCAACAGGATCCACACCTGTTGAAAGAAAAGCTATTCAAGATAGTGCTTTGGCAGCCGGAGCAAGAAGAGTTCAGTTAATTGAAGAACCAATTGCTGCAGCTATTGGAGCAGGTCTTCCAATATCAGAAGCAACTGGGTCGATGGTTGTTGATATAGGAGGTGGTACTACAGAAATAGCAGTTATGTCATTGGGAGGAGTGGTATATTCAAATTCTTTAAGAGTAGCAGGAGATGCAATGGACACTTCATTACAGAATTTTATGAGAAGAGAATATAATTTAATGATTGGTGACAGTAGTGCTGAAAAAATTAAAAAAGAAATTGGTACAGCCATGCCAACTAATAATAATAAATATCCAGTAAAAGGAAGAGATATAAGATCTGGTACTCCAAAAGAAGTTTACATTACAGAAGAAGATACATCAGAAGCATTAAATCCAATTATAAAAGAAATGGTTAATGGAATGAAAGATGCGCTAGAAAATACACCTCCAGAACTTTCCGCTGATCTGGTTGATATGGGATTAACTTTAACAGGTGGTGGAGCTTTGTTAAAAAATATTGACAAAAGATTTTCTAAAGAAACCGGACTGCCAGTTCATATTGCCGATGACCCTTTGGCTTGTGTTGCAATAGGAACAGGAAAAGCTCTTGATCAAGAAGCTACATTTACAAGCATGTTATCAGAATACTAATTTATTATGGCAGCGAGTAGAGATGACTTCGTAATAGCTATTCGCTCAGCTTTTTTAAAAAAAGACACACAGCAAAGGTTCTCTTTAGTAGCATTAATATTATTTTCCATAGTTTTAATATTATTAAGTAGGTTCAATTTTCCTATAATCAATTATTTAAAAATATCACTAAATGAAATAATTTATCGAGCATCTTTTATTGCCTCAATACCTGAACAACAAATTAAAAAAAGTAGTATTATTGTTCAAGAGCATTTCGAACTTTATGGCGATTACAAAATTACAAAAGAAAAATTAGAAAAACTTGAAGCTAAAGAATTGAACACAGATTTCATTATTTCAGAAAATAAAAGATTGAGAATTCTAATAGATGAATATGTAGTTGATTCAGAAAAATTAGTTGGAAAAGTTTTATTAGATAAAAATAGTCCTTTCAAAAAATCAATTATTATAAACAAAGGAAGCAAGGATAGTGTCGAAATGGGTATGGCAGTATTAGACAAAGAATATTTAGTCGGAAAAATAGTTGAAGTGAATTATTCAACCTCAAGAGCCTTACTTGTTTCTGATCTAAATAGTAAAATTCCAGTTTCGATTGAACCAGGAAATATCCAATCCATACTATCAGGTTCTGGAAAAGATTATGGAATTCTTCAATATTTTAAAGAAGAATCAAATTTAAATAAAGATAGTATAATATACACATCAGGCTCAGGGGGAATTTTTAAATCAGGCATTCCAATAGGTACTATAAAAAAATCTAATCCAGAAAATAATGAAATAAAATTCTTTTCTGATCTTTCCCAACTGAATTTTGTAAGATTAATTTCCTTTAAGGATGAAAGGAACAAATAATGGTAATTCAAGGAAAAACACCAATATTTAGAAAGATATTAACCTTTGCTCCATTAATATTATTATTTATATCAGTGATGAATGAATTTGACTTAAATTATTTAAATTATAAATATTTTTCATTCAATTTTCCATTTATATTAATTTTTTATTGGAGCCTAAAGAGAAGTCAAAGTTTGGGCTATGGTTATATATTTATAGCAGGATTATTTAATGATGTAGTTATTGGTTTTCCTATGGGTGTAAGTGGTTTAACTTATTTATTAATCTGTGGATTTGCAGCATATTTAAGAAATATTACTTTAAGAACTAATTTACTGAACGAGTGGCTGTTCTTTCTATTTACAATATTAGTTGCAACAGCAATGAATTATTTAATGTTAATTAGCTTTTTTTCTATCGAACTAAATTACTATGAATTAATAGGAAATATTTTATTTACTTTTATTTTTTATTATATTTTTGCCTTCATATTTGATGTTTATCAAAAAATAGTATTCAGAGGAAAAACTGATGATTAGTGACGAAGGAGGAAATACAGTATTTAAAAAATTAAACACTATAAATAGAAGAATGTTTATTTTTTCTGCGGCTAAGGCCGTAGTTTTTGTTGGCATAGTTGGTAGGCTTTTTTCACTACAAATAAGTGAAAATAAAAAGTACTTAACTCTTTCAGATAAAAATCGATTGAGAGAATGGAGACTCCCACCAATAAGAGGTAAATTTTTAGATTATTTTGGAAAAACTATTGCGGGAAATTTAGAGGTTTATCAGCTTCATGTTATTCCTGAGCAGGTAGAAGATTTTAAATATCTTATGGTTCGATTAAGAGATATTCTTGGTTTTGATAATAAC
>CACIKW010000022.1 GCA_902587315.1 uncultured Pelagibacteraceae bacterium
TTTTTTGTTGATACTAAAAGCCAATTATTTGGACCATTCCACAAAATTCTTGTATCGTTATTACAAACTACAGTTAAAGGTTCATTTTTTAACTTTAAATTATCAATATTAAGATCCTCCAACAATATTTTAGAATTTTTATATTGAACAATTTGAACTATGAGTAAATTTTTAATTTCAGAAACTTTTATTAAATTTTTTTCGTTTTTATTTTCGTAATTTCCAAAAAGACCTGATTTATGAACATTATTTAAAGCTGATACCGATGTCATGATCTAACCCTTTCACCTTTTGGATCTACATAATGTGAAGATACAATTTCAACCGGTATAGATTTATTTCTTAAAGGTGACAATGCATAAAGTTTTTGTCCAATCATATTTTTTCCATCTTTGATAATTGCTAAAGAAAAAGGATTATCGTACTCGACACTCCAGCACGATGCTGATACATGACCTAATTTTGGATTTGGCAGTTTTGCTTTTGGATCTTTAACTATATACGAACCTTCTGGTATACTTGTTTTTTTATCTAATGGAACAATACCAACTACTTTTTGTCTATCTGCAGCAACATAAGCTTTTTTACTTAAAGATCTTTTGCCAATAAAATCTTTTTTCTTACTAACTAATCCTTCTAATGAGTTATCATAAGGAATTGTCCGTCCATCTAATTCAGATCCGGCAACGTGGCCCATTTCGATTCTTAATGTGGATAATGCCTCTGTTCCATATGGTTGAATATTAAACTCTTTTCCAATTTCCATTATTTTTTCCCACATGAAGTTACCATGGCCTGATTCAACATTCACTTCGTAAGCAAGTTCCCCAGAAAATGAAATTCTAAAAATTTTTGCATAAACACCAAATAAATTTCCTTCCTTATAACCCATGAAAGGTAATCCTTCGTTTGAAACATTTAAATCAGGAAACAACTTTTGCAACACATCTCTAGATTTTGGTCCAGCTATTGCTGCACCTGCCCACTGTTCAGTGCTTGAAACTACATTTACATTCAATTCTGGCCATACTAGTTGCAAATAATATTCTAAGTGAGACAGAACGTTTGCAGCTTGAGCGGTGGTAGTTGTCATATGATAATGGTTTTCTGAAATTCTTGTTGTTGTGCCATCGTCCATTACAATTCCATCTTCTCTTAACATTACTCCATATCTTGCTTTACCAACGGGTAGTTTAAGCCAAGCATTTGTATAAACTCTATTTAAAAATTCAGCTACATCAGGCCCTTTAATATCAATTTTACCTAAAGTTGTTACATCACAAACTCCAACATTTTGTCTAACATTTTTAGCTTCTCTTTTTGAAGCCTCAAATAAGTTTTCATTTCCTCGTTTATAATATCTTGGACGCAACCAAACACCTGCATCAACAAATACTGCATTGTTTTTTTCGTGCCAATGATGCATTGGGGATTTTCTTGTTGGTTTAGAATGTTTTCCAACTTCTCTTCCAACAATTGCTCCTATTGAAACTGGTGTATAAGGAGGTCTAAAAGTTGTATGGCCAACTTGGGGTACTACTTTATTTTCAACTTCAGACACTAATTGTAATCCGTTAAGATTACTTGTCTTACCTTGGTCTGTTGCCATACCTAAAGTCGTATATCTTTTAACATGTTCTATTGATCTATAGCCTTCTCTTAAAGCAAGTTGTATATCAGCAACAGCAACATCATTTTGGAAATCTAAAAATCTTTTATAATTTTTACCTTCAGGCAATGGTACACACCAAAATTTATCATGCTTTGATGATTTTTTTTCTACAACTGTTGGGATTGGGACTTTATTTTCTTTATTAGTTATTTGTTTTGATAATTCGCTTCCTTTTTCAAAAGACGTTTTTAAAGTTTCTTCCAACGTAAAAACACCATTTGCCGATCCCAAAGTTACTTCTTTTTGTTTAGAATGACTTGGAACAAAAGCATCTATTTCTTTATTAAATTTAGTTTTGTTTCCTGATTGAGAAGCTAAATGAATTGTTGGTGTCCAAAATCCTGACACACAAATACAATCACATTTTATATTTTCAATGTTACTAATAACTTTTTTATCATCAGAAATTTTTGCAATATCTGCTGAGTTGACTTTTTTATAACCCTTGGCAGCTACAACAACATAAGAAAATTTTATATTTATATTTAGTTCTTTTGCCTCTTTTATAATCTCTGAATTAGCATCTTTTCTAGTGTCTAATACAATTGGATCTACTCCATTTTTTTTAAATTCTATTGCGGTTTCATATCCACTATCATTATTTGTAAATATAATTGGTTTTTTTCCAACTAAAACTCCATAAACTTTTAAATATTCTTTTGCTGCAGAAGAAAGCATAACTCCTGGTGTATCGTTATTTCCAAAAACTAATGGTCTTTCAATTGATCCGCAAGAAATGACAGCTTCTTTTGCACGTATATACCACAACCGTTGTTTGGGAGTATATTTATCTGTTTTTGGTAAATGGTCACTCACTCTTTCTGACATAACAAGCATATTGTGATCGTAATAACCAAAAACTTGAGATCTATTTTTTAGAATTACATTCGGCATTGACTTTAATTCAGAAATTATTTGTTCTGCCCAATCTTGCCCGCTTTGATTTCCTATAGTTACTTCACTAGTTAGAAGACTTCCTCCATATCTAGATTTGTCTTCTGCTAAAATTATTTTTGCTCCATTTTTTGCAGCTGCATAAGCACTTGCTAGTCCAGAAGGTCCTGTTCCTACTATTAAAAGATCACAATATTCGTATTTGTGTTCATATCTCTCTTTATCATGTTTAATGGATGCTGCTCCAAAACCTGCAGCCTTTCTAATGATTGGCTCATAAATTTTATACCAAAAGCTTTTTGGCCACATAAAAGTTTTGTAGTAAAAACCTGCAGGAAAAAATTTATTTAAAAAATTGTTTATTGCGCCAATATCAAAATTAACATTTGGCCAACAATTAACACTTTTTGCCTCTAAACCTTCAAATAACTCTTGTTCTGTAGCTCTTACATTAGGGTCTACTTCATTATTTCTATTCATTTGAACTATTGCATATGGTTCATCAACTCCCGCTCCAAAAAATCCTCTAGGTCTATGATATTTAAAACTTCTACCGACTAAATGAACACCATTAGCAAGTAATGCAGAAGCTAATGTATCACCTTCATAACCAAAATATTTTTTTCCGTTAAATGTAAATGAAATTTTTCTATTTCTATTTATTAATCCACCTTTTTCTAATCTAAAATTCTCTGACATTTTTATAAATTTTCGTTAGCTTTTAATGTTGTAAATATTTCATGAGTTAAAGTATCTCTTTCAACTTTAATCCATTGCCTACATCCGGAAATATGTTGCCATAATTCTAAATGTTTTCCTCTTGGGCTTTTTCTTAAATAAACAAAGTTATCCCACTCTTGATCAGAAACTTCCTTATTTAATTCTGGTCTTTTGACTGTTGCGTCACCACCATATGAAAATTCAGTTTGCGGTCTTAATCCACAATGAGGACATTTTATATATAACATTTAAGAAATCCAAGTTTTTGTTCCAAGACCTTTTTCGTCAATTAAATGTCCAGTGCTAAATCTATTTAAACTATAACCAGAATTTAATTCATGTGGTCTATTTTGAGCTATTGTATGCGCAAAAGTCCAACCCGAAGCAGGAGTTGCTTTAAATCCACCATAACACCATCCGCAATTTAAATATAAACCTTCGATATGCGTTTTATCTATAATTGGAGATCCATCCATAGACATATCCATAATTCCTCCCCATGTTCTAAGCATTTTTAATTTACTTAGAAATGGAAACATTGCTATTCCTTCTGTCAATACATGTTGTAACGTTGGTAAATTTCCTCTTTGAGCATAACTATTGTACCCATCAAGGTCACCACCCATAACCATTTCACCTTTATCAGATTGACTACAATAAAAGTGACCTGCACCAAACGTTACTACGTTATCTAATATTGGTTTAATTGGTTCTGAAACGCATGCTTGCAAAAGATGTGTTTCTATTGGTAATGTCATATTTAATTTCTCTGCTAAAACATTTGTACTTCCTGCAACACATAAACCAATTTTTTTTGCTTTAATATTGCCCTTTGAAGTTCTTATTCCTAAAATTTTTCCGTTAGAAACATCAAAACCTGTAACTTCACAATTTTGAATAATATCTACACCCATCGAGTCTGCTTGACGTGCATACCCCCAAGCAACCGCATCATGTCTAGCTGTTCCTGCGCTTGGTTGCATCAAACCACCAAATATCGGAAATCTTACATTTTCAGAAAAATCTGCCATAGGAATAATTTTTCTAACTTCATCTCTATTTAACAGTACTGCATCAATTCCATTTAAACGCATTGAATTTCCTCTTCTAGAATAAACATTCATTTGTGCATCAGAATGTGCAAGATTAATTATTCCTCTTGGAGAAAACATCACATTAAAATTTAAATCCTGACTCATATTTCTCCACAAGTCCATGCCGAATTCACTAAACAAACCATTTTCATCGTGCATATAATTTGATCTAATTATGGTAGTGTTTCTTCCAACATTACCTCCACCAATCCAACCTTTTTCGATAATGGCAACTTTAGTAATATTATGTTCTTTTGCTAAGTAATATGCTGTAGCCAAACCATGGCCCCCGCCTCCTATTATAATAACGTCATACTCAGATTTAGGCGTTGGATCTTTCCAGGCAACTTCCCATTCTTTATGCCCACTAAAAGCATTTTTAATAAGGCTAAATACAGAATATTTTTGCATGAATAAATTTTATAATAATTAGTATAAATAGTTCTTTATCTTTTATATATATATTTTTTAGAACTTTAAAAAATCCCTAAAAAGATATATTAATCCAGCTTCAAAGAAATTTGAATACTATAGGAGTAGTGAAATGGGTAAAGTCAAATCTGACATAGAAATAGCAAGAGCTGCAAAAATGAAACCCATTCAGGAAATTCTTGATGGAATAAATGTTCCTGACAAAGCAGAAGTTTATAGCCCTATTGGAAGATATATTGCAAAAATTAAGCCTGAATATTTAGAAACTTTAAAAAACAAAAAAGATGGAAAATTAATTTTGGTCACAGCTATTACACCTACGCCAGCTGGAGAAGGAAAAACAACAACTTCAGTTGGATTGTGTGATGGTTTAAATAAAATAGGAAAAAAATCTATTGTTTGCCTTAGAGAGCCAAGCTTGGGGCCATCTTTTGGAATGAAAGGTGGTGCAGCTGGAGGAGGTTATGCGCAAGTAGTTCCAATGGAACAAATTAATTTACATTTTACTGGAGATTTTCATGCAATTACATCAGCACACAACCTTCTATCAGCTCTAATTGATAATCATATTTACTGGGGGAATAAATTAAATATTGATGTCAGAAGAGTTGTTTGGAAGAGAGTAATGGATATGAATGATCGATCTTTAAGATCTATAAACATAAATCTAGGAGGAATTGCAAACGGTTATCCCAGAGAAGATGGTTTTGATATTACAGTAGCTTCAGAAATCATGGCTATTTTCTGTTTATCAAATGATTTAAAAGATTTAGAAAATAGAATTGGAAATATTACGATAGGATATACCAGGGATAAAAAACCTATTTATGCAAAGGACTTGAACGCTCAAGGACCTATGACGGTTCTTTTAAAAGACGCTATTAGACCCAATGTAACTCAAACATTAGAAAACAATCCAGCAATAATACATGGTGGTCCGTTTGCAAATATTGCTCATGGTTGTAACTCTGTTATTGCTACAAAAACTGGACTTAAACTATCTGATTATGTTGTAACAGAAGCTGGGTTTGGTGCTGACCTGGGTGC
>CACIKW010000023.1 GCA_902587315.1 uncultured Pelagibacteraceae bacterium
AACGAAGTTGTTACGCTTTTTAAGCTTTCATCAAAATCTGCAATAATAACAGAATCAAAATTTATTCCTCCCAAAGTATCTTTTTTTTTTAATTTTTCTATTTTTTTTTCTTTATTTGTTTCGTTAGAATTTTCTAATCTTGTTATTTCATCTATAAGGTTTTGTTTTCTTATACCATAATAGGTTAAATCTTCTATTTGAGCAGTTAAGACAGTTGGGTCAGTATTATAATAAAATTTTTGCTTTAATTTTATTTTGCTTTCAGAAATAGCTTTTTCAACCTCATATTTAATTTCGGAATTTGGTATCATAAATACTGTTTTTTTAATTTCTTTTTTTTTAAGATATTTTTTTATTGTATTGATTTGTGATAAGGCATTTATACCAGTGCTGATTACATTATTTGGGTTATTTATTAATTTATTAGTTAAGGATAAAAAGATTACATCACTTAATTTATTTAAGTAAACTAAATTTTGATTAAAAACTGGTCCAATAATTATTTTAATTCCATCTTTATAAAGTTCTTCAGAGACTTTTAACGTTATATGTGGATCCGCTTTAGTATCTTTCGGATAGATTTCAATATTTGTGTCATCAATTTTATTGATAGCTAATCTAGTGGCTTTAACAATTGATTGTCCAATTTCTTTATATTCTCCTGATAAAGGAACAATTAAACCAATTTTTATATTTTCTTGAGAAAAAGCCTTTTTATTAAAAGAAAAAAGAATCAAAAGAAAAATAAAAATAGATTTAATTAAAGTTTTCATTCTTATTGTATTATTATATTCCTTTAAATTAATGAACTTAGAAATTGACAAAAATAAGATTAAAAATGGTTTATATATTGTAGCAACTCCCATAGGTAACTTAAAAGATATAACATATAGAGCCTTAGAAATACTTAAAAATTCTGATTATATATTGTGTGAAGATACAAGAATTTCAAGTAAGTTACTTGCACATTTTAATATTAAGTCAAAACTAATTTCTAATCATAAGTTTAATGAAAAAAAAAATTTAAAAAAAATTATATATTTATTAAATTCATATAAAGTTTTATCATTAATTTCTGATGCGGGTACACCCACAATATCTGATCCAGGAAAAATCTTAATTGAAGAATGTATTAAAAATAATATTTCATTATTTCCAGTACCTGGTCCATCTTCTGTTACAGCTTCAATATCAATAAGTGGATTTTCTGACAAATATTATTTTCATGGATTTTTGCCTGAAAAAAAATCTGCAATAAATAAAGATTTTGAAAAATTATCCAAGTTAAATTGTTCGATTATTTTTTTTATTTCTGCAAAAAAAATAAATAAAATTATTTATCTAATAAAAAAATATTTTAAAAAAAGAAATATTGTTATTTGTCGTGAAATTACAAAGTATTATGAAGAATATTTCAGAAGTTCAGTTGAAAGTTTAGAGGAGTTTAAAAATATTCTTAAAGGAGAAATAACCATTGTAATTTCAGATAAAAATGAAGATCAAAACAATTTAAATTTTTTAACCGAATCAGATAAAAAAAAAATTAAAAAATTAATAACTAAGTTCAGCATCAAAGATATAATTAATGCTATTAATGAAAAGAAAAATGTTTCAAAAAAAGAAATTTATAATTATTGTCTATCTTTAAAGAATGAAAAATAAATTTTTTATATTTGTATTATTTTTATTATTTCTTACTAGCTGTGTTGGAACATCCTCAAAAGGAATTTTTGGAACCGGAGTGACCATTGCCTATGACCCAAGAACACTAGGTACTCAAATTGATGATTCAATTATGGATAAAGATTTGGATACCAAATTATTATTAATGAACAAAAATTACTTTTTATCAATAAATACCAAAGTGTTAGATGGAAGAATATTTATTACAGGCAAGGTAGATAATCCAGAAGAAAAATTAAAAATTACAAAATTAGCATGGGAAATCAAAGGAACAAGATCTGTAAAAAATGATATAAAGGTAAAAGAAAAATTTAATTTTAAGCAATCAGCGAAAGATTTATTAATCACATCTCAACTTAGATCTGCAATAATTTTTAACAAAAAAATCAAAGCTGTAAATTATAATATAGATACGTATAAAAAAAAAATATATGTATATGGTATTGCAAAAACTTCAGAAGAAAGATCTGAAGTAATTAAGGAAGCCAAACAAATATTAGATGTTAAAGATGTAATTGCTAGTATTCTTTTAGTTGAGGATCTAAGAATTCAAAAAGATTAATTTTTTTTATTATAATTGATTACTCCAGCGGAATAAGCCGCAACTGATGCTAAATTTAAAATATCTGAAGTTGATGACCTTAAGGGAGCAATTTCAATTGGCTGACCTAAACCAATTAAAAATGGTCCTATTACTTTTGCTCCACCCAATTCTTTCATCATTTTGTATGATATGGCAGCACTATGTTGACCTGGCATAATCAATATATTTGCATTTCCTACAATTCCTGAAAAAGAGTATAATTCTTTATATTCATCATTTAGAGCCACATCTGGCTGCATATCACCATCAAATTGAAAATCGACTTTTTTATCTTGCAAAATTTCCACAGCATCTCTGATGTGTTTTGTTCTGCTTGTTGCCGGCTGGCCAAAAGTTGAATGAGAAACAAATGCAACTTTTGGATCAAATCCAAATAACCTCACGACTCTTGCAGATGAAATTGCTATTTCAGCAAGTTGATTTGCGTTTGGATATTCATGTACACTTGTGTCTCCTATAAAAACAGTTTTTCCTTTGTTTACAATCATATTTAATCCAAACATTATCTCACCTGGTCTTGCATCAACTACTTTATTAACTTTTTCTAGTGAAGCTGCATACTTTCTTGTATTTCCAGTTACTGCACCGTCGGCATCTCCACATGAAACCATACATGAAGACCAAATAACTCTGTCATTTCTTACCATTCTATCGCAATCTCTTTCAAGTAAGCCTTCTTTTCTTTGTAATCTTTTAAATAAATAATTTGCATATCTCTCTCTTTTTTCTTTGTCAGTTGAATTTACTATTTCAATATTGAGGTTTTCACTATATCCAATATTTTTAAGTTGTTCTCTAATTTTCTCTTTTTTGCCTACTAGTATAGGAATTCCCAATTTACTATTTTTAAATGCAATTGCAGCCTTTAGGGTATTTTCATCTTCTCCATCTGCAAAAACAATTTTTCTTTGTTTTTTTTTAATTTGACTGTTTATACCTTGCATTATGGTTACGGAAGGATCAAGTCTTTGTTTTAGTTGTTCTTTATATAGCTCAAAATCTTTTATTTCTTTTCTTGCCACACCACTTTTAATTGCTGCTTTTGCTACTGCCACTGGTATTTCAACAATTAATCTAGGATCAAATGTTGATGGAATAATATATTCTTTTCCATATTTTGGTCTTTCTCCTCCCATAGCAGCAACCACCTCATCAGGAACATCTTCTCTAGCAAGAGCTGCTATTGCATTTGCTGCAGCTATCTTCATTTCTTCATTTATTGTTTTAGCTCTTACATCTAAAGCTCCTCTAAAAATATATGGAAAGCCAATTAAATTATTTACTTGATTTGGATAATCAGATCGTCCAGTTGCGATTATTGCATCGTTACGAACTTCTTCAACTTCCTCTGGTGTGATTTCAGGATCGGGATTTGCACAGGCAAAAATAATTGGATTTTTTGCCATTTTTTTTACCATTTTTTTCGACAAAATACTTTTTGAAGATAAACCCAAAAAAACATCTGCATTTTTTATTGCATCTTCCAAGGTTCTATTTTTTGTTTCAATTGCGTGCGCAGACTTCCATTGATTTAAATTATCTCTACCCCGGTATAAAACTCCTTTGCTATCAAGCATAGTTATATTTTTTTGAGGCACTCCTGTTTTTTTTAGTAAGTTTGTGCAGGCTATTGCAGATGCTCCTGCTCCATTTACTACTATCTTAATTTTTTTTAAAGATTTTTTTGATATATCAAGTGCATTAATTAATGCTGCATTTGTTATTATAGCCGTTCCATGCTGGTCATCATGAAAAACTGGTATATCTAATATTTCTTTTAATTTTTCTTCGATGATAAAACAATCTGGTGCCGCTATATCTTCTAAGTTTATTCCACCAAAACTATTAGCAATACTTTTAATGCTCTTTATAATCTCATCTGTGCTAGATGAGTCGATTTCAATATCAATAGAGTCTATGTCGGCAAATCTTTTAAATAAAACAGCTTTTCCTTCCATTACCGGTTTTGAAGCTAATGCACCTAAATTTCCCATTCCTAAAACTGCAGAACCATTGCTAATTACTGCAACTAAATTTCCTTTTGTTGTGTAGTCATAAGCGGCATCAGGATTTTTTGAAATTTCTCTAACAGGCGCGGCAACCCCAGGAGAGTAAGCCAAAGCCAAATCTCTTTTAGTTGTCATTGGTTTAGATGACACAATCTCAATCTTGCCTGATTTATTGGTATTATGAAAATCTAAAGCTTCTTTATCCGTGTAATGATCAATTTTTGTTTTTTTCATTTATGATAATTTAGATATACAATTGGAGCAAATTTAAGACTAATATGATTTATGAACCTGATTAAGTCAACAACCACGTTTAGTTTTTATACTTTAATTAGTAGAATTCTTGGTTATTTAAGGGATTTATTATTAGCAATATATCTAGGAGCTGGCCCAGTAGCTGATGCATTTTTTGTTGCTTTTAGAATTCCAAACACATTTAGAAGATTGTTTTCAGAAGGTACTTTTAATGCAGCATTTGTTCCAAGCTATGCATCTGAATTAACGAGTGGAAAAAAAAAATCCCAAAAATTTGCCAATACAGTATTTAACGTACTTTTGTTAGGTCTTTTAATTTTTGTTTTAGTTATTGAAATTTTTATGCCTGGATTTGTTTTTATTATAGCTCCAGGATTTACTGAAAGTAATGATAAGTTAGAATTAACAATTCTTCTTACAAGAATCACATTTCCTTTTTTATTATTTGTAAGTTTATCTTCATTTTTTTCAGCTATATTAAATTCTCATAATAAATTTGCGGCAGCTGCAGCTGCTCCAATAGTTTTAAATATTTTACTTATAGCAGTACTTCTTTATGGAAATTATCTTAATGACAGGCTTGTATTTTATCTTTCTTATGCTGTAACATCGGCAGGTATAATACAATTAATTTTTTTATATTTTTTTGTTAAAAAATATTATTCTCCAAAGTTATCATTAAGTTTTAAATTAGATAAAAAAATTAAGCATTTTTTTAACAAACTTTTCCCTAGCATTTTTTCTTCGGGAGTTACTCAAATAAATATATTAGTTGGAACAATAATAGCATCATTTCAAGCAAGCGCAGTTTCTTACCTTTATTATGCAGACAGAATTTATCAAATAAATCTAGCTATAGCTGGAATAGCCATAGGTACAGTTATACTTCCAAATTTAACCAAGCATATAAAATCAAATAATAAAAATAAAATTAATATTATTCAAAATAAATCATTAGAGTTTAGCTTATTTTTAAGTCTACCAGCCACTGGCGCTCTTTTAATTGCTTCGGAAGAAATAATATCATCCTTATTTGGGTATGGATCATTTGATATAAAAAGTGTGAAAAATTCTTCACTTGCATTGTTTTATTTTGCCTTGGGGCTTCCTGCTTTTTCAATAATTAAAGTATTTTCTAGTTTTTTATTTGCGAGACATAACACCAAAACTCCTTTTTATTTCTCACTTTATTCAGTTTTATTAA
>CACIKW010000024.1 GCA_902587315.1 uncultured Pelagibacteraceae bacterium
ATGTACTCACTGGTCTAATGGTGGTGAAGGAACCAAGGAACTTGCAAATATTGTTGTTGAAATATGTGATAAAAATCAAAATAAATTTAAATTCCTGTACGAAGACAAAACTTCATTATTTAAAAAAATAGAAACAATTGCTAAAGAAATTTATCACGCAAGCGAAGTGGTGGCTGATACAAAAATTAGAGATCAATTAAAAGATTTTGAAGCAAAAGGTTATGGCGGACTACCAATATGTGTTGCCAAAACTCAATATAGTTTTTCTACAGATCCTAGTTTAAAAGGTGCCCCATCAGGACATGTTCTTCCAATAAGAGAGGTTAGACTTTCATCGGGTGCTGAGTTTGTTGTGGTTATTTGTGGTTCTATTATGACCATGCCTGGATTACCTAAGGTTCCAGCGGCTGACTCTATTAGGTTAAATGACAAAGGTGAAATTGAAGGATTATTTTAGTTAAGCAGCCAATAAGTAATTCAACCAATTTTTTAATTCAAGCATTCTAGAATTTTTTTCAGAACGTTTAATTTCTTGTTCAATAAACTCTATATGTTTTTGAATTTCTAGTTCATCTTTAAAACATTTTCTATCATTTATTAAACGATCTTTTCTAAACTTAATTAAAGTAATCATTTTGTGATAAGTTATTTCTGGGTGATATTGTAATCCCCATACATCACTAACTCCTGACTTAAAATTAATGCCTTGAACCTTATTGACTTTATTTGATGCTAAGTGAATAGCCCCTTCAGGTAATTTAACAACTTCATCAAAATTAAAAGCTGGAGAATTAAATTTTTTTTTTTTTGATTTATATAGTGGATGAGTTGCCCCATTTTCATTAATTTCAATATCTTTTGCTATTCCAATATGAGCCCCATTAGTAGATTTTTTTACTGATCCTCCAGCAGCTGTTACAGCAACTTGCATTCCCCAGCATATTGCTAATATTTTTTTAATATTTTTAAAACATTCTTTCATAAAAGAAATTTGTCTACGAATTTCTATGCAATCATTATAAATATTTAGACTGCTTCCTCCCCAAATAAGTCCATCATATTTTTTAATATTTGGTAATATTCTATCAAAACTTTTCTCTGAACATGGGTTAAAAACATCAATATTTAAGTTTTTTGAATAATATTCAAGACTATCTTTTAAACTTTCGGCATGAGTCTGGATTCCATGTTTTCGAAAATTGTCATTTTCCTTTTGAAGATTTCCTTCGACAACTAATAAATTTAAATTTCTCATTAAAATAATTTTCCAGAAATGCTATGTTCGTATAATATTTTCATATCGTCAATTGTCAATTTCTTAGGATTTGTTGTGGTTGAAGGGTCCTCTAAAGCCATTTTTGACAGTTTTTCTATATTTATATTTTTTACTTCAATTACATCGGACAGTTTGTGTGGAATATTTAGTTCTTTCCTTAAATTTAAAATCCAATTTAAAAAACTATCGAAATTTTTATCCAAATTAAGGTAATCACAAATAGAAATAATTCTATCTTTAATTAAGTTTTTATTAAAAGTTAAAACATATGGCATAAAAATTGCGTTTGATAAACCATGATGAATATTAAATTGAGAGTTAACAGGATGACTTAAAGAATGAATGGCGCCTAATCCTTTCTGGAACGCAGTTGATCCCATGCTTGCGGCTGCTAAAAGATCTGATCTTGCATTTAAATCTTTTCCATTTTTTACGCATGCTAGTAAAGATTTTTTAATTAATTTTATACCTTCAATAGCAATTCCATCTGCCATTGGATGGAAACCAGGTGCACAAAATGCTTCTAAATTGTGAGCTAGTGCATCCATACCGGTTGCCGCTGTTAGCCTTGGAGACAAATCAACTGTTAAAACTGGATCTAAAATAACAATTGAAGGTAAAAATTTAGGATGAAAAATAATTTTTTTTACTCCAGTTTCTTTATTTATAATTGCTGAGGCTCGCCCAGTTTCAGATCCAGTTCCAGCTGTAGTTGGAACTGCGATAATTGGAGCAATTTTTTTTTCATTTGCTCTTTTCCAATAATCTCCTACGTCTTCAAAATCCCATATAGGTCTAGATTGTCCCGACATAAATGCAATAGCTTTACCAACATCTAGTCCACTACCTCCTCCAAAAGCTATAACACCGTCACATTTATTTTTTTTAAATTCTAAAACTCCTTCTTCTACATTTTCTCCAATAGGATTTCCCGAAAAATTTGAAAATATAGCAAAAGTGTTAAATTTTTTTTTAACATCTAAAATAACATTTTTAGTCATATCCAGATTTATAAGATCCTTATCAGTTACAAATAATGGACTTGATATATCTAAATTTTTACAAGCTTCAGATAAATCTTTTATTCTATTTTCACCTACCCATACAGAAGTGGGGTAATTCCAATTAGTTTTCATAATAAAATATTATTGCAATTTTTACTTTTTTGTTAGTAAAATACATTTATAAATTTGTTTTTAGATGAGAAGAATTCAATGACAAAAGTAGCTATTATTGGAACAGGACCTTGCGGTCTTTCGATGTTAAGGGCTTTCGAACAAGCTGAAAAGAAGGGTGAAAAAATACCTGAAATAGTTTGTTTTGAAAAACAAGAAGATTGGGGAGGATTATGGAATTATAGTTGGAGAACTGGATCTGATCAATATGGTGATCCCGTTCCTAACAGTATGTACAGGTATCTATGGTCAAATGGTCCAAAAGAATGTTTGGAATTTGCCGACTATTCGTTTGATGAACATTTTGGAAAACCTATTCCATCATTTCCACCGAGAGAAGTTTTATATGATTATATAACTAGCAGAGTAAAAAAAGGTAATCTAAAAAATAAAGTAAGATTTAGCACAAGTGTTTCTAAAGTTGTTTTCGATGGGAATAGTTTTGAGATTACTTCTCATGATAAAAAAAATGATAAATTTTCAAAAGATATTTTTGATTATGTAGTTGTATCAACTGGTCATTTTTCAGTTCCATTCATTCCAGAATATCCTGGGATGAAATCTTTTCCAGGTAGAATTATGCATTCGCATGATTTTAGAGATGCTGAGGAGTTTAGAGGAAAAAATGTTATTGTTTTAGGAAGCAGTTATTCAGCAGAAGATGTTGCTCTTCAATGCCACAAGTATGGAGCCAAAAGTGTAACTATAGGTTATAGAAATAACCCAATGGGATTTAAATGGCCTAAGGGAGTAAAAGAAGTGCACTATTTAGATAAACTGGTTGGAAATAAAGCAATCTTTAAAGATGGGCATGAACAAGAAGCTGATGCAATAATTTTGTGTTCTGGTTATCTTCATCATTTCCCATTTTTAACTGAGGATCTTAAGCTAAAAACTAGAAACAGATTATATCCACCAAAATTATATAAAGGTGTCGTATGGCAAGATAATCACAAATTACTTTATTTAGGTATGCAAGATCAATTTCATACTTTTAATATGTTTGATTGTCAGGCGTGGTATGCAAGAGATGTGATAATGGGAAAAGCTAAAATTCCAAATAGCTCAGAATTAGAAAAAGATATTAATAAATGGGTTGCTCTAGAAGAAAAATTAGAAAATCCAGAACAAATGATAGATTTTCAAACTGAATATACAAAAGAGCTTCATGGGTTGTCTGATTATCCAAAAATAGATTTTGAATTAATTAGAAAGCATTTTAAAGAATGGGAACACCACAAAGTAGAAGATATTATGACCTATAGGAATAAATCTTTTTCATCACCAGTGACTGGATCTGTTGCACCAATTCATCATACGCCATGGGCATCTGCAATGGATGATTCTTCAAAAGCTTTTTTAGATCGATAAAAAAACTAAATTTTATTTATAATCTTATATTTAATTTTTTATTTTTTAGGATAGTTTTCAATAAATTAGTCATTAAAGGAATTTTTTTCTTATTTATTTTTTTTAATATATATGGCGCTATCTCTCTAGCAAGTTGCTCTCCTTCAACTGTATCTTTGGGCATAAATTTTTTTTTTGCTTTTTTAAATGTAAATCCTTTTCCTAAATAACTTCCCATTTTACTATTTCTTCCACCTGCAGCACTAACATATAAATCACCCACACCTGCAAGTCCTAGGGTTGTTGTTTCTTTTCCTTTAAAATATTTAGTTAAATATTTCATTTCAATTATTGATTTTTGAAATAAACTTGATGACATATTTAAACTTTGACCTGCTCCAATTATCATGGCGTATATATTTTTTATCGCTGAACATACTTCTACGCCAATAATATCATTAGAAAATTCTATAACATAATATTTTGTAGAGATCATCTTACCTATCTG
>CACIKW010000025.1 GCA_902587315.1 uncultured Pelagibacteraceae bacterium
AAATAGATATATTAAAAACTGATACCGAAGGGTTTGAATTAAGTGTGTTGAAAGGAGCTAAAGAAAACATTAAGAACATAAAATATATTTACTTTGAACATCATTTTGATGACATGTTAATAAAAAAATATACTTTATCAGATATACATGACTATTTAATAAAAAATGGTTTTCAAAAAAAAATTAAAGTAAAAATGTCTTTTCGTAAATCTTTTGAATATATTTATGAAAATATAGTAATATAATAAAAAAATTTATGAAAAAAAAAGCTTTGATATTTGGAGTTACAGGACAAGATGGATCATATTTATCAAACCTGTTAATCAAAAAAGGTTATGAAGTTCATGGAGTAATAAGAAGATCCTCGTCTTTCAACACTGGCAGGATTGAACATTTATATCAAGACCCCCACGAAAAAAATAGAAAATTAATTTTACACTATGGTGACGTAACAGATGCAATTTCAGTTTCTTCATTAATTAAAAAAATAATACCAAGTGAAATATATAATCTTGCAGCACAATCACATGTAGCAGTTTCATTTGAAGTGCCCGAATACACTGCCAATGCTGATGCTATCGGGGCTTTAAGAATTCTTGAAGCGATAAGATTTCATAAACTTGAAAAAAAAACAAAGTTTTATCAAGCGGGTACATCTGAAATGTTTGGTAAAGTTTTAGAAACTCCACAAAATGAAAAGACACCATTTTATCCAAGAAGTCCTTATGGAGTTGCAAAAGTTTATGCCCATTGGATAACCGTTAATTATAGAGAAGCCTATAATATTTTTGCGTGTAATGGAATTTTGTTTAATCATGAAAGTCCAGTTAGAGGTGGAACATTCGTTACAAAAAAAATTGTAAACGGTTTAGTTAAAATAAAACTTGGTATACAAAATAAAATATATTTAGGAAATCTTAACGCAAAAAGAGACTGGGGTCATGCTAAAGACTATGTTGAAGCTATGTGGAAAATGTTACAAAAAAAAAATCCATCGGATTATGTTATAGCGACAGGTAAACAATATACAGTCAAACAATTTGTAGATTTTGTTTTGAAAGAATTGGATATGAAATGTAAATGGAAAGGCAAAGAATTTAATTCTAAGTGTTACTTTAATAATCGGTGCATAATAGAATGTGATAAAGTATATTATAGACCTTTAGAAGTAGATACTTTGCTGGGAGATTCAAGAAAAGCAAAAAAAGAACTTAAATGGAAACCAAAAATAAGCATTAAAGAATTAGTCGGTGAAATGGTCCGAGTGGAACTCAATAGTCATCAAAAGAACTAGTTTTTTTTATTTATTAATAAAAAAAACATTTTTTCCTATAAATTTTTTTGAAACTACAGAGCCCTTACCGCACGCATTCATGCTACAATTTTTTGCATCATTAATTCGTGAGTATATTGAATAGTTTTCAAATCTCTTATCATATGAAGGATAGACAAAGATATTATAGTTATATTGTTTATATTCTTTTGAAATTCTATGTACATTTCTAGCAACAAAAACTGCAGAAGTTAATATGATCACTAAAAATATTTTGCTATATAACTTTTTATTTTCGAATGTTTTATTTGATAAATAAATTGAAAATGGAATAAAAAATATTAATGCAAATAGATGATAACCTCCATATCTTAATGCGGGATGATTTGCAAACCACTCTAAAAGTAAAATAATTATTATTGAATATACAGGCCAGTATTTTGGTAAAAATAACTTATTATTACTTGATTTATAAAATACAACAAAAACTATAAATAATAAAAATAATAAGCCGTAAATATAATCTGAAACTTTATTAAAAAAATAATGATTGAGCCAGTGCGAAACCCAGTAAAAATTATTGATATATATTTCGGGATTTGTTACGGAAAAACCAGGAGATGCTCCTGCTTTTGACCATAGCTGATACCATTGATTCATCTGTTTTACTTCGACTATTGGAATTGACCAAACTAGATTATCATTACAAGTAAATGATAATGGATAAATTAAACAACCTGTATTTATAAAATAAATGGATAAAACAAATAGTACAAAGACAGATGTAAATACAAAAATTTTAGATTTAACAATTTTTAAAATAAAGTTTATTTTATTACTGGAGTAATAGATAAAAATTATAAAAAAAATCAAATAAATCAAATAAATTGCTTTTAGCGAAGCTGCCAAAACAATTAATATGACCGAATTAGAAATATTATCTAAGTTAATTTTTTTATGATTTAAAATAATTAAAAATTCAATAATAAATAAAAACATTAATATTTGCGCAGACTTGTCTGTTCCATGTTCTCCCATTCTATAAAAAAAAATATTAATTATTGAAAAAGTCAAAAGATTTAAAATTAGTATAAATTTACTAAAATTTTTTTTATTAATAATTAATTTTTCTAATAAAATTAAGTTTGCAAATATTAAGAAGAAAGCAGATCCAATATGAATAATTTCATATTTTATAATTGGTAAGTAAAAAGTAGAAGAAAAATAAAAAATGGAAGAAGGTGTCCTGAATCCATGATTAAAATTTCCTATACCAATTAGTAAACTTTCATTATTTAATAAATTGATGTATGGAAAATGATAATATTCAAAATCATCATGTGGTTTAGCAGATAATATAAAAAAAAGTGTTAAAAATAAAATAATAAATAGTAATATTAATTCATTACTACGAAAAAAATAATTTTTTTTATAAAAATAATAAAACAAAATTATTCCAATTGTGTGTATTAATAAATTTGTTAAGTTAGATATAGGGAGAAAATAATTTTGTAAATAAACAAGAAATGTTATGAAAAAAATACCGTATAAGCCCGAATAACCGATATTTGAAGTATTTTTTTGTCCAATTATTTTTCTAAATATAAATCCATAGCCTATAACAGAAAATATAATTAAAATGTAAAATATTATAAATGTTAAAAGTTTCACTAAAGCTTAATTATTTTATTTACAAAACTAGTCAATAAAAGATCTAATTTATTATTGTAATTCATTCCATTATTTAAATATATAACTTTCATAAATTCGTGAGCTTGCTTTCTTTTAAGCCACCATCTATTTGAATATTTTTTCATATTGCCCATTATTGAATCATTTAATTGTCTATAAACAGTATATGCTTCGTTAATTATGGTAAAATTTTTTTTTACATTTCTTGAATAAACGTTAATTCTAAAATCAATTTCTAGAAATCTGTAATCATTAATATAAGTATTTTCCAATGTATCTTTTAAAAATTGCTTTTCTACACTTATAGAACTTGTATTGATTATTGTTGGCCAAATATTTTTTTGAATTTTGGTTCTGTTTTTAAATTTTGAATAATTGTTATTTTTTTTTATTAAAGGTAAATCAAAAATTACCTTTAAATTTAGATTTTTTTCAAATTCTTTTCTTATAATTGATAATTTATTTTTAAAAAAATAATCATCAGCGTCTAATAAACATATTATTTCGCCAGAACTTATTGACAGTCCTTCTCTTATCAGATCTAATTGATTTAAGGCTGGAAAATCGCTTATTCTTTTTTTCTTTATAATCTTTATGTCTTTTTCATATTTTCTATAGATTGTATCCGATCCATCCTCTGAATTATTGTCTAAAAGAATTATTTCTTTTTCAAAATAATCTTGTTTTATGGAAGAAAGAATACACTCTTCAATATAATTTTTTTTGTTATATGAGGTAATTAAAATTGAAAACTTCATAAATTATTTAATGTAAGTTTAATTATATTTCATTTTAAAATGTATAATAAAGTACTGCCCCAAGGTAAATTGAAGTAAAATATAGGTATAAGAATTTAATATTAACTTTTAAATTAATTAAAAAATTTTTAATCAAATTATTTTCAAATAAGCTAAGAATTAAAATAATAGCAAGAGGGTCGAAATATTTCTGGTAAAGAACCGGTAAAGGAATCATAAAAATTAATAGTAGTATAATTAAAAAATTATTTTTGTAATTTAAATAAGTAAAGTGAAATATAAATAAAAGAGAGAAATATGAAGCCGGAAAAAATAGGTATTTCATTTTTAATATAGAAAGAACTTTATAAATATAACCTCCTCCATAATTTAAGGTGTGTTCATGAAAACGACCATAATC
>CACIKW010000026.1 GCA_902587315.1 uncultured Pelagibacteraceae bacterium
TTTTACAAATATATATTCATAAATTTCATCAAAATACCATTTGTTTTTCAAAAAATTATGCAATGGTTGATTCATTGAAGTTATTTCATCTAAAATATTTTTGTTTTTTACAAATAAATAAAATGACAAAGGAATTGAAATTATCACCAATGTAGGAGTAATTAAAATAAACCAATGTGGCGGATGTTCTGTGCTTAATTCATTTAAAAACATTATTGAATCTTTCCAAAATTGTGGGCCGCTTTCCAATCCAATTAACAATTCTTTAAAAACAAAGCCTGCACCAATAGATCCTATGGATAAAATAATTAATGGAACAATCATTGTTGGTGGAGACTCATGCATCTGCTTAATATCAACATTTTTATTATTATATGTTCCGTGAAATGTTTTAAATATTAACCTCCATGAATAAATTGATGTTAAGAAAGCAGTAAAAATTCCAATTGCTGCTGCACAATAGCCAACGTTGCTATTTTTTAAATAGGCATACTCAATTATCGCATCTTTTGAATAAAAGCCTGAAAAAAATGGAAAACCTGTTAGTGCTAATGTGCCAATTATCATTAAAACATATGTGAAAGGAATACTTTTCCAAACACCTCCCATTTTATTAATATCTTGTTCGTCTTTAAATGAATGAATTACAGAACCCGATCCTAAAAATAACAATGCTTTAAAAAATGCATGGGTAAACAAATGAAACATTGCAACATTATAAGCACCAACCCCTGCGGCAAAAAACATGTATCCTAACTGACTACATGTTGAGTAGGCAATAATTTTTTTTATATCGTTTTGAGCTATTGCTACGCTTGCCGCAAATAGTGCTGTTGTCATTCCTATTACAGTAATTATCGTTAAGGCAAACTGAGAATATTCATATATTGGTGAACATCTAACAACTAAAAATACTCCAGCTGTAACCATTGTGGCTGCATGAATTAAAGCAGAAACTGGTGTTGGACCTTCCATTGCATCTGGCAACCACGTATGCAAAAAAATTTGTGCTGATTTTCCCATTGCACCTATAAATAAAAGTAAGCATATTAAATCTATTGAGTTTAATTCAATACCAATGATTGATATTTTGTTAGTTGTAAAATTTGGTATTTGTTGAAAAACTTCATCATAATTTAGTGTTCCAAACAAATAAAAAATTAAAAAAATACCTAATGCAAATCCAAAATCACCTACTCTATTGACTATAAAGGCTTTTATTGCTGCGTTATTTGCACTTTCTTTTTTATACCAAAACCCAATTAAAAAGTAAGAACATAGGCCGACCCCTTCCCATCCAAAAAATAATTGAAGAAAATTATCTGATGTAACTAATGTTAACATAGCAAAAGTAAATAACGATAAATAAGCCATAAATCTTGGAGTGTGTGGGTCATTTGCCATATATCCAATTGAATAAATATGGACCAAGGCTGAAATTAAAGTAACAACAACAAGCATAATTGATGAAAGTGCATCAATTTTAATCGACCAGTTTATAATTAAATCTTCTGAACTAATCCATTTAGCCACAATTAAGTTATTTTCATAGCCATGTATTAATACATTATAAAAAATAAATATTGATAAAATTGCCGACAGAGAAACAAATAAACTAGTTAAAATTTCAGAAGTTCTATGCCCAATAAATTTTCCAAAAAAACCAGAAATAATCGATGCAAGAAGTGGTAAAAATATAATAAAATATTCAATATTTTCCATTTAACCTTTAAGTTTATCTATTTCTTCTACTCTAATTGTTCCCGAGTTTCTAAAATATACAACTATAATTGCTAAACCTATAGCGGCCTCCGCGGCAGCCACTGTTAAAACAATTAAAGTAAATATTTGACCGGTTAAATCGTTTATAAAAACTGAAAATGAAACTAAATTAATATTTACTGATAAAAGAATTAATTCAATACTCATCAAAATAACAATTATATTTTTTCTATTTAAAAATATTCCTGCTATACCAATCGTAAAAATTATTGCGCCTAAAGATAAATAATGACCAAGTCCAATTTCAATCATCTATTTTTATACCTTCTTTATTTTTAACATCAACTAATTCAACTCCTTCATTTCTTTCACGAGAAATTTGTTTAAAATAACTTTGCCTTTTTATGCCACTTCTTTTTCTAAATGTTAAAACTATTGCACCAATCATTGACACCAACAAAATCATTCCAGATAGTTGAAACAAGTGTATATATTCAGTGTATAAAACATTGCCAATTGAATGTGTATTTGTTGTCTCTGAGATAATATCTAGCGATAATGAATTAGATACATTTTCTTTATATTTCCAACCACCAACTACAATAATTAATTCAAAAAAAATTATTATACTAAATAACAAACCAAACGGAATGTGTGTGCTACTTTTGGTAGATGCAAACCACTCATTTTTTTGTTGAGCAACATTAAGCATCATTACAACAAATAAAAATAGTACTGCTACTGCTCCAACATAAACTATTAACATCATCATTCCTAAAAATTCTGCACCTATCATAATAAATAAACAAGAAATGCTGATAAAATCTAATATTAAAAAAAAAACTGAATGTACCGTATTTTTAGAAGCTAAAACCATAACTGAAGAAAAAATTGCTACAATTGAAAACGTGTAAAAAAATACCGCGTGAATTATCATAAATTTATCTATATGGTTTATCTGCTCTTATATTTGCAGCAAGAATACTTTCCCATCTATCACCATTTTCTAGAAGTTTTTCTTTATTGTAGTAAAGCTCTTCTCTGGTTTCTGTTGAAAATTCAAAATTTGGTCCTTGTACAATTGCATCAACTGGACAAGATTCTTCACACAATCCGCAGTAAATACATTTTAACATATCTATATCGTACCTTGTAGTTTTTCTACTTCCGTCTGATCTTTCTGCCGACTCTATTGTTATTGCTTGTGCAGGGCATACAGCTTCACATAATTTGCAAGCTATACATCTTTCTTCTCCGTTAGGATATCTTCTAAGAGCATGTTCTCCTCTAAACCTTGGGCTTATGCTTCCTTTTTCAAATGGATAATTAATTGTTTTTTTTGATTTAAAAGATTGATTAATTGCAATTAAAAGTCCTTTAATAAAATCAAACATAAATATTGTTTTAAAAAATCTGCTAATTTTCATATCTAATTTATTGGTAGCAAGTTAAAGTAAAGTAAATAACCGGAAGTCAAAACAACCCATATTAAAGAAAAAGGTAAAAAAATTTTCCAACCTAATTTCATTAATTGATCATACCTGTATCTAGGAACTATTGCTTTAACTAATGAAAAAAGAATGAATAGAAAAATAATTTTAAATATCAGCCACACAGGTTCGGGAATAATGTTGAAAGGATAAAATGGAAATGGAGATAACCATCCGCCTAAAAAAAGTATAGATCCCATTGCACACATAAGTAAAATATTTGCGTATTCTCCTAGCCAAAACATTGCATACATCATCCCGGAATATTCGGTCTGATAACCAGCAACTAGTTCTGCTTCTGCTTCAGGTAAATCAAATGGAGGTCTATTTGTTTCTGCTAGTGCTGAAATAAAAAAAATAACAAACATTGGAAATAAAGGAACAACAAACCATATTTTTTTTTGTGCTAAAACTATATCTGTAAGATTCAGAGAACCAACACACAACAATACGTTAATTATAATTATTCCAATCGAAACCTCATAGGAAATCATTTGAGCAGCTGATCTTATAGAACCTAAAAATGGATATTTGGAATTTGAAGCCCATCCACCCATGATTATTCCGTAAACTCCTAATGATGAAATTGCGAACAAATATAAAATTCCAACATTTATATCTGCCAAAACAAAATTACCACTAATAGGAATTACTGCCCATGCTATTAAAGCTAAAGTCATTGTCACAACTGGGGCTAATATGAAGATAATTTTATTTGA
>CACIKW010000027.1 GCA_902587315.1 uncultured Pelagibacteraceae bacterium
AAGAAGAAGAAATAAATAAATCAGAAGCTCCTAAGAAAGATAAAAACGAAAAACAAGAAAAAAAAGATCTTTCTCCTGAAGAAAAAATAAAAGACCTAGAAGATAAATTAACAAGATCATTAGCAGAGATGGAAAACCAAAGAAGAAGATTTGAAAAAGAAAGAGAAGAAGCTTTTGAATATGGAGGATTTGCATTTGCAAAAGAAACTTTAAATTTAATAGACAACTTGGAAAGATCTAAACAATCTTTAGAAAACGATGAAACATTAAAAAATAGTGAAGCTCTTAAAAAAATTTCAGAACATTTAGAAATAATATACAAGGATACTATTTCTATATTTAAAAAAAATAGTATTGAGCCAATTAAATCAATAAATGAAAAATTAGACCCCAACCTACATCAAGCTATGATGGAAGTAGAAGATGATAGTAAAGAGTCCGGTACAATTGTTCAGGAAATCCAAAAAGGTTTCCTAATGAAAGATAGATTGCTCAGACCCTCACTAGTAGGAGTATCTAAAAAAAATAGTAAAAAAACGGACAATTCAGAAACAAATGTAGAAAAAAATGAAAAAAACAAGGAAAAAAGTGAAAAAAATTAATTACCCAACAACTTGCACTATAAGAAATAACACTTATATGAACTTGTGGAATTAAAAATATGAGCAAAGTAATAGGAATAGATTTAGGAACTACAAATTCATGTGTGGCTATAATGGAGGGTACACAGCCAAAAGTTTTAGAAAATGCAGAAGGTGCAAGAACAACTCCTTCAGTTGTAGCATTTACTGATAGTGATGAAAAACTTATTGGTCAACCAGCTAAAAGACAGGCTGTAACAAATCCTGAGAATACAATTTTTGCAGTTAAAAGATTGATAGGAAGAAATTTTAATGATTCTACTGTAAAAAAAGATATTGAGACAGCTCCATTTAAAATTGTAAATTCTGAAAAAGGCGATGCTTGGATAGAAGCAAAAGGACAAAAATATTCCCCATCACAAATTTCTGCATTTGTTTTACAAAAAATGAAAGAGACAGCTGAAAAATATTTGGGTCAAGAAGTAAGTAAGGCAGTAATTACTGTTCCAGCTTATTTTAATGATGCTCAAAGACAGGCAACAAAAGATGCTGGAAAAATTGCTGGTTTAGAAGTTTTGAGAATAATCAATGAACCTACTGCAGCATCTTTAGCTTATGGACTAGATAAAAAAGCAAATAAAAAAATTGCAGTTTATGATTTGGGCGGAGGTACTTTTGATGTATCCATTCTTGAGTTGGGTGATGGCGTATTTGAAGTTAAATCTACTAATGGTGACACATTCTTAGGTGGGGAAGATTTTGACAATACAATAGTTGAATATTTGTTAAACGAATTTAAAAAAGAAAGTGGTATAGATTTAAAATCAGACAAATTAGCGCTGCAAAGATTAAAAGAAGCTGCGGAAAAAGCAAAAATTGAATTATCGTCTGCAACTCAAACTGAAATTAATCTTCCATTTGTAACCGCTGATAAAACCGGTCCAAAACATATTAATTTAAAAATGACTAGAGCAAAATTAGAAGCTTTAGTGGAAGATTTGATATCTAGAACTATACCACCATGCAAAACTGCAT
The DNA here is from genome assembly GCA_902587315.1 of uncultured Pelagibacteraceae bacterium. Lineage (GTDB taxonomy): Bacteria > Pseudomonadota > Alphaproteobacteria > Pelagibacterales > Pelagibacteraceae > Pelagibacter. The sequence continues at coordinate 1,617 of CACIKW010000027.1, forward strand.
TGAAAGATGCTGGATTGTCCGCAGGAGACATTAATGAAGTGATTTTGGTTGGTGGAATGACACGAATGCCAAAAGTTATTCAAGAAGTTAAAAGTTTTTTTGGAAAGGAACCTAATAAATCAGTAAATCCTGATGAAGTAGTTGCAATGGGAGCGGCTATTCAAGCGGGAGTATTACAGGGTGATGTTAAAGATGTATTGTTATTAGATGTAACACCTCTTTCTCTTGGTATAGAAACTTTAGGTGGAGTTTCTACTAAACTAATCGACAAAAATACAACAATACCAACTAAAAAAAGCCAAGTATTTTCAACTGCTGAAGACAATCAGCCAGCTGTATCCATAAGAGTATTGCAAGGTGAAAGAGAAATGGCTTCAGACAATAAAATTCTAGGAAATTTTGAACTAGTAGGAATAGCACCAGCACCTAGAGGAGTTCCACAAATCGAAGTAACTTTTGATATAGATGCAAACGGTATCGTTAATGTTTCTGCAAAAGATAAAGGAACTGGAAAAGAACAAAAAATTCAGATCCAGGCTTCTGGTGGTTTAAGTGAAGAAGAAATAAACAAAATGGTTAAAGAAGCTGAATCCAACAAAGAGGCTGATAAGAAAAAAAGGGAAGCCGTCGATTCAAGAAACCAAGCAGATACTTTATTACATTCAACAGAAAAAAATTTAAAAGAACATGGAAGCAAAATTTCTGATGCAGATAAAAAAGCTATCGAAACTGCATCATCTAACCTAAGAAATTCGTTAAAAGGAACTGATGTTGAAGATATAAATAAAAAAACACAGGAATTAGTTCAAGCATCAATGAAAATGGGTGAAGCAATATATAAATCCCAACAAAGTGCTAAACCAGGTGATGCACCAAAAGATACAAAACAAGAAGGAAAAAAAGACGATAATGTTGTTGATGCAGACTTTGAAGAAGTAAAAGATAAAGATAAAGACGAAAATAAAGAAAAAAGCGCCTAGGCTAACAACTATTTGTCTATAAATTAGTTATGGCAAAAAGAGATTATTATGATGTCTTGGGCGTTAGTAAAAGTTCAACTCCAGACCAAATAAAATCAGCATACAGAAAACTAGCAGTAAAATATCACCCTGATAAAAATAAAGGTGATAAAGCAGCAGAAGAAAAATTTAAAGAAGCATCAGAAGCTTACCACGTTTTGTCAAACGCCGAGAGAAAACAAAATTACGATAATTTTGGACATGCAGCATTTGAAAATAGTGGTGGTGGAAGAGGGGGATTTGGAAATTTTGATTTTTCTAGTCATTTTTCAGATATTTTTGAGGATTTTTTTGGTGAAGGATTCGGTGGTAGTGGAAGAAGAAGTAGAAGATCAAACAGTAGAGGATCAGATTTAAGATACGATTTATCAATAACTTTAGAAGAGGCCTATAATGGAAAAAAGCAAGATATTAAATTTTCAACATCTGAAAAATGTGATACATGTAAAGGAAGTGGATCTAAACCAGGTCACGATGCAGGATCTTGTTCAATGTGTGGGGGTCACGGACAGGTAAGATCAAGTCAAGGTTTTTTTACTGTTCAACAAACTTGTCCACAATGTTCTGGATCAGGGGAAGAAATTACAAATCCGTGTTCTAGTTGCGGAGGTCAAGGAAAAAAACAAGCATCAAAAAGATTATCAGTTACAATTCCAAAAGGAGTAGATGATGGCACTAGAATAAGACTAGCTGGCAAGGGTGAAGCTGGATCTAGAGGTGGTGGAAACGGTGATTTGTATTTATTTATTAATGTCTATTCACATGATTTATTTAAAAGATCAGAAGAAAATTTATTTTTCGAATGTCCAATTTCTATTACAGATGCAGCACTAGGAACATCCATAGAAATCCCAACAATAGATGGAGGAAAAGCAAAAATTAAAATCCCATCTGGAACACAAGCTGGAAAACAATTTAGACTGAAAGGAAAAGGAATGCCGTATATGAGGGGTAGTGGTGTTGGTGATCTTTATGTACAAATTAATACTGAAGTTCCAGTTTCTTTAAATAGAGAACAAAAAGAATTGTTAGAAAAATTTAGAGAAATTGAGAACGAAAAATCAAATCCCAGCATTAAAAAATTCTTTCAAAAAGCTAAGAGTTTTTGGAAAAATTAGAAAATGGGATTGGAAAAAATCGTCCCAGCTATATTTTTAATTGCTGTTTTAATATTAGT
>CACIKW010000028.1 GCA_902587315.1 uncultured Pelagibacteraceae bacterium
TACAGGTTATCAAAACATAGTAGCTGCAGTTAAAGAAGCGGCTTCTAAAATGTAGGAGGCAAAAATAATATGGCAAGTTTAGTTGGATCTAGAGTCGAAAGAAAAGAAGACAAAAAACTTTTAACTGGAAGAGGAAAATACACAGCAGATGTAAACTTTGTTAATCAAACATTCGCATATTTTGTGCGTTCACCTCACGCAAGAGCACAAATTAAAAAAGTAGATACAGTTAAAGCTATGAAAGCACCAGGTGTGGTAGCCATACTTACAGGCGCGGATATAACTAATGATAAAATTGGAGGATTAATAGCTGGGTGGAGAATAAAGAGCGAAGATGGCTCTGACATGAAAGTTCCTGCTCATCCGCCACTTGCAAGCGATACAGTTAACTATGTGGGAGATCATGTTGCTGTAGTAATAGCAGAGTCGCTTGACGAAGCTAGAAATGCATCAGAACTTGTTAAAGTTGATTATAAAATATTAAAAGCTGTAGTAGACACAAAAGATGCAATGAGCTCAGATCAAATTTACAAAGATATTCCAAAAAATTTATGTTTTGATTGGCTGTTAGGAGATAGAGCAAAAGTAAAAGAAGCTTTTGAAAAAGCCGATAAAGTAATTAAAATTGATTTAATCAATAATAGACTTGTTCCAAATGCAATGGAGCCAAGAGCAGCAAATGCAGATTATAATCCATCAACTGAAGAAATTACTTTATATACAACTAGTCAAAATCCTCACTTAGCTAGAATTATTATTTCTGCATTTAATGGAGTTGCTCCAGAAAATAAATTAAGAGTTATAGCTCCAGATGTTGGTGGAGGATTTGGATCAAAGATTTATCCTTATGCCGAAGAAGTTGTGTGTAGTTGGGCAGCAAAAAAAATCGAGAGACCAGTAAAATGGGTTGCAGATAGAACAGAGTCTTTTTTATCGGATTGTCACGGAAGAGATCATGTTACTCATGCTGAGCTTGCAGTTAAAAATGACGGAACATTTTTAGGTTTTAAAAACGAAACAATTGCAAATCTTGGTGCTTATGCTTCAGTATTTGGAACTGTTACACCAACTTATCTATTTGGTCCTTGTGCTACTGGAGTTTACAAAATGCCAGCAGCATATACCAATGTAAAAGCTGTATTTACTAATACAGCACCAGTAGATGCTTATAGAGGAGCCGGAAGACCCGAAGCAACTTATACAATTGAAACATTGGTAGAGAAAGCAGCAAGAGAGCTAGGAATGGATCCAACTGAAATACGAATGAAAAATTTTCCAACTCAATTTCCATACCAACAAACATTAGTTCATTCTGTAGACTCAGGAGACTATGTTGCAGGTTTAAATAAAGCTATGGAGTTAGCTGACTACAAAGGTTTTGAAAAAAGAAAAAGAGAGTCTGCTTCTAAAGGAAAATTAAGAGGAATTGGATTATGTTCATACTTTGAGGCTTGTGGTATAGCACCATCGCCTGTTGTTATGATGTTAGGATGTGGAATAGGGTTGTGGGAATCTGCAGAAGTAAGATTTAATCCAACAGGAAATGTTACTGTATTTACAGGTTCACATAGTCACGGACAAGGCCATGATACTACATTTGCACAAATTGCAGCAGATCAGTTAGGGGTGCCAATAGAGAATATTGAAATTTCTCATGGAGATACAGACAAAGGACCTTTTGGATACGGAACTTATGGTTCAAGATCTTTAACAGTAGGTGGAACAGCAATAGTTAAAGCATGTGATAAAATAATAGCAAAAGGAAAAAGAGTTGCAGCAAAAATGTTAGAAGCAAGTGTAGATGACGTAGAGTTTAGTAATGGTGAATTTGTTGTAGCAAAATCGAATAAAAAGAAAACAATAGGTGAAATAGCATTTGCTTGCTATTTACCAGGTACTTATGGTGAGGTTAAATCACCATTACCTGAAGGCGAAGAGCCAGGACTTAAAGAAACATCATTTTTTGATCCTGTTAACTTTTCTTTTCCAGCAGGTTCACACATTTGTGAAGTAGAAGTAGATCCTGACACAGGAGAAACAAAAGTAGTTAATTATACTGCTATAGATGACTTTGGAACTATTATTAATCCTTTAGTAGTTGAAGGACAAGTACACGGTGGACTAGCTCAAGGAATAGGGCAGGCGCTTTATGAAAATTGTCATTACGATGAAACAGGACAGTTAGTTACAGCTTCTTACATGGATTATACAATGCCAAGAGCTGATAATTTCCCAGATTTTAATTTAGGATTTACTTGCACACCAGCAACTTCAAATCCACTTGGAACAAAAGGGTGTGGAGAAGCTGGAGCAATTGCCGCTCCCCCAGCTGTAATGAACGCTGTGATGAATGCTATAGGAACAGAGATTTCAATGCCAGCAACAGCCGAAAAAGTATGGAAAGCATGTAACCAAAATAAAAAAAGAAATTCGGAAGCAGCATAAGGAAAAATTATGAAAACATTTAACTACCACTCAGCAAAAGACGTAAAAGAAGCTTCAAAATTATCATCTTCCAATTCTGCTTATTTAGCTGGCGGAATGACAACTATTCCATCTATTAAATTAGGATTAGCAAGCTATAGAGATGTTATTGATATAAAAGGAATAAAAAGTTTGTCAGGAATTAAAGTTAGTGGCAAGTCCGTAAAAATTGGAGCAACCACAAAACATGTTGAAGTTGCTAAATCAAAAGATGTAAAAAAGGCAATACCATCTTTATCAGCTTTAGCTGAAGGAATTGGGGATCCTCAAGTAAGAAACAGAGGTACAATCGGAGGATCTATTGCTAACAACGATCCTTCCGCTGATTATCCATCGGCGTGCATAGCTTTAAACGCAGTTATTCATACAAATAGTAGAAAAATAGAGGCTGAAAAATTTTTTAAAGGAATGTTTGAAACCGCATTAAAAAGTGGAGAAATTATTGAAGCAATAGAATTTTCAATACCTCAAAAATCAAATTACCAAAAATATCCAAATCCTGCATCAAGATATGCGATTGTCGGAGTGTATGTAGCAAAACATAAAAGCGCAGTAAATGTTGCGGTCACAGGAGCAAAATCTTGTGTTTATAATGATAAAGATTTATCAAAAGCATTATCAAATAATTTTTCATCTTCATCAGTAGATGCAGTTAAAATTTCTTCATCAGAAATGAACTCAGATATACATGCATCAGCAGAATACAGAGCAAACATGGTGAAAGTGTTTGCAAAAAAAGCTGTTGAAGCTTGCTAATTTAATCTATCGGTAATAACTTAATATCAAATGAAAAACTCATTTGATGAAAAGATTCTTGAAGAAGCAAATGATTGGATAAAAGCTAATCAAAAAGTTGTTTTAGCTACTGTCATACAAACTTGGGGCTCTTCGCCAAGACAAGTTGGAAGTAGGATGATTGTAAATGAAACAGGAGATTTTTCAGGTTCAGTTTCAGGTGGATGCGTTGAGTCGGCTGTGTTGGGTGTTAAAAAAACTAGTGAATTAATACCTTTGTGCCATCCACTACCAATTGATCATACGGCAACAAAAATTGTAATGAATGAAGTTGATAATTCCTTAGAAGTTTTTTGTGTAGTGTCTGCTGTCGCAAAAACTGGTGTTGAAATGGAAGCAATAATGGGTGTTAACGCAGCGTTAGTAA
>CACIKW010000029.1 GCA_902587315.1 uncultured Pelagibacteraceae bacterium
ATTCCAAATACAATTATTGCAGATAACACTGGTGGAATATTAATGCAAAGAGGTGATGTTGATATATGTATTGTTGGAACCGATAGAACTTTAGCTACTGGAGATGTTTGTAATAAAATTGGTACTTATCTAAAAGCTCTTGCAGCAAAAGATAACAATGTTCCTTTCTATGTGGCACTACCAAGCTCAACAATAGATTGGAACATTAAAGATTATAAAGATATTCCTATTGAAGAAAGAAGTTCAGAAGAACTTTCTAGTGTAGAAGGTTTAGATGAAAGTGGAAATGTTAAAAAAATTCAGATTTATCCTAAAAAAAGTAAAGCAATGAACTTAGCTTTTGATGTAACTCCAGCAAAATATGTTACAGGTTTAATAACAGAAAAAGGAATCTGCGAAGCTTCTTTTAATGGATTAAAAAATTTATTTAATAGATAAATTAAACTGTATTTATTTTTTTACCATTTAGTAAAAAATCGGATATTTGATTAGCGACCATTTCAGCAACTACAATTGATGCTTCGGTAGTTGAAGCTGCGATATGAGGAGTAAGTACTGCTTTAGGGTTGTTAAAAAGAACATTTTCTTTAGCTGGCTCTTTAGAAAATACATCAATAGCGGCTCCTGCAATTAAGTTTTCGTTTAATGCATCATTTAAATCTTTTTCATCAATTATATTTCCTCTTGCTGCATTGATTATATAAGAGGTTGGTTTCATTTTTTTGAAGTGTTCTTTTGTAAGTATAGGTTTTCCATCTGCAGTAGCTTTACAATGAAAGCTTATAATATCACTTTTACTTATTAGATCATCAAAACTTACATTTTCTACATGTGGATAATCTTTTTTTCTAGATTCTAATGATTTTGAATTTACTAATATTTTCATATCAAAACCTTTAACAAGATTACTTAGTCTTACCCCAACATTTCCAAAACCAATTATTCCTAGTGTTTTTTTTGAAAGTTCAGTTCCTTTAATATTTTTTTTCTCCCATTGACCTTTATGAGTAGTTTCATTTGCAAAAGGAGTTTTTCTAAGTACAGACATTATTAATGCAAATGCATGTTCAGCAGTTGCATTAGCATTTCCACCAGGAGTATTCATTACTATCATATTTTTTTCTTTAGCAGCCGGAACATCTATATTGTCAACACCTGCACCAGCTCGTCCTATTACTTTTAAATTCTTTGCAGCTTCTATTATTTTTTTAGTTACTTTTGTAGCTGATCTAACAACCATTCCATCATATTCAGGAATAATTTTAATAATTTCATCCTCCGATAAGCCTGTTTTTACATCTACTGCAATATTGTTTTTCTCAAAAATTTTTTGAGCAACTGCGCTCATTGAGTCTGAAATTAGAACTTTAGGCATTATTTTTTACAGAATTATAAGCCCAATCAATCCAAGGCAAAAGCGCTTTCATGTCACTATTTTGTACAGTTGACCCACCCCATATTCTTATACTAGGAGGTGCTTTTGGGTATCCGTTAATATCATTTGCTACACCTTCCTTTTCAAGAAGTGAGAACAATTTTTTCAATACTCCTCTTTGATCTTCCTCGTTATGTTTTGTAAACCAATCATCTTTGATTAAAACTGTAATACTTGTTGAAGATCTAATATGTTTATCTTCACACATAAATTTAAAATTATCACTTTTTTCAATCCAATCTTCTACAATTTTTAAATTTTGATTAGAGATTTTTACTAATTCTTTAGTTCCTCCCACTGACTCAACCCAGTTTAAAGCATCTAAGCCATCTTCAACACAAATCATTGATGGAGTATTAATTGTTCCACCTTCAAATATACCTTTAATTAATTTTTTCTTGTTTGCTAATCTAAATAATTTTGGAATTGGCCATGGTGGACAATGGGATTCTAGTCTTTCAACCGCGCGAGGAGATATGGCTATCATTCCATGAGCAGCTTCTGCTCCTAAAACTTTTTGCCACGACCATGTTATTACATCGAGCTTACTACAATCTATATCCATAGCAAAAATACCTGAAGTAGCATCACATATAGTTAAACCTTTTCTATCTTCTGGTATCCAGCTGGTATCTGGAACTCTAACTCCAGAAGTTGTTCCATTCCAAGTAAAAATTACATCATTGTCAAAGTTTACCTTTCCTAAATCTGGAAGTTTTCCATATTCAGCTATATGAGAGTTTACATCTTTAATTTTTAATTGATTGACGACATCTGTGACCCAATCTTTGCCAAAATTTTCCCAAGCCAAAATATCAACTCCCTTTAATCCTAACAAAGACCAAAGAGCCGATTCTAAAGCTCCAGTATTTGAACCAGTCATTATACCTACTTGGTAACCATTAGGTAATTGAAGAATTTTTTTAGATTTAATTATTACCTCATTTAACTTTTCTTTACACACTTTGTGTCTATGAGATCTTCCTATTGGAGTATTTTTGAAAATATCAATAGTCCAACCTGGTCGCTTAGCACAAGGACCGCTTGAAAAATTTATGTTTTTTGGTTTAAGCGCTGGTTTTTCCATAAAAATAATTTTTTTTAACGTATAACGATAAAAATTATTTTTTCAAACTTTAGTTTTATTTTATTCAAAGTCATATGCGACCAAACCGTCCAATGGTTTTGGATCAAACCAAGTAGATTTTGGAGGCATTGTAAGCCTTTTATCAGCAAAATTTATAATATCTTCCATTTGGGTAGCAAATAAAGCAAAACCAACTTTTGCTTCTCCAGAATTAACTTTTTTTTCAATACCTTCTAAACCATGAAAACCCGCTATGAAATCAATTCTATTGTCATATCTAGGATCTCCGATTCCTAAAATAGGTTCTAGTAAATAATAATGTAACAAATTTATATCTAAATTAATAATATGAAACAAATTTTGATGAGGTTTTTCTTTTAGTTCCAAAGAATACCATTGTTTTTCTAAATACATTCCAAATACTTGAGATTTTTTTGGTTTGTACAAAACATCTTGTTTTTCCAATTTAAATTTTTTCTTAACTTCTTTAATAAAATCTTTAGGCGAATAACCATATAAATCTTTTATGAGTCTATTATAATCAAGTATTCTTGCTTGGCTTGTAGGAAAAATAGCTATCATAAAATAGTTGTAAGCTTCTTCACCAGTATGATTTGGGTTTTTGTGTTGTTTAAATTGTGAAAGTTTTAATAATGCTTCCATTCTGTGATGACCGTCAGCAATATAGATTCTATTTATAGAATTAAATAAGTCACAAATTTTTTCAATTTTATTTTTTTCGTCAACCACCCACATTTCATGCTTGCATCCATCCATACCTTTGAAGGAATAAATTGGTGAATTAAGCAACTCATTTTCAACTAAATTATTAAGATCTTTGTTATCGGGATAAACTGCATATATTGGGCCTATTTGTGCATTTAGATTATCCATTTGTTTCATTCTTTTTTGGGATCGTTCAAAAAAAATTTCTTCATGACCTCGAATATGTAAATTGTCATAGGCAGCCAATTTTGCAGTACCAACTATTCCAACCTGCTTAAAATTTTCTTTAGAAATTCTATAAATATAAAAAGAAAATTTTTTTTCTTTTGTTATTATTGATTTTTCTTTCATTAATTCAAATTGTTCTT
>CACIKW010000030.1 GCA_902587315.1 uncultured Pelagibacteraceae bacterium
GAAATAGAAAAGCTGATTAAATCAAAAATAAAAAAGGGCTATAAGAAAAAATAGCAACCAAATATTTTGGATAAAAAAAGAGGCATTAAAAATAGTTCAAGAATCTGGATCTGAATTAGGAAATCTACCCGATGAATTTAAAAAAGACAAAGATGTTGTTTATGCGGCAATGTTAGAAGATGGTGATAATCTAGAATTTGCTGATGATAGTTTAAAGAAAGATAAAAAAATCATCCTACCACTTGTAAAAGACTTTACTGGTATACTGTGCCATGTTGATTATAGTTTACAGTCAGACAAAGAGGTTGTCTTAGCAGCAGTAATAAATGATGCTTCAAATTTTCGATTTGCGGATGATAGTTTAAGGAAAGATAAAGAATTTGTTTTAGATGCATTAAAAAAGGTCGGTGGGGGAGACAGTGTTTGGATTGCTGAATATGCAGATGATAGTTTAAAGAAAGACAAAGATTTTATTTATGCGGCAATTGTAGAATGTGGTGATAATCTAAAATTTGTTGATGATAGTTTAAAGAAAGACAAAGAAATTGTTCTCGCAGCGGTAAAACAAGATGGTAGCGCTCTTGAATATGCCGATAAGAAGTTAAAAACAGATAAAAAAAATTGTTCTCGCAGCGGTAAAACAATTCGGTAAGGGGACGGGGTATCATTATGATAAGTCGCCTTTTGCACACGCAGATAACAGTTTAAAGAAAGACAAACAGATTGTCTTAGAGGTAATCAAACAATACGGTGGTGCTCTAGAATTCGCTGATGATAGTTTTAAGAAAGACAGAGAGATTGTCTTAGAAGCAGTAAAAAATAGCAGTCATGCCATAGATTTTGCTGATGATAGTTTTAAGGAAGATAAAGAGATTATGCTAGAAGTGGTAAAACGAAATTTGGCATTATATTATGCAAGTGAAAATTCACAAAAAGATCCAGATATTTTAGCAATTATTAATAAAGAACAAACTTCAGATAAAGAAAGAGCTAAGTTATTGGAAGCTTTCGAATTTTTAGTTCATCAAATAGCAAAAGGATTGAAAGAAGCATTCGATGATGACGAGGATATTGCTCTAGATTATGCCATACCAAGTAAAAAAAATTTTGAACTCGTAATTACAAGAGACGGCGAGGGTGAGGATGGAATGTACAATATTACATTAGATCTTCATGAGTATGAAAGTGATGATTATGAACAAATTGCGTATAGCGGAGGGGGGTCAGAACTAAGTGACTTCGAAGGTATTATAGGAGATTTCATAAGAAATGGTGGACGTATTGAAGAACTGTTTACTTATGCAGTGAAAGAAAAATAATATTTATCAAATGGATAAAAAAGAAAAATTCGATCTAATTAGTGGTGCTTGTTCTGTACATGATTCACCAGAAACAATTAAAAATTTGTTTGGTAAGGATTTTGCTATTGACGAGCGGGATGAAAATAACAGGACACCTCTAATGTATTCAGCAATGTGGGGGCAGTCCCTCCGTGATGAAATTCCTATTAGAAAAAGACGCTGATAAAACTTTAAAAGATAATAATAACGAAGATGTTGTTTATTACGTAAAAAATAGTTCCTTTCCTAGAGATGAAGACAAAAAAAAAATGTTGGAACTATTGAATGATTAGCATTGCAAATTTCCTTATTTATTTATAATTTTAAAACATTATGTCATTCAAGTCTGATTATGGAAGTGAAGTTGATTTAAATAAATTTCTTAAAAAAATTCTACTATCAAAAAATGGAGAAAAATTTTTATTACATCAAGTAAATGACGACGTTGGTCTTGTTGAAGCACCCAATAATGACGCTCTTACTTGGTTAGCACTCAGTCAACAACAAGTATCTAAAATTGCGTGGTGTATGAAAGATGACGATGGCGAATTTGAAATACAATTCTATGAACCTACTATTCAAGGACTAGATGAATGTATTGGTGAGGTTTATGGACGCCAAGATGAAATTAATGATCTTGAAAAATTTAAAAAAGAAATAATATCTTTATCCAATGAAAAGTTAAAAGTGGATAAAGAAGTTATTCTCGCAGCGGTAAAACAAAATGGCTATGCTCTTCAATACGCCGATGAGAAGTTAAAAGCCAATAAAGAAGTTATTCTCGCAGCAGTAAAACAAGATGGTAATACTCTTCAATATGCGGATAAGAAATTAAAAGCCAATAAAGAAGTTGTTCTCGCAGCGGTAAAACAAAATGGCGGTGCTCTTCAATACGCCGATGAAAAGTTAAAAGCCGATAAAAAGTTTATTCTCGCAGCGGTAAAACAAGATGTCTCTGCACTTGACCTTGACTATGTAGACGACAGTTTAAAAAATGATCCTGATATTCTGACAATAGTTAATAAAGGTAAGTGATTTAGTGACTTCTTTAACGGAGAGTTAAGTTGTAAATGGGAACAAAGAATATTAAATAAAGAAAATGAAAAAATATTAAAGTAGTTAATGTTTAGACAAAATGGATAAAAAGAAAATATTTCAAAAAATTGAAACCGGTTATTTTTCACTTCAAGAAGCTGATGATAAGTTAAAAGCTGATAAAGAAGTTGTTCTTGCAGCAGTAAAACATAATGCTTACGCTCTTGAATATGCCGATGACAAGTTAAAAAGAGACAAAGAAATTGTTCTTGCAGCAGTAAAACAAGATGCCTGGTTTCTTAAACGTGTCATGAAAAAATTCAAAGGAGATAAAAAAGTTGTCCTTGCCGCGGTAAAGCAAGATGGTGGTACTCTTGAATTTGCCGATAAGAAGTTAAAAAATGATAAGAAAATTGTACTTGTAGCCGTAAAAAATATTACAAATATAGTTGGATCAGATTGGGCTCTTAAATATGCCAGCAAGAAACTGAGAGGTAATAAAGAAATAGTTTTAGCCGCTGTAAAACACACAGAAAAAGCACTTGTACACGCTGATAAAAAATTAAGAGGTAATAAAAAAATTGTTCTTGCAGCAGTAAAAGAAAGTGGCTCTGCTCTTCAATATGCTGATAAGAAATTAAAAGGTAATAAAGAAATTGTTCTTGCAGCAGTAAAAGAATATGGGCCAGCCCTTCAATATGCTGATAAGAAATTAAAAGGTAATAAAGAAATTGTTCTTGCGGCAATAAAAGATTTGTCAGCTATTGGTGATAAATACATTGCACCAGAAGATCGAATAATATCATTTCTTGAATACGCCAATAAAAAGTTAAAAAGTGATAAAAAATTTGTTCTCGCAGCAGTAAAAAAAAATGGCGATGCTCTTAAATATGTCGATGAGAATTTTAAAGCAGATAAAGAAGTTGTTTTAGAGGCAGTAAGAAGTGATGCACGTATTCTTTATTACGCAGATGAAAGTTTAAAGAAAGATAAAAAGATTATTCTTACTGCACTTAAAAAAAATGGAAATGCTC
>CACIKW010000031.1 GCA_902587315.1 uncultured Pelagibacteraceae bacterium
AATCAAAAAAATTTAAATAAAATAAATTGTTTTTCTAATGAAGGAAATGACTGGAAAAATACAAATATAGAACTAAATGAAAATAAATTAATAATAAATTTTAGAGAAAAATTTTTATTTAGAAGAGGGAGAATTAATTGTTCTTTAAATGATAATGAAGGTTGGCGCTGGCTTGGTACACAATTTACTGTTAAAGAAAAAAATTAAATCAAATTTTTGATTCTTTGACTATTTGGAAGCAAATGAACATCATCAAAGTCTTTTAAAGAATTTTGTTCAATAATTTTTTTTATTACTTCCGTGTATTGTTTTCCAGTTGCGGCATATTTATCCAAGTATTTTACTAATTCTAAACTATCCAGTTTTTCTTCTCTATCTCTCTGTTCGGCTCTAACCCTTCTGAACTCCTTGTAGCTAGAATGAGTATTTATATTTCTTTGGTATGCTCTTACTGAAGCTTTTAATACTCTGAATTTCATTACTTTGTGAGATGAATCGTTTGATGCGGCAGACGGCTTTATTCCTTCTTCAGACCACGTCCACTGACCAAACAATGCATTTCCTTCAATTGCAAACCTAGAAGTCCCCCAACCAGTTTCTTTTGCGGCTTGGGCTATAGCCAAAGATACGGGGATTTCATCCATTCTAATTTTCAAAGTTGATAAATCTTTTTTTTCAACTCCATACTGTTTAAATTTATTGTTTAGCCATTTTACCTCTTTTTTTGAATTACTATTTTTATTTAATATTACAAATAATTTTTTTCTATCAAGTTTAATTAAATTATTTTCTTCCAAAATTAGAGGCAATACTATTTTGATAAATAATTCTTTCTTTTTTTTTGTGTTCTGAATATTTTTTATTTCTTCTGGTAACAAGCTAAGATTGACTGGTTTAACAATTTTATTCTTTCTTATGTCCTTTAAATCATAATTTGTATCTTCAAATAATTGTTCAACTGTAGAGGCCTTCAGTCTGACAACATCTGATAGAGTATCTTCAAAGTTAAAAATATCATCAAATAAATTCCTCAGTATAAGTCCATCACCTTCTAAAATTTTATTTTTTTCTATATCTTTTCCAAGAAGTGTTTTTTCAAAATTAATTTTTGATTTGTTATCAATCAATTTTGAATTAAAAATTAAGTTCGAAGTATAATTGCTAATAAAAGGTAATGCAGAAAAAAAGCCTACGAGCAAAATTCCTGAGGTAAATGTAAGATAAAAACTACGAAAATTATTATTAATTATTTTTTTTTTCTTATAAATTTTGATTATATTATCTATGAATTTTTTTTTCATATTTATATATTAATGATTCGTGGTATATAGCATATTTTATTTATAATTTCTCTACAATGCTATTACTTCTTTAATTTCAGGTATGTAGTGCCTTAGAAGATTCTGAACTCCTCTCTTTAAAGTAGCTGTTGAACTTGGGCAGCCAGAACAACTTCCCTGGAGTTCGACTTTTACTATACCATTTTTAAATTCTTTAAATTTAATGTCGCCTCCATCTCTAGAGACCGCTGGTCTAATTTTGGTTTCTAATAAATTTATTATTTTTTTTTCTATTTCAGGAAAATCATTATTATTTAAATTTACACTATCTTCTAAAACAACATCATTACCATTCGAATAATAATCGTTAATAAAAGAAATAATAATATGTTTGAGATCTTCCCAATTGACTTCATCTTTTTTATTAACTGACAAAAAATCATCGGTAAGAAAAATTCCAGTTACTCCATTTATTGATAAAATATTTCTTATTAATTCATTTTGTGAGTCTTTTATATTTTTTATTTCTACAGGTCCTATTTTTGAAACTTTTTTCTCAGGTAAAAATTTTAGTGAATTTGGGTTTGGTGTAATTTGAGTTTGAACAAACATTTTTATAATTATAACAAATATAAGTATCTTAAATTAAATAATTTAAAAGCCAATGATTTTTTTTATTTCTTTAACTTTTTTTGATGCTTGAATATTTGCTTTTTCAGCACCTTCCATTAAAACCTTATCTATATAATCTTTATTTTTTAACAAATTAACTATTTCTTTTGAAATAGGTGAAATTTTTTCAGCAACTTTTTCTGCAAGAATTGCTTTAAAATCTGAAAAGTTTTTTCCACTAAATTCATCAATTGATTTTTCTAAATTTTGATTACTTAAGCTTGAAAATATTCCAAGTAAATTTTCTACTTCTGGTCTTTTTTTTAATCCTTCTTTCGCACTGGGCATTGGTATTGTATCGGTTTTTGCTTTTTTAATTTTATTTATAATTTGATCTTTTGTATCAGTTAAATTTATTCTACTTAAATCTGATGGATCAGATTTGCTCATTTTTTTTGTACCATCTTTAAGACTCATAATTCTTGAAAAGTTTCTTTGAATTAATGGCTCTGGAACTTTGAGGAAATCTGGTGAATTTAGATCTGAATTAAATTTTTGTGCAATATCTCTCGACAATTCTAAATGTTGCTTTTGATCTTCACCTACTGGAACATGTGTTGCATCGTATAATAATATATCTGCGGACATAAGTATTGGATATATATATAAACCAACACTAGCTTTTTCTTTATCTTTTCCAGCTTTTTCTTTAAACTGTGTCATTCTATTTAGCCATCCCATTCTAGCAACACATCCCAATATCCAAGATCCTTCAGCGTGCGCCGGGACAAGAGATTGATTAAATATTATACTTTTCTTAGGATTAATCCCGCTTGCTAAAAAAGCTGCAGTGGTTTCTCTTATATTGTTTTTCAGAATATTAGGGTCTTGTCTTAGTGTAATTGCATGTAAATCTACTACACAATAAATACATTGATTTCCTTCTTGATTCTGAAGATCTACAAAATTCTTTATTGCTCCAATATAATTTCCTAAATGAAGGTTTCCACTTGGCTGAACACCAGAAAATATTTTTTTTGCCATTTAATCAATACTTTAAATTAATATCTGAAAATTTAAAAGCTTTTGTAAACATCGAAATTATAACATAAATTATAAAAGTTATAATCACTAATAGTATA
>CACIKW010000032.1 GCA_902587315.1 uncultured Pelagibacteraceae bacterium
TCTCGTTACTGCCAAAAGAAGAGAAGCTCCAACCTGCATTTACCAAACAAGATATTTTATATCTGGCATTTCTAAATTCCTGTGGTTTAAACTTATCAATATATTTTTTTGTAAAAGCTATTGTGCCTATCCATCTTTCAAGATTTAAAAAATTACAATTTAAATGAAATAAGTTTTGCTCAAATGCAACTGGTGCTATCTCATTTAAGTTAGAAGTCATTATAAATTTTACTTTGTTTTTAGAAGGAATTTCATCAAGATCGCTCATCAATATTATGTCTTCTAATGAATAATCTTTGCAAGCAGTTTGTAGATAATTTCTTTGGAAATTGTCCATTTTAAATCCAAGTCCCCCTTTTTCAGAACTGCTTCTCCATCCATCCAGTTTTGAAACATGCTCTAAATCTATTTTTAACTTATGGTATACAATTTTTTCTTTGTAGGATTTGAGTTCATTATTTAATAAACTTTCAAAATTCCAATCTTTTTTCTTACCTTGATGGGAATGGTCAGCTTCAATTATTACAAATTTATCAATTAATTCGCTTAAATATTTTATTCTTAGCTGTACTAGCTCCCTTTCATTAAAATAGGAAAAAGCATCTATTATCATTGTTGTTGATTATAAATAATTATTTAAATAATTATATAATTTAATGTCAAAAATTAAATTTTCTGGTTTGGGCTGGGAAGGCTATACTGGACAAATAGCGAGAATCAAACAGGGTATTGAATCCTTTGGACATGTAACTACCCATGATGATCCGGATCTAATTTTTTGTAATGATCCTAGTCAATATATCAATGGCATAAATCTAAAAAAAAAATTTCCTAATTCTTTTTTAATTTTTAACTTTTTAGATGTTCCTTGGCATTTTCCTGGAGTAATGAAAAAACTAGAAATAGAAAGCTCGCTAATGCAAAAAGAAGCTGATGCGATAACTGTGATTAGTAATAAAGTAAAAAAAGACTTGTCAAAATTTTATACTGGCAACATTGATGTGGTTTATAATCCAGCAAAAGATGTAAAGCTTGATGAAAATATTAAAAAAGAAAATGAATTTCTTTATGTTGGCAGAGCAAACGATCCTATTAAGAGAATTAAGTTAGCTTATCAATCTCTTAAACTTTTAAATAAAACTGATGAATTAATTATTTGCGGCATGGAAGATCCTAGGTTTGGTAAATATTTAGGAGTAGTTAATGATGAAGATTTGAGCAAATATTATAATTCAACAAAGTTTGTATTACTACCTTCAAAGGCTGAGGGAATTGGTCTATCTATGATCGAAGGAATGATTTGTGGTTCCGTGCCAATAATGTGTTCGGACAACTTAACTGCAAAAGAATTTTCTCCAGAAGAATTTATTTGTGAACCAGATCCAGAATCATTAAAAAATAAAATAGAAGAAATAGATAAAGATTATAGCAAATATAGAGAACTGGCACTAGAATATGGAAAAAAATATAAAACACAATTTAATAAAAAAAATATAGCAAGTAATATTTTGGAAGTTTATAAAAAATATAAAAATTGATAAAAAAAATAAAATTACCTGATGTAACTTTGCTAGCAGCTTCATCTATAGAAATTGATCATACTCAAGATTCTTTAAAAATTAGCTCATATGAAATTGAATTTGGTGCAATAAAACTTTTGTCTTCAGAAAGACCTAAAATTCACTTTCCAGAAATTCAATATATAGAAATCCCCAAAATAGAAAAAATAGATGATTATAACAAAATAATGATTAATGATTTGTGGAAATATTTTGATACATCGCACTGTTTAATTGTTCAATCAGATAGCTTTGTAGTTAACCCGGATGAATGGACAAATGAATTTTTAAATTATGATTATATTGGTGCACCTTGGACAAAAAAAATAAGACCTAAAGAAGATTTAGAAATTGACTTAAAAAAAAATAGAGTTGGCAATGGTGGTTTTTCTCTAAGAAGCAATAAACTAGTAAAATTTACTAAAGAAATTGATTATTTTAATTTAAATTTTCCTTCTTTAACTGAGGACGTTCTTATTTGTCATTATCTTTATGATGATCTAATAAAAAAAGATATAAAGTTTGCACCTATAGAAATTGCTTCAAAATTTTCATTGGAGCACCCTGAGACCAATAAAGAGTTTGGAAATAATAATGAAAATGTATTTGGCTTCCATGGAAAACACTTAAGAAGATATTTTAAAGATAGATTTAATAAATTAAGAAAAATATAATATTTAAGATATGAAAAAAATTGAAATATTTTCAAGACATTGTAATTTTTCAAAACACAGCGAGGGTAGAGAAAGATTAAAAGGTTTTTCTAAAGAAACTTGTTTTAAAAATTTGAAAGGGACTATTGATAAAAATATATCCAATATAACGTTTTTAATGGATGGAGAAACGGAAAAACATTTTTTAAAAAATGAAAAAGAATTTGAAATTGTAAATATAGAAGGTGGTTCCCAAGCAAAAAGTTGGGCAAGCGTCTTAAAATATGTAAATAACAAAAATTTTTCAGACGATCAAATAATTTACTTTATAGAAGATGATTATTTACATTTGAAAAATTGGAATAATATTATGCTTGAGGGATTTGAATTAAAAGCAGATTATGTTAGCCTTTATGATCATCTAGATAAATACAAATTACCTATTTATGAAAAATTACAATCAAAGATTTTATTAGGAAAATCGTGCCATTGGCGTACGGTACCATCAACGACACTTTCATTTGCAGTAAAATTTAAAACTTTTAAAAAACATTATGAAATTTATAAAAAGTTTAATTTTATAGAAACTGGAAGCACGAAAGATCATGAAATGTTTTTAGAATTATGGAAAAGTGGGTCAAATTTAATTTCATCTATTCCAAGTTATGCTTCACATATGGACCTTCACTGGTTATCTCCAACAATTAACTGGGAGGAAGTTTTAAATAATGTTAATAAATCCTGAACAAAAATTTATTTATATTCATATTCCAAAAACAGGTGGA
>CACIKW010000033.1 GCA_902587315.1 uncultured Pelagibacteraceae bacterium
CCTGACCAAAATTCTCCTGAAAACAATTCAATACCAGTATCTTTTTTAAGTTTAGAGCCTCTGCTTTCCTCGACAACATTAATAAAATCATCATGGAGATCTAGCTGTATTTTTTTCAATCTTTCTACATCTTCAGTTTTTTCATCAAGAAAAGGGTCTAAAGTACTTTTGTTTTTTCCTGCAGTATAAACTCGCCTTTGAACTCCAATTTTTTTTTATTAAATCCTTAAATCCAAAAGAAGAATATATAACACCAATCGAGCCAACAATTGAACTAGAATTTGCATAAATTTCGTCCCCTGAACATGCAATTAGATACCCTCCTGAAGCGGCGACATCTTCTGCAAAAACAATTACCTTTTTTTTATTTTTTTTTGCTTGGTCCTTTATGTATCTATAAATTAAATGAGACTGCACAGGTGATCCACCTGGTGAATTAATTGTTATAGCGACTGCAGGAGATTTTTTTATGGAAAACGCTTTTTTTTTATTATTTCTTCTTGGCCAGAAAAATCAATTCCCTGCTTAAATTTTCCAACGTTTCCAATGACGCCGCTTAGCTTGATATGCGGAATCGTTTTTTTTTTTTTAAAAAAATTGAACATAACAATGATTATAAAATTTTATATTTAATATAAAGTCTACTTATAGTTGAAGTTTCGGGTGCGTCAATTGATAAGTATATTATTATAAGTATTATAATAATTTAAATTTATGGGAACAGTTGTACAGTTAAAGAATCGAATTAATGACACCTTCTCAGAACTTAAAGATTCTGTAGATGATAAGCTAGCTCTAGTTGAAGAAAGAATAAAAAACAAATTAGCAAGCAAAGTCAATTTAATTGAAAAAATGACCGAATATCATTTATCTACTGGAGGCAAAAAGATTAAGGGCATTGCTTACTCTATGCTCAGCAAAATTATGTGGATATATAAAAGGAGGTAGAGATATTAATCTTGCAGCTTGTATAGAATTAATTCACGCAGCAACTTTAATGCACGACGATGTTATAGATAATGGAAAGTTAAGGAGAGGTAAAAAAAACTTTGAACTCATTGTGGGGAAATCATTCATCAATATTAGTTGGGGATTATTTGTTAAGTAGATGTTTTGAAATGATGGTTGAAGATGAAAATTTAGAAATTTTAAAACTCCTTTCTTCAACATCAGCAGAAATTTCACAAGGAGAAGTTTTACAATTACAGCATAAAGAAGAAATAGATATTTTGGAAGAAACTTATTTAAAAATAATTTCATTAAAAACAGCATCATTGTTCTCTGCAGCAACTCGTGTTGGTGCTATATTAAGTAATAAAGAAGAAAAATATAAAGACGCTTTGGAATTTTACGGAAAAAATCTTGGACTTACTTTTCAAATTGCTGACGATACACTAGACTATAATTCTGAAATTAAACTTTTTGGAAAAAATGCTGGAAATGATTTTTATGAAGGCAAGATTACTCTTCCAATAATCATTCTATACCAAAATTGTAATGATGTGGAAAAAAAGCAAATTAAAAATTTTTTTTCTAAACAAATAAGAAACGAACAAGAGTTTAAAATTATTTTAAATCTTATAAGTAAATATAATATAATTAAAAAATGTTATAAAAAAGCAGAACATTTTATAACTCTTGCATCAAACTCTTTAATTGTATTTAAAGATTCAAAAGAAAAAGAAGTTTTAAAAAATTTGACTTTATTTAGCCTGGGACGTTCTTTTTAAATTAAGGACTTAATAACAGCTTAATCCACTTATCTTCCTTTTTTATATATTTTAATCTCTCGTGGATTCTGTCTTTTCCTTCAAGCCAGAATTCTATGGACTCGGGTTTTAGTTTCCAGCCTGACCAATACTTGGGTCTTGGAACTTTTTCTTTATCAGGATATTTAATTTTATAATTTTCAATTAATTTATTTAGCTCGTTTCTATTTTTTAAAACTGAACTTTGATTGGATGCCCATGCACCTATTTTGCTGCCATATGATCTGGATTTATAATATTCGTCTGCTGTTTTATCTGGTACTAGTAAAACTTTTCCAGTAATTCTAATTTGTCTAAATATACTTTTCCAATAAAAACACATTGATGCTAATGGATTTTCGTTAAGTGATTTACTTTTTTCACTGTTTAAATTTGTATAAAAAACAAAGCAGCCATCTTGTAAATCTTTTAACAACACTATTCTTACAGAAGGTGTACCTTTTTTGTCAGTCGTTGCTAACGAGAATGCGTTTGGGTCATTTGTTTCATGCTTTTTTGCTTCCTCAAACCAATCTTTGAATAAATTCAATGGATTATCATTTTCCCCGAAACAAACATCCAATTCTAGTGAATTTTTTTGATTCATAATTTAAACAAAATAACTTATATAATACAAATTAATGTCTTTTAATACATTTGGAAAGCTGTTTCGTTTTACAACTTGGGGAGAATCTCACGGTCCTGCTATTGGATGTGTTGTTGATGGTTGCCCACCTAATATAAATTTAAGTGAAAAAGACATACAAATTGAATTAAATAGAAGAAAGCCCGGACAATCAAAATTTACTACACAAAGAAAAGAGGATGACAAGGTTCGTATTTTGTCAGGAGTCTTTGAAGGCAAAACAACTGGAACTCCAATTTCAATGATTATTTACAATAAAGATATGAGATCCAGAGATTATGAGACAATAAAAAATAAATTTAGACCGGGTCATGCAGATTTTACATATTTTAAAAAATATGGAATAAGAGATTATAGAGGTGGTGGAAGACAATCGGCTAGAGAAACTGCTTCAAGAGTAGCAGCTGGTGCAATAGCAAAAAAAGTATTAAAATACAAAATTGGAAAAAAATATAATGTTGTTGGTGCAGTAACTCAGTTGGGAATTCTTGGTTGTGATATAAGCAAATGGAAAGATAA
>CACIKW010000034.1 GCA_902587315.1 uncultured Pelagibacteraceae bacterium
ATACTCTCTATCTTTGTAAGGTAGAGTCTCATCATCTAATTTTATTCTTCCTTTAATTTCATCAAATAGTTTTTTTTGCAGTTTCTTTGTATCTTTAAGATGGTGTTCAGTGTATGAATTCTCCTCTTCAAGGTATGTTCTAACTTCTGGAATTAGTTTAGAACTATCCTTTAAAACATCCAAAATATTTTCTTGATGAATCCAGCTATAATTGTCTTCCCAAGTGGCATTGTGGCATGATTTTAATTCGGGTTTTTTCTTTAGCTGTGGTATTTTCATAATTATATTATTTAATATATGAATATTTTTTTCATAACACTAATTATTTTTGTAATAGTTTATTTTTTGCTTAGTTGGTTTGTAAAAACTTCAAGTAAAAAAATATCAAAAGTAATAAGATTAATAACAATAATTTTATCAGTTGTTTTAGCAATTATAATGGCGTACGCAGGTAGGTTTTTGTTTTCTCTTCCCTTTGTTCTAATGATATTGCCTTTAATAAAAACAAAAGCAGGATTATCTTTATTTCAAATTTTGAGAATTTGGAGCCTGCTTAGATTTTTGAAAAATTCAGGTAGATTTAATTTTAACAATCCAAATCAAGGTTTTAATACTCAAAATATTTCTATTGATGAAGCTTACAGGATTTTAAATTTAGATCCAAAAAAAAAACATACCAAAGAAAATGTGTTAAAAAATTACAAAAAAATAATGAAAAAAATTCATCCAGATGTAAGCCCAGAGCTTAATAGACTTGCGTCTATAGTGAACGAAGCTAAAGAAATTGTTATAAAAAATTTAAATTAGTTTAATATTTTTTTAAACTTTTCGAAAATTTTTGTAGGATTTATTTTATTTTTTCCAAGAGTATCATGTGTTACATTTTCTTCTCCATCAGGAATAATTGGAAACATTTGAGGACTATAACTTCCATATAATAGAGGTGTATCTGCCATTAGAACTATGGTAGGAATATTTAATGCTGCCGATAAATGGCTAAAGCTTGAGTCATTGCACACAGAGATATTACAATTTTTTATTACGGGTAAAATTTCATTTAAATTAAGATCATCAAGAGCTGTACAAAGTCTACTAAATTTAGATTTTACTATTTCATCTAATATTTTTTGTTCTTCTTGATCTTTTCCAGTTGCAAGAAAAAATCTACAATTAGTTTTATTTTCTGTCACCAACCTCATAAATTGTAAGAATATATTTGATGGTATTCTTTTTGTTGGACCCGAACCACCAATTCCAAGCAAAATATTTGTTTCATCTTTTTTTATATTAAATTTTTTCACAGAATTATTAAAATCTTGATCGCTAATATTTATTTTAGGATTACTTTCAACGTTTATATCTAATTTATTTTTTAAAAAAATTTGAGCAGCTTGAATAACATGTTGTTGTTTTTTCTCAAACAAAGGATATTGATATATATTTTTTATACCAACTAATTTAGAAATTAATTTAAATCTTAAAGAAGAATTAAAAATAAAAACTTTATCAAAATTGTATTTTTTTAGATCAGAAATTAATCTAATTGATCCACTAATACCATCATGGCGTCCATTTTTTGAATTATCTCGGTCTAAAATAATTATATCACTAATATTTTTATTATTGGACAATATATTTTCAGCTTTAGAATTTTCTTTAACAAGAATACTTACTGGAGTATCAAACTTTTTTGATATTGCTTCGATGAAAGGTAAAAAAATTACCATATCACCTATTCCTTTGCGATTTTGAATTGCTAAAATTTTCATTATATAATTATATAACCTTTACTAAATTTTTTTTTTATATAAGTTTTATTTATGAGTGAAATTAAAGGCATTTATGCGGCCTCATTATCAATATTAGATAACAATCTTGCCCTAAATGTAAAAAAAACAATAAATCACGCTGAATATTTAATCGAACAGGGCTGCCACGGTGTGGCTATATTTGGCAGTACAGGACAAGCTCAGTTAATTTCTATAAGTGAAAAAATTCAATTAGTAAATAAATTAGTAGAGAGCAAATATAGAGAAAAATTTATTTTAGGTACTGGATTAAATTCTTTAAGTGAAACAATCAATTTTATTAAAATATCTATGTCACAAAAGTTTAATAAGTTTCTTATTATGCCACCAGCATACTACAAATATGGCGATGAAGAAGTAATAAGCTATTATTCAAGGATAGTTGAAAAATTTCCTAAATCTAAAATTATAATTTATAATTTTGAAAAACTTTGCGGATATAAATTTAGTATAGAATGTGTTAAAAAACTTGCATCAAAGTTTCCAGATCAAATTATAGGAGTAAAAGATAGCTCCTATAATTTATTTGAAAAATTAAAAATCAAAAACTTTTCAATCTTACCAGGATCTGAAGCAAAATTATTAAAGGCATTAGAAATAGGCTGCTCAGGGATCATAACAGCTACTTGTAATGTAACTGGACCACTAGCTAGAAAAGTATATGAAGATTTTCAGAATAAAAAAAAACAGACTGTAAATGAAAAACTTTGTAACGTTAGAATAACATTCGAACAGTTCAATCTTATTTCCGGATTACATACATTTCTGTCACAAAAAGATTCTTCTTTTATCAATATTTTGCCGACTCTGAGCTTATTATCAGAAAAAGATAAAAAAAAATTATTTGAAGATTTGAAAAAATTAGATTTTAATATCGATAATTTAAAAGTTGCGTAAAATGGATATTGCAAAAATTTATAATAAATTAATCAAAGAAGATGGATTTGTAATTATTGATGCAAATAATAGAAAATATGTGATAGGAAAACCAATAAAAGAAAATCCAATCATATTAAGATTATTAGATAAGAAACTAAATTATAAATTAATTTTTTCACCTGATTTATATTTTGGTGAAGCATACACGAATGGA
>CACIKW010000035.1 GCA_902587315.1 uncultured Pelagibacteraceae bacterium
TAAGCACATGGACAAAATCAGGTTTAATATAATCAAGTAGTCTCTGATAATGTGTAATAATCAAAAAAGATCTTTCTTTATTTCTTAATGCATTTACTCCTTGTGCAACTATTTTAAGCGCATCTATATCAAGCCCAGAATCTGTTTCATCTAAAATTGCCATTTTAGGTTCAATTAAAGACATTTGTAGAATTTCATTTTTTTTCTTTTCTCCTCCTGAAAAACCAACATTCAGCTGTCTATTTAAAATTTTTTCATCTATCTTTAATTCTGAGGCTTTTTGTTTAACAATTTTTAAAAATTCAAGTGCATCTAATTCTTTTTTTCCATTTGATTTTCTAATTGCGTTCAGTGATGTTTTTAAAAAGTTTGATGTATTTACTCCTGGTATTTCCAACGGATATTGAAAAGCTAAGAATAGTCCATTATGTGCCCTTTCTTCTATTGCCAATTCAAACAAATCTTTATCCTCATAATTTACTTTTCCTGAAATTTCATAACCTTTTTTACCTGAAAGAACATTTGCGAGCGTGCTTTTTCCAGAACCATTAGGACCCATAATTGCATGGACTTCACCTGGCTTAATTTTTAAATTTAAGCCATTTAATATGGTTTTTTTGTCCACTTTTGCTGAAAGATTATTAATATCAAGCATTATCCCACGCTCCCTTCTAAGCTTATACTAACAAGTTTCTGTGCCTCTACTGCGAATTCCATTGGTAATTGTTGAAGAACTTCTTTACAAAAACCATTTACGATTAAACTCACTGCCTCTTCTTGATTTAAGCCTCTTTGATTACAGTAAAATAATTGTTCATCACTAATTTTCGAAGTTGTTGCTTCATGTTCAACATTCGCTAAAGAATTTTTATTCCTAATATATGGCACTGTATGTGCACCACATTTGTTTCCAATTAATAATGAATCACATTGAGTATAGTTTCTTGAATTGTCAGCATTATTATTTATATCTACTAATCCTCTATAAGTATTATCAGCAAATCCGGCAGATATACCTTTAGATATAATTTTGCTTTTAGTATTTTTTCCAATATGAGTCATTTTTGTTCCAGTGTCTGCCTTTTGATGATTGTTAGTAATTGCTATAGAATAAAATTCTCCAACTGAGTTATCTCCTTTTAAAATACAGCTAGGATACTTCCAGGTAATTGCAGATCCTGTCTCTACTTGCGTCCAAGATATTTTTGAATTTTTACCTTTGCACAACCCTCTTTTTGTTACAAAATTATAAATTCCACCTTTCCCTTCCTCATCTCCTGGATACCAGTTTTGTACTGTTGAATATTTAATCTCGGCATCATCTAATGCAATCAATTCAACATTTGCTGCATGCAATTGGTTTTCATTCCTCATTGGTGCAGTGCACCCTTCTAAATAGCTTACATAACTTCCTTCATCTGCAATTATTAAAGTTCTTTCAAACTGTCCTGTTTGAGAAGCATTAATTCTGAAATAGGTTGAAAGTTCCATAGGACATCTAACACTCTTTGGTATGTAAACAAAAGATCCATCGGTAAAAACTGCTGAGTTTAAAGTAGCAAAATAATGATCAGTAAGAGGAATTACTGATCCCAAATATTTTTTAACAAGTTCGGGATGTTTTTGAATTGCCTCAGATATTGAACAAAAAATAACTCCTTTTTCATTTAATTTTTCTTTAAATGTTGTTGCTACTGAAACTGAGTCAAAAACTGCATCTACTGCAATATTATTTAATCTTTTTTGTTCCTGTAGAGGTATTCCAAGTTTATTGTAAGTTTCTAAAAGCTTAGGATCCAAATCATCAAGATTTTTTGGTTTTTCCTTCATGCTTTTAGGTGCAGAATAATAATAAAGATCCTGATAGTTTATTTTAGGGTATTTTGGTTTTTGCCAATTTGGTTCAGTTAATTTTTGAAGTCTTTCATATGCTTTTAATCTCCAATCCAACATCCACTTGGGTTCTTTTTTTGTTTTAGAAATAAATTTAACTACTTCCTTGTTTAAACCTTTAGGAGCTTTTATATCTTCGATATCTGTAGTAAATCCGTATTTATATTCTTTTATTTTTTCTAATTCTTTTTCTCTCATTTAAATTATTTTTTCATTTTGCTTGTTAATTAAATCTCCCAGATGTTTTTTTTCAAAAAAATTATTAATATACATTTCTAATTCATCCCAAAGATTGTGAGTAATGCATTTTGTGGATTTGCCATTGCAACTCTTTTTAGAATGTTTGTTACAGCTTACGGTTTTTACTTTTTCATCGACAGCAATAAATATTTCAGATAATTTTATTTTTGACGCTTCTTGAGCTAGTTTATACCCGCCATTTATTCCTCGTACACTAGTAACGATATTTTTTTTTTTTAATTTAAAAAAAATTTGTTCCAAATAAAGTATTGATATACCTTGCCTAAGTGAAACATCTCTTAATGAAACTGGCCCTGCCGGATCAAATCTGGCAAGATCGGCCAGTGCCATAACTGCATATCTTCCTTTAGTAGTTAGCTTCATAATCCCACATATTTCGGGTTTATATATATATACCCGACTAAATTAGTCAAGTATTAGAAATAATAGATCTTGCAATTTATTGGTCTGTTTTGATAGAAAAATAAAAAATTATTATTGTAAATAATTATCAATATCAATTATGGAAAACAAAGTAGTAGAAATATTTATTCCAGGTCCAGCAGGAAGGTTGGA
>CACIKW010000036.1 GCA_902587315.1 uncultured Pelagibacteraceae bacterium
TCTACTACTGAAGTTTCGCCTTTTTTACAAATTGGACAAATCATTTTCTAAGATTTTTATATATTGGAAATGATGAACAAAGTGAAACAACTTCTTTTCTTACTTCATCTTCAATTTTACTATTATCATTAGGGTTTTTAGACAATCCAGCAATTACTTTAGTAATTAATTCTCCTACTTTTTCAAATTCTTTTAAACCAAAACCTCTTGTTGTTGCTGCTTGTGAACCAAGTCTTATTCCAGATGTAATCATTGGACTTTCTGAGTCAAATGGAATGCCATTTTTATTACATGTTATATTTGCTTTTGATAAACTTTCTGCTGCTAGGTTGCCTTTAACTTTAAAAGGTCTTAAATCTACTAACATTAAATGTGTATCTGTTCCTCCGGAGTAAATTTTAAAACCATTATTTTTAAGAGTTTCAGATAAAATTTTTGCATTAGATAAAACAGACTTTATATATTCTTTAAACTCAGGTTTTAGAGCTTCGTAAAAACCAGCTGCTTTTGCAGCAATGATATGCATTAGTGGTCCGCCTTGGTAACCGGGAAAAACTGCTGTATTAATTTTTTTTGATATATCTTCATGATTTGTCAAAATAATTCCACCTCTTGCACTTCTGAAAACTTTATGTGTTGTTGAAGTCACCACATGAGCATGTTCACAAGGATTTGGATATCCCTTGCCGGCAACAAGACCTGAAAAATGAGCCATGTCGACCATAAGGTAAGCTCCAACTTTATCTGCGATCTCTCTAAATTTTTTAAAATCAATGACTCTAGAATAAGCACTTCCACCTGCTATAATAAGCTTAGGTTTATGCTCTAAAGCGAGTTTTTCAACATTATTATAATCAATTAGTTCAGACTTCTTATCAACATCATAGCCTATTGGGTTAAACCATTTGCCTGACATTGATATTTTTAGTCCATGTGTTATGTGTCCTCCTGAATTTAAGCTCATTCCCATAAAAGTGTCACCAGGCTTTAATAGTGCTAAAAATGTAGCACCATTAGCTTGCGCTCCAGAGTGGGGTTGGGAATTTGCAAATTTACAATTAAATAATTTTTTTAATCTTTCGTTTGCTAAGTTTTCTGCAACATCAACATGTTCACAACCATTATAATATCTTTTGCCCGAATAACCTTCGGCGTATTTATTTGTAAGCACAGATCCCTGAGCTTCTAATACAGCCTGAGATACGATGTTTTCAGAAGCAATTAATTCTATATGTTCTTGCTGTCTTTTTAATTCATCGTTAATAGCTTTATGCAATTCAGGATCGGATTTCGATAAACTGTCTTCGAAAAAGCTCTTATATTGATCATTTAAGTAATTACTTTCACTTGACATAATTATATTTTTTTAATTCTTCTTAAATGCCTACCACCCTCAAATTTTGTACTTAAGAAAATTTTAATTAGATTGATTGCTTTATTTTTATTAATCAATCTTTCTCCTAATGTAATGATATTTGCGTTATTATGCAATCGAGATAATTTGGCATTTTTCTTACTGTAGCACAAAGCTGCTCTTATATTTTTTGTTTTATTTGCTGCTATTGCCATGCCCATACCAGATCCGCATACAAGAATACCAAAGCTTCTATTATTTAAAGCAACCTTTTTGGATAGTATTTTAGCATAATCAGGATAATCAACCGAGTCTTTTGAGTTTGGTCCAAGATCAATTATTTTTTGTTTTTTTGATAATTTTAAAATAATGCTATTTTTTAGATTGTAGCCTGCGTGATCGGATGCAATATAAATTTTTTTCAAATTAAGTAAATTTATAGACTAAATTTAATTAAATTTATAGTCTAAAACACAAGCAACTAAATGTACTCTATTTTCTTCGCCACCATTAAAAGCATTGTGATATTTTAAATTATTTGTAACCCAAACCGATCCATCAGCTGGCATGTGTTGTGCATATTTATCAATTACCATAATTGCTCCTGGGTTGGTGTATATTGGTATATGTAGTCTTGGTTCTGGATCTCTATGCCAGCTTAAAGTAGACCTTGGTTCTTTTAGCAAAAGTCTTACTCTTCCTAGCTTATATCTTTTAGAAAGTTCATCATAAACTTCTTTAAAATAAGTGTTTTTAAAATCTTCAACAAATTCAGTATATTTGTTTTCGTCAATTGTGACATCTCTGGTCACTTCTTTGCCAGTAGAGTCGGGTTTAGTCCAATAAACCCCTCTCACCTTATTACCTTTTATAGACTCTGGATCTCCAGGAATTTGATTAAGTGATATTCCTGCAAAATGAGGTATTCCAAGACTTGTATCAAATCCTTTTATTTTTAAAACTTGGTCAAATGCTTCTCTTAGTTTGTGAATATCAAACTTTAAATTTTGCATTTGAAAGTCATTGTTTGTTAGTGACATAATTTTTATTAATAACCTATGGACTAATATATTATATATTACTATTGTCGCATATATAAAATATTATTGAGAATGATTATCACAGGTAAATACCCAAATTTAAGACTTAGAAGAAATAGAAAAGCTGACTGGTCAAGAAGATTGGTACAAGAAAACGAACTGTCTTTTAACGATTTAATATTGCCAATATTTGTAATTGAAGGAAAAAATAAAAAAGAAAAAATAAAGACTATGCCTGATGTTTATAGATAC
>CACIKW010000037.1 GCA_902587315.1 uncultured Pelagibacteraceae bacterium
TTATTTAAATTTATAGGATACGAAAAATCTTCAAATATCGGAGCCAGAATAGGCAAAATATTTGGTCCAATTTTTAGATCCAAAGATATTGTAATAAAAAATTTAACTTATGCGGGAATTCAAAATGCAAACGATCAAAAAAAAATAGTAGAAGAAATGTGGGAAAACTATGGAAGAATTTTTGCTGAATATCCATTCTTAAAAAAATTTAAAACAAACGAATTTAAAAATTATATTTTAATTGAAGGACAGGAATATTTGGCCGATATTAAATTTAATAAAGAAAAGGCTGTATTTATATCAGGTCATTTTAGTAACTTTGAGTTAATGGCAATGCAATTAGAAAACATGGGAATAGATTTGGCTGCTATTTACAGGCCACTAAATAATTTTTTTATGAACAAAAAAATACTAAATATTAGATTAAATCATATTTGCAAAAAGCAGATTAAAAAAGGTAAAGGTGGATCAAGAAAAATGCTAGATTATCTTAAAAAAGGAACTTCGGTTGCTTTAATGATTGACCAAAGGTTAAGCGAGGGGAAAAAAGTAAAATTTTTTAGCAAACCTGCATTAACAACGACAATACCTGCTCAACTTGCCTTAAAATATGAATGTCTTGTAATTCCAGTTTATATAGAAAGATACAATAAACATTATTTTAAAATGAAAATAAATAGACCTATGAAATTTACAAAAGATAACTCTTTGGAGGAAATCACAGAAAAGTTGAATAATGTTCTAGAAAAAATGATTGTCCAAAATCCCGGCCAATGGATATGGACTCACAATCGATGGAAATAGATATTTTTAATATTATTCTTTTTTAGAATCTGCTTCTTTATGTGAAAAATAAGCCTCTTGAAATTCAACACTCCAATAATTTAAATTTTTTAATAATATTTTTTTTCCTGATACAGCACAAAGCACATGGTCGCCGTCTGATAAAATTTGAAAATTGTTAGGAAAATACTTTAATTTTGCTAATTTATCTGCCATCAATCCTCTATAATATATTATATATATATATGATTGTTGGAATTATTGGAAGTGGTGGACGAGAACACGCAATTTGTTCAAAATTATCAAGATCAAAAAAAATTTCAAAAATATATTGTTTTCCAGGTAATGCGGGTACTTCAAAAATTGCAGAAAATATTGATTTAGATATAAAAAATTTTTTAAAATTAAGAAAATTTATTAGTAATAATAAAATTGATTTGTTGGTTGTTGGCCCTGAAGAGCCATTGGTCAATGGTATAGCTGATTTCTTAGAAAAAGAAAAAGTACTAGTTTTTGGTCCAAACAAAATCTGCTCCAAACTTGAAGGATCAAAAATATTTACAAAAAAAATATGTGAAAAATATAAAATTCCCACTTCAAAATTTGGAATATTTTCAAATTTAGATGATGCTATTTTTTTTTTAAAAAAAACTAAATTTCCTATTGTTGTAAAAGCTGATGGTTTAGCCGCTGGTAAAGGTGTCAGCATTTGTCACAATTTTTCTGAAGCTAAAAAATCAGTTAAAGAAATATTTAATGGAAAATTTGGAAAAGCAAAGAACCTTCTTATTGAAGAGTTTTTATATGGTGAAGAAATGAGTTATTTTATTATAAGCGATGGAATATCTTATAAACAATTTGGAACAGCCCAAGACCATAAAAGAGTATTTGAAGGTGATAAAGGTCCTAATACAGGTGGAATGGGCGCATACAGCCCCTCTAGACTAATCAATAAAGAACTTGAGTTTAAAATATTAAAAAAAATTATAGAACCTACTTTATTAGCTTTAAAAGATATGGGGTCTGAATACAAAGGTTTTTTATATGCAGGTTTAATGGTCAAAAATAATGAACCATATTTAATAGAATACAATGTGAGAATGGGAGATCCAGAATGTCAAACAATATTGCCAACTCTAGAAACAGATCTTTTAGAAATTTTTATTATGGTTTGCAAAAATAAACTTTCTGAAATTGAAATAAAGTGGAATAATTATAAAAGTCTTTGTATTGTACTATGCTCCAAGGGATATCCTGAAAAATATAATAAAAATATTGAAATAAAAAATTTAGATAAAA
>CACIKW010000038.1 GCA_902587315.1 uncultured Pelagibacteraceae bacterium
TAAAGTTGAAAAATATACTGGTTGGATAAATATTAAAAATGTATGGGGCGAACAATAAAATATTTATTAGAACAGGTCTAAATTCATTACTTTTGTCCAAGCAGATACAAAATCTAAAATAAATTTATTTTTAGAGTCCTCGCATGCATATACTTCTGATATTGCTCTTAATTGAGAGTTTGATCCAAAAATAAGGTCTACACGAGTACCGGTCCACTTAAGTTTATTTGTCTTTCTATCTCTGCCCTCAAATAAAATTTCTTCTTTGGAAGTCTCTTTCCAAGTTGTGCTCATGTCAAGCAGGTTGACAAAAAAGTCATTTGTGAGTGTATCTGTTTTTTTTGTAAATACTCCATGCTTCGACTTATCAAAATTTGTATTTAGCACACGCATACCTCCAATTAAAACTGTCATTTCAGGAGCAGATAATTTCATTAACTGTGCTCTATCAACTAACATTTCTTCAGCAGATACAGTCGGTTTTGTAGAAGTGCCATTAGTTTTATTTATAATATAATTTCTGAATCCGTCCGCCTTAGGCTCAAGCAATCCAAAAGAATATATGTCTGTTTGTTCTTGTAAAGCATCTCCACGTCCAGATTTGAATGGAACATTAATATTATAACCTGCTTTCTTTGCAGCTTTTTCAATTGCAACACATCCACCTAAAACTATTAGATCAGCTATTGATACAACTTTATTTTTTGTATCAAATCCTTTTTTTATTTTTTCAAAAGATTTAAGAACTTTTGATAATCGAGATGGATTGTTAACTTCCCAATCTTTCTGTGGAGATAGTCTTATTCTTGCTCCATTAGCACCACCTCTTTTATCTGAGCCTCTAAATGTTGAAGCAGATGCCCAGGCAGTTGATACCAGCTCTGAAATGGACATCCCTGATTTTAGTATCTTTGCTTTAAGAGTTTTAATATCCTCTTTTTTAAGTTTGTATTTATTTTTTGGAATAGGATCCTGCCAGATTAATCGCTCTTTTGGAACTTCTGGACCCAAATAACATGAACGAGGTCCCATATCTCGATGAGTAAGCTTAAACCATGCTCTTGCAAAAGCATCAGTAAATTCATCTGGATTTTCATGAAAATGTTTAGAAATTGGTCCATATTTTGGATCCATTCTTAAGGAAAGATCTGTAGTTAACATCATTGGTGGATGTTTTGTAGATTTTTCATGGGCATCTGGAACCATTTTTATATCGTGGCCATTTTGCTTTGGCCTCCATTGATGTGCACCTGCCGGACTTTTTGTTAATTCCCAATCGTATTGAAACAAATTATCTAAATAGCCCATATCCCATTTTTTTGGGTTTTGTGTCCAAGCTCCTTCTAATCCACTACTAATCGTATCAACGCCAATACCGCTTTTGTAGCTACTATTCCATCCTGTTGCTTGTTCCTGAATTTTTGAACCTTCTGGCTCAGGACCCTTGTGTGATTCAGTTGCAGCGCCATGGCATTTTCCAAAAGTATGTCCTCCAGCTATAAGTGCTACTGTTTCATAGTCATTCATTGCCATACGTCCAAATGTTTCACGAATATCATGAGCGGCAAGGAATGGATCTGGGTTTGCATCAGGTCCTTGCGGATTCACATAAATTAATCCCATGTGAGATGCTCCTAAAGGATTTTCAAGCTCTCTCTTGCCACTGTATCGATTAACACCAAGCCATTCCTTTTCTGATCCCCAATAAATATCTTCTTCTGGTTCCCAAATATCTTCTCTACCTCCTCCAAAACCAAAGGTTTTAAATCCCATTGATTCCAAAGCTACATTTCCAACTAAAATAAACAGATCGGCCCATGAGATTCTTTTGCCGTATTTTTTCTTTATGGGCCAAAGCAATAATCTTGCTTTATCTAAATTAACATTGTCTGGCCAACTATTTAACGGTGCAAAGCGTTGATTCCCAGTTCCTGCTCCACCTCTACCATCACCAGTTCTATATGTTCCTGCAGCGTGCCATGCCAGTCGGATAAACAGACCACCATAGTGACCATAATCAGCTGGCCACCAGTCTTGGGAGTCGGTCATTA